>NZ_JAAOMP010000164.1 GCF_018853815.1 Acidithiobacillus sulfurivorans | reverse complement strand
CGAAATCGGCTCAAAATGAACCATTTCAAAAAAATCGGGGCGAAATCTGGCAGTAGCCTGAGGTTAAAACCGACGGGCTGCTAGAGACGCGATTGAAAAAGCATACGAATTCGCAGAAATAATGCCCTTTGCCTGTAGGAAGGTGGACGAATCTAATCCTTTTCTCAGGGAGTTGGTTATATCGTTCGGTGCTGCGGGTTATGTCGCATTATTTGAGATTGATGACAACAAGACCGTGACGATTTTAGCAATTAGGCATCAGCGTGAGGAAGATTTTCATTAATAACAACCATTTCAGATTTTTCTAATCCCTCATTTCACTGAGGTCGTTTTCCGTCAGACGCTGCGTACTTTGGGTAGCACAAGCTTCCGGCAATCCTGTTTCGGCGGAAAGGCAGGGCGCACGAAACAGGCGTCCACTCCACATGCCCTTAAAGCTGCGCTGGGTCACAATCACCCAGAAAACAGCCAAAGCAACTGTGAACAAGGCTCCCAAGGGCAAAAACACGCTCCAGTGGGTCTCGCGTGCGAGCAGGTAGGTGGCGGCGTTAAATACGCCCAATGGAAAGGTAAAGCCCCACCAGCCCATATTGAAAGGCAACCCCTCGCCCAGATAACGCAGGGTAAAAAACACCGCCATCAGCAGCCACCACAGCCCGAATCCCCAGAGAATCAGGGCAACGAACAGGCCGGCCATGAAGCCAAAGTTGCCCATGGCTGCCAGAGCCGTTCCTGCAAATACTTTCTGATCAGCCAGCCCCAGAGTGATCATCGCCATGGCGCCGGTCCCCAAGGGTCCCAAAGGCAGCCAGGCGGACACCGCCATATCCTGATGAGGAAGCTTGTGCAGGGTCAGGCGCAAAAGCAGAATGGCCAGAATCCCCATGGCCAGCAGTATTGATATGGCCCAGAGCAGGTAACTCACGTAAATAACGGTGACTCCCAAGGCAGATGACAAGTGTTGCGCCAGTAACCCGCCACTGGCCGCCGCCACTTCCGGAGGAACAATGGGCAACAGCCAGGCAGCCGTCATTTTTTCAACACTGTGTTCCTGAGCGGTAAACATGAAAAAAGGCACCAGCAACACCGAAAACACGGCCAGAGCCACATCTACCCACCACAGGATGGTAGTGATTTGCAGAGACCAAGTAGTGACCGGCCAGATAATGAGCATGCCATTGACGATGGTAGCGAAACCCATGGGTATGGCACCAATGAAAAGAGACTGCACCGGATGCTGAAAGAGACGGCGAAAGCTGGCCGGATAAAACGCCGCCCGTCCCAGAAACAGCAGGGCAAACAGCGCGAAAAATAATGTGTTAATAGTCCATAGACCCTGTGCAAAGGTTTTCTGACCCCAGTCACCATAAGGAAATTCGGCAATCATGAGCGCCAGAATCCCCGTACCCATATTGGCGGCGAACCAGTTGGGGGTGAAGTGACGAACGATTTCCCGGGGATCGTTTCCGGGGACTTCAGCGAATAGTTTCATAGTGATTGATTCCGGTGCTGTACATTTGCGCTAAGCTTGCACCTGGACAGGATATTCATCCAATGCTAGTTTTTCATAGGTGTAATAATCACAGATAATTTCTTAAACACCGGAGCCGGTTTATGCTGCATCAGCGTATTGATCCTGTTTTGTTGCTGGTCTGGGCCCAGGCTGCGCGCCATGGCAATCTTCATGCGGCGGCAGACAGCCTGTTCATGACCCAGCCCGCCGTCTCTCACCGCCTTAAAACCCTGCAGGAAATTGTCGGAGAACCGCTCTATCAACGGAATCGCCACGGTATCACCCCCACGGCCATGGGGATGGCGCTGTTACGCATCGCCGAACAAATCGAAAATGCCCTCGAAGACGCCCGCGATCTCTGTCAGGACACCGAAAAAATGCTGCGTGGCTCGCTCTCCATTCTCGCCAGCCACAGCAATGCGGAAACCCTGTTGCCGCAGGCCATTGCCCGATTCCAGCAGCAATATCCGGGGGTGTCCCTGCGCCTGATAGCCACCAACAGCCGCGCCGCCAGGGCCATGCGCGATCAGGCTGATCTGGTTTTTGTAGAAGATGATCTGGTCTCACCCGCACAGACCGAGTGGGTTCAGGAAACCCTCCGGGAAACCACTATTGTCCTGCTGGCACCAGAAAGCCCGCACTGGCAACAGTTGGCGCAAAAACCATTACCTTTGCAGGCGTTGGGGTCCGCAGCACTAGTATGGAGAGAAGCAGGTTCAGGCATTCGCGAGCATGCTCTGCAAGCCCTGAAAGATGCTGGAATTTATCCGGAAATCCGTTATGAGTTGAGTGGTCTCGCGGCTATTCGTGATGCTGTACGTTGCGGTTTGGGGGTGAGTTTTGTTTCAGCACTGAATGACAGTGGGGGCCAGCGTCCGGGGCTGATTACCCTGAATACGGAACCGCATATTCATCATCGTCTTTCGGTGTTATATCGCAAGGAGGCCAGCCACAGCACCAGAGCTTTTCTGGAGTTGCTGCGCCAGCCTTCTGTTTAACTAACGGCTTATTTGACTTTTCCACAATGAGCACTGAGATAAGTGCCCTGCATTTGCATATCAGTCACTGTTTCGTAATGAGCCTCGCTATGCACAATAGCAGTAATGACCCAGTGCGAGTTCAGATGACGGGCGCTAGTCTGAAACCAACCTACCTGGGTCATGGAGGCCCCCGGTGCCTGACAATGAAAAGTCCATTGGGTTTTGCCATCGGGCAAAACTTTATGACTGCCGGTACAGCGATCACTTCCCGCAGGCAGAAAAACGGATTCCGGTTTTTGATGAGCTTTCACACAAATCTGCATACTGCGTTCCATGGGGGTGCTGACTGGCGGCGACGAGACTTTCGTTGTGCCAGAAACATGCATCACCCAGAGCCCCGGCTGCATGGGTGCATCGGCAGCCAAGGCAGAAACGGAACTGGCTCCAACCAACAATAAAACGGCGATTCCTAAACGGCGCATAAGGCTTCCTTTGATAATATCTGCAGACTCAAAAAATTTTCTGGACGGCCAGAAATGTAACACAAATATGAGCGGCTACGATATTAAAAACGCCTCTGCGTAATGGCCTTTACCTAATGAGAAATGACCTTTAAGCTGCGCTGGTCAGGATGATCGGGATGCTGCACCAGCCAGTAGTGACTGGCTTCAAAAGCCCCCCAGAAACACAGGGCGATAATTATCAGGGCCAACCACTGCTTCATTTTCCGTCTCCTAGAAAATATGCATCAATGCGTGAATAAAACTCTGGGTTTCCGCACTGACCTTGGGTTTGGGCTTGGGTGGCAGGTAACCGGACAAAAAATATCCGATGGGATACTGATGCCCTGGATCCCCCTGGGGCGCAAGGTCACCCGTTTTGGGGTTATATCGTGCCGTCACCACATCTGGTGGTTGGAAGAAGCCCACATCCGGATACTGCGCCAGCGCCGTATGCATATAGCGAATCCAGATAGGCAAGGCTTGACGAGCCCCCGCCGCCCAGGTCCCCATGGATTGATTATTGTCATACCCTACCCAGACGGATGTCGTAATATTGGGATTAAAGCCATTGAACCAGGCATTATCTTCGTGATTGGTTGTGCCGGTTTTACCCGCGAGATCATGGCGATGAAGAATTTGCGCGGCGACCCCGGTACCCACCCGGATGACCCGCTCCATCATTCGCGTCATCAAAAAAGCCACTCCCGGCGGAATCACGGTTTGCCCGGATGGCGGCCGATAGCCTAAAGGACAACCCAGCAGTGAAACCGTGGTGCCATGCGCAGTGACAATTTTACGAATCAAATAGGGATGGGGCAGAAAGCCCCCGCTGGAAAACACGGCGTAGCCACGCGCAATTTGCAGGGGGGTAAAGTCTCCGGATCCCAATACCATGGAGGGTGAAGCAGGAATCTGTTTTGCTGGAATACCAAAACGCTGCACATAGCGCTTGGCGTAGGGAATGCCGACATGCATCAACAGGCGAACGCTCGGCACATTATGGGAATCCGCCAGATCCTCCCAAACTGGAAAGGGAATATTCGAAAAAGTACGACTGTAGTTGGTCGGCGCATAAACCTGGCCGTTGCCGAGATGAATCACCAGCGGCGTGTCGGCAATGAGGGAAACAGGGGTAAGATAATGTTTGCGCCCGCTGGCCAGATAGGTCGATGCGTCCATGGCCGAAGAATACACAAAAGGTTTGAACCCCGATCCCGGCTGCCGGAAGGCGTAAAGGGCCCGGTCAAAATGACTCAGTTCATAGCTAAAGCCCCCCGACAAAGCCAGGATGGCCCCTGAGCGGCTGGCAAGCGACACCAGGGCACCCTGCACGTGGGGAATCTGCGCCAACTGCCAGCCGCCATGGGGGATATTGTGCCAAACCTTGGTGCCCCAGACGGGGTTGCCCGTTCCCGAGGTGGCCGCGACCACATAGCGTCTTAGCCAGATCAAATCACCGGGTTGCAATACCTGATTGACGGCGGTGGGGGGATTACCCTTGGGAGCAGAGCGTGCCCAGGCGACGTCGCGCAAGCTCAGATGCACCAAATGACGGCCTTGGAAGGAAACCGTCGCCATTTCCGGAGTGGATTTGACCACGACCCCCCAATGCAAATTGGCCGGGTCATGATGGGGTAACTGGCTGGGCCGCTGTCCCTGTAGCGCGGCTTCCATGGCTGCCGTCGATAACTGGGCAATTGGACCATGCCAGGCCTTGGGATCCATGCTGTCCAGACCCATACCGTAGTTTTCCAGACCAACGGCAATATCCCGATCAGCAGCGCGCTGGTCGGTGGGGTTGATACTGGTGTAAACCCGCAGACCAGTGCGGTAGGTAAAATCAGCCCCAAAATGTTTTTCCAGCCAGTTACGAATCCAGTCGGTGGCGTAGGGGGCAATGTTGCTGGCCGGAGCATGATAATGGGCTTTGATGGGCTCTGCCAGAGCCGCGTCTTCCTGCGCCTTGGTGATGTATCCGTAATGCGCCATGTGCCGTAATACATAATCGCGACGGGTTTTTGCCGAAGCGGGTGAGGCAATCGGATTGAAATCCGAGGGTGCCGCTGGCAGGCCCGCCAAGGTTGCCATTTCGCCAATGGTCAGCTGATTGACAGTTTTGCCGTAGTAAGTTTCCGCCGCTGCCTGTACCCCGTACGCCCCCTCTCCCAGATAAATCTTGTTGAGGTACAAATCCAGAATTTGCGGACGATGCAGACGCGCGCCCAGTTTATAAGCCAGCAGAATTTCCGCGACCTTACGGGTAATGGTTTTTTTGGGGGTCAAATAAAAATTGCGGGCCACCTGTTCGGTGATGGTGCTGGCCCCCTGCACCGGAGCCATATGCACCAAATCCACAAATGCCGCGCGGATAATACCCGGAAAGCTGACCGGATAATAAATCGGATTATGACTATAGAATTTTGAATTTTCGGCAGAAATAAAAGCATCTTGCAGCGTCTTGGGAATTTGCTTCAGGGGCAAGGCATAGCGCAGTTGCGGACCAACCACCTGCAGCAGGTGGTCATTGTCTGCATAAATGCGTAACGGCTCCTGAGGATGCCAGTTTTCGAGTTGCACGACGGGTGGCAATTCCTGCCATATCCGCCAGGTCCAAACCCCGATCCCAACCACAATATTCAGGGCAACCAGCAGAAGAACGACAAGCGTCCAGAACACCCAGCGGCGCCGGGAAGAAATTCCACGCGCAGCCAAAATCAGCCCCCAATCCGCAGTGCTATAAAGCAGGTGCTCTTGTTACCAGTCATAACCATGACTCGCCCTCGTGAATCAGGCGGGTAAACCAGCCCGCTGGCTTCACCGCACTTCGGGTTTGAACAGGAACCGTTTTCAGGACATGACCGTGCCAGGAAATTTGCAGGGTACCCATTCCAGCCCCCGCTGCGAGGGGTGCCTTCAAGTTGGGAGTCGGTACGAAGCGGGTTTGCAACCGGGTTTTCTGCTGCTTGGGTTCGGAAACCACGACCGGGCCTGCCGTCACACCCTGCACCGATGCCGGGCTCCAGTCGCCGTTATGCATTTGGGCA
This sequence comes from Acidithiobacillus sulfurivorans, assembly GCF_018853815.1. Classification (GTDB taxonomy): domain Bacteria; phylum Pseudomonadota; class Gammaproteobacteria; order Acidithiobacillales; family Acidithiobacillaceae; genus Acidithiobacillus; species Acidithiobacillus sulfurivorans. Next base: position 83,415 of record NZ_JAAOMP010000164.1, on the reverse strand, counting down.
ACGGTTGCCCCCGCCCTGTAGAGAGAAACATTATGCCAGCCGTTCCAGCCATAGTGGAGCAAGGCGCTGGCATCACTGCCTGCAGCACTTCGCGAAGGCGCACCCAAGACCACGGCCACCAATGTACGACCATCCCGAGTCGCGCTGACCGCCAGATTCCAGCTGTTTTTACCCGCCAAACCCACTCCCAGGCCATTCACTCCATCCTGCCCGGCCAGCGGATTATAGTTGTACTGGGTGATGTGGTTATAGGTATAGGAAACCTTACCGGCAACCTGCATCACTTGCGGATAACTTTGAATCAAACGCGCTGACAAACGGGCAATGTCCAGCGCGGTGCTAATTTGTCCCGGCTGTGGAAGACCATCGGGATTGGTGAAATGGGTGTGCTGCAATCCCATGGCCGCTGCGTCATGGTTCATCAAATCCACAAAACCGCCAACACTGCCGGCCACTGTCTCGGCAATGGCAATGGCGGCATCATTCCCGCCGTCAATCAGGAGTCCATGGGTGAGCTGCGTCATGGTCACTGGCATTCCCGGCTGAATAAACATGCGGGAACCCTGGGCATGCCAGGCGTCTTTGGACACATGCACATTTTCGCCGGGCTGGACCAGACCCTGCTTTTCCGCCTGATACATCAGGTAGGCGGTCATCAGCTTGACCAATCCCGAAGGATTAACCGGCTTTTCATCATTTTCGGCCATCAGAATCTGATCACTGTTGATGTCCAGCAAAACGGCAGACTGAATACCGGTCAATTGTGGCGCCGGCATGGGTGGCGGCGGCGGCAAAGTAGGCATGGGAGGTAGAGGCGGAACGGCCGCATAGGCGACGCTCCCCCAGGAAAATACGGCCGTAATGGCCAGAACAATGGGCAGTTTCATGTTGTTGGGCGGCTCTTCAATCCGGCTAATAATTCCTCATTGGAAAACCATAGTCGGGTAAAAGTTCCCGCCCCGTTGCATGAGACCCGGTCAATCCCGAAAAATCTAGTGCCCACGTCGCCGCAAATAGCGTTCCAGCAGGGTCGATGTGGACCCATCGTGGGGGTGCTGGGTTTTCCCCTGCATATCAGAAACAATGCGCTGCGCCAGCACCTTACCCAATTCCACGCCCCACTGATCAAATGAGTCAATGCCCCAGATGATCCCCTGAGTGAATACGCTGTGTTCATACAAAGCAACCAGTGTACCCAGACTATGCGGACTCAGGGCATCCACGAGAAGCACGCTACTCGGACGGTTTCCGGCAAACGTGCGGAAGGGGACTTGCGCTTCGGAAATACCCTCAGCCCGCAACTCCTCCGCCGTTTTACCAAAAGCCAACGCCTCTGCCTGGGCAATCAGATTCGCCATCAACAATTCATGCTGTTCTGCTGAAGCACTGAGCGGATGACAGAAGCCAATGAAATCGCAGGGAATCAATCGCGTACCCTGATGAATCAGCTGATAAAAAGAATGTTGTCCATCGGTTCCCGGCTCACCCCAGATAATGGGACCACTATCTACGGACAGCAGTTGTCCGGCTTCATTGACACTTTTACCATTACTTTCCATTTGTAGCTGCTGTAAATAGGCCGGGAAACGCGCCAGATCATAAGCATAAGGTAAAATAGCCTGGGTTTGCGCTCCCCAGAAATTGTTGTACCAGATGGACATAAGGCCCAGTAACACCGGCAGATTCTGTTCCAGCGGCGCGTTCCGGAAATGCGTATCCATGGCATGAAAACCGGCGAGCATTTCCTGAAAATGCTGCACCCCCACGCCGAGCATGGTGGACAAGCCAATAGCCGAATCCATGGAATAGCGGCCCCCCACCCAGTCCCAGAAGCCGAACATATGTTCAGTATCCATACCAAAGGCCTTGACGGCTTCGGCATTGGTCGAAACCGCCACAAAATGCCGGGATACTGCATCTTCGCCCAAAGCAGAGGTAATCCAGTGCCGGGCGGCATGGGCATTGGTCATGGTTTCCAGCGTAGTAAACGTCTTGGATGAAATAATGAACAGGGTTTCTGCAGGATCCAGATGCGCCGTCACATCGCTGAGCGTCGCGCCATCCACATTAGCCACAAAATGCAGATGAACATCGGTATGCCGGTAGGCACGCAGGGCTTTCCAGGCCATTTCCGGACCCAGGTAAGAACCGCCAATGCCAATATTCACAATCTGGCGAATCGGCTGACCGGTGGCACCCCGCCAGGACTGTTCATGAATGGCCCGGGTAAAACGTGCCATATGCTCCAGCACCTGATGCACTTCAGGGACAACGTCCACCCCCCCGGTGCGCATAACCGTACCCTTGGGTGCCCGCAAAGCCGCATGAAATGCGGCCCTGCCCTCGGTATGGTTGATTTTTTCCCCGGCAAACATGGCGTCGCGGCGCGCTTCCAGATCACGACTGCGGGCAAGATCAAAAAGCAGATTCAGGGTTTCCCGACGCAGCAAATGCTTGGAGTAATCCAGATAAATGCCGCAGGCTTCTGCCGAAAAATGCCCGGCACGCTGGGGATCTTCCCGAAAAAGCTGACGCAGAGTGACATCTTCCCAGCTCTTGCGGTGCGCCTGTAAATGTTGCCATGCGGGTGAAGCGGTCAGAGGGGCTGCAGACATGAGGCGACTCCTTGGTCAAAACAAACAGGATGATTTTGCACAATTCATTTACTTGAAGAGTAGGCTATGCCCTCAATTTCCCGCAAGCATTAATCCTTCAGGTTAATGGCTTTGCTTCTGCCAGGCTTCGCGGAGCAAGCGCAAAAAACTTTCCTCAGTCTGACTCAAGGCAACCCAGTCCGCCTGATCCCGATCCACTGCCAATTGCCTGAGCAAGCTGCCCAACTCGCGATGGTAAAGTTGATGATGGCGCATCAGCAAATCTTGATTTGCTGGCTCCAGACTTTGGAGATAAGCATGAATGGGACAGGATTTGTCATCACTGAGGGTTTCCGCGTGCAGCAAATGTGGGTTTTGGCGGGCCATTTTGGTCAAAAGGTTGTGATTGGCCATTTGGGCCGCATAAATTCCCAGAAGGGTCGAAGGATGCGTGCGCACCGGTTGCTTGCGTCGCAACCAGGTACGCAGCCGACTGATGGGCATGGGACGGGCGATATGTCTGCCTTGCAGCAGAGGAATATTGAGCGTCATCATCGCATCGAGAACCGCTTCGTTTTCGACGCCTTCCACTACCAGATCCACCGCCAATCCCTGAGCCAGATCGCGCACGGCCAACACAAAATGTAAATCATCCGGGCGTTGCGCCAGAGTGCGCACGAACCCTTGGTCCAGCTTGATTTCATCCACGGGCAACTCCTTCAGACGCAATAGGGAGGCATAGGCACTGCCCACATCATCTAGGGCCAGACGGACACCTAATGCGCGAATCTGGCGTAACAATTCCAGTGCGGAATTGCGTTCAAGAAAATCTGTCCCTTCAAGAATTTCGAGAATAATACGGGCCGGATCAAGGCCACTATCGAGAATAATCTGACGGATTTGGCGAATACAAGGCTTGGTAAGTGATTGCGGATCAATATTCACAGAGACCCATAAGCCATCCCCTGCCTCACCAAGACTGTTCAGGTCTTCCAGAGACTGCGCCAACATACGTTGGGTCAGATGACACAAGTGGCTGCCCCGCAGTTGGGGCAGAAAATCCCGGGGAGTTAATATGCGACCATCATCTGCTTGCAAGCGGGCCAATGATTCCATACCGGCAACCCGGCTCGACTGGGTATCCCAAACCGGCTGATACAACACCAGAAGCTGCCCACTGGCGAGGAGTCGCTGGGCGAGTGGCGCACGCTCCAGAGCAGTACCGGGTTCGTGCAGGATCCAGCAGGCATCTCGTTCATTTTTATTGTTTTTACTTTCATAAAGCGCGCGATCCGCCTGGCGGAGCAACTCTTCTGGGCTCAGTGTTTGCTCAGCACCCGCGTAGACACTCACCCCAATGCTCAATCCGACACGGACACTCTGACCATTCTCCAGTTGAATGGGCGAGGTCATCACACGCTCAATTTTACGCAATATCTGATAAAGGTCGTCCTGATTTTGCACGGACTCCAGCAAAATCACGAATTCGTCACCACCAAAGCGACCAACCATGTCATTTTTTCGCAAAACTTCCGCCAAACGATGTCCCAGGCTCACCAGAACCTGATCACCCGCTTCGTGCCCAAACGCATCATTAATCGGCTTGAAGCGGTCAAGATCCAACATACAAACGGCCAGCACATGATCCTGACGCTGCTGGCGAGCCATCGCCAGTTCCAATTGACTTTCCAGCAGACGCCGATTTGCAAGACCCGTCAGGGGATCGTAAAAAGCCACTTTTTCCAGTTTTTGTCGGGCTTCTTCAATTTGCATTTTTTCTTCGGCCAGTTTTTGCTTCAGAACCAGCTCGTCCAGCCCATGGCCGACCAAGAGTGCTACCTGCCTTAGGACATCACAAATGTCTTCCGAAAACATTTGTGGCCGATCGCCAATGACCGCGAGAATCGCCCAGCGTTCTCCGCCATGTTCAATAGGCAAGGCAGCGGCCGCACGCCAACCATATTCCAGAGCTTGAGCACGCCAGGGTTGAATGAGCGGATCAACCAGGTAATCCTGCTGAACCACCAGGGCATCAGCCCGCCACGCCCGGGCCCCGACCGTTTGCCCCTCGGGCAAGTCTGCAGACACCGGCCAACGTCTTTTCAGGGCATTAGAAGCACTCCAACCCGCGTAGGCCAAGGCGTCCATACAACCATCTGCGGCAGGTCGTGCAATCCAGGTGGCAATAAAGATGCCGCTGTCAATCAGCTGCTGACAACTCTTTTGCAAGAGCCCTTGCATATCTTCAGCCGCCAGAGTCACTTCACCGGCCCGCAGCAGCGCCTGCTGTAAAGCGCGGGTTCGCTGCAGAGAAAAATAATCATGCTGACGCTGGAGAAAATCCTGCAGATCTGCACTCACCTGACTCAATATCTCTGTCACCTGGTCTGGGAAACCGGCCCCCCGGGCACGCTGCAAAGCTATATGACCACGCCGACCATCGGGCCAGATAAAGTCCTGGGTTATGCTATTGCCCAATTGATGGCTTTTACTGAAATCCCCCCAGGTTCTCCAAAGCTGTACCTTGTCACGCTCCTCGTCGACCAAGTCTGGAGCCTGTTCCAATTCATTCCGAAAAGTGCTTGCAAGCGGGCCAGCTACTGCACAAAGCACCGCCGTATCCAAGGCGTTGCCATCTTTGACAATCCATACCAGAGGCAACTCCAGCTGTTTCTGCAGGATTTCACAGAAGCTCTGAAAAATCAGCTTTTCATCCTGGCCGACGTTCTCCGAGAATAATCGACTAACGGCACTTACTGCACCGATAACCCGTTCTCTCACCAGCAATTCTTTCTGACTCTGCCGCAAAGCCACGGTGCGTTCTTCAACACGCCGCTCTAACCATCTATTCCCGTGGCGCAGGGCCTCCCTGTTGCGCACAGACTCAGCCATCATTGCAGCTGCAAACAGAACAACGCTCATCATGCCCATTCCCATAATTTGTAAAACAGCTATGGGGTGTAGAGGCATAGCCGCACTGAATGGCCCCAGGCCACGGGCGGTACCGGCAATGGCAATCAAAAACAAGAGCAGCACCAAACGTGAAACCGCATCGACAGGAAATCGTGTCAGTGCCCAAAGTATGGGCAAAAGCAGTAAAAACACCAATCCGACAATGCCTGCAAATTCTGCATATCGATGCCAGAAAAGCATTGTGGTGGCAGCAACAGCAAAGCCCGAAAAAAGCCAGAGCCAAGCCCCGCCGGAAACAAACTCACGCCAGGACCAACCTTTCTGCCAAGATAACAAATTACTGGCCACCAGCAAGACACCGAAGCTCACACCACTACTATTGCTGAGCATCTCCAGCAGGACTGCAGGGGATGCCCACGGCAAGGACGATAGTTGCCAGGCTGTCCCCCATAGTCCAGTCATTATTCCATTCAAAACGACAGGAAAAACCATAAATGAGAGCAAATCATTGCGATATGTCAACGAGTTCCAGCCAACAGTCCGTCGATACATCAGGCGCACCGAGATCCATGCCGAAAGCAGTTCTCCAGCTGCCAATCCAAACGCGTTGAATGGACTGTAACCCAGAGACCAGTCACCGAGAAAACCGCCCAACAGTAAACCTGGCCATAAGACGTTGCCCCTGCGCATCACCAGAAAAACATACAGCCCAGAGGTCGCCCAAACCGACAAATACCAATGTTGCGCAGGGTCAGGGATCAATATGCCAGCAAACTGATTCAACAGTATCAACCCTGCAAGGACGGTGATCTGATCCAGCAGATACAGATAGAGACGCGACCTGGCGCTTCTGGGAATCCAATGACCTAGAGGCATATTTGGTGCTGCTTTAGCACGGTGTTCTCCCCAATATCGAGTAATAGGCAACACTGAAATCATTCATTTCTATTTCTTTGGGACTGTAACAATTTGAAGTAAAAAACTCATTATTTTTGTTGAACTGCAGCACTGACAAGAACAATAATAATTTAAGCAGGTATTTTTATACTGGGTTATTTTATAGCATTCGGTTCATTTAAACCACCCTATAATGGTTGTTATGCACCCAGTGACCATCCCCTATATTACAAGACGCTGATAAAGCAGGTGTTCATAGATGACCAAACCATGGCACAACCTTTGCTGATGGTGTACCAGTAGTCAGCAATAGCATAAAAAGCTAAGGGAGTATCATCATGATTATCGAAAATTCATTACCGGTGCTTCTGAGCCGTCTGGATTTTGCCTGGATCACTTCTATGCACATTCTCTGGACGCCCATGACCATCGGCATGTCCTGGCTGCTCTTTTTTATGGAGCTCGCCTGGTTAAAAAGCGGCGATGAGCGTTGGTATAAGCTTAATCGTTTTTTTGAAAAAATCTTCATCATCAATTTTGGCGCAGGTGTTGCTACCGGCGTCACCATGGAAATGGCCTTTGGTATTCTCTACGGCCCTTTCTCTCAGGCTGTCGGCCCTTTCTTCGGTAACATTCTTGGTTTTGAAACCATTACCGCCTTCATGTATGAAGCCGGCTTTATCGGTCTGATGGTATTTGGTTGGGGCAAAATCAGCAAAGGAATGCATTTATTTGCCACTTTAAACGTTGGCATTTCTTCCAGCTTGTCCGCCATGTGGATTCTGGTCGCCAACTCCTGGATGCAGACGCCCAATGGGGTTGTACTGAAAGATGGATTATTTCAGGTCAGTAACTGGTGGCATGCCATTCTCAATGACAATTTCATCTGGGGCTTTCCACACATGTGGGTCGCCACTGTAGAGTTGGCGTTGTTTGTATTCGCCTCGGTGAGTGCATGGTTCGTCCTCAAGAATCGTAATGCGGACCTCTTCATTAAACTTTTGAAACCTACTTTATTGGCCCTGTTGATTGTGGCTCCTCTGCAGATTTACATCGGGGACAGTGCCGGTAAAGACGTAGCGGATACCCAACCTACTTCCCTGGCGGCTATGGAGGGACATTTTCACACCTACCTGCCCGATGGCAAGCCAAATACCTCATGGAATCTTATTGCAATTCCTGATGTAGAGGCGGGTAAAAATCTGTTCTCCATTCAGATTCCACACGTTCTCAGCTTGCTGGAAACTCATACTTGGGATGGTGTTGTTAAGGGTATGGACCAATATCCGGTAAATGAGCGCCCTGATGTTTGGGTACCCTTCTATGCCTTCCGGGTGATGGTAGCCATTGGTTTCGCTTTGTTCTTCGTCGCAATTTGGGGTAACTGGTTGCGCATGCGGGGCAGAATGAATGCCTCGGAATTACGCAAACATCCGTGGTTCTTGCGTGCAGTGGTTTTCTCTGGATTCCTGCCTTTCCTCGCTATTTGGGGTGGTTGGTGGGTTCGGGAAATCGGTCGTCAGCCCTGGGTGGTATTCGGCCTGATGCGGACCTACGAAGGGGTCAGCAACATGAGCATGGCCCAGGAAATTGTCTGGTTTGTCGGTTATATCATTTTTGAGCTGGTGGTCTGGTCCGGCGCCTGGTACTTCTTCAGTCGCGTCATCCAGAAGGGTGTCGATGACATTCCACACTCCGACACTTTGTTTCACGATCACGGTGAAGATCATGATGCTGCGCAAGCGGGGGGCGGGCATGTTGCACCGACTTTCGCCCACAAGCCCATGATGCACTCGGATCGTTAACAGACCCGGATCAGAGGGAGGAATCTATTCCTCCCTCCTCAATTAATTAAGTCACCGGAGTAATGAGTATGGAACTTAGTTCAGATATTGTTCGTATCGTATCTGCCCTCTCCACCTGGTGGTGGATGATACTTGGGCTGATGTTTTTGTTATATATCGCTTTGGACGGGGCTGATCTCGGCGCCGGCATTTTTGCCTTGTTCTCCAAGGATGAAGAAGAGCGTGGCGCCATTATGGCATCCATGGCAGGCTTCTGGGACGGCAACGAGACCTGGCTGGTAGTCGCTGGCGGTGTATTGTTTGGTGCTTTCCCTCTGGTTTATGGGTCTGCCTTCAACTTTTTGATGATTCCCCTGATGATCGCTCTGTGGGGCATCATCTCCCGCGCTGTGGCTTTTGAATTTCATATTCATGCCCGCAGCAGCAAACGTTTGTGGGGCTGGGCTTTCGCCATCGGCAGTTTGACCGCGCCATTTTTCGCCGGTGTCTCGCTCGGTGCCGTATTACAGGGTTTCCCCATGAAATCCGGCATTGCCATGAGTGGAATCGCATCACGGGGTTTCACAACCCCCGTGATGCACTATGCGGGTGGGGCCATGAACTTCCTGACCCCATTTTCCATCTGGACGGGTTTCGGTGCGGTGATTGCCGCCGGTCTGGCGGGAGGATTGTTTCTCTGTGCCCGCTTTTTACCAGGCGATGTGATTCATGAACGCGCCAAGTCCTGGACCAACCTGTTCTCCTATCTGGCGTTAATAGCGATTGTCATCACGCTGGTTTGGTCTTATGCCATTTTCCCCTGGGCCGCTGCCAAGTGGACAGGTCCCAATTGGTGGATCTGGGCCATCTGGTTTGTCATCGTCCTGTTCTTCGCTTTCAAATCCATGACCAACCACTCCATGCAACATGATTTTACTGCGCTGCTTTGGGGTGAAGGGGTAGTGGTTCTACTCTGGGCGGCCATGTGGGCAACCATGTTTCCCTATATTGTACCGGGTACATGGACCGTACATGCAGCCTCCAATCCAGCCAATTCCATGGCGGTGTTTACCTTGTTTATGACCGGTTTTGTGCCTGTCATGATCATGTACAACTGGTATCAGATCTGGGTATTCCGGGGTCGCTTCACTAAAAAAAGCGTCTACGGCGCCCACTAATAGTGGCTTGCTGAAAAAACCGGTCGCTGCTTCGGCGCGGCCGGTTTTTTTATGACCAAACGCAACTTTTTCCATACACAACAGTCATAAAAGCTGCAGTGAGATAAAAAAATTTCAATTCAACAAGGCCAACATCATGAAATCAAGCTCCTTGAAAACAGCCCCCATAAAATCAACGCAATTACTTGGGCTCGCCGCCGAACTTCATCCCTCCACGCATTCCGTAAAAAATCCTGATCTGGATGATTTACTGAATGCCCTGGAAGAACGTCACCAGTTCATCAACAGCCAATGGCAGGAAATCATGCAGCGCCTGCCTGAAGAAAGGCCCGATGCCATGATGGATCAGATTCTGCTGATGGATCATGAACTCACGCGCTACCAACGCTATTTTGTCATTCTCAAGGAAACCCTGCGTCATTGCGCGCCCGATCTGTTGGACGCCTCCTGAAAATCAGTGGTAGTTCACTTTGGTTTACCCCGATGCTGAGGGTATAATCGGGGATTGTCCATTCCGGAACCTTTTTCCTTGATTGCAAATGCTTTGACCGGGCACTGCCCTGGCAGAAAATCGAGATGACTGCACCGATGCAGAATCTTCAGCGCGGCTTTAGGATCAAGGCCCTCGCCCTTTTCTTCCTGGCGTTCCTCTTTTTTGCCTGGGGTACTGGCAACACCAGCCTCTGGGATATTGATGAACCCATTTACGCGCAAAGCCTGAAAGATCAGATTGCCGCCGATAACCTCGTCGTCCCGACTTATAATGATCGCTTGATGCCGGACAAGCCTGCCCTGAATTACTGGTTAATGTGGTCAGGAGTCCGTTTACTGGGTATGAATTCCTGGGGATTACGCATTGGCTCAGCCCTGGTCGGGGCGTTATTGGTCTTTTATTTGATTATCGCCCTGCGCCGCCTCTACGGGGAGTCCATCGCCCTGCTCAGTGGGTTACTGACTGCCACCGCACTGCACAGTACCATTATTTTTCGCAGCGCCACCCCCGATCCACTGCTGATATTATTGGTCACCATTGCGTTATTAAGTTACTTGCGTGGATATATTTATCCAGAAATTCGTACCCGCGAATTCCATTGGACCTATGCCGCTATGGCCCTGGCCACCCTGGATAAAGGACCCATCGGGTTTCTATTGCCGGGACTCATTATTGTCTTGTTTCTATTATTGCGTCAGCAGTTACCCCTACTATGGAAAGAGGGACGACTGACAACCGGCATTCCGCTTTTTTTGATGATCATGCTGCCCTGGTATCTGGCGGTAGGTATTGAAACCCACTGGAATTGGGATCGTCTTTTTATTTTTGAGCAAAATATCGGGCGCTTTGATGACAGCATGCAAGGCCACCGGGGTCCCTGGTTTTACTATCTCATCAGTACTTTTCTGGGCATGCTGCCCTGGTCCATATTTTTACCGCAAGTGCTGCATGATCTTTGGCTGAAGCGACGCCACTTTTTGCAAAACCAGGCCATACCACTATTTCTGCTGCTATGGGCAGGCACCTGGATCGCCTTTTTCACCCTCTCCGCGACCAAACTTCCCAATTATGTCTGGGAGGCCTATCCACCTTTATTTATTCTTCTTGCCTTCTGGTTTGACAAAATCCGCGCCCAATCCAAGTTACCGCAAACCTGGGGACTGGCTCTATCCTTCAGCACCTTGTTTCTGATAGGACTCGCGCTGAGCATTTTTGCTGCCTGGATTTTACCCCTGCGCGAACCGCATTTTCCTGGAATGGTTGAAATTGGGTTTCCCTATATGCTTGCAGCAGTCTTCGCCATGCTCCTGATTTGGCAAAAACATTGGCCAGCAGCTTGGGCTAGTCTGGGAGTGGGCAGTATTGTCCTCAGTGGTCTTCTGGTATTTGTCATTCTTCCGCCGATCAATGCGCTCAAACCCTCCAGAGCCATGGGACAGGAAATTGCTGCCATTCAGGGCAAGCATCCTTATCATCTGGCCTCCTGGGACTGGTTTCAGCCGAGCTTCCTGTTTTATGCCGGGCGCGGGGACATGCCCATTCGTCATCTGTCGTCATTAGCAGAATTACGGACTGTTCTGGGTGAAAACCCGCTTTATCTGGTTTGTCCCTCTCGCGATGTTTCTGCCGTAGAGGCAGCCATTCCCCAAGATTATCGAACACAAAATCTCATGACCGCTTATGAAATATATAGTCACGAAAACATCAGCCTGCTGCAAATCAAAAACCTCCCGCACACCAAGGGCACCCGGCCTGATCCCCTGGTGTCTGATCCTGTAAAAACAGAATAAAGCGTATGTCGGAATCATCCTCATCTGCACACAAGACCGATAAGCACAGGCTCTGGCTGCTCCGCAGCATTTTTCTCAGTGCCTTGGCCATCTATGGCGGAACCTGGTTGGGTTATTATTTGTTCAGCCGTGGTCTGGATCCCGTTTCCGGGTCTATTGCCAAGGCTTTGATCAATTGGGATGCCAAATGGTATGTGGATATTGCCACTCACGGTTACCGCTACATACCGCATGCCGATTTTGGACAAAACATCATTTTTTTTCCACTTTATCCGGCTCTGTGCAAGGGCTTCAGCCTCATTTTGCCATTCAATATTTCCGCCATTAGCATAGGCTTGGCTCTATTTTTTGGATTACTCTCGGTGCTGTTATTTCAGCGCCTTGCCAAGAACTGGCTGGAACCCGATAGCGCCGCTTTTGCCACTCTGAGTTATGCCCTGTATCCTGCCGCCGCTTTTTTCATCAGCGCCTATCCGACTTCCTTGATGAATTGTCTGGCCATCGCCACACTGATTGCGCTCCGTCAACAACGTCCGTTTCAGGCCGCTCTCTGGGCGGGAATCGGCACGGCTTCCGGACCTTTGATGGTTTTTTTCGCTTTCGGAATATGGCTGGTTTTACTGGGGCGCGTTTGGGCGGACAGGCAAAACTGTGCGTTCATCCCCATATTCAAGGGAATAAGCCTGGGAATAATCGCTTGCAGTGGGCTGGGTGTATTCATGGCCTACCAATGGTATTTATTCCAGACGCCTTTTGCCTTTGTGGTGGCTCATGGTCCCTATATTGGCCATTTATCACTTCTGGACAAACTGCAAAATATTGTCGAACTATTCCCCTTGTGGGGAGGAGACTATACGCCGTTAATCCATGCATTATTGCTGGAACCGACAGTGCTGAATCCCGCCCGCAGTGTCTATTTTTTCATGAATGCCGTGATCTTGCTGGTTAATTTTGTTGCTCTGGGAATTTTATGCTGGAAACGCCAATGGGCCTTACTGGTCATCAGCATTCCCCTGGTTTTTGCTTACTTATGGTTTCAGGGAGCGGCACAGGGACCGGTTTCTACTTACCGCCTGCTTTATATCAATCTGCCCTTGTTTCTCGCGGCTGGCTGGATATATCAAAGCCTAGCCCATAAAACCTGGACGCATTGGCTTCTGGGCATAGAAATGGCTGCCCTTGTCCTGCAGGCAGCCTTTTTCATTTCCGGGCATTGGGCATTCTGAACCCCATTTTACCTGTTATTGCACGTTATCAGGCTGGCGAACAACACTGAATGAACGTTTTTCGCGACATACGCTCTTGACCCGTTTTCTGTCTCTGCATATCATCAACATAAATTATGGCGATGGATTCCGCCCAATAACCGCCTTTATAGGCTAATGATTCCTACTGATCCCGACTGCAAGGTCGGGCTTTGGAATGTTAGTTATACTTATAAGGGGGAGGTATGCTTCGCGACATCGTCCTGCAGTGTGGGCAAGTTCTCACCGTGATGTTTCTGGCACCACTGCTGCATGGCTTCATCACCACCGTGGAAGAGCGTGTTCAGCGCGGTCAAGGGCCTTCCATTTTCCAGCCCTATCGCGATCTCTGGAAACTGTTCAACAAGTCGTTGCTGGTACCCGAATCTGCCACCTGGGTTTTCTTTTGGGCACCCGTAGTTGCGTTCACCGCCATGCTCATCGTGCCGATGCTCATTCCGGTGCTGACCAACTTTCCCCTGCCTCTCTCGGACATGGGAGATATTTTGGGTGGCGGACTTATTCTGACCCTGGGCAGTTTTTTTATCCTGCTGGCCGGCCTGGATACCGGCCAGCCCTTCGGTGGTTTAGGTTCCAGCCGCGCCGTCATGCTCGGCATTCTCGCCGAACCGACGCTGATCCTGGTATTTGTAGGCATCACTTTTCTGGACCATTCCATGCTGCCTTTTGTCGCCAATCATCTATTGGCCAAAAATCCGGTAGCCTACTGGAGTCCTGCCCATATTTTTCTGATTCTGGCTTTTTTCATTCTGCTTACCGTGGAAACTGACCGCTTGCCCATTCATTCCACGATCCCCTATGAAATCTACATGATTGATGAGGCGCGCATCCTGGAATATTCCGGCCCCCTGCTGGCTCTGCTGAAATGGGCGGGCTGGATGAAACAGTTCATTTTATACACGATTTTTCTCAATGTATTTCTGTTTCCCTGGGGTTTGTCCACCACTGGCAGCTTTCCGTCAGTCCTCCTGGCCCTGCTGATCATCCTGGCCAAATACGGCGTGATCGGCCTGCTTATGGTGGGGGTCGATACCATGCAGTCCCGTCTGCGCTTTTATCGCTATCAGGAGCCCCTGGCGCTGTCTTTTCTTTTTGCCGTATTGGCCATTGTTGCCGACCAACTATAGGAGCGACTTATGCTGATATTTCATCTCGGTCCGTTGGCCACCTCATTATTCAGCCTCCTCGCTATCCTCGCGCTGGTTTTATCTTTTGTCATGCTCGCTTCGCACTGGCTGAAAAATCATGTTTATGCTTTTGCGGCCGAATCCTGGACCATTGCGGCCATTTCTGCATCCATTGGCTACTATGGACATTATCCCGAGCTATATATTATTGCGGCATTGACGGCCTTGTTTCGGGGCACTTTTTTACCCTATCTGGTCCTCCGACTGGTCAAACGACTGGATATTCAGCGCGAATTCACCCCCCTGCTGAAGCCTTCTTCCAGCATGATTCTCGGTGCAGTACTGGTGATTTTTTCCTATGAGGTGTCCCGGCAACTGGGCGTTGCCCTCCATCTGACTGACAATATTGCCGTGCTGGCTCTGACCTGCATGTTCAGCCTCAAATTGATCGGCTTTTTGATGATGATTTTGCGTTCGGAGGCTATCAGTCACATTCTGGGCTTGCTGGTCATCGAAAACGGGATTTTTCTGGGTTCGCAGATTCTGGTTCCGGGTATGCCCGTACTGCTCGAGCTGGTGATCATCTTTGATTTGCTGACGATCGTCATGGCCTTCGGCATGCTGGTACGATTCCTCCAGACCCATGCTGGTACAACCAGTAGCCGTGGTCTGCAAAAGTTGGTGGGTTAACGCATGGTGAATTTTGCTGCACTGATTGCCGCACTCTGGATTATCCCCGGCGTCGCCATCATTCTGATGCTGGCCCTGCGTCGGCCGCATCTGGCCGAATATCTCAACCTGCTGACTTCCATAGTGGTTTTCGGCCTGACTCTGGCGATTCTCGTAGCTGTTCCCAACAAGGCTCTGGTCACCGGAGCGCAGTACATTTTATTGACCCCTTTGGGAGCCTGGGTGCTGTTTTGCGTAGGCCTGGTCTATCTGCTGGCGTCCATCTACGCCATTGGCTACATGCGCCTGCTTCCCGAAGAAAAGCCCCGACTGCACAAATACTATGCCCTGCAAGCGGGTTTTGCTTTGACCATGCTCATTGCGCCGTTGATGAATAATCCCGGCATTTTCTGGATTGCCATTGATTTCACGACTATTGTCAGCGCTTTTCTGGTGGGTTTCGAAAAAGAAGCCGAATGCATAGAAGCTGCCTGGAAGTACCTGATCGTCGTTTCTGCGGGGCTGGCCCTGGCGCTCCTGGGTATTATCCTTTTTTACTGGGGTGGCACCTTCGTGCTCGGTCCGACTTATGCCCTGACCTGGGCCAATCTCCGTGAAGTCGCCCCCAAGGTTCCCGAAACCCTTTTGTTTTTGGCTTTTCTTCTGACTCTGGTGGGTTTTGGCACCAAGGTGGGTCTCGCCCCCATGCACACCTGGCTTCCTGATGCCCATAGCGAAGGCCCGGCCCCTGTGTCCGCCATGCTCTCCGGTGCATTACTCAATATTGCCCTGCTGGGGATTTATCGTTTTTTATCCATTGTCGACAGTGGTGGTTACAGCCTCATGGGGCACACCGCACTACTGGTACTGGGCGTACTGTCCCTCTTTGTGGCAGGCCTGTTTATCGTTCGTCAGGACGGCGCCAAGCGCATGCTGGCTTATTCTTCTTTGGAACACATGGGGGTACTGGCCATTGGTTTCGGCTTTGGTGGCCCCATTGCCTTTGCCGGAGCCATGTATCACATGGTCAATCACTCCCTGAATAAATCCCTGATGTTTTTCGGGGCGGGCAACATGATGCGTGCTTACGGCACCAAGTCCATGAGTAAAATGCGTCAGATACTGCGCTACTATCCGGTGACGGGTGCAGTCTGGCTACTGGGTGCCGTGGCTATTACCGGAGCTCCGCCCTTCGGATTGTTTTTATCGGAGCTGACCATTTTGCGGGGTGGTATTCTCAGCCCCAATCCCTGGGCGGTCTGGGTGATGGCCATTCTGCTCATTCTCATATTTATCGCCTTCATGAATCATTTCAGGCGCATGATCTGGGGCCCGGAACCGGAACCCGATGAGGTGCCCACGCTCAAGTTATCCCTGTGGAATAGCCTACCCATGTGGCTGGCCCTGATTCCTGTGCTGGTGCTGGGACTTTGGTGGCCCAGTGGCTTGTGGGGATTTTTCCAACAGGCATTTCTGGTGCAGCCATGAATATGCACAGTCCAATGAATCATTGCAGCCTCCGCGCTGTCACGACGGGGCAGCTCGCGGCAGTCGCCCAGGAATGTCTGGATCAGCAGATGCGTTTCCTCATGGCCTGGCATGACTGGGAAGGGCAGCAATGCGTCGTGCGTTATTTGTTGAGCCAAAAAGACAATCCCGAATTTGTCCTGCTGGAATTACGCGGCACTGACAGCATTCCTTCGCTCGCGGCTCTTGTTCCGCTCCTGGGCTGGTACGAACGGGAAATGCAAGACCTTGGTGGTCTTCATTTTACCGGACACCCCGAACCCTTCCCCCTGATTATTCACGAAGGCTTCAGCGTTTCCCAGCCGCCACTCGGCATAAACGGCGGTTCAGGTCATCTAAGCGGCCTTTACCAGCCACCCACCATGCCCGAAGTACAGGGTGATCAGGTGCAGGATTTGTACTGGGGACCAGTGCGTGCTGATGTGGTGGAAACCGCTGAATTTCACTATTCCTATATTGGTGAGGCCATTCTTCACTATCACCCGCGCCTGTTTTTCAAGCACCGGGGTATGGAAGCCCGTTTTGCCGGCCAAGACGCGCAGCGCAGTGTTTACCTGGCCGAACGGGTTTCCGGAGTGGGCAGCGCCTGCCATGCTCTCGCCTATTGTCAGGCCGTAGAAAATGCCTGGGGCATTGAAGTTCCGCCCCGAGCGCAGCTGCTGCGGGTGATTATCGTCGAACTGGAGCGTCTTTATAACCATTTCCACTATTTTGGGCAGTTGTCCAAAACCACGACCCTCAAAGTCGGTGCCGCCACCGGCTTCCTGATGGAAGAAAAAGTCAAACAACTGGCCGGAGAATTAACGGGTTCCCGCTATTTGCGCAGCCTGCTGCGGGTGGGTGGGCTCCGCCGGGACTTGCAGGCCGAGCATTTGGCTCACGCCCTGGAGCCCATCATTGATGAAGGCGAGGCTTATCTGGATAGACTGCAGCAAACGGCGACCCACCTGGATCGACTGATGGGCACCGGCATACTTTCGCAAAATGCCGCTTTTGATCAGGGAGCCACCGGTCCCGTCGCCCGCGCTTCCGGACTGGACCGCGATTTACGTCGGGACCATCCCTATGCGGCTTACCAGAAATTGCGCTTCAATGTGCCGGTACGCCAAAAAGGTGATGCCATGGCCCGCAGCGAGGTCCGTGCGGAATCCCTGCGTGAGGCCATTGCCCTGCTGGTACAGGCAGCGGGTCGCCTCAAAGCCGGTCCTGTGCATGCGCAATACGACGTGCCAAGCGGAGCACAGCAAGGCCTGGGCTGGGCCGAAACCCCGCGAGGCACGCTGATTTATGCCGTCCGCATTGAGGATGGACGCCTGCAACGGGTCAAAATCAAATCACCCTCGTTTTCCAACTGGCGGGTGTTTCCACTGACGGTACATGGTACCAACATGATGGATTACGCCATTAACGAAGCGAGCTTCGGCCTCACTATTGCCGGTTGCGACCGCTAGGAGAAAAGCATGCCTTTATGGACCTGGACAGGACTCAAAGCCGGTAAAGCGGCTACCCGCTGGCCCCAAAGTGGGCCCGATGGACAGGAAGGAGTATTGGGAATGCCGCGCCTGAATATTGACGCCTGCCGCAGCGGTTGTGATCTTTGTGTGGAGAGCTGTCCAACCCAGGCCATTCATCAGGTGGATGGCGAGCCGGTGATTGATTATGGGCGCTGCATTGTCTGCCAGCGTTGCGTGGAAGAATGCCCCGAGGGGGCCATGCAAAGTTCCTATGATTGGGCTTTTGGAGTACGTCAGCGAAGTGACCTGATCTGGTCGTCCGCACTGGAAAGCAGCGCAGCCGAAGACCTGCGTAAACGCATTGCGGCCAGCCAGCGCCGCAGTCTGCATATTCGCCATGTGGATGCCGGTTCCTGCAACGCCTGCGAGTCTGAAATCAGTGCGCTGGACAATCCTTTTTATAACTTGCACCGACTGGGCATTTTCTTTACGCCCTCACCGCGTTTTGCCGACCTGCTGATGGTCACGGGGCCCGTAACCGCACCCATGCACGACGTACTGCTGGCCACCTGGGAAGCCATGCCCGAACCACGTAGTGTCATGGCTACTGGCACCTGTGCCGTCTCAGGCGCGCCCATGGATGAGGGTTATGCCGGCGGATCCGGACTGGAAGACATTCTCCCGGTAGACATCTGGCTGCCGGGCTGTCCCCCCAATCCGGCAGCACTCATTCATGCCTTGCTGCTCCTGGTCGAACGCATGCCGCAAAAGGTGACAGGAGGCCAATATGCTCGATAGTTTCCTGCTGGGCGTGCTGCTTTTTGTTCTCGCCATTGTTCTTGGTCTGCTGCGCCTGAGTTTCGGCGCACGTATTGCCCTCGTTTTCGGCACCGTGGCGATACTGGTGGGCAGCGTCCTCAGTCTGGTTGCAGGTTCTGGCCCTGACACTGGACAGCTTTGGTCCCTGGGCACCATTCCAGTCACCTGGCACCTGCAGGCGGCTGCCGCCTGGCTGGTATTCTGGGGTGGACTCGCCGCGTTAGCGGCCTTCCTTTCACCCAGTCGCGCCAAAAATCCTGCCATCTGGATGTCCGGGGCAGGGCTGGCTTTACTGGGAAGTCTCGGGGTTGCCGGTTTACAGGAAGGGATCGCGTTTCTGATTGCCTGGGAATTTTTGAGTTTTGGCGGCGCCATCATGCTGCTCGCCGACGGGTTGCAACATCGTGAAAAAAGCGGTCAGTCCAATTTATATATGCTGGCGCTGCTCGAGATTGGCGCCGTCGCGTTGTTGCTGTGCCTGCTATTACTAGGGGCCAGGAATACTGAATTTGCCGCCTGGGCGGGGTCCTGGGCAACTTATGGATCAGCGGCCTTTGGCATTGCCGTTTTGTTCATCATTGGCTTCGGTGCCAAGCTGGGTATTTTACCCTTCTACGAATGGTATCCCGGTGCCTACGGTAGTGGCAGCGGCGCATCGGGGGCATTATTATCCGGCATCATCCTCAATGTGGCCTACTTTGCCCTGGGCCGGGCCATGCTCGACTGGTTACCCCGTAGCAGCGCCACCGGCACCGGTATTTTACTGGTTGCATTGGGCACCATCACCGCTATTCTGGCTATTTTATACGCCTTTCAGCAGGAAGACTGGCGCCGCCTGCTGGCTTTTTCCACGGCTGAAAACGCCGGATTAGCGGTAGTCGCGCTGGGCGCCGCCTCCCTGTTCCGGGCTGACGGTTTGAATATGCTCAGTACCCTGGCCTGGACCGTAGGTCTCATTCATCTGGGCGGTCACAGCCTGGCCAAAGGCAGCATGATGCTCAGTGCGGACCGGGTTGCCAGCGTGCGCGGAGACTATGCCATTGCGCAGAGCCGGGTGCTGGCACTCGCTCCCTGGACCCTGGGTATCGGCGCACTGCTGGGCGCCATGAGCCTGGCCGCCATGCCGCCTACTGCCGGGTTTGCGGGAGAATGGTATTTGTTTCAGACGGTCTTTCAGGACTTTCATCTGACCAGTTCTGCCGCCAGAGTCACCCTGGCCTTGAGTGGAGCGGGGTTGGCACTGACTGCCGCCATCGCCCTGGCCACCATGATCAAGGTCTTCGGCCTGGGTTTACTGGGTCGCGAGGAAAACCAACACAGCATTACCGGACGCTGGCCCATTCTCGCTTTGGGCTTGTTGGTTCTGGGCTATGCTGCAGCACTTCCCTGGACCCTCGGCTTTCTCGCCGAAGATAACTGGCCCGCTGTTCCCGCCGCCCTGGCCAGTATGGTGAAAGGACCGATTCTGATTCCTCTGCGTTTTCATTTTGCGTTTATTTCACCGCCTCTGCTGCTGCTGATGGGACTGCTATTATCCCTGATTCCATTAGCCATGCTGGGCTGGAGTCATCTTCGTCAGGGGCGCAGGCGCGTGCCGGTCTGGGGTCACGGATTACGCCAGATACCGGCCAACAATGCGGTCACGGCTTTGGCTTTTTCCAACGCTTTGCGTGAGTTCTACAGCTTTGTCTACCGCCCCAGCACCAATACCCGGAAAAGCCATAGCGAAAGAAGTTATTTCGTTCGTGAACTGCATTTTGATTACAGTCAGGCCCCAGTATTTGGTCCCTGGTTATTTCGTCCTGTGGTGCGCTTCGTGCAAATCATGAGTGACCGGCTGGGACTGGCCTTACAAAATGGTTCCCTGAATGCCTATCTGGCCTATATTGGAATACTGCTCATCATTATTTTTGCGAGTGTTTTTTATATTTAATTAAGTAAGGAGTAACAATGTTTGCCACTTTCGGCTTCATCGCCGTATTTGCCGTTTTGGGTGCCTGGGCACGATATGGACAGAGTTTGCTGGTACAAACGGTATTTGGGCGGGGTTTTCCCTGGGCAACCCTGAGTATTAACGTCATGGGCTGCTTCATCATGGGTTTCCTTTTTTTTGAAACCCTCGAACGCATTTCTCTCAGTCCGGAATTGCGTACAGGTATGCTTACCGGGGGCCTTGGCGCTTACACCACCTTCTCAACCTTCTCCCTGGAGACTCTGGTTCTCTTTGAAAACGGCGAAGCACTGAAAGGTTTGCTGTATATGTTTTCTTCACTATTCCTGTGTGTGGCAGCGGCATTTGCCGGTGCCTGGGTATCCCGCAGTATTTAAGAGAGGTGAAAATCATGACCAGCGTTTCCGTAGTCCGCCTTTACATCAAAGAAGGTGATAAACACGATGGCCACAATTTGATGGAGGAGATATTTCGCATGCTCCACGATCAGTACAAAGTGCATGGGGTCACCGCATTCCGGGGTATTGCCGGCTTTGGCAGCAAGGGCGTCGTTCATGCCGATGATGTATTGCGTCTGAACGTGCATCTACCCTTGGTACTGGAGTTTTTCGACGAACCGGAGACCGTGGATGCGGTCATGCCCCACCTGCTCGAACTGGTACCCGGCAATCATATTCTGCGCTGGGAAGCTGACTGCGGCTGCGTATGAATCATCATTACTGCCCGCTCTGCTTTGCTGAAATTCCGATCGGCGTAGAGAATTGTCCGGCTTGTGGTCGTAACATTGAGGCCTGGGAACGACAAACGCCTTATTATGGTCGCCTGATCTGGGCACTCAAAAACCCTCATTCGGAAGTACGGATGGGGGCCATTCTCAGTCTCGCCAATCAAAATCATGCAGAAGCAGCAGGGCCACTGGCTGAATGTGCCTTGGATTATCCTGTTGATGTAGTCCAGGGCATGGCCATTCTCAATGCCATTGATCACTTGCCTGCAGGCACTGAAAAACGGCAGGCACTCGAAAAACTCATCCAACATCCGGCCCATGCAGTACGCGTTTCGGCACAAGAAAAACTTGACCATATACTTTAGAAAATATATCAAAAACAGAAAATAAAACAGGGATAAAACTTGACGGGTTAACTGCATACTTATAAAATAAGTGATATGGTGATGAAGTCCACCAAATAACCGCCGCTGTGGCTGATGACTTCTACATGAACCCAAATTTTATTTGGCATGTGGGAGGCGTTTTGATTATTTATAAATTAACCGAATTTCCTCTCCTAATAATTAAAATATCATACAGTGTTGCAGGGATCGGGCTATGAGTCAAATCATTGCGCTCAAACAATCCATCGAAAGTCTGACCGACAGGGTATTAAGAAAGGCCGAAGAATATCCTAAAGTCGGGGTAGATCTATGGATTTGCAACAATGGTACCGCCCATGTTATCCCGGCAATTTCCCAGCCCAGGTATCACAAAAAAACGCCGACAACTGGCTGTGAATTTATTGGGCACTATCAGCATCCCTGCTTATGGCACAATATAATCGACGATATTGAATGGGTTCTTCATGGCTAGTGTCGCCACAGCGAGCAGTTTTGTAGGCGCTGCCAATATGACCCTGATGGGCGTTGGCCTCACTCTGGGTCTATGGGTGCAGGGATCGCGCTGGAAATGGGCGCTGGGGCTCATGGGAATTGGAGATGTTCTGGCTTTGTTGGGCTACAAAGTAGGCCTGTCATGACCCCCATCTGGACACACCTCGTCCTGAATCTCGGGCAAGTCGCTTTTATTCTGGTATTTTCTCCTCTGGTGGAAGGCGTACTGCACCGTATCGAAGAAAATATTCAGGGTAAAAGTGGGGTCAGCATCTGGCAAACTTATCGCGACATCTGGAAACTGTTTGGCAAGGATGAAGTGATTTCAGAACAATCCACCTGGGTATTTCGCTTCGCCCCAATTGTCGCTTTTGTGATGCCCATTTTTGTGGTTCTGCTGATTCCTGCTTTCACGGCTTACCCTCTGTTTTTTGCCTTCATGGGTGATATGGTGGCCGTAGGCTTCCTGATGGCTGTTTCCGGTTTTTTCGTAGCCCTTGCGGGCATGGATACGGGCAATATATATGCTGCTGTAGGGGCCAGCCGAACGCATATGGTGGGTTTCCTGGCGGAACCGGTTTTTATCATGGTGTTTTTTAGTGTGTCCTATGTGGCCAACAGCACCATTCCTTACTTTGTGACTGCCACCTGGGGCGCTTCCTGGAGCAGCATGCTGCAACCCACACACCTCATGGTCATTCTCGCTTTTTTTCTGTTAATTCTGGCTGATGAAGGACGTATTCCGGTAGATAGTCCAGCAGGAAAAGTGGAAATTGCCATGATTGGTCATTCCAAGGGACTCGAATATTCGGGAAGCAGCGCGGCCCTCATGAAATGGGGGGGTGCCAGCAAACTCATGGTATTGGCTCTGATTTTTGTGAATGTCCTCGTCACGCCCTGGGGTCTGGCCCCCACGACCCAGTGGACCGCCGTTCTTTCTGCTATGGGTCTGGTGCTCCTGAAATTGCTGGCTTTTGTGGTTATTCTGGCGCTGGTTGAAACCACCCTCGCCAAGTTGCGGCTATTCCGTATTTCTGAATTCCTGGCCGTAGCCTTTGTCATATGTCTTTTTGCGGTCAGCATCCGCCTGGTAGGCATCGCATGATGGCTCCGGTCAGCTCTATCATGCTGAGCATTGACGGCTCGATAGCGGCTCTTTTTGTGGTATTCGGACTGGGGGTCATGGTGTCCCGGCAGATGCTGGCCTCCCTGCGCTTTTTCATGTGGCAAGCCAGCGCTCTGACGGCATCTGCTCTGGCACTGGCTTACGCCCTGCAAGCGGTCAACCTGCTCTGGGTGGCGCTGATCACCTTCACCACCAAAGTCATTGCCGTCCCATTGGTACTGCGCTGGGCAGCTGGCGAAGAGGTATATGGTCGGCGCGAAGTAGATCAGGCCATGGGAATACCTGCCTCGGTCCTCGTTGCCGCCATGCTCGCTCTGGTTGGCTGGTTTGCGGTGGCGCCAGTGTTGCCGACCCTGCATGGTGTGCCCTTTGCGGCCATCAATCTGCCGACCGGATTGATCATGGTGCTTTGGGGGGCGTTTACGGTCGCCGTGCGCCGGGAAAGCGTTGCGCAATTGATGGGTTTACTCATCATGGAAAACGGGGCCTTTTTTGGATCCATAGCCATTGTGCACAACCTGACGGTTATTGCCGAAATTGCAGCGGCCGTCGACGTACCTATTGTCGCCCTGGTCATCGGTTTACTCATTCGCAGTATTCGCCGGATCACAGGTTCTACCCGGGTGGGTACACTGGATAAACTCCATGAACGTTGAATGGTTACCCGCCCTTATTTTATTGGTGCCGCTGTCCGGCGCCCTGCTCGCGCTGCTCAATCGGCGTGCAGCACCTTACTTCAGTGTATTTGCGGCTTTCATCACCCTGATTTTAGGAATCAGCGCGGCGTGGCATGTCGAAGCCCATGGTCCCATCCATGCCAGCGATGGCCTGTTTGCCCTGGACGCGTTGGGTGCCCTGTATTTACTGCCGGTCTGTTTTGTTTATTTCACGTCGTCCCTCTATGCCATAGGGTATTTATGGGCCAGACAGCAAGAACAAGCCAAGGACGAAGCCGAACCGCGCTATCGTCAATATTTTCCGTTGATGAATGTGTTCGCCTTGGTGATTCTGGCCGTTCCACTGGTTGCCAACCTCGCGTTAATGTGGATTGCCATTGAATTAACCACGGTATTTTCTGCCTTTCTGGTGGCTTATGAAGATCGTGCGGAAGCGCTGGAAGCGGCCTGGAAATATGTCGCGTTGACCAGCATGGGTGCCATGATTGCTTTGCTCGGCGTCCTGATGCTGTACTACGGAACGCATGCAGCCGGGCAAGCGCCCACCTGGGATGGCTTGCTGTGCGCCGCACCGCATATGTCTGCTCCCCTGCTGCTCCTGGCTTTTGTGCTATGGCTGATTGGTTTTGGTGCCAAAACGGGTCTGGTGCCCATGCACACCTGGCTCCCGGATGCGCACAGCCAGGCTCCCGCTTCTGTCTGTGCGGTTCTATCCGGAGTGGAAACCAGTGCTGCCCTGTATATGCTGCTACGCATCTATCCAGCGCTGGCAGCAAATCCGGGTATTCATGACCCGGCCGCCTGGTATATGACCGCCGGTCTCATTACGGTGGGTAGCGCTGCATTCATGTTACTGCAGGTTCATGACTTCAAGAGAATGTTTGCCTATTCCACCATCGAACACATGGGCATCATCCTCACCGCCTGCGGGATTGGTGCCGCTGTTCACGAACAGGGAACGGTCTATCAGCTCTTTGCCCATGGTTTTACCAAGTCCTTCTGCTTTTTTGCAGCGGGTTTGGCGGGGATTATTTTTGGAACCCAGGAAATTGCCAAAGTAAGAGGCTTGATCAGTCGTTCTCCCGCTGCAGGCTGGGCCTTGGTGCTCGGCACTCTGGCCATTGCCGGCGCTCCGCCCTTTGCGCTCTTTTTGTCGGAATTTGAAATTCTCTATACGGGTTACAGCAGTGGTCAGTATCTGCCTACCGGCCTGTTAACAGCATTTATTGTCATTGCATTTATTGCCCTCGCCTATCAGGCCACACGGATTGCTTTTGGCGCCCCGGACAACATCCCGGAACAGCACACAGCGCCGACCATCAAGATTCCGCGCAGCAGTCTGGCGGCCATGGCCATAGCCTTCATCCCGATGTTTGTTTTTGGCTTTTATCTCCCGGCACCCTTGCTCCATTTGGTGCATGAAGCGGCTCTCATGCTGGAGGTACCCGCATGAGCATTGCAAAGGCATTGCAGGAATGGCTGCAGAGTATTCCCAAACTGCAGATGCAGAAGCGTTCCGAGCAATGGCTGCAGCTGCTCTGTCCTGCCGAACAGCTACCCGAACTGACCCGCCACCTGGTGGAAGACGAAGAGGCCGAATTTGCCACCCTTCTGGTTGAAGAAAGCGCAAAAGAAGATGCACTGAGCGTGCATTATCTTTTTTATCTGCCCTCCACCGGCAATCTGATTGAGCTCAAAGTAGAGGCTCCGGCGGGCACAGAATTACCGGCTATCAGTGATACGGTGCATGCCGCTGACTGGCATGAACGGGAGGCCTGGGATTTATATGGCCTGCGTTTCAGCGGGCATCCCTTTCTGGGCGATTTTGTCTTGCATGATGATGACTGGCCGGAAGGCCTCGATCCCATGCGCCGAAGTTTTGACGGGAAACATCGTCCTGATCTGCATGGCTCTGGAGTGGACTGGGCACCCCCCCGTCTTTTGCAGGAAGAAGGGGCCATGGTCTTTCCCGTCGGTCCCGTCTGGGGAGATTTCAATGAATCCGGCCTTTGGCTACTGGAAACCCCCGGCGAACAGATTCGCTACTTACATACCCGCCTGTTTTACAAATATCGCGGCGTCGAAAAAATCGCCGAAGGTCGCACGGTGGATCAGGGCTTGCTCCTGGCGGAACGCTTTGCTGGCGCTTCCGCCTTCGCGCATGCTTGGGCTTACTGTCAGGCGCTGGAGCAGATCGCTGCCTGCCAGGTACCTACCCGCGCCCAACAATTGAGAATCGTGTTTGCAGAACTGGAACGTATCCGCCACCACGCTGCGAATATTGCGGAAATTGCCGGGTCCACGGCCCTGTCTGTAGCCAAGGCACTGGCCCAGGGCATTGTCGAAGACTTGCTGCGCCTCAGTGCCCAACTCTGCGGACATCGCTATTTTTTTGGGGTATTGACGCCCGGCGGTCTTCGGGAAGACCTGGATGAAAGCAAGCTCAAACTAATCAAACAAACGCTGCCAGAACTGGACCAACGCATGCAGCTGCTGGAAAAACAGCTGGAAAGCAGTTCCAGCTTTCTCGACCGCATTGAGGAAATGGGTACTCTGGATAATGAATTGGCGCGTATATATGGCGTAGTTGGCCCCATTGCCCGGGCTTCCGGTAGAAGCATTGATTTGCGTCGCAACTTGCCTTACGGCCAATACGTATTCCTGTCACCGGATATTCCTGTAGAACAGGAAGGAGATGGTTACGCGAGGCTGCGTATATTTTTTGCCGAAAGCCGGATCAGCGTAAAAATCATTCTGGAGTTGCTGCCTTTTATGGCAGAAGGGCCAGTACAAAGCCCTTGCCCGATTCAGGAAGGCCATGCCCTATCCTGGGTGGAAGCGCCTTCTGGTGCCACCTTTCACTGGCTGCGCTGCACCGGGGACGGCACTATCACCCGCCTGCGCCTTGGCACTCCGGGTTTTCGCAACTGGCATGCTTTTGAAAGAGCCATTGAAGGGGCGGCATTTCAGGATTTTCCCATCATTCTGGCCACCTGGGGCCTGTCCATAGCGGAGAACGATCGCTGATGAGCTTTTGGCCATATTATGGATTGCAACGGGGCATCACCACGACCTCCTGGCCGGATGGTGCAGAAGACAGCGCCGGCATTACTCCGGGGCGTCCCCGCGCCCGACCGACTGAGCGCGCTGAGGAAATTGCTGCAGTTTGCCCCACCCAGGCACTGAAAGTCGTGCGCCAGGATGGGACTGATGGCGTCGCCGTCGATTTTTCCCGCTGTATTCATTGCCAACGCTGCCGCCAGGGCGAAAATGCTCTGCCGTGGACCACAGATTTCAGTTGGGGAGCCCCCAGCACTTCTGCCCAGTCTACTCTGGGATCACGTTTCACGCGCTCTCTCCAGGTGCTGTACGTAGATGCCGGGGCCTGCGGAGCCTGCGTCAATGAAGTCCGCCTGATTGATGCGCCTCCCTACAACCTCCATCGCCTCGGTATTTTCGTGACAGCGACACCCCGCGATGCCGATGTCCTGCTGGTTGCCGGTCCGATTACCGATGCCATGCGCACGGCCATCAGCAAAGCTTACGCGGCCATGCCTGAACCCAAACGGGTTATGGGCATGGGGACCTGCGCCATCAATGGCGGGGTATTTGGTGAAAGCTTTGCCTGTGCAGGCGGGCTGGAAAAAATTGTCCCGGTTGATTTGTGGTTACCTGGCTGCCCACCACCGCCCCTCGCCATTATTCATGGGTTACTCAGCCTGGTCGGGCGAGTAGCACCTGCCGCTCTGGAGGAACAGCCCTGATGCTTTACATCATTGCTTACCTGCTTTTTGCCGCTGGTCCATTACTGGCGCTGATTCCTGGCCGCCGGATTCCCGCACTGCTCGCCTGGTTGCTGATGAGCAGCGCCTGTGTGCTGGCTGGGATCCAGGGCATTATAGCCATTGCCGCAGGACAGAGCCTGCCACTGATTACCCTCAGCCTGCCCATCATTGGCCCATTTGATTTTGTTCAAACCCCACTGGGTGGCCTGCTCATACTCATCACCTCCAGTGTTTTTGCCGTTGCCATTCCCTTTGTGACGCACGATGCCAACCTTTATGCATCGGGACGACGTGGCCTTTTTCTGGCCATTACCATGCTGACTTTAGCCAGCATGATCGGCTTTTTCCTGGCTGGCAGTATTGTTGCTTTCATTTTTTGCTGGGAACTGGCCGCACTGGCTATTTGGGGTCTCATCACCTTTGAAACCCGGCAAAGCAAACCTGTTGCCGCAGGACTGCTCACCCTCGCGCTTTCTGAATTAGGCAGTCTGGCCGGCCTGGTAAGTCTGCTGCTGCTCGCCTCTGCCGCAGGCACTCCACAACTGACCGGAATTGCCCATGCGGTTCCGGAAATGTCTCCCACCTTATTGATGGTCGCGGGATTATTGGCCTTTTTCGGATTCGGCATGAAAGCCGGCATCATTCCCCTCAATGTCTGGTTACCTGCGGCTCATGGCACCGCACCACGCTCCACCTCACCCATACTCTCCGGTGCCACGCTCAATCTGGGACTGTATGCTTTTTTGCGCATTGACGCCCCCATTGCTCTGCATCAACCGCATCTCGGCCTGATTATTCTCAGCAGCGGCGCGCTCACCGCACTCATCGGCATTATCTATGCGCTCGTTGAAAAAGACATGAAACGTCTGCTGGCGCAGAGTTCGGTGGAAAACATGGGAATCGCTACCGCTGGTATTGGCGCCGGCCTGACCTTCGCCGCCTATGGTCATCCTCTTCTGGGCGGTGCCAGCATGGTGGCAGGCCTCTATCACATGATTAATCATTCTACCTTCAAGACCTTGCTGTTTCTGGGCGCGGGTGGCATTGACGCCAGCACCGGCACGCATAACCTGGATGAACTGGGTGGACTGATGAAACGCCTCCCGGCTCTGGGCAGCTTTTTCCTTGTCGGTGCTTTTGCCATTGCCGCACTCCCGCCTTTTAACGGTTTTGTCAGCGAATGGTTATTGCTGGAATCCTTGCTACGCGTCGTCGAAATACCGGATATACCCGTGCGCATCACTTTTGCGCTCTCCGGAGCCCTGCTGGCACTGACCTCCGGGCTCGCCCTGACCTGCTTTATCATGCTCCCCGGTAGCGCCTTGATGGGACTGCCGCGCTCCACACAGGCTGCCAGTGCCAAAAAAGCCCCTCTAACGGTCGTGCTGCCCATGGGATTGTTAGCATTGCTGGCTTTGCTACTGGGCCTCGCAGCCACCCTCGTCATCCCGGTCTTGTCCAGGTTGGCGGCTACCCTGCTGGGGACGAATCCCACGGTTTCTCTGGTCCCTGATTTCTTCCATATTCCCAGTCAGGTTCCCATGGCTATCCGCCATGCCCTGGACCCTATTGGGGCCAGCCTGGGCGCAGCATTTCTGCCCCTGCGCAGCCTGGTCGTGATGCATCTTGATCAAACTCCTGCCCCTGTGGTCTACGCCATGTCCACCTTGCTCACCTTTGTGGTACTGGTATTGATGCTTGGCAGCGTTTGGATTCTGGTACGCGTAATACACCGGCGCCGGGTCACCCGTAACACTTTGTGGGATGCCGGACTTACCCAGCTGCGTCCGGAAATGACCTACACAGCCACGACCTTTGCTGCGCCGGTACGCGTGGTATTTCAGGGATTTTTTCACCCCTTGATCGAAGAAAACGAAGAACGCCACGGCGCCTTTGTGCTGACCCGCAGTTATCATCAGGTCATCACCAACATCTCCGAACGCCTGGTTATCCAGCCCAGCATTCGCGTGGCCCTGTACATCGCGAGCCGCCTCGCCAAAATGCATAAAGGACATGTAAATACTTATGCCAGCTACATCCTCATCGCCATGGTTGTGGTGCTGGTTATTGTTGCCGGTGCGGGCAGCCGTTAAATGGGGTGCATTCCGTCACCCAAATTCGCACCGTGTGCAAAATGGACGGAAATTGATTGTTCTATAATCAAGTCAAGGGGCTTCGGCCTCGGTAGAGGACTTGTGACTGTTTCACTTGCTAATTAAAGGAGTTGTTACGTGAAAGACTTGCGAACCACCTTTCTGGATCATGTCAAAAAAGGCCTCAATGGCAAGACGCTGCCCTTACGGGTCATTTTTTGGGATGGTCACGAATATGCTTTCGATGAACCCACACTGGTCACCATGCAGCTCAAATCTGCAAAGGTCATTACCCAGCTCCTCACCGGCAGCGCTCTCGACGTACTGGGCGAAGGCTATGTGGAAGGCACTATTGGCATTGAAGGACGCTACCAGGATATTCTTGCTGTTGCCGAAGGCCTCAGCGACGCATTTCCGGCCAAAAAGCCCAAAACCGGCATTCTCCACAAAGCCTTACACAGCAAAGCCAAGGACAAGGAAGCCATTCACTATCATTACGATGTTTCCAACGACTTCTACAAGCTTTGGCTGGATCGCAACATGGTGTACTCCTGTGGCTATTTCAAAACCGGCAAAGAAGATATTGATGTTGCCCAGGAGCAGAAACTGGATCACATCTGCCGCAAACTGCATCTGCAGTCTGGTGAAAAACTCCTGGATATTGGCTGTGGCTGGGGCGGCCTGCTGACCTGGGCGGCTAAACACTATGACATACAGGGAGTGGGCGTCACCCTCAGTGAAGAGCAGTTTGCCTTTGCCAAAGAGCGCATTGAAAAGGAAGGCCTCGCCGATCGGGTGGAAATTCGCCTGCAGGACTACCGCGATATTCCCGAACGCGATTATTTTGACAAGGTGTCATCCGTCGGCATGTTCGAGCACGTGGGTCGAGCCAAGTTACCCGAGTATTTTGAGGTCATCAACCGGGTACTCAAGGAAGGCGGTTGGGTCATGAATCATGGCATTACCGCCAGCCAGCAGGACGATGAGGCGGGACATCATTCCGGTAGTGATTTCATGGATAAGTACGTGTTTCCCGATGGTGAAATTCCTCACCTCTGGCGCCTCGTCAGGGATATGGCCGGACAGAATCTTGAGGTGATTGATGTCGAAAATCTGCGTCCACACTATGCCCAGACCTTGATTCATTGGGTAGACCGTCTGGAAGCCCATAAGGACGAAGCTACGGCCATGGTCGGAGATAAACGCTATCGGATCTGGGCCATTTATATGGCAGGTTGCGCGTATGCCTTCTGGCGCAACTGGTCAGCATTGCATCAGGTACTGGCCATCAAACAGACCGGGGAAGAACTCACTCCGCGCCCCTGGGAACGGCGCTATCAATATGAAAATGATCAATACCGTCTGGCTGAACCGGATTGGGGTGATTTGTAAGCCCGAGATATTCCCTGACGGAATAATCATGCTTAATATGCTCTGAATGATCAAATAACTGCAGGCAGTCAGGGAGAAAGCATGGGCAGAAACCGTTTAGAAGCCTTCAGTGATGGTGTCATTGCCATCATCATCACCATCATGGTCATCGAAATGAAGGTCCCTCACGGGGAAAATATGGCAGCACTGTTACCCGTGCTGCCCGTATTTCTCAGCTACATAATGAGCTTTATTTACGTCGGTATTTACTGGAACAACCATCACAACATGCTGCAAGCCAGTGGGAAAATCACCGGCAGTATTCTCTGGGCCAATTTGCATCTGCTGTTCTGGTTATCACTTTTTCCCTTCGTCACCAGTTGGATGGGTGAAAACCATTTCGCCACAGCGCCTACGGAATTATACGGCGTGGTCCTTTTCATGGCTGCCATTGCCTATTTCATCCTTCAGCAACGCATTATCGCAGCCGGAGCACCGACCTTGCGGCGCGCCATTGGTCGGGACTGGAAAGGAAAAGTCTCACCCATCTTCTATTTCATAGGTATCATTTCGGCCCAATGGTCACCCACAGGAGCCAAACTTATTTATCTGGGACTCGCTTTTTTATGGTTGATTCCAGATCGCCGGATCGAAAACCTGCTTATCGATAGCAAAGAATGATCATCATTGTTCCATCTGCCCAAAACGGCCACTTCTGAAATCTGCAATGGCCTGTTGAATTTCCGCTTCCGTATTCATCACAAATGGACCATATCCAACAATAGGCTCATCAAGCGGTTCGCCACTGAGCAGCAAAAGCACCGCATCACTGTGGGCTTCGATGGAAAAATCCTGGGCCGCAGCATCCAGCACCAGCATTTGCGAGGCCCGTAACACATTTTCACTGTTCACCGTCACTTCTCCTTGCAACAGCACCAGCGCCACATTCCATCCTTCAGGCAGCGTCCATTGACTGCGACTCCCCGCCTGCAGGCGAATATCCCAGACCTGTAGCGGCGAAAAAGTATGTGCCGGGCCTTTTTCTCCGGCATATTCACCCGCAATCACGCGTAATAATCCAGCCTGTTCCGGCAAACGCACTTGCGGAATATCTCCATTCACAATGGTCTGATAAGCAGGCGTCGTCATTTTGTTACGCGCCGGAAGATTCACCCAGAGTTGCACCATCTCCAACTCGCCCCCGGCTGCCGTGAATGCTGGCGAATGGAACTCCTCATGCAAAATTCCTGAGCCCGCAGTCATCCATTGCACATCGCCGGGGCCAATTATTCCGCCGCGACCGGTTGAATCTTTGTGCGCGACCTCGCCCTTATAGACAATGGTGACTGTCTCAAAACCCCGATGGGGATGGGTGCCCACGCCACGCGCCTGTTCACTGGGCGTAAAATGCATAGGCCCGGCATGATCCAGCAGCAGAAAAGGGCTCAACATTTTGCCGTGTTGATGATAAGAAAGCATCGAACTGACCGGAAAGCCATCTCCAACCCAATGGGAAGGCGGTGCATCATAAATACCCAATATTTTTTTCATGCTGATCTCCTTGAAAAGCGTCCATACTGGCTACGCTATTCATTATAGATATTGATCCAAAACATGAGTAGTGGGTGTCGCTATCCGGGATAGATTTTCTCGCAGCGCGTTTTGCCGAACTGCAGGAAGACAGCCATCATTTTTAGCCGACGCAATTGGAACCAACTTTTGGTCCGGGACATGGTCAGATAGGGTATACTGTTCAGGAAGAATCCACATGGAGGAGCCGTCATGCCCATGGTCAATATCATGAGTATTATTGGAGTCATCATTGCACTGGGCATCCTTGCCTTTCTGGTCTTGGCACTGGTCTATCTGATTTCGCCACAAAAACTCGACAGTTTCCTGCGCGGGATCGGCGTTCATCGCGGCATTGGCATATTCACCGCAAAAAATGTATTTACGGTACTGTCGCGTCTGGCCGGAGTCATGATTCTCCTCGGCGCGCTGACCATTGCCATGGTTCTGTTTCAGTCCTGGCCCAGAGGATGGCTGATCCCGGCTGCGCAGGAACTGGTCATGGCAATCATTCTGTTTGCTGTCAGCTACTGGGGGAGTCGGAGCAAAACCAACGGCGGTAGACCGGGAACTTCCCGTTAAGCTAAAATTCAAGGACTTGGACTGGCTTTGAACCAATCCAGGATCATGTCGGTCAATATGCGGGTCAGTCTCATTTTTGCGGAGCAAAATCATGACGAAGCAACGCTTGGCTTTCTGGACCACCCTGATCAGTGCGGCCTGCCTTTCCGGTTGCGCAACAGTTACTCCGGTCAGTGGTAGTTTCCCAAACATCACCCCTGTCGCCGCACAAAGCGGCAACTTCAATGGTCATCAGGTTCGCTGGGGTGGCAAAATCATTGAAACCCGACCTGAAACGCAGCAAACCTGCTTCACCGTGCTGGGTGAGCCCCTGCATAATAATGGCAGGCCCCAGTCGGAAGAAGGTGAGGCGCATATTGGTCGCTTCGTGGCCTGTGCACCCGGTTTTTATGATCCCATGCTTTATCGCCCCGACCGTGAGGTCACATTTATCGGAATGATTACCGGCACTGAGCACCATGATGTAGGTCAGTTCAGTTATACCTATCCCAAACTGGCAGCGAATACTGTGTATTTGTGGCCTATAGAACCGCCCCGTGCACAGGTGGAGCAACAGGTTTTTGTCGGAACCGGCTTTGGTTTTTTTCCTGGTTGGTACGGACCCGGTTGGGGATATTGGCCTCGGGGTCGCTGGTAAGCCTCTTCTTGTAGCATAAATGATTTACTGAAATTTCACTCTTTACGATTGAAAAAAGGAAAACAGGATGCTGAAAAGAGCTTTACTGATATTACTGTGCAGCACTTCGCCGTTTATCTTTCAGAATGCATGGGCGGCCAGTTCCGGCGACTGCAGTATTTCGGCGCCTGATCACAGCCAGAAACAATTTGATCGCCTGATGACAGCCCTGGTTCACAAGGATTTCAACCTGTGGACACAAAATGCAGATACCCAGTTCACGACAGCAGCCTCAGCGCAAAGCTTTAAGGAAACGGCTGCCAGGCTTGATGAAAAATTGGGCCTGCAAAAACACTGGACGGCAAATTATGTGACCACTCTGAATGAAGGAAAATACCGGAGCGGAATATGGCGCCTGACCATGGCCAACGGCCATCAGATTCTGATTCAGATTACCTTTATTTACAACAAGGTTGCAGGATTTCATGTGCTGTGAGAGATTGCTCGTAGTCAAGCTGGGGGGTGGGAGCCACCATGGCCCGCCCCCTAAAAACCCACTTTGTTGAGGATTTGTCATGAAAAAAACCTATATTTCTGCTGCACTTGGTTCCGCTTTTGCTTTGTCCATGGCGGCATTACCGGTAACAGCCATTGCTGCCACCACTGGCGCGGCAACCCTGCAGCCAGTAGCCATGATGAGCAGTAGCGCCAAAAATGAAGGTAATTGCTCGCAGATGATGGGCAAGGGTCAACAGGAAGGCAATTGCTCAAAAAACATGAACAAGATGGCCCCTAAAGCTGGAAATAACGCCAAGGCAAAAGAGGCACATTGCGTCAGCAAAGCGGCCATCAAGGCCCATGACGGAAAATGCGGCAAGAAAACCATGGAAAAGATGCACAAGTCGGCCATGGCTTCCTGATTGTACCGCCTCCGTCGTTTATGAAGCCCATGTTAGCCAAATCAGCACTGCTTGAAGCCGCATAAATGACGGGAACGCATGGCGCCGGTCTGCCTGAAAATGCCATTGGCCTTGGCCTGCGCAGGGAGTTTCTGGACGACTTACTGACCCATCCCCAAAGTGATATCCGTTTTTTTGAACTGGCTCCAGAAAACTGGATTGGCTTTGGTGGCCGCCCGGAACAGCAGCTCCGTCAATTGACGGATACCTACCCTTTTATTTGTCACGGTCTTTCCCTATCCATCGGCGGGCCGGAACCGCTCGATGTGGATCTCCTGGAAGCCGTGGGCGACTTCATGCAAGAGCACGGCATTCAGCACTACAGTGAGCATCTGGCTTTTTGCGCCGACCGGGGTCAACTTTACGATTTATTGCCCCTACCGCTGACGGAAGAAATGCTGGAATATGTCGCGCAGCGGGTGATGCAGGTCCAGGATTACCTGAAAATGCCCTTGATTATCGAAAACACAGCCTACTATGGCGACTACACGCACAGCACCATGAGCGAGCAGGACTTTCTTTTGGGGCTGCTGGCAAAATCTGGCTGTAACCTGTTATTGGACCTCAACAACCTGTATGTGAACAGTTGCAACCATCACTACGATGCTTTGGAATTTTTGCAGACTTTGCCCGCAGAACGCATCGTTTATCAACACCTCGCCGGACACCAGCAGCATGTGAACGGCTGGCTGATTGATACCCACGATGCTGCTGTGGACCCTGCCGTATGGAAACTGCTGCAACACAGTCGGGAGCAATTTGGCCCCAAGCCAACCCTGCTGGAATGGGATAACCAAATCCCGCCCCTGACGGATTTATTGCGCGAGGCCCGAAAAATTGCACCGCAAACAGCAGCCCATGCGGATTTTTGATACGCCCAATGAACAGGATCGGCTCAGGATACTGACTGCCCATCTGCGCAATCCGGTCCAGCAACCCTGTCCAGGATTTATGGATGCCCAGGCGGTAGAACTTTACCGGGAGCTTCTGGTGGGTAATTTTGATGCCGCCCTGCGTGCCTGTTTTCCTCTGTGGATACGCTGCCTGGGTGAAGCCCAATATCTGCGCTGGCGAGATGCCTTCATTGCTGAACATGCCTGTCGCAGTCCGTTTTTTCGACAGATTCCCGATGAATTTATGGCCTATCTGAGCCAAACCCCAGAACGCCTTCAACAAGATCTGTCTTATGCTCTGGAACTGGCGCACCTGGAATGGCTGGAACTGGCTCTGGGTGTTGCCCAGGCCAATAATACACTCCCCGAGTACACCGGATCAGAAGCGCAGGACCCCTGGACCACCCCTCTACGGCTGAATACGGTTCATGCGCTGGTTCAGTATGTCTATCCTGTCCAGCAACTGATATTGCGGCCAACATTCTCCGCAGCCCCCGTTCTCGACCCGAATCCGGTTTCCCTGTACCTTTATCGGGACCGTGACGACGCTGTCCAGATGCTGGAGCCTGATGCCTTGAGCCTGCAAATACTGGTCAGTCTGGATGCAGACCCGCAATCTGGAAGCGCCATCTTCCAGCATTGGCTAGACCACGGGAAGATTGAAGGCAATGCCCAAACATTTGCAGAGCAAATGCATAAGCTCTTGCAACAGATGCTGGATCTACAGATGATCGACTTTATGAGCAGCCATGACAGCCGAACCTTACATGACTGAAACATCGGCCGGCTCCCTGGAGCCCGGTTTTATTGTCCTCCAGGGCGACCATCTGGAATGGCTTCGTGATGCCGTCCTCGAATGGCTGCGCAGGCACCCGCTGCAGCCCCTCGAAGAAGAGATTTTTCTGGTCCAGAGTAACGGCATTGCCGAATGGCTGCAGTGGACCCTGGCACAGCACGAAGGGATTTGTGCGGCCGTCAAGGTCATGCTGCCGGGACGTTTTCTCTGGGACAGTTACGCCAGAGTACTGGGCCGGGAGCAGGTCGCCAGCCGTTCTCCTCTTGATAAGCCCGCACTCACCTGGCGACTGATGCGACTGCTTCCGCAACTGTTATCCGGCCATGATTTTGCCCCCCTGCAGCACTATCTCAATGGCAATGGCAGTACTGCTATGGAACGCCGCTGGCAGATGGCCGCGCAAATTGCCGATCTTTTCGATCAATATCAGGTTTATCGCAGTGATTGGCTGCAGGACTGGGCTGAGGGCCGGGATACGTTGCGCAGCGCGCAAGGACAAATCGCCAGCATACCGGAAGATCAGCGTTGGCAGTCTCGACTCTGGCAGGCTGTCCAGCAGGATCTGCACCTGCAGAATCAAAGCGCCGTCATGGGCCGGGCCGAAGTGCATCAGGCTTTTATAAAGGCCATGACAAACGGAGCAACACCGCGTCCGGCCCTGCCGCGCCGGGTCGTTTTGTTTGGGGCGGCCACCCTGCCCGAACAAAGCCTGAGCGCCCTGGCTGCACTGGGGCAAAGCCTGCAGGTGATTCTCGCAGTACCCAATCCCTGCCGCTTTTATTGGGGAGACATCATTTCAGGGCGGGAACTGCTGCGCCGCGAACGCCGCCGCCAGCCCCTGCGCCAGGATCGGGACCTGAGCCAAATATCTCCCGAAAACCTGCACAGTGAATGTAATGTGTTACTCGCCCAATGGGGTCGCCAGGGTCGGGATTTTCTGAACATGCTGGAGCAATGGGATGACACCCGGGCCAGACAAAGCGCGCTGGCCATACCGCGTATTGACCTGTTTACCGAAGACCGGGGTGAGACCCTGCTCAGACAACTGCAGGTACTGATCCGCGAGCAGGAAGTCATGACTCCGGAACACTGTCAGCCGGTCTGCGAAACGGACCATTCCATTGTTTTTCACGTCGCCCACAGCGCCCTGCGCGAGTTGCAGGTTCTCCATGACCAGCTACTGGACCATCTCGCCACAGGTTCCATGCAGCCTCGGGATATCATTGTGATGGTCCCGGAAATCAGCCGCTTTGCGCCGCTGATTCGTGCCACTTTTGATCAGTACGATCGCGAAGATGCACGCTATATTCCTTACCATATTGTGGATTTGCAGGCGCGGGAAGAATCTCCCTTGCTGCAGGCACTGGACTGGTTGCTGCAATTACCGGAACAGCGCTGTCAGCAAAGTGAAATCCGTGATCTGCTGCATTGCCCGGCCTTCCGTCGGCGTTTTGGCATGGAAACCGATGACCTGCCCCTGCTCGAATCCTGGCTTGAAGAATCTGGATGGCGCTGGGGTTTATCGGCAGAACATCGCCACGCATTGGGCATGTCCTACTGCGGCGCGCAAAATACCGGAGCTTTTGCCCTGCAGCGGCTGAATCTCGGTTATGCCAATGGCCATGATAGTCACTTCGCCAATATCGAGGCCTACGGCGAGGCAGGTGGGCTCGACGCGGCACTGCTGGGTCCTCTCAATCAGATGCTGGAAAGCCTGGAAAACTGGCAGCACGCTCTGAGCACAGCGCGAAGTCCGCAGGCTTGGGCTGAAGCGGCCCGGCAGTTGCTCCAGGACTTTTTCAGTGCCGAAGACAGCGATGACCGGGAAATTCTTCAACAACTGGATACCGCCCTGCAACAATGGCTGGAAGATTGTCTCCTGGCGGATTTTGCCGAAAACCTGCCCCTGGCGGTATTTCGCGCCAACTGGCTGGACATGCTCAACCTGCCGGAATTGCATCGTCATTTTCTCGGTGGTGGAGTCACCTTCTGCACCTTGCTACCCATGCGGGCGGTTCCCTACGCCATGATCTGCCTGTTGGGCATGAACGAAGAAGACTATCCGCGTCGCAATCCGCGCCCGGATTATGATTTGATGGCCCTGTCAGGAATGAGTCGTCCGGGTGACCGCTCACGCCGGGATGATGATCATTACCTGATGCTCGAAGCCCTGTTGGCGGCACGGCAAATCCTGTATATCAGCTGGACGGGTCGGGACCCGCGCAATAACCAGCTGCGTCAGCCAGCCTTAATGATCAGCCAGTTGCGCGATGCCATCGCCAAGGGCTGGCCGGAAAAATATCCCGCCGACGACCCCGCGCCAGAAAAAAACCGCCTGCTCCGCCGCATCACCCTGGAACATCCCCTGCAGGCGTTCAGCAGCGCCTATCTGGAGCATCCACAAAAACACCATACCTGGGCGCGCGAATGGTTCCCTGATCCAGAAGAAAATCCCCAACCCGAACAGGCACTGGCGATTCCAGAAACAGCCACCAGAAGGCTGAGAGATTTTATTGAGTTTTTCCGTTGCCCCTCCCGTGCGTTTTATCGGCAACGTCTGGACACGTTTTTTCAGGATGAATCCGCTGGCAGCGCAGATAATGAAACCTTCGTCCTGAATGGGCTGGATCAATATGGCCTCCTCAACGCCATCCTGGAAGCAGGAGCAAACGCAGAGAATACCCAATATCCGCAGGTTATTGCACAAAAAATCGCTGCACAACTGCGCAGTGGTCATTATGCCTTCGGGATTCTGGGACAACGGCAGGCGGAAACCTTGGGGAGCAGCGCCGCACCCATTCTCAGCGTCTGGCAAACCCTGATGCAAACCTGGCAGCCCGACCATCAACGCCATGCGCTTTATCATGAAGCGGGGCCTGTGTTGCTGGATGACTGGCTTCCACCTTTGTATCTGAATGCCGACCAGCATCGGGCTTTTCTGCAGTGCCGTGCCAGTCGCCTGCTCAATGATAAAAACCAGATTCAGGCTGACAAAATGGCGGATATATGGATACAGCAATTATTGGCCGCAGATTTGGGTATTGCCACCCGCGCCATTGTGCTGGGCAAGGATGCCGTAATCCACAGCACCCAGCCCTGTGAAAATGCCTCCGACACGCTTAAAGATCTGCTGAACTTCTGGGGAGAAGGCCTCCTCCAGCCTCTGCCTGTCACTTTGAAAACAGCGGTTGCCGTATTACAAAATACCAATCCCACGGTCATTTATGAAGGGAATCAGCATAGCGACGGAGAAGTACAGCGTTATCCCGGTCTGGCCCGGGACTATCCGGATTTTGCCCGCTTGAGCAGCCAGCACTGTGGACCTCAGCAGTGGGGCTTTCAGGAATATGCCGAAGCCCTATACCATCCCTTTGCCGACTGGCTGGAAAAACTGGAAGTGGAGCCACACCCATGAGTACGGCGCTAAACCCTCTGGAGATGCCGCTCTGGGGCAGTCGTCTCATCGAAGCCAGTGCTGGCACCGGAAAAACCTGGACCATTGCGGCATTATACCTGCGCCTGATTCTCGGTCATGGGCAGGTCGGCCAGCCCGTTCTGACAGCGCTACTACCCGAAAACATACTGGTGATGACATTCACCCGGGCCGCCACCCAGGAACTGAAAGAACGGATACGCCAGCGTCTGCAGGAGGCTGCCGCGTATTTTCGTGATCCGGAGCAGCAGCCAGCTGATTCATTTTTGCAGACCTTGTTACAGGATTATTCAGAGCCGGCCGCACGTCAGCAGGCCGCCTGGCGACTGTCTCTGGCCGCCGATGCCATGGACCAAAGTGCCATTTTCACGATTGATGCCTGGTGCCAACGCAGTTTGCGCGAACATGCCTTTCTGACTGGCAGTGATCTGCGGGAAAGCTTGCTGCAGGACGACAATGATCTCCGCGCCGATGCCATCCGCGACTTCTGGCGGCAGGAAGTGTATCCACTCCCGGAACACCTGCTGGAACCGGTGCTGGCGGTGTTTGCCGATCCCGACCAGGTCCAGAGTAAAATTGTTCCACTGCTAGCTGGCGGCGCGACTTTTGACCAGCCTTCCCGGCCTCTGCAGGCAGTGCTGTCACAATCCATAACAGCACCGCAACAGCAGATTAAAACGTTAAAACAACGTTGGGCTGATCAGCAGGTCGACTTGCGTAGCTACTTGCTCCAGATTCTGAATGGCCCCAAGGCAGACAACCCGCTTAATGGCACAAAATACAAACCCGAAGCCATGGAAGCAGTTTTCGAGGCCTTACAGGAATGGCTGGAGAGTCCCGAACAAAATCTTCCTGCCAACCTGGAGAAATGTCAGTTACTCCGCGCCAGCAGTCTTGAGAAAAACTGCAACAAAGGTCGATCCATTGCAGCGCCGTCTTCGGCCCGGATACTGGAAGCCGTTCTCGACGAACTGGAGACCCTCAAAGCTCAATTCCAAAGAATTCATAATGATATTCAAAGTCATGCCGCCGCATGGATTCAGCAGCGACTGGAAACCCTCAAAGCCGTTCATCATCAGGTCAGCTTTCACGATTATCAACGTCGCCTCGCCGACGCGCTGAGTGATCCGGCCCGGGCCGAACGACTTAAAAGCCGTCTGCAAAGTCAGTATCCGGTGGCCATGGTCGATGAATTTCAGGACACCTCCAGCCTGCAATACCGGATTTTCGACGCCATTTACGCCACAGCAGACAACCACCCCGAACGCCTTCTGCTGCTCATTGGTGACCCCAAGCAGTCCATTTATCGTTTTCGCGGCGCCGACATCCAGAGTTATCTGCAGGCACGACGCCTGACCGCAGGTCGGCACTACCAGCTCGACACCAATTTCCGCTCCAGCGCGCCACTGGTGGCCGTGCTCAATGCGCTCTACAGCGAAGCCGAAGCAGAACAATCCGAAGGCGCATTTGCCTATGCCGAAGCGGGTGCAGACAATCCCTTGCCCTACTGGTCCGTCCAGGCCAAAGGCAAAAACGACTATTGGCAACTCGGCAAGCAACCCGGGCCCGCCCTGACCATCTGGGCCGCTGCAGAAGCCCTCAACAAAGCGGATTATTTGCAGCATGCCGCTGAACAGGCAGCAGAATGCATTGTCCAGATACTCACTGATCCTGAAACCGGTTTTCGCCAGGAAAACGCTAAGCAAATACAACGGGTAAGCGGGAGAGACATCGCCATTCTCGTGCGTGACCGTCATGAGGCTGCCTGTATCCGCGAAGCCCTGCAACGGCGGCGCGTGCGCAGTGTTTTCCTCGCCGAAAAACAATCTGTATATACCAGCCCGGAAGCCCAACAACTGCTGCGCTGGCTGGAAGCCGTTGCCGATCCGGAAAACACCCAACGCCTGCGCGTCGCTCTGGCCCTGCCGCTGCTCGACTTGTCTTATCAGGATCTGGATGCTTTCAATCGGGATGAAAATGCCTGGGAAGAACAACGGGCCAATTTTCAGGACTTGGCGCGCAGATGGCGGCGTCAGGGCGTTTTGGCCATGTTGCATCACAGCATCCACCACTTTGCCATAGCCCGTAAGCTGTTGCGCCACCCTGATGGAGAACGGCGCCTGACCAATCTCCTTCAGCTTGGCGAACTCCTGCAAAGCGCCAGCGCCACCCGCGAGGGGCCTGAGGCGCTGATTCATTTTCTGCGCGAGGCCATCGCCGCTGGCCATGATCAGAGTGATGCCCACATTCTCCGTCTGGAAAGTGATGCCGAGCTGATTCGGGTAGTCACCATCCACGCCGCCAAAGGCTTGCAATACCCTCTGGTTTTTCTGCCGTTTATTGCCACTTACCGGAAAGACCAGGCTGAGGATTATCAGATTCAGGTCGAAGGGGATGGCGCAGCGCGCATTATTTGGGAGCGGGGCGACACAACGGCGACGGAGCGCGCCCGCCTGCAGGAAGATTTACGCCTGCTTTACGTGGCGTTGACCCGCGCGGAATATGCTCTCTTCCTGGGACTGGCGGCACCCAGCACCGCCAAATCGCCCATTTTTAACCACAGCGCCATCGCCTATCTATTGGGGGGGCATCAGCACCACCATATGGCCTTGCCCGAACTGCTTAACCGCCTCCAGAAAAATGAAATACTCAAGGAAAACGTCCAGATCCATCCCCTGTCTACAGAAACCCCGGTTACCCCATTGGTCGCCAGCACCAGCAATACGCAAAGCCGGATTCCCGATTATCATGGTCACTTCGATAAAACCTGGGGAATAGGCAGTTTTTCCCTGCTGGTGCGCGATCTTCCTTCATCTGCCCCGCTCAGTGCGCGACGTGCCCGACAAGGGGCCATCTGGCACCAATACCCACAGGGAATGCGTGCCGGCACTTTCCTCCATGCCCAACTGCAAGCGCTCGCGGGGCAAGGATTCACAGCTGTTTTGCAAAATGGCAGCGCATCACGTATCGCCCAGGCCTGTGAACAGGCGGGTCTGTCCGACTGGGCAGAAGGCACCCTGGAATGGCTGCAAGCCATCGTCCGGACGCCCCTCACGACATCCGGCCTGACCCTGGAAAATCTGCAGCACTATCAGAGTGAAATGGCTTTCTGGTTTCCCAGCGCCGCACTGCGTAGCCAGGAACTGGACCAACTCTGCACACAACACCTGTTTCCCGGATGGCAACGGCCGCGTCTGCCGGATCGCGTTCTGCACGGCATGATGCGCGGCTTCATGGATCTGGTATTTGCTGATGCCGGTCAATATTTTGTCATGGATTACAAATCCAATGTCCTCGGCAGCGAGGACCAGCATTACCATGAACAGGCCATGCAGCAGCAGACCCTGCAACATCGTTATGAACTGCAGACCGGTCTTTATCAACTGGCGCTGCACCGTTTATTACAGCAGCGCCTGGGCAGGAATTATGATCCGCAAGCGCATTTGGGTGGAACCCTTCTGTTCTATTTGCGCGGACTGGAAGGACCGCAACGCGGAATCCTGCATCTGCCCGCCAATCTGGCCCTGATTGAAGACATGGACCAGTTGTTTGCGTCTGGAGAACGCGCATCATGAGTCAGGCCACTCGCCATACCAATCCCGAAGCCATTCTGCAGGTTTTGCAAGACTGGACAGAAGCGCAATGGTTGAGAGCCCTCGACCTGAGTTTCGCGCGTT
This sequence comes from Acidithiobacillus sulfurivorans, assembly GCF_018853815.1. Classification (GTDB taxonomy): domain Bacteria; phylum Pseudomonadota; class Gammaproteobacteria; order Acidithiobacillales; family Acidithiobacillaceae; genus Acidithiobacillus; species Acidithiobacillus sulfurivorans. Next base: position 39,772 of record NZ_JAAOMP010000164.1, on the reverse strand, counting down.
TTCTGCTCAGCCTGGAACCCCAGGCACCGGCCCTCCTGCCTCTGGCTGCAGCACTGCTCGCCCGACTGGAAGGCGAAGGACATACCTGTTTGCAGCTCGACCTTTTTCTTCATGAGCCCGATCGCTTTCTCAGCGGAGCACCGGAACTGATTACGGAAATGCGTCATATCCTCGCAGCATGGTCCCAGCCGCAACAATGGATCGACATTCTCAGCACTTGCCGGGTGGTGGAGCACATCGACCACACCCACCCAAAACTTCAGGGCGACGACAGCGAAACACCCCTGGTACTGGATCAGGGCCGTCTGTATTTGCGGCGCTACTGGCGCGATGCCCAGTGCATCGCCCGGACACTGACAGAACGGGTCAGCCGCAGGGCATCCATTCCCGTCCCGGCAGAAACACTGAAACCGCTGTTGGCGCAACTTTTTCCCGCCGATACTTCAGGTTCGCCGGAAAATCTTCCCTGGCAGAAAATCGCCTGCGCGCTGGCCATGCGTGGACGCTTCACCATCATCACGGGGGGCCCGGGTACGGGCAAAACCTACACAGCAGCGCGCCTGATAGCCCTGCTCATGGCGCAACACAACAGTGATTCATTGCGGATTGTGCTCGCCGCACCTACCGGCAAAGCCGCTGTGCGCATTAATGAATCCCTGCACAACGCCATTGCCCAATTGCCGCCGCTGGGCCAACAGGACCTGGCAGCTGCATTTGCGCGCATCGGTCCGGCGCGCACCTTGCACAACCTGCTCGGCGCACGGCCCGGAACCCGACGGTTTCGCCATGACCGTCAGCATCCCCTGGATCTGGATGTGCTGATCGTCGATGAAGCCTCCATGATTCACCAGGAAATGATGGCCGCCCTGTTGCGTGCCCTACCCGATCATGCCCAACTGATTCTACTGGGAGATCAGGACCAGCTGGCTTCAGTCGAGGCGGGCGCGGTACTTGCCGACCTTTGCAATCATACCGGGTCCTACGACAGCGCCACCTGCACCTGGCTGGAAGCTACTTGCAACTGCTTTCTGGAAACAGCCACGCGTTCTAGCAACCCGCTTTCCAGCGGAGTGGTACGGCTGCAACGCAGTCATCGCTTTAACGTCGGAATTGGCGCGCTTGCTGACGCCGTGCAACAGGGACAAACATCCCTGGCTATCCAGACACTGCATCAGGAAGCCGTGCTCGAATGGTACGAGGCCCCGGAAGTTGCGCAGATCCTGCAACTGGCGGACAGCCACTCAGGCTATCGGCCACTCTGGGAAAATATCCGCCGGGCTGGCAGCAAAAACATTGAGGAACACGCCCTTTGGGTACAGCAGATTCTCGAACAATATGGCGCATTCCGCCTGCTTTGCGCCCTGCGCCAGGGGCCTTGGGGCGTTACCGGAATCAATCAGGCCATCGAAGACCATCTGCAGGAAACCGGCCTCCTCAAAACTCAAGGGCTCTGGTATGCCGGACGCCCCGCCCTGATTACTCGCAATGATCCCCAGCTGGGGCTGAGCAACGGTGACATCGGTATCGCCCTTCCCGATCCTCAAGGCAAGTTGCGGGTTTACTTTCCCGGCAACGACCCACTGCCTCGCGCCATACTCCCCAGCCGCCTCAAATACAGCGAAAGCGCCTGGGCCATGACCGTGCACAAATCCCAAGGTTCAGAGTTCCAGCACACGGCGCTGATTCTGCCAGCGCAGGATAGCGCGGTGATCCGCCGGGAGCTTTTATATACGGCCATTACCAGGGCCCGCGAGAAATTCAGCTTGTTTGCCACGGCGGCTGGCCTGGAACAAGCCATCACCCGCAGAACCCTGCGCATGAGCGGCCTGTTGTCAGCTTTGCAAAATTCAGCTAATTAGTAGAAATAAAATTCACCAGACTGCTCATGATCCACTACCCACTTTAGAACAACCCCACAGGAAAGCATGCCCGGTCCATTTCCCCTAAAATCCCGTGACTTACTCAGTTCACTGCTTCAGAATCGGCAGGCCGATTTTTCTGCCGCCATTGCCCAGGCGGTAGAAAAATTTTATGGGAAAGTCGCCGAACATCAGGAATTGAAGATTGTGCTGGAACGTCTGGGTGATGAACGCGTAGCCCGGCTGAAAGCAGAACAATGCAAACACTCCTTGTCGCTGCTATTGCCAGACGATGGGGATGATCTTGAACTTCGATCGCAGGAAATCGGCAAAATTCACGCTTTAATGGGTATTCAAAGTGACTGGCTGATCAGTAGTATGGCTCTTTACAGCGACAGCCTGCTGGAACTGCTCAACCCCTTCTTTAAAGACACCCCGGAATTACGCGGATATCTGCTGCAAAGACTCGCCACAGATCTGGCCCGGCAATTACAGGGCATGGAATCCGCCGCCCAGGAAGAGCGCAATATTCTGGAGCGTATTGATCTACTGCTGATCAGCGATGCAACTCCAGAAGAAAGCGTACGTCGTATGATCGACAATTTGATGTCTATTCCCGGTCTGGATGGCGCCTGGATCAGCCATTCTGAAGATGGCATTTACCTGCTCCGCGATCAGGTCAGCGGTGAAGAATTGCAGGAATATCTCGATACAGTTGAAATTCGTCTGGATAATAGCCCTTTTGGACAGGGACCCGCCGGAACTGCCTGGCGCAGCGGTGAAATCATTTATATAGACGACTGGCAAACAGATCCGATGTCAAATCCATGGCGAATGGCCTCCCAAAAATATGGCTGGCGTTCCAATGTGACCATTCCCGTTAAAGTAAATGCCAAGCCATACGCTATTATTGCTCTGTATAGCAAAATTCCGGGGTTTTTTCGTGCGCCCAACCGCCAGAACCTGATACGACATCTTGCCATCATGTTAGGCATCGCCATTGGTCGCCGCCAACAACAAATACGCATCGATCGATTGAATAGCCTCTATCGGGCGTTCCTCGCCGAAGGCGACATTCTGATCCGAGCCCGATCCGAAACCGAGATGCTCCGTAAAACCTGCCAACACATTGTTGAAGGGACCTTGTTCAAAACCGCTTACGTCATGAAGCCCGATCAGATTGGTTGTTTCAAGGCCCTTGCGGGTGCCGGTACCGGGAGCGGGATTCTCAGTAATCTGGGTATCCAGCTGTTTTCAGATCGTCCCAGCCTCTTGCGGGATACCTGGAAATCAGAGCGCCTGCAATACCGCAATGATTACCGCAACGATCCCGCGTTAAGTACCCAACATGATCTGATGGAACAACAAAACTGGGCCAGCGTCGCTACCATCCCGATTCGGCGTAATGGACAAATCTGGGCGATTCTCGGTGTTACCAGCAGCGAAACGAACATTTTTGACCAGGAAATCCTGGGCACGCTTGCCCGGGTCGGCAAACTGATTGGTTATGGCCTGGATGAAATGGATCTCAAAAAACGGATTGATCAGGAACGTATCACCCAGAGCTGGATGGCGCGTCATGACGCGCTCACCCGATTGCCCAATCGGGTGGCTCTTCTGGACAGAGTTCCCGAGGCCATCCAGCGCGCCCAGCGTGAAGAAAAATTACTGGGCATCTGCATGCTCGACCTGGATGATTTCAAGCCCGTTAACGATCAGCATGGGCATGCTGCCGGGGATGTATTATTACAAAAAGTCGCTACCCGACTTGGTCAGGCACTTCGGCAGACAGACTTTGTGGCCCGGGTGGGAGGCGATGAATTTGCTTTGATTCTGGAAAACATCCAGAACATGGAAGATGTTGAAAAAGTGATGTTCCGGATATTCGAGGCGCTGGAAAGACCTTATGTTCTTCCTGGAAATATCACGGTCAAAATAGGCGGAAGTCTGGGCATCACCATTTTTCCCTTTGACGAAGGGGATAGCGAAATATTGCTGCGTCATGCTGATCAGGCGCTTTATGTCGCCAAAGCCAATAAAACGGAACGCAAACACTTTTGGGCCAGTTTCCAGGGAGAAGAAGCGTTTTCTGGAGAAACAAATCTGTCGTATTTGACACTGCTTCAGCAGGATGAAGGCCTGATTCCTTATTATCAACCGATTCTGCATCTGGCAACGGGTCGAATCATTGGTATTGAAGCCCTCGCCCGCTTACGGCAAGGAACGGAGATTATTCTTCCGGGCACGTTTATTCCCCATCTGGACAGCACGTCAGCACATCTTCTCACCGGCAAAATGCTGCGTTCTGCCACCCAGACAGCACAACAGCTTCATCTTGCCGGGTATACCCTGGAAGTCGCGGTGAACCTTCCCCCGGACGCTCTCTTTGCAGACAATTTCCTACCTGAATTGCAGGCTATTCTGACCGACAGTGCTCTGGCACCTGAACAATTAACCCTGGAGATTCTCGAAAATGGCGATTTTTTATCCCTGCAACTGGCCCAGGAAAAAATTGCCGCTATTCGCTCACTGGGCGTTCGTATTGCTCTGGATGATGTGGGTAGCGCCTACGCCTCGCTGCTGCGCCTGAAAGAAATTGCCGTTGATGAAGTCAAACTGGACCAATGCCTGGTCCGTGGAATTCCCGAGCAACCCAGTGATCTGATTTTCGTCGGCAGTGTTGCCGCATTGGCCATGTCCATGGGTTCGCGTTATGTGGTCGAGGGGGCGGAGACGCTGGAGACGCTGGATGCTTTGGCTGTTCTTGGTGTGGACTGTGTGCAGGGTTATGCCATTGCGCGGCCCATGCCCGAAGAATCATTGCTTCCCTGGCTTCAGGCCTGGACGCCACAGCCACAAAATAATCAGCCTAAAACCCTGTTGGGTGCTTACGCCTCGCATTTGCAATTCGACAGCTTATATCAGATTGCGCCCGCGATTCTTGGCCAGCTTCCGAGCCTGGATGACGCCCATCGTTGTCGTTTGGGAAAATATCTGGATACCCACGGCCTGGAAGGCTCAGCGCTCGCAACGGCGCATCACGCCTACCATGCCTGCATTTCTCGCGAACATAGCTCTGAAGAAATTACTCGACTCAGAAAGAAAATGGCAGACAACTTTGCGGCCACACGCGACAGCCTTCCAGAAAACCAGGCGATCATTCATCCTGAAAACGACAGTTAGCCTGAAAGCCTGTTGTTCTCAGGCTCATCCTGCCTCGGGTTCAAACCGGAGGGCGGCGGAATTAAGGCAATAGCGCAGGCCAGTGGGTTTAGGTCCATCGGGAAATACATGACCCAGATGGCTGTCGCAGCGGGCGCAACGGATTTCCGTACGCACCCTGCCATAGCTGGTGTCGGTCAATTCGCGGATATGGTCAGGGGCGAAAGGCTCCCAAAAGCTGGGCCAGCCGGTTCCTGATTCAAATTTGTTGGCCGAGCGGAACAAGGGCAGGCTACAAAGAGCGCACACGTAGTCACCAGCTTCCTTTTCATGGAGTAAGCCACCACAAAACGGCGGTTCCGTACCATGCTCAAATAACACATGACGCACCTCTGCGGACAGATCTTTGGCCATTTCGGCACGGGTGTTGGCATCAATGGGGGTCAAGTCATATCCTGCAGATGAAGTTGGCATTTCCTAAGACTCCTTTGCGTGTAAATACTGTGGAAAAGTATGCCGCAATTTTTCCACCTTGGGCAAAGCAACCGCACAGATATAAGGTTGATCAGGATTACGGCGGGCATAATCCTGATGATAGTCCTCCGCAGGATAAAAGTTTTCCAGAAGAGTTACTTCAGTCACTATGGATTGTCCGAATAATCCTGTCGCATTGAGTTCTGCAATATAATCGTTAGCCATCTGCTGTTGTGCAGCATTTACGGCAAAAATGGCCGAACGATATTGCGTCCCCACATCATTCCCCTGGCGATTGCGTTGGGTGGGGTCATGGGCCACGGCGAAAAAGACCTGCAACAGACGGCCAAATGACAAACGCGCCGGATCAAAGTAAATCTGCACCGCCTCGGCATGACCGCTTGTACCACTACAAACCGCGCGATAATTAGCTGTTTCCCGGGCTCCTCCGGTGTAACCCGAAACCACCCGGGTGACCCCTTCCAGGGCAAGATAAACGGCTTCAGTACACCAGAAGCAACCACCTGCAAGTACGGCCATTCCGGGCATAGTGGCGTCTGGTTGCTCTCCTTGGGGAGCTGGTATTTGCATGACCATCACTAACCTCCTGGATTCGTATTCGGGAAAGACCACAAAGCACTTGACCTAAACCGGCAATCTCATGAGCATAGCCGCAAATCAACTATTGACCAAGCTGGAGATGTCATGAGCGGACATGGACTGCATAGCCACCCACCCCACGAAGAAATGGTTCATCATGCTGCCGAAGGCCATGGCGGAGAGCATCACAGTCTCAGTCAGTGGGTCGCCATATTTACCGTCATTCTCGCGGCCTTTGGCGCCATTGTCAGTTATCAGGGAACGCACCTGATGAATGAGGTACTGCTCCAAAAAAACGACGCCGTCCTGGAAAAAGCCAAGGCTGCTGACCAGTGGAATTACTATCAGGCCGTCAGCACCAAGCTGCACATGATGGAGCTGGCCATTATTCTTGCCCCTGACAAAGCCGTCGGCTTTAAAGAAAAAATTGCAAAATATGAACAACAGAAAGTCAGCATTCAGCAAAGCGCCACGGAAATGGAGCAAAAATCTGAAGCGGCCAACCGGGAGTCGGCGCATCTCAACCGCCCCCATAATAATCTAGAAATTGCCATGATTTTTCTGCAAATTGCCATATCATTGGCTTCCATAACCGCGCTGACCCGACGTAAATGGTTGTTTGCCATAGCGGGGATCAGTGCTGCCGGAGGCATTGGTCTGTGGATAAGCACCATTTTTTTATTTTGATCCAGTCCCCGGTAACCATTTCATACCCTGCAACAACGCATTCTGGCTTAGTAACGCTGATTGATCGGTTCTGATTGATCGGGATGCGACAGGTAAGGGTATTTGCTAGGATGGAGGCATTGTATTCAACAAATCAGCCTGAGGATTATAAGAAATGACGTTAAACAGACCGTTCCGCAACCTGGCATTACTCACAGGAGGCTTCTTGCTTGCAGGTTGCGCCAGCGTCACACCCTCCAACCTGAAACCGGCGGAACACTTGGTCCAGCAAAATTTCCACGATAAAATCCATGTCACTAAAGTCTTCCCTGGCCCCGTCCACAGCCTGACGGGTATTGTCGTTGAAACTGATCAGCACCAGCAGGGCATATTATGGATGCTGGCCGACAAATATCTGTTATTGGGTCCGGTAGTCAATGCCCAGCAGGAAAACATCACCGGACATTATGCAGACAAGTACCTGCCTCAACCCGCCAAAGTAGCTGCCGAAAAAATTGCGCCTGCAGCCTTGGCAGCACCGGGTTTTACCATAGGACATTCGGGACCGCTGATGGTCGTATTCATGGATCCCAACTGTATTTTCTGTCATCTGCTCTGGGAAGCCCTGCAACAACCGGTAGCCGAAGGCAAAGTCCGGGTAAAAGTGGTTCCTGTCGGCTTCCTCAAGCCATCCAGCCCAGCCAAGGCGGCAACCATTCTCGCATCAAAAAATCCTGCCGAAGCCTGGGCCAATAACGAAAAGGGCTTTGATTTGCATACCGAAGAAGGTAGCACCACACCCCTGAGTCATATTCCTGCGGTAGACGGGGCAGCGGTCAAGGCCAATACCCAACTCTTGCATCAGACCGGAGAAACGGCCACCCCCGCCCTGTTGTACTGCATCAAAACGGCCAAAGGGCTGGAGATGCAGATGAAGCACGGAATTGACGTGCACCGCACGCCGGAGTTCATCCAGAAACTGGGGGGCAGTGTCGGTGCCCAGGGCTGCATCCCTGGCGCTTGATTGTCTGCGCTTGATCGCTGGCGTTGGATGACTCCTTAGCGGGTCTCCCAACGCCAGGCATCAGCGATAATGTTGGCCAGATCCGCATAGCGAGGTTGCCAACCCAGTTGTTCCCGAATTTTGCGTGAGTCTGCTACCAGGCGGGCGGGGTCCCCTGCACGCCGAGCTTCATCTTCACAAGCAATGGGCTTGCTCGTCACCTGCCGGGCAACATCTATGACTTCCTGTACCGAAAAACCATTACCATTCCCAAGATTAAAAGCGCAACTATCTCCCCCTTCAAGAAGATGCTCCAGTGCCAGCCAATGTGCTTCAGCCAGGTCAGTCACATGAATATAGTCACGAATACAGGTCCCATCGGGTGTCTCATAATCACGCCCAAACACGCGGATCTGGGCGCGTCGCCCGGAAGCCGCCTGTAATACCAGCGGAATCAGATGGGTTTCCGGATCATGTCGCTCACCCATTTCTCCATCGGGGTCTGCACCTGCCGCATTGAAGTAGCGCAAACAGGCAGATTTGAGCCCATAAGCGCGATCATAGTCAGACAGCGCCTGCTCCACCATCCACTTGCTCCGCCCATAGGGATTAATGGGGTTTTTGGGATGATTTTCATCAATAGGAGTATATTGAGGTTCACCAAAAATCGCTGCTGTAGAAGAAAAAATAAATTTTTTGACATCAAATGCAATCATCACATCCAGAAGATTCAGCGTATTACTGACATTGTTCTGATAATATTTGGCAGGTTCCTGCACGGATTCCCCCACCTGAATATAAGAAGCAAAATGCATGACTGCATCAAATGAATGCGTTGAGAAAACCCGATTCAGAAAACGGGTATCCGCAATATCTCCATAAACAAATGCACCACCACAAATTGCATCACGATAACCACCGGAAAGATTATCCAGAGTCACCACCTCCGCCCCGCCCTGAAGCAACCGTTTCACCATATGGCTGCCAATATAACCCGCACCACCCACTACCAGAATTTTCATGAATTGCCTGCCTCTGTCAGATAATGCGTTTACTGAACCAGTAACCTTCCGGACATTTCGTATCAACGGTTCTTTTTTGCTGCCTGGATTCTAGCGAAAAAGTGCAGCATGGGGCAAACTATTACCTATTTAATCAGGCCTCTCCATGCGTTTCCAAAGGACTTTATGAATCCGCCATTTTTGAATCCCTGGCTGTACTCTGCGGTATTGTTTATTGGATTGATTTTATGTGTTTTTGTAGGATTTAAGCTCGGCAAGCGCAGTCAGGCTGACGGTGGTTCCGGAGCACTGAACGGAGCCGTATTCGGGCTTTTGGGATTACTGTTGGCGTTTTCCTTTTCCGGTGCCGCCGAACGTTTTGAACACCGCCGCGATCTGATTACCGAGGAAGCCAATGCGGTCGGCACCGCTTATCTGCGTCTGGATTTATTGCCAGCAGCGCGGCAGATGGCTCTACGCAAAAAAATGCAACAATACCTGCAAACCCGGCTGGAAACTTATCAGCGCAGTGGTACCAACACCCCTGCAGCTTTGGACGCCTATCAGCGCAGCGTTCAATTACAGCAACAAATCTGGACAGAAGCGACTCAGGCGGCCCAACACACCGGCAACACCGCCACCTTAAGCTTGGTCAGCCGTGCACTGAATGCCATGTTTGATATCACCACCACCCGCATTGCCGCCACCCGAAATCATCCACCAAAGGTTATTGACTTCCTGCTTTTCGCGCTGTCCTGGATTTCTGCCCTGCTGGCAGGCTATGGCATGACCGACCACAAGCGCATTCCCTGGTTACAGGTCATCATTTTTTCCGCCGCGCTGACCATCACCATTTTCGTGATTCGTGATCTGGAATATCCACGTCTCGGCTTCATCCGTGTCGACTCGTCTGATCGGTTACTGGTCGAAACCCTGCAGGGGATGCAGACAAGCGGCACTTAAAGAATCATGCGCAGCACTCCGGTCAACGGATATAACAAAATTTGTGGCCGGGTTCCTGCAAACTCAAAAATTGTATAGCATAGTGCCTGACAGAAAAAGGGCGTTTTTTCAAAATTCCGCCGCGTAAAATCTGAGCGAAATAGTGAATGGGTAGAATTTAATGTCCGTTTTCGCAAGCGCGGAAGATATTATGCCCATTTTTAATGATTTCAGCCGTTTTTCGATAGATACATCGTTGCTCCGCCTCCTGGGCCATTAACTGTGGATTTTTAAAATGCGGCTGATGAACTCTCCAGGCGCGAGAACATCAAATCGCACCTGCTCCCTTAAAGCGAGCAGATCTTTATCCCCACTGACCAAGAGATCGGCATTACCCGTCGCAGCAAGCTCAAGAAAGGGGACATCCATGGGATCCCTGCATTCCGGTATGTCACAGATCCCTGAACCCTTTTGAACGACCTCGCAGTAAGGCACATAGTCTGATAGCAACTCTTCTTTCTCAGGCATGGACAAACGGAACTTCGGGTAAGACAAAACCCGCAAAAGCTCACTCACCGTCACCTGGTTAATCAGCGGATTAAACCGCCCTGCCCACCACGCCTCACGAATGATCGAGAGGTGCCCATTGGGGAAAAGCAACGCTGAAAGCACAACGTTCGTGTCGAGCACCACCCGCCGCAGAGATGTACTCAAAACGTCGCTTTATCATCAACCAGGGTGGACTCAGGATGCCTCGCCCAGCTAACGGCATCTGCAACATCCGAATCGTCAATACCCAGTTCTGCCAGTTTGGAACGCACCGCATCGCCCCTCTGCACGCGAATGGGGGTTAAGACAATCTGGCCAGCGCGGACCTGAATATCAAAGTAATCCGCTTTAGAAACAGAATCCACCACAGCTTTTGGTAACGTCAACTGATTCTTGGAAGTGATCTTCGCCAGCATAAAAACCTCCTGCCGATTAGAGCTTGTAAGGATTCCTTACATTGCCACAACATCACATCACCGGCAAGCCCATCTACGTGTACGTCCCTGCCGGCAATGGCACCACTATAATTCACCAGTTCCAGACTGGTCAGATAGGTCAAACCCGTCTCGTCCACCAGTGCATGCGCCATTTCTGCTTTTGTCACCGTCATGGTTCTTTCATCCCCTTATTCAATGCGCGTTGTGCCGAGGCCAGTTCTTTCATCAGAAAGCCATGGGCACCTATGTGTATCTGGCAATCCTGAATCACTTCCCGATAGGCATCCTGGTAGTCGATCATCATCACCTTGCGCCGGTCCTTCCTGGTTTGGATGAAATTTTCGTCATAGTACGCCAGAAGGTCTTCCGCAAAATGACTGACCAACAGCATGGCGGCATTGGTGGCATATTCCGCCATAAAGTCCGGTCCAAAGCTGTTTGAAGCAAGAATGAATGCATCCTGTGGAAGCATTTCATCCAGCTTGCGCATCACCTTGTGTGTGGCTTTGGTCCGTTGAAGCAGCCAATCCACGGCTTCCCGATCCGTCTGTTCCGGGTATCTCTGCGCTTCACAGATCAGCACATTGGCCGCTTCCGTCAGGGCATTCATGCCATGAAGGGTCCGCAGAAACTGGGCGCAGGGTGAAGCCAATTCATCTTCAGTGGATTCCAGACCGGACTGCGCAAGGTACAGGCTACCCGCCTGAATAATCGCGTCGAGCACATCTACCGGAATATCGTCGAAGTCTTGTAGCAGCAGCGCCGGACCATAGGCATTATCACTGCTTTTCGTGCGGTGGCTTTTCTTGCGCAAGGGTTTGGCGGATTTGCCGCCAGCGGGGAATGGGTAAACATTGCTCATTGCGAAAATTTAGCATATTGAGGGCACCCAGAAAATAAGGGCCTTGGGTTGCCATCACGGATTAACAGATTTCGTCATATATCTTTTTTAAGGTAAAATACGGGCCATAGATGAGTGCGCCATCATTATCTTTTTTCACTTCGACGATTCCCGTTGTGCCAGAAAATACCGTTACTTTTCCAATCATGCTTTTATAAAAGCTGTCATCTGCCCCATACAGTTTCCCAACAGGGATAAATGATACGCTACTATCCCCATTTTCGACTTTTCTGTAGCCGTGGGAAAAACCGTAAAACTTTCTTTCCTGCTCAAGGATGATGGGTAATTCCTCAATAACAGATTCTACATTATTGACGACATAAAAATAATTATGGGGGTGAATAGATATTCTGGTAGGCTTGTATCTCTGCAATATCCAAAATCCGCCTACAAAAGAACTCATGGTGACCCACGTCACCCACAATGTTGGGCGATTTTCCGCGTAATGGAATGCTACGACCTCAAAGATCAGGATAATTAAGGCGATAGAACCGTAAGTATAGATAAATCTAAAGGTTATATTTGGCGAATAAAACGCTTTGATATCACTGTCTTTCATTGACTCACGCCAGAATAAGGTGTTTTACAAAACAATTTAATTTATTTTTTATAAAAACTGGTGTAATTTTCTTCATCTTTTATCCTTATGCGGGTAGCCTGCAGAGACAGAAATACAAGCATGTAAAGAATGAAAAACAATCCGGATGCATATGCTTGCATAGTGGTTCGCGCTGAGAATGTTGTGACAGGAAAGATTATTGTCACTGCGAACCATTGAATAACTGTGCTTAATTGGTATTCATAATTCACGCCGAGTATAATTGGAAGCACGATTTTTCTTTTTTTGAACAACAGAGAGAACGGCGATACCAGCAAGCCAGCAGAGACCACATAAAACAAAGGGGTTACTGGACCGTAAACAATGCCAAGAACCACCAGTGACACTACGAAAATCAGCCCTGCCGTAAATGTCGCAGAAAGAAAAAATTCCCGTGTGGTCATATTTTGCCCTCTCATATTTTGAAGGATTCACAGGGTGTTATACGCAAGGCTACAGCCAATTAAATTTTAGTCCAACCCTGCATCCGGTTCCAGTTTATGGTCAGCCTCTCACCCCATCCCGCCTTTTCATGATATAACAGCACAAAAGCAAAGGGGAAACCATGCCGCGCGGACCAGCCAAAAAGAAGACCGAAGACACCAGCCATCAAAGCCTCGAATCCAAACTCTGGGCCACTGCCGACAAGTTACGCGGCCATCTGGATGCTGCCGACTACAAGCATGTCGTGCTGGGCCTGATTTTCCTCAAATACATTTCAGACCGATTTGCCGATCGATATACGGAAATCATTCGGGAAGAGGCTGGGACTTACGCCGCCGAAGACCGCGACGAGTACACGGCAGAAGGCGTGTTCTGGGTTCCGGCATCGTCCAGATGGGCAACCGTGCAAGCTGCCGCCAAACAAACGGACATCGGCAAGCGCATTGATGATGCCATGACCGAAATCGAAAAAGAAAACCCCAAACTCAAAGGCATCCTGCCCAAAGGCTATGCCCGTCCTACGTTGGATCAGCGTCGTCTGGGCGAACTGGTGGACCTCATCGGCACTATTGGCTTAGGGACGGCAGAACATCAGGCCCGCGATACCTTGGGGCGCGTTTATGAATACTTTCTGGGCCGTTTTGCCAGTGCCGAAGGTAAACGCGGTGGCGAGTTCTACACCCCGGCATCCGTAGTTCGAACCTTGGTCACCATGCTGGCCCCCTATAAAGGGCGCATCTATGACCCCTGCTGCGGGTCCGGTGGCATGTTCGTCCAATCGGAAAAGTTTATCGAAGCCCACGGCGGTAAAGTGGGCGACATCAGTGTGTACGGGGAAGAATCCAATCCCAATACGTGGAAGCTGGCCCTCATGAACCTCGCCATTCGTGGTATTGAGGCCGATTTGGGGGTGGAAGCGGCAGATACGTTTCACAAAGACCTGCATCCTGATTTACGCGCCGATTACATTCTGGCCAACCCCCCATTCAACATATCCGATTGGGGCAGCGACCTGCTCAGGGAAGACAAACGCTGGCAGTATGGGATACCGCCCACGGGCAACGCCAACTTCGCCTGGGTGCAGCACATGGTTCACCATTTGGCCCCTTACGGCATTGCGGGCTTCGTGCTGGCGAACGGGTCCATGTCCTCCAATACCAGCGGCGAGGGTGAAATCCGCAAAACCCTCATCGAAGCGGATATGGTGGATTGTATGGTGGCCCTGCCCGGTCAGCTTTTCTACAGCACCCAGATTCCGGTCTGCCTATGGTTTCTGGCGAAGAACCGCGATGATGGACGGGGCATGGCGGGCAAGGAACTGTTTGAACGCAGCGGCGAAGTGCTGTTCATTGATGCTCGCAACATAGGCTTCATGGCCGACCGCACCCATCGGGAACTGAGCGATGAAAACATCCAGAAGATCGCCGACACCTACCACAACTGGCGCGGCGACGGTAAAGAGGAATACGAAGACATTCCGGGTTTCTGCAAGGCGGCGAGTCTGGATGACATCCGCAAGAACGGCCACGTCCTGACGCCGGGGCGCTATGTGGGGGCAGCCGCCAAGGATGAAGATGGTGAGCCTTTCGAGGAAAAAATGGCACGGCTGACCAAAGACCTATCGGAACAGTTGGCGGAAGGACGCAGACTGGAAGACGCAATGCGGAAGAATTTGGGGATGTTGGGGTATGAACTGTGATTAAAGCCACTTTGCGCTTTATACCTAATTAGATATAAACTATCTTATGGTTCAATCACAACGGCCATTATTCTGGGTGGCATCGTCCAAAAAAGACCTGATGGATATGCCGGAAGACGTACGGGATACCTTTGGGTATGCGCTGCATCTGGCGCAAATCGGCGGCAAGCATGTGCAAGCAAAGCCGCTGAAGGGGTTTGGATCGGCGGATGTCCTTGAGATTGTCGAAGATTCTCATGGTGATACATTTCGAGCGGTGTATACGGTGCGTTTGCAAGAGAGGATATACGTCCTGCATTGCTTTCAGAAGAAATCCACCCAAGGCATCCGCACACCCAAACCCGATATGGACAAGATACATGAGCGCTTGAAATGGGCTGAGCGACACGCCAAGGGGGTGATCGAATGAATATTGAGATGGGTAGTGGCAATGTCTATGCGGACATCGGTGCGCCGGATGCAGAGGAAATGCTTTTGAAGGCGCAACTGGCATCCCGTATTGCCGACATGATCCAGAGCAAAGGATTCACACAATCGCAGGCAGCGGAACTGCTGGGTATCCCGCAACCCAAGCTGTCTTTGATGCTACGCGGGCAATTCCGGGGAATCAGCGAAGCCAAAATGCTGGAATGCCTGGCCCGGCTGGGTCGGGATATTCAGATCGTCATCGGACCGGAACATGCGGGGACTGGGACCATTGTAGTGGTATGACATGAGCGTAGACCGAGATCGTGGGGTAGCGATTGTCAACGAGGTCATGGACCCCATGGATGGGGATACGGTGTTTGGGCATGGAAAGCAAAATCATCGCCGTGGATGTCGAGAGTGAGTATGTGGTGTACCTTCAACTGGATGAGGAAGCCGAGGATTGAGCCATGCCACAAACCATTGAAGTGGAAATTGATGCGCAAGGAAAGGTACATCCTTTGCGGTTGGGCAAACCGCTTCCGGCAGGCCGCGCCTTGCTGACCTTGCTGACGCCGATTGCCAACGAAGAATCGCTGCTTTCAGAATCCGCGCTGGCTGAAGACTGGTTGAAACCCGAAGAGGATGAGGCATGGGCCACCTTGCAGCCGGTCAGCTCACCCTTACCGTCTTATGCGGAGACGGCGGGCGATGGATAACCGCAACGACAAGTCGGCAAAAACCAACCTGAAGGAGCCGGGTATAGGGGGTGATAAAGACACGGGTATCGCACTGCGGGGAGATAGTCTGCGCAGCCTCATTTACACCGTGCGCGGGATGGAGGTAATGCTGGATAGCGATCTGGCAGGGTTATACGGCGTTGAAACCAGGGTCTTCAACCAGGCGGTCAAGCGCAATATCGAGCGGTTTCCCGAGTCTTTCCGCTTTCATCTCACCCAGGTTGAATACGATTCTTTAAGGTCACAATTGGTGGACTTAAACGAGGAGCCTGACTTGAGATCACAAGCTGTGACCTCAAGTGCCCATGGCGGGAGAAGGTATCCTCCTTACGCCTTCACCGAACAGGGCGTGGCCATGCTCTCGGCGGTGCTGCGCAGCGAAACTGCCGTCCAGATCAGCATCCACATCATCAATGCCTTTGTCGCCATGCGCCGGTTCATGGCCGCCCATGGCGGCCTGCTCCAACGCATGGACTCGCTGGAAAAACGGCAAATCCACCACGAGATCAACACCGGCGACCGCTTCAACAAGGTATTCGACGCGCTCGAAAACAAAAGCCTGAATCCTACCCAGGGTATCTTTTTTGACGGGCAGATATTCGACGCCTATGTGTTCGTCAATGACCTGCTGCGCCAAGCGAAACAATCCATCGTCCTGATCGACAACTACATCGACGACAGCGTGCTGATGCAACTGGCCAAGCGCCGCCAAGGCGTCAGTGCCACCATCCTGACCAAAACCATCAGCAAGCAGATTGCCCAAGACCTGAAAAAGCACAACGCCCAGTATCCGCCGACCCAGATACATGAGTTTGGCGACAGCCACGACCGTTTTCTGATTCTGGACGGCAAAGCGGCCTACCACCTCGGCGCGTCGCTCAAGGATTTGGGCAAGAAGTGGTTTGCCTTTTCCAGAATGGACAAGAGCGGATTGAAGGTGATGGAGCGGGTGGATGCGCTCATTGAGGCCAACCTGAAGGAGCTTGGGTATGGCGGGTGAGTGGCAAAAATATAGTGGTCCATCCGTGAACAGGCGCGGGCGCATCTACGACGCATGGTGAAACGGGTCTTACGGAAACACGGTTATCCACCCGATATGCAGGAAGGGGCGGTGAATACGGTTATTGCGCAGGCTGAGGGGTTGGTGGCATAACCAGAGCCCGCTATACCAACACGGCAACCTTGGCATAACTTTGGAACCAGTCATCCTGAAAGACCGGCAAACCCGGTCCATTCAGGCGGATACACCAGACGGCACCGTGCTGGTCCTCATAAAGCATGGCGCAGACTTCGGGATGGTGCGTGGATAATATCTTGGCGATACCCATATTTTTTGAGGCCTTGGAATTTATCTCGTAGGCAGGAAGCGTGAAAATTTGCTTGCGGTCCACATTGAACACGACATGATCGCCGGTCCAGTGGCCGGTTTGCTGCTGCCTTTTCACGGAAGCCCCCACACTCAAAGAAGTTTCTCGTTGTTTGGCATCAAGTCCTGCCAACAGGGGAACAATAGGGGATAATTCCACCGGCATTACAGCACTTCCACCACCACCGCCGTCCCATAGGCCGTGACCTCATTCATGGCCTGCCCCTGTCCGGCGTCAAACTCACCGGAATCAAAGCGCATCCCCAGTACCGCATTGGCCCCAAGGGAGCGGGCATGTTCCGCCAGTTGTTCCAGAGCATCATCGCGGGTCTGGGCAATCATTTTTAAGTAGCCTGACTGTTTTCCGCCAAAGACGGCACGAACACCCCCCATAAAATTGCCGACAAAATTACGGGAACGCACCCCTGTGCCATAGACCGGCCCAATGACCCGAACCACGCGCATACCGGGGCATTCGTTGATGGTAAGGATGAGGATAGTGTTTTGTTCTGCTGACATGGCTTAAGTATGATCGACAGACTATCCGCCCACAAGCGGTAACGGACTTCATAGTCATGATGGCTAACCCATCACCCCAACAGCTTAGCCAAATCTTCCGGTCTCAGATGGGTGTACCTTTTCAGCATTTGCATATTCTTGTGACCGGTGATGGCCGCCGCTTGCACAGGGCTTAACCCTTTCTCAAAAAGGCGGCTGGTAGCCTCATGACGCAGTATAGGGATGCCTAATCTAATGCCTAATCCGGGCACAGTTTGGGCAAAATTTGGGCAAAAAATCAACAAGACGCAAAAAAACACCTAGCAAACATAGCTAAGCGTTTGTTTTGTATGGTGCCCAGGGACGGAATCGAACCGCCGACACGAGGATTTTCAGTCCTCTGCTCTACCGACTGAGCTACCTGGGCCAAGAGCGCGTATTTAAGCGGGCTCACGCCCGGAAGTCAAGGCCAGCGCGCGGCGATATAAAAGACGGTGGGCCATTCCGCTTTGCGCTTCAGCAATTCGCACCGCCTGGGTCAGTGGCAGCTCCTCAAGCAAAGGGGCGAGCCAGCGATCCGCTTCCTGTTCACCAGGGTCTTGTTCGGGTGCTCCGCCGAGTATCAAAGTCATTTCGCCGCGCACCTTATCCGGATGCTGAGACAAGCGTTCCAGCAGCCCGCCCAGAGAGTCGCGCAGACATTCTTCGTAGATTTTGGTCAGCTCCCGACAAAGCGCTGCAGGTCGATTCAGGCCCCAAAGTTCCGCCATATCCGTTATTGTTGCCACAATGCGATGGGGGGCTTCATAAAAAATCATGGTCCGTGATTCCGACTGCAACACCGCAAGACGAGCCCGACGGGCGCCCGCTTTGGCTGGTAAGAATCCTTCAAAACTGAAGCGATCACTCGGCAAGCCGGACAAGGTCAACGCGGCCACAGCGGCATTGGGACCGGGGATAATGGTGACCGGTAACTGCTGTTCGCGCAACAACGCCAGTAATGGAAAACCAGGATCGGAAATCAACGGCATCCCGGCATCAGAAAGCAAGGCAATCTGCTCACCGGCAGCAATGCGCTGGGCAATTTGCGGGGCCAGTGCCCGCTCGTTATGTTCGTGCAGGGCCATGGTTTTGGGCTGTACACCAAGATGCTGGAACAAACGCTGGGCATGGCGGCGATCCTCCACCAGGATCAGGCTGGCATGGGCAATGGCCTGTCCGGCCCGTGGCGAAAGATCCTCCAGATTGCCGATGGGGGTAGCGATAATCGTCAACAGCCCGGAATGCATTTCAGTCATTGAACCACTGCTCCATTCTCCATACACTCTGCTCATGAAACTGCCGACCAGTTTATTCCATTTGCCACGTTTGACCGCCACACTGGCTGTCGCCGCCGCCTTGAGCGCCTGCGCGAGTATGCCACATAAGCCAGCGCCCGTGCTCAGTACCGCTCCAGCTCCAGTAAGCACTGCGGTAAACCCTCCTGAAGCGGCAAGTGCCCAGCAGGCAGATGCGTTACTCGCAGAGGGGCATGACCTGGAAGCCGCCAAAGACTACATCAAGGCGGCGGCGGCCGTTCAGGGCAAGACACAACTCCAGTATTTGCTGAAGGCTGCCCAAGCCTCCCTGCAGGGCAACAGGGCTCCGGTAGCGGTACTGCTCGCCGATGAAGTCCTGCGTTTGGAACATGACGATAACGGTTTACGTGGGCAAGCCTTGTGGATACGCGCCCAGGGATTGATGGATCAGGGACAGACACCCAAGGCCAAAGGCAATCTGGAAGAATTGCTGACCATCGCCAGCACGCCGCAGAACGTACGTGCCGAGGCTATGGGAACCCTTGCCACATTATACACTCAAGAGGGGCATGAACTGACTGCCCTGAATTTTCTGATAGAACGGGACAGCCTGCTCAGCGGCGCTGCCATCCACAAAAACCATCAGCGTATCCACGCCCTTCTGGACTCTGTTTCCTCGGCGCGCATTCAAAACTGGCAGGGACGCAGTGGTAATCCGTTGGTACAGGAATGGCTCGCCATTGCCCTGATCAGTCGCCACAATCCGGATCCGGATCAACGCAAAGCGGCTATCAATGCCTGGATGGCCGCGCATCCTGGCCACCCGCCCATCAATTTCACCAGCCATGACGAACTGAACGTCGCGGACACTACCAGCAGTCAGGAGGGCAGCATTTGTGCACTGCTTCCCTCCACCGGTAGTTATGCGGGACTTTCTCAGGCCCTCAGTGCTGGCATGGAAACGGCGGCACAGCTGACCTCCGGGCCGGCCGTCAAGCTGCTGCAAAGTACCGGGAATCCCAGTTATACCGCCGTGCTTTTTGAGCGCGGAGTCAAGGAAGGCTGCCAGATATTTGTCGGGCCATTGTTACCGCAGGACATCAATGCCGTGGCCAGTGTACGCAAACCTTCAGATCCTCCTGTTATTGCCCTGGGTTCCGATGCCGGGGTCCAACAACCGGGGTTATATACTTTCAGTCTGAGTCGGGATGTTGCGGCGCGTCAAATTGCCAATCAGGGCTATGCAGCAGGCTATCGACGGGTCTATGTGTTGTATCCGCAGGATTCCAGTGGCGCTGCCATTCAGGCCGATTTTATCGATACCTGGAAAAAACTGGGAGGCAGCGTAGCAGGGGTCGCCACCTACCTGCCTGGTCATTCTCTCAATGGCCAGACGCAGCAACTGCTCAGTGGGACCAGCTCAACGCATGATTTTGTTTTCCTGGTCGTAGACAGCAGAAATGCCAACGCCGCAGTCACAGCCATCCGTTCCATCAATAGTCGCATTCCGATTTTCAGTCCGGCGCTTTTACATGGAGCCACGCTCCCGAGCGATGCGCAAAATCTCTCCGGGATTGAGTCCGTGGATATGCCCTGGGTTATTCAACCGGCTACGACCAAGCCACAGGCCGCTGCACTGCTCCACACGAGCCTGCCCAAGGCCAGTGATGCGCAGTGGCGGATGTCCGCTTTTGGTCTGGATGCCTACCAGCTTGCCGAAAAAATCCTCGCCAAACAATTTAGTCAGCCTCTCAAAGGCGCCACCGGAACCTTACATTTTGGTAAAGAGGGCCGCATCGTACGTGACATGCAATGGATGGAAGTAGAGAATGGCGCTATTGTGCCTTTGCCAGCCATCCCCAAACCCGGCAGCTAAATTAACGTATGCCTTCGCCGCGCCAAAACTTCGGTCAGCAAGGTGAGGATCGCGCTTTAGCTTTGCTGCTGAGGGCCGGACTAAAGTTGCTGTTGCGCAATTTTCGTTGCCGTTCCGGGGAAATCGACCTGATCGTACTGGATAATGAGGCTCTGGTGTTCGTGGAAGTGCGCCAGCGCACCCATAATCGGCAAGGGTCTGCCGCCGACAGCGTCAACCATCGTAAACAGCAGCGCTTGATTCGCGCTGCCGAATATTTTTTATTGCGTAATCCCCGGCATGGTCTGCGTCCTTGCCGATTTGACGTGATTGCCATTGACGGTGACGCAGCGCCGGATTGGATTCGCGATGCTTTCAGAGTGCCCAGCCCATGACCATGCCTAACCGGATAGATACCGCCTTGCGCGCCAGCATCGCCACCAAGGAACACGCCGCACGGAGTCTCGCCGCACCTTTCGCCGACGCCAGCGCAAGGCTGATAGCCACGCTGCAGAACGGCGGCCAGATTTTATGTTGCGGCAATGGTGGTTCATCAGGAGATGCCCAGCATCTGGCCTCAGAGCTGGTCAACCGCTTTGAAAGCAATCGCATGGCCCTTCCCGCCGTTGCCCTCAGCACCGATAGCAGCGTCTTGACCGCCATTGCCAATGATTCTGCCTACACGCAAGTATTCGCCCGTCAGGTGGAGGCCCTGGGCCGACCCGGCGATTGTCTGGTAGCTTTCAGCACCTCCGGCAATTCCGAAAATGTCCTGCATGCCATCCGTACTGCCCAAACTCGGGGCATGTGGACCTTGGCCATGACCGGCAAGGATGGCGGACAACTGGCCGGCCTGCTGCGGGCGGCGGATATTGAACTGCGCGTCCCCGAAAACAGTACAGCGCGCATCCAGGAAGTGCATCTGGTCATCATTCATGCCCTTTGCAGCGATGTGGATGCGGCTTTTGCCGAAAATCCAAACTCGCCCCATAGCGTCGCGTCATTTTCGGGACGGATTCTGCAGGACCATGAGCAGCTCAGACAGGCCTGCACTTATCGTCGTCCCCTGGTGTTCACCAATGGGGTTTTTGATATCCTGCATCGTGGCCATGTCCAGTATCTCGCCGAAGCCCGTGCGGAAGGCGCCTGCCTGGTTGTCGCCGTGAACAGCGATGCCTCCGTGCGTCGACTGGGCAAGGGCGCGGATCGCCCGATCAATTCTGAAGACGATCGTATGGCGGTACTCGCGGCCCTGCAGTCCGTGGATTTCGTCACCACTTTTGATGAAGACACCCCCTTGCAACTCATCGAAAAACTGCAGCCTGACGTACTGATCAAGGGCGGCGACTGGCCGGTGGAAAGTATCGTCGGTGCCCGCGAGGTCCAGGCGCGCGGCGGTCGCGTGCTCAGCATTCCTTTCCGGCACGAACGCAGCACTACCGCGCTGTTACAGAAAATCCGGAATTACCGACCATGAGCATCGCCGTCATTCTCCCGGCCCTGCGTGCAGCTCTCGACACTGAGAGAGTTCGGGATGACATCGATACCCTGTCCATTTACAGCCGTGATGATACCCCTGGAAGCTGTCTGCCAGCCCTGGTGCTTTTTCCCCGGAGCCATGAAGAAGTGCAGGCTATCGTCCACATTGCCCGGCGCCATCATTTGCCGCTGATCCCCAGAGGGGCCGGGTCGGGCAACGTGGGTGGTGCGCAACCGATACCCGGTAGCGCCGTCATCAGTTTTGAATGCATGCAGGAAGTTTGTGATTACAGCCCGGTAGACCGGACCATCACGGTAGAAGCCGGCATGATTACCGCCGCCATCAATGACCATGTAGTCCAGGACGGGCTTTTTTATCCCCCTGATCCGGGCAGCAGTCCCTATTGCCGGATTGGTGGTAATCTCGCCATGAATGCCGGGGGGCCGCATGCTGTCAAATACGGGGTGACCCGGGATTATGTGCTCGGTTTGCGCGCCGTCACCGGCTGCGGGGAAACGCTCTGCTGTGGAGTGCGCACCAGCAAAGGCGTGGTCGGTTATGATCTGACCCGTTTGCTGGTGGGGAGTGAGGGTACGCTGGCTTTGATTACCGAAGTCACCCTGCGCCTGCTGCCTCTGCCCATGGCCAAAGCCACGCTTCGCGCTGCCTATACAAATACAGCCAGCGCCTGCGCGGCGGTCCAGCGGGTCATGGCGCAAAGACACACGCCCAGCGCCCTGGAACTCATGGATCCTCATGCCTTGGCGGCCGTACGCAGTATGGGCGCCGCAACAGACCTGCCCGCTGCCAGTCAGGCGCTGTTGATGGTCGAAGTCGACGGCGAAAGTGAAACCATACCCGCCCAACTGGAAGCCATGCGCCAGGCCCTTGCTGGAGAAGGTAATCTGGAAATCCTGGAGGCCACAGATGCCCGGGCCACGGCGGCACTCTGGGCCGCGCGCAAATCCCTGTCTCCAGCCACCAAAGCCATGGCACCACTGAAAATCAACGAAGATGTGGTCGTCCCGGTCAGTCGCCTGCGCGATTTACTGGAAGCCATTGAAGCCATTGCCCAGGAACAATCCCTGCACATTGTCAGCTTTGGCCACGCCGGTAACGGCAATCTTCATGTCAATTTTCTGGTGCACCCCGAAAACCATGAGGAAATGCGCCGTGCCCGTCAGGGGCTACAAAAACTCTTTCAGACGGTCCTCCGCCTGGGCGGCACGCTTTCCGGCGAGCACGGCATCGGCAGCAGCAAACGGGAATTTTTACCCCTGGAACTCAGCCCCGAAAATCTCAGCATTCAGCGTGCCATCAAAAAACTGTTTGATCCAGAGGGCATTTTGAATCCTGGCAAATTACTCCCCGAAGGATAAATGCATGAGTAGTATTCTTCACGCCATTCAACCCGTACGCCATATTGCCCTGAAAAACTGGGACGAAACCTTCGACATGGATCTGGTAGATAACAATCCCGCCCACCGCCTGCTCCGCGACGGGGATGCCTGGGTAGCCATATTTCGTTCCGGGGTTCTTTGTTTTTTTGGTGCAGGACCCGCCCTGCAGGCGCGCATTGTGGCCAGTGTTCAGGCCCAGTTTACGGCTATCAGCAACCCGAAAGTCGAAGAGTTATTCATTAAAACCGGTGAGCGGGATGCCGTCGGCCGGGATGGCGTAACCCTCAAGCATCTGGATGAAGAGCGCATCCTCCTGGTGTCCCTGCGTCTGGCCCAAAGTCTCGCCCTCGAACTCCACGAAGAAGCCGTCGAAACCCTCCTGGAAACCACCTTGAATTTACTCTCCGAGGTCACCCGTACCGGTCGTCTTCCGGGACGCCGGGGGAGTCATCTGCGTTTTCTGGCTTCCACCTCGGCGACCCGCACCGAAATCCTGTCGCGCCTTGCGGTGCTGGACAATCCGGACATTGTCTGGGAAACGCCGGGACTGGAAATACTCTCCCGGGAGCTTTCCGCCGATCTGGAACTCACCAGCCGTTTCCGGGCCCTGGATGAAAAACTCGATGCCATTCATGAAGGGCTGGAAATCATGATTGTTGCCAGTCGCCATAATCGTGAGACCGTTCTGGAATGGATCATCATCATCCTGATTACGGCGGAAGCGCTGATCATGCTTCTGGGTAAATGAACATGTCAGAGGCTTTACCGGAAACCATCGACCCCCCTTACGGCGAAGAAGACGTATTTGCCGCCCATAATACCCGTCTGGCCCGAGCTTATGAACCGGCCCGTCTGCTGCTGATTGGTCCTGCCTGGGTAGGTGACATGGTCATGGCGCAAGTATTATTGCAGGTCATGCGCCGGCGCTGGCCAAAATTGCAGATTGATGTACTTGCTCCCTCAGCCAGCCTGCCGGTTGCCTCGCGCATGGCAGAAGTACGGCGCGGCATTCCTCTGGATATTCCCCACGGCAAGCTGGGCTGGAAGGAACGCCGCCGTATCGCCGAAACCCTCCAGAAAGAAGATTATGACTGGTCTATCTGTTTGCCCAACAGCCTGAAATCTGCACTGGTGCCTTACTGGGCCCAGATTCCCAACCGCAGCGGCTTTGGTGGCAATGCCCGAAAAATGCTGCTCAATGACCGCCGCCACCTGGACAAAAAACACCTGCCACGTACGGTAGATCGTTTTGTGGCCCTGGGGTTACCGCGACGCTTGCCGCAACCCACGCAATTACCCGCACCACGTCTGATGGTGGATCACGGTGCGCTGGCCGTCACGCTGCAACGTCTGAATATCCAAAATCCCGGTGCAGGGCTGGTGGCCCTCGCACCCGGAGCAGAATACGGTCCGGCCAAACGCTGGCCTATACGCCATTGGATCAGCCTGGCCCAGCAACTGACTCAGGCAGGACGACCGGTGTGGCTTTTCGGTAGTCCGAAAGACGCCGAAATCACCCAGGCCATCGCGCAAGCTGTCCCGACAGTGCTTGATCTGGGTGGACGCAGCAGCCTCACGGAAGCCATCGACCTGCTTTCACTGGCAGAAATCACGGTCAGCAATGATTCGGGCCTGATGCATATTGCCGGGGCCGTCGGGAGCCGGCTCATAGCGCTGTATGGATCGACGCCCCTGCAAATGACCCCGCCCTTATCGACCGGCGCCGTGGCCCTGCGTCTGGGACTTTCCTGCAGCCCCTGCGCTAAAAGAGAATGCCCCCTCAAGCACCACCGCTGCATGGAAGATCTGCTTCCCGCACAGGTTCTCCAGCAACTCGCTCCTCGATAATCCGAAATACCCGTAATAAAAAAGCCCCGCAGAGCGGGGCGAGGAGAGGAGGAGCAATGCCATGAGTATTGCAGAGGTAAAATCGTTACATTATCAGGCGATGCCTTGACCGTTAGTTGACGGTTTTTTCCACCTGAATGGTCGAATTAATTTCCACCCGCTGGTTGGCAAAACGGCCCTGCGGCGTTGCATTACTGGCCACCGGATCATTGTAGGAATGGCCCTTCAGCACCATCCGCGAACGGGACACGCCATGAGCTTCCAAATACTGAGCAACACTGTCAGCGCGCTGTTCTGACAAACGCTGGTTGTAGGCGTAGCTGCCCACCTTACTGCAGTAACCATTGACATCCAGTACCGCGCTGCTGTGCTTCTGGGCAAAATCTGCCACTTGATCCAGAACCTGGATGTCATGACTCATGAGCTTTGCAGAATTCAGCTTGAAGTTGATACCCGTGATGGTAATGGGTTTGCTCTGCAGGACCGTACGCTGCACCGGCGCAATGGGCGCCGGAACAGGAACGGGGGCAGGAGCCGGGGCCACCACAGGCGCCGCTACCGGCGCCTTGTTGGCAGGACAGCCCTGAAATGGGGCTTCCGCACAACCAGCCGCCGCCATCACCATTACCGCGAGTAATACATGTTTTTTGGCAATCATCATTGTTCTCCCTGAGTTTCGCAGTATGCGTCAGCTTAGAATGCGTAGGTCAGCATCACGCGGTTGTAGATGAAGTAGCCGGCCTGCGCCGCAGACAAGTCACCATGCGCCACACCTACGCGATCACGAATGGACAGACCCTTGAGGAATCCCTTGGGGAAGTAGGTCAGATCGCCATAGATATCGTTGGCAGAACCATTCGCTTGTAACTGATATTGGGCGTAGGAAGTCTGAAACAAAAAGCTGTTATTGAGGAAATGCTGACTCAGGCTGATTTTCCAGGCATGACCAGGACCCATTTCTACCAGACCACGAATCATGGACGTGGTGTAGAGGGGATCCGTTGCATAACCCACGGTATAGGGAGAAACAATGGCACCACCACCGATAGCTCCGGGGTGATACTCAATTTCATTGTACGCGGCTGTCAGCGCACCCTTGCCGAATATGGCGTTATCCAGATTATATTTGACACCGCCTTCCACACCCCAAGTCGTGCTGTTGACGCTATTACCTTTGAAATGATCAACTTCACCAGCGCCGTTGGTGCCATTGAGACGACTATTGGCATCCCATTCACGCACCACCTGACCGCCCAGGAATGGATCCAGCCCCATACCGGTTTTCAGGGTATAGCTGGCATCACCGTAGAACATATTGGTAAAGTTATAGAAGTTGTAATACCAAGCTTGGGCGTTGATGCCATATCTTTTGTAACTTGTACCAAACGCCAAAATGCCATTAGAAGCTGGCGTACCTGCGGGCAGGTCAGCGGCGCCACCATAAATGGGATCACCGTCGAAACCGGTGTTGTAATACAGGTTATCGCGGTAATAGTCACCGGAGGTGCGGCTCTTCCAGCGGAACATCCGCATACCGTATATGTTCCAGCCGCAGTAAGGCGTCACTTGTGCAAAAACGCCCTGGAAAGTGGCCGGAATCATGCGGGAATCAGAACCGTTGACAAAAGGCGTGTTCACTTCCTGGTTACCCGCCCGAATCATCACCACATCGGGAATGGCATATTGCAGGTATGCCTGACCCAACGCATTGATGGAGTCACCCAATCCCATCAATGTCACATCGTTGACAGTCTGATTGCCAGGATTGGCTCCCAAGCTATTGGCTGTATAAAAACCCACGTCAGCGCTGAAACCGGCTGCAGAAGGCGTATGCACATTAATATAACCACCCAGAGAAAAGGCTCTGGCATTTGGCTGGGTTCCACCAAAAAAGCGGTTGAAGTAATACGAACGAATCTGTCCATCCACCTTGCTGTGCATAAAAAAGTCAGCCAAGGTATTTCCTGTGGAACTGGTGTCGGCATGAGCCACGGCAGCAAAGCCGCTCAGGGCAGCAAACAGTGCAACGGCAACGCGGTTTTTCTTCAACATGTGACCTCCTCGATTTAGGGTTCTTTGCAACACTGTGGGCATAATAACGAGGTTATATGACAAGATGATGACAGTTTTATGAACTTTTTGTGACGTTATTTCCATATAGATATATCGATTATGACAGAAACGGGTTGAAAAAGGCATCCATAATCCTGAAAACGGTAGTGGGCCTGAGAGCTTTGCAGCGACTTTAGCCCGCGCCGTTGTTGTTCTTGGTGAAATCCTGCGCCCGTCAGGAGAGCTGTCTGAGCCAAAGGGCGAGTTCTCTCCTGACAGCAGGATGAGCCTTAGAACAACAGGCAAGGGACGTGGGAGCAAAAAGCCCCCAGGCCCACTACCGTTTTCAGGATAAATACCCCTTTTTAACGGGCCGACTGGCGCAACAATGCCACAGCCCTGGCATCCAGAGGAACACGCAGCATTGCGGTCTGGTCGCCACGAATACCGAAATCATTATCGGTGATAAAAACCAGTTCCCGATCATTCAGCAAGGACATGCCTTCGACTTTTTCCGGTAATTTGTCATGCCCTACCGAAGCATCATAAATCAGGGTCGCCTTGGCAGGTGTAATACCCACCGGCTCCAGATCGTCTTGAGCCTCCAGGCTGGGCGACGCTTCGGTCTTGGCCCAGGCGGTGCCCAGCAGACTGCTGGCATGGGCAAAATTCAGCAAATAGACCTGAACCCCCTTACCGGCACGCAGCATGGCCAAAACCGCATGATCATTGACGGCACTCAGCGCTGAAACCTTCACATCCTTCTGTTGTTCACCCGGTGCCAATTGATCCGCCCTGGGTATCTGAAACACATAGGCACCCGCCATTTTCTCAAAGTTACCCTGCTCATCGAGTGTAATTTTCAGAATGCGCACATTGCGGGAATGCTTAAAGGTTTCTTTGTCCGGATTGGAAAAGGGACTTTGCAAAGTGACAAAAAGAGCGCGCCGATCCGGAGCCAAAGCGATCCCTTCAAAACCTCTGTTCACCGTACGCTTTACCAGCAAGGGCGGAAGTGCCGCCCGAATGGGCACCGCACTGCCTGCATAATCGCTTTCACTGCCTTTGGGAACCAGGCGTTCCAATACCACCCCTTCGGCGTTCACGCGCAGCAGGCTCGGACCATACTCCTCACCAACCCAGAACCCGCCCGTCTTTAACGCGGCAATACATTCACTGTCTATCCCGTTTGGGCTGCTTCCCAGCGGCTGCAGCTCGGCATTCAGGGCCTGTTCTGAATGCATCAGTGCCGGAGGAAGTCCCGTCATCGCCGTTTGATTGGCCGCATGCAAAGGCAAGGACTGAAGAACCTTTACATGGTCATCCGTAACCTGCAATTTATAAATGCTGGGCGTAAAAGTGGGAACCGGAAACACCATGCCATCTCCCTGACAAATTTGTGATCCGAATATTTTCGCTGACTTATTGCACGCTATATTCGGACCGCGATCTGTCACCGCATAAAAAATATCGTCTGGCGCACCCTGAGCATGGGTCAAGCCGCTACCCATTCCCACCGTCAGGTGCAGGGGATGACCAGCCACGGACACTTCCGCCAGCGGAATTTGCACGTCCGCAGCGGCCAAATCCGCAGCGCTGACCGGTAAACCCAGTATCAGCGCCCATACACCCAAGCTACGCAATATCCATTGTTGATTCATAGAAGCTCCCCGGAGCCGGGCATAACTACGCCCGGCCTGATTTTATGGTGTCAAAACAGAAACTGGCCACGGAGCTGGAGAATATTCAAATCCGTGTTATAGAGGGGACTATTCACATAACTGGCTCCTGCCGGTGCGCTGGTGGGAATATCGCCAATGTGGGCATGAGAATAATCCAGCATCAGACGCACATGCTCATTGGCATACCAGTTGATACCCGCCGTGATGTTACTGCCGCGACCACCATAAATTCCGGCCTTGGCGTCATTCATGTTCAGGCGATCATAACGCAAGGCCACTTCCCATGCGCCACCAGGTCCGATGTCCTTCAAATAATGAAATTCACCAATTTTGGGTTTGAAGTTACGGGATTGCCCCGTCAGGATATAACTGGCCTGGACGTAATACCCATTGAAACTCGCAGTGGGCAAGCCATTACGACGGGAAACATTGGCCCCCACATAAGCGCCCTCAATAGAAAAAGGTCCGGCTACAGCAGCTGTTTCCAGAGTATATTGAAACTGTGAACTGGGATTGCTGACATATGCCTCCAGCAGTTTGGTGCTGGCGACACTGGTTTCCGGACGGGTGGCATACAAAGCCGCCTTGTTTTGCTCGCCAAAGCCGGTGTAATTCAGATTAGCCCCGAAATAAAGATCGCTTCCTTCGCTGTGCACTGGAACATAAGTTGCGCGACCACTGATGGTGTAAATGCCACTCTGATTGGTGTTGCTGGTTTTCGTACTCAACGCCGTATTTTTATTGGTTCCGCTGCGAACAATGCCGCTATAGCTGGTCACTTGTTTTTCATCCAGGGCATTCATGAAACCACCCAGACCCAGCATCCAGTTATCCCCATGGGTGGTAAGCTTTAGACCCATGCGCCGGTCACCGTAGGCATCCAGGGCTTCCAGTAACGGGCGCTCCATCATGACATTGTCGTTGGAGCTGTTGAGCTGATCCATACTGAAGAAGGTTTTGGATTGTCCCAAGGTAACGGTCGAGTTAGGCAGCCCCAAATAAGTGAAATAAGCGTCTTTAAAACCTGCAGCAGCCGTATCGGTAAATTCATACTGAAATTTAAAACCCCATTCCCGGGCAATATTTCCACTGGTAAAAATGCGTGCCCGTCGCAACTTGGCTCCCGCAGAGCCTTCAATGGGATTATTGAAGTAGGTCGCGTAATCCGCCTGAATACGTCCTCCCAGATTCAGACTGAAATCATCACTTTTTTCCTTGGCGAGACTGGAACTCAGCAGCGATTTGTCATCAGCATGAGCCAATGGACTCAAGACGAATGCTGCCAGCATGGATATTAACAGATACTTTTTCTTCATTTTCACACTCCCTCAGTAGTTAAACACTGACAAGAGCGCAAAACAAAGATAGGTCCTCCCGAATCGTCAGGGGGACTCATATATGGCCACGCTCTTGGCACTGTCTTTTATTAAATTATGGAAAGTATGATAAGTGAGAATTGTGACAGTATGATGACAGTACGATGAAGGTTTTGTGACATTCTTTAAATATTAATTTAGACATGTTGTTCTTGGTGAAATCCTGCGCCCGTCAGGAGAGCTGTTTGAGCCCAAAGGGCGAGTTCTCTCCTGACAGCAGGATAAGCCTTAGAACAACAGGCAAGGGACGTTGGAGCAAAAAGCTTCCCGACCGACTGCCGTTTTGAGCATTAATTCATGTTGCAGGACGCGATGATCGTGGGACAATGCGTTCTGGAAACCTCCTGAATCGAGCCTGCCATGCCCATTGAAATTCGCCACCTGCGCACCATCGAAGCTGTCGCCCAGTTTGGCAGTCTGGCTGCTGCAGCCCAACGCCTGCATCTGACCCAGTCTGCTCTGTCCCATCAGCTCCGGGGTCTGGAAGCGGAATTTGGTGTCAATATTCTGGACCGCGAACGCGGCAGCCAATTGCGCCTCAGCCCTGCCGGCGAAGAATTGCTGGCGGCGGCGCGGGAAGTCCTGCCCCGCGTGCGGCAGTTGCAGGAAGAACTCAAACGTCGGGCCCTTGGCAACAGTGGACGTCTGCGTATTGCGGTGGAATGTCATACCTGCTTTGACTGGCTGACCCCAGCCATGGATCGTTTCCGGGAAAACTGGCCGGACGTTGAGATGGACCTGGTTTCCGGCTTTCAACAGGACCCTCTGCCCCTCCTGCAAAGTCATCAGGCTGATCTGACCGTACTGACCGCCCCCGATGCCATGGCTGCGGACATCACCCTGCATCCCCTGTTTGCCTACGAAGTGGTCGCCTTGGTTAATCCTCGCCACGCCCTGGCCAGCAAGTCTTTTCTGGAGCCCGCCGATTTTCTGGAAGAAACCCTCATCACCTATCCGGTGGAAGACCGACGCCTGGATTTATTCCGGGAGTTTCTGCAACCCGCTGGCATCCAGCCCTGGCGCCGGCGTCACGCCGAACTGACGGTCATCATCCTGCAACTGGTCGCCTCGGGTCAGGGTATTGCCGCCCTGCCTTCCTGGGCGGTGGGGAGCTACGGAGAAAAAGGGTATGTGCACGCCCTGCCACTGGGTCCTCAGGGCCTCTGGCAGACTTTGCAGGCAGCCACCACGGCTGAGCAGTCGGAACAAGACCACATGCGCGCCTTTCTGGCAGAAATACGGGCCAGTGTGGCTGCAAATCTGCTTGGAGTAAAAGATATTCAGGGCGTATGATCTGAGAATTCTTCCCGTCAGATAGAGGGCGTTTCCATGCCTACCGTTCCCGAACAAAGCGTGATTGTCGATTCCGATCTCATCCGTCGTTACGATCAAGCGGGGCCGCGCTACACCTCTTATCCGACTGCGCCGCACTTTCACACAGATTTTGACGAGATCGGTCTGATCAGGGCACTGCAGGCGTCCAATCATCAAGCCCGGCCACTATCCCTGTATTTTCATATTCCCTTTTGTGAACACCTCTGTTTTTATTGCGCCTGCACCAAGGTAGTCACCCGTCATCACGAATGGGGCGGCCCTTATGTCGCGCGTCTGGAAAAAGAAATGGCTTTGTATCTCACTCATCTGGATGCCAGTCGTCCGGTAGAGCAGCTGCATTTTGGCGGTGGCACCCCCTCCTTTTTGCGTCAGAATGACCTGAGTACCCTGCTGAACAGTATTCATCGGCATTTTCAGCTCCTGCCCGATGATCAGGGAGAATACGGTGTTGAAATTGATCCTCGCGCCCTGGAACCGGGCACTCTCAAGCTCCTCCGGGAATTCGGCTTTAATCGCATCAGTATTGGCGTGCAGGATCTGGATGTTGCCGTGCAAAAAGCCGTACATCGGGAACAAAGTCTGGAACTGTTAGCTGCAGTGATGGCCGAGGCACGGTCCCTGGGTTACCGCTCCATCAGTCTGGATTTGATTTATGGCTTGCCGTTACAAACTCCGGAAAGTTTTGCCCGCACCCTGGAGGCTGTGATTACCCTCCGCCCCAATCGATTGTCGGTATTCAATTACGCCCATCTCCCCGAACGCTTTCCGCCGCAGCGGCGCATTCTGGAAACGGATATTCCCTCCCCGGAAAACAAGCTGCGCATTCTGGCGGAAAGTATCTCAACACTGCAGCAAGCCGGATATGTATACATTGGCATGGATCATTTCGCCTTACCCGATGACGAGCTGACTCTGGCCCAACGGGAAGGAAGCCTCTATCGTAATTTCCAGGGTTATTCCACCCATGCGGGAAGTGACCTGCTTGCCTTCGGCATGAGCGCCATTGCCATGGTCGGCCCCAATTACAGCCAGAATATCAAAGACCTGGATGCCTGGGGAGACAGGCTGGATCATGGTCATCTTCCTGTGGAAAAGGGCACACGCCTGAATGATGAAGACCTGCTGCGCCGTCATATCATCAACCGACTGACCTGCGATTTTCGCCTGGATTTTGCGGCATTACAGCAGCAGTACGGTATCCATTTCAGGGCACATTTTAGCGATTGCCTGCCCGCCCTGAAGCAACTGGAACAGGATGGACTGATTCAGATCGACGCAGAAAACCTGCAGGTAACTCCGCAAGGTCGCCTCCTGATCCGTCATGTCTGTATGGTTTTTGATGCTTACCTGCCACAAAAGTCGGTACGTTATTCTCGGGTCATCTGAAGCCAGCGTTCCGGATCAAAGCCCAGCACGCCCTGATCACCGCTGATGAGAATGGGGCGACGGATCAGGCTGGGCTGCGCCATCATCAAGGCAAAAGCCGCGCCTGCATCCTGGCATTCACGTGCCGCTTCGGGTAAACGCCGCCAGGTTGTTCCCTTGCGATTAATCAGCGCTTCCCAGCCCCATAGCGTCGCCCAATGCTGTAGGTCTGACAGGGCCACTCCGGCTTTTTTGTAATCATGGAAGTCATAAGACCAGCCTTGCGCGTTCAACCAGGCAAAAGCTTTTTTCATGGTATCGCAATTCCGAATACCGTAAATGGTTATCGTCATATTTTTTCTCTCTTTTTCAGAATCAACACCTTAAAGCTTTCGCCCATTTCCTGAGGCATGGTCAGGCGTTTGATTTCATTATTTAATGCGAAAAGTGCTGCGGCCTCCTGCCCGGCGGCCAACTCTGCATAGACTTCGGCAAGACCATGTTCCACCAGAAAGCGGGCGAGATTTCCGTAGAAATCCACTTTCAGACCAAGCGTTGGCGCAACATGCAGTAACGTGCTGAAATTCACATGGGCAGTCAGATCACATAATCCCGGCCAATAAAACGGATCATCCAGCCAGTGTTGGCGATAATAGGCGCGTAAACTGCCCGACTGACGCTGGGGATGATAATACTCTCCAGCCTCATGGCCGTAATCTATCAGTATCAGCGCCCCGGATTGCAGGCAATTCGCCACTTCCCGCAACCAGGCGGTGGCTAGAGGATGCAATTCGGTGCGGTAATGTTCAGGCCACTGCGCCATCAGCGGCAGCAAACCGGGGTCAATAGCTTCGGCGGCATAAGGATCTGGCATCCAGGCCCATTCCAGCCCTTCTCCATTCCAACGCACCGCGCGCTCCCGCAACACGCCCTGATCATCTCTTTCGACGACCACTACCGGCATGGCATCCAGCACCTCATTGGCCAGCATGACGCCGCGCCAGTGCGCGGGTAGCTGCTGCACATGATTGACTGAGGGAAGCATTGCCCGTTGCTGTTCCTGCAGATCCGGGCTGAGTTCCAGCACCGTATAGGGGACCATCGGCAAGCGTTGCTGAATTTGTTGCGCCAGAAAACCACGGCCTGCGCCAAATTCAAGCATACCGTCACTATGCGCGTCCGTTGGTAGCAACGGAGCCAGCACCCGTGCCAACACGCTGCCCAGCACCGAACCCATTTCCGGGGCGGTCACAAAATCGCCGTCGGCACCCAGGCGGTTTTGCCCGGCCATGTAATATCCCAAACCGGGGGTATACAAAGCCATCTCCATGTAGCGGCGAAAACAAATCACGCCCCCTGCAGCCTGGATTTCGGCACGAATCCGCTCCAGCAAAAGCGCCGAATGGGCTTGCGCGGCAGCATCCGGAACCGGCAGGCTGGCCTTGCGCCCTCCTTGGGAATGGGTTAAAAAATCGGGACGCTCTGCGCGCATGGAATCCTCTTGAAAGCTACCGAAAAAGTTGTTCTGATCACTGGCGCCGCCCGCAGGGTGGGAGCCGCCATCGCCCGGCAACTGGCCGCAGAAGGCTGCCAGTTGGTCCTGCATTATAGGCGATCCCGCAGTGATGCCGAAGCCCTGGCCGCCGAACTGCGCCATCAATACCGTACAAAATGTTTACTGATTGCTGGCGATCTGGTCGCTGTGCCTTTTCCCGCCCAACTGATTGCCGCCAGCGTGGAGCATTTCGGCCGCCTGGATGGCCTCGTCAATAACGCCTCCATTTATCAGTCCAGCCCTTTTGAGCAAATCACGCCTGAGGATTGGCAGCGAATGGAGGCCATTCATTTGCGTGCGCCCCTGTTCCTGACCCAGGCGGCAGCTCCCCATTTACGCCGCAGTCACGGAGCCGTGGTCAACATCGGTGACATTCATGGAGAGATTCCCCTGCGATCTTATTTGCCTTACAGCGTCAGTAAAGCGGGTCTACTGGCGCTGACCCGCTCCCTGGCCAAAGAACTGGGTCCGGATATTCGCGTCAACAGTGTTTCTCCAGGCGTAGTACTCTGGGCAGAAAACCAGGACCCTCCAGATGGAGATAAACAGGCACTGCTGGAGCGCAACGCCCTGAAGCGGGTCGGGAATCCTCAGGATATCGCCTCGGCGGTGGCTTATCTGCTTTTTGACGCCCAATACACCACCGGCCATAACCTCGTCGTCGATGGCGGGCGCATGTTATATTGATCCCCATGAACAGCAAAGCCCCCATCCGCTTTTACAGCGAAGAAGAACTGGATGCTCTGGAAGAGCAGGACCCGCTCGCTGCGGCCAAAATTGCCCATGCCCAGGCCATGGCCGCCCGTGGACTGGACCGCCAGAAGCGTTATGGTCCGGATGATCCCCTGCCCGACCCCGAAGCCGTCGCCGAAGCCGTGCACACCGTCCGTCGCATTCTCATGCGCGACGGCGGCGATATTGAACTGGTAGACATTATCCAGCGCGATGTCCGGGTGCGCATGAAGGGCGCCTGCGCGGGCTGTCCCAACGCGGTCATTGATCTCAAACAGGTGGTGGAACGCATTGTCGGTGCCGTCTCCGGAGTCGTCAGCGTGAGTAATACCTTTTGAAAAATCCTCTCAGCAAAACCCCCAAAGTCGGTTTCGTCAGCCTGGGCTGTCCCAAAGCTACCGTGGACAGCGAGCGTATCCTTACCCAGTTGCGGGCTGAGGGCTACCTGCTGGTAGGCGATTACGCCGACGCCGATGTGGTGGTCGTCAACACCTGCGGTTTCATTGACGCAGCGGTGACAGAATCGCTGGAAGCCATTGGCGAAGCCCTCGATGAAAATGGCAAGGTGGTCGTCACCGGTTGCCTGGGGGCCAAGGATAACGGGGACTTTATTCGCAATGTGCATCCCAAGGTGCTGGCCGTTACGGGTCCCCAGCAGTCTGGCGCAGTACTGGAGGCCATTCACACCGCACTGCCTCCCCTGCATGATCCCTATACCGATCTGGTTCCTCCCCAGGGCCTGCGCCTGACTCCGGCACACTACGCTTACCTGAAAATTTCCGAAGGCTGCAATCAGTCCTGCAGTTTCTGCATTATTCCCAGCATGCGTGGCAAACTGGTCAGTCGCGAACCCGGTGATATTTTGCGGGAAGCCGAAGCCCTGGTTTCTGGAGGCGTCCAGGAATTGCTGGTGATTTCCCAGGACACCGGAGCTTATGGGGTCGACCGTAAATATCGCACGGCCTTTCACGATGGGCGCCCCATCAAAACCCGGATCACCGATCTTTGTGCGGCACTGGGGGAGTTGGGTGTCTGGGTGCGTTTGCACTATGTGTACCCCTACCCCCATATTGATGAACTGCTACCCCTCATGGCTGAGGGAAAAATCCTGCCTTATCTGGATGCGCCCCTGCAGCATGGTAGCCCCCGGATTCTCAAGGCCATGCGCCGTCCCGCTGCTGCCGAAAAAACTCTGGAGCGCATTGCTCACTGGCGGCAACAGGTGCCTGATTTGACCATCCGTAGCACTTTTATTGTCGGGTTTCCCGGTGAAACCGAAGCCGAATTTTCAGAACTGCTGGATTTTCTGCGCGTTGCAGAACTGGACCGGGTGGGCTGCTTTGCCTATTCTCCGGTCGAAGGCGCACCCGCCAACGCCTTGCCCGGTGCCGTTCCGGAAGCAGTCAGGGAAGAACGTCGCGCCGAATTCATGCGGGTGCAGGAAAGCATCAGCCGTGCACGGCTCCAGCGGCATGTGGGTCAGCGTCGTGAGGTGCTGGTAGATGCCACGGAGCGCGGGGGCCGGGCAATAGCCCGCTCCGTCAGCGATGCGCCGGAAATAGACGGTGTGGTACACCTGAGTAATGCGGGCGGCCTCAAAGTCGGTGACCGCCTGGCCGTGCAAATCACCCGTGCGGACGACCACGACCTGTACGGAGACTGTTTCAGTCTGGGTTAATCCGTACCCCTTTCTATGCGTACACCCACATCACGGGTGCCCCGCACCGCCGCCGGTTTATGCACCGTCACCTGTACCCAACGCGCAGCAAATTCACCCCGGATAATATCGGCAATCTGCTCGGCAAGGGTTTCCACCAGCTCCACTTCGGAAGCACTGATGTGACTGACCAGGCGTTGACAGACCGTCTGATAATTGATGGTTTGCTCTACCTTGTCCGACTGGGCGGCAGCATGGGTGTCGGCGGCAATTTCCAGGTCAATCAAAACGGTCTGTTTAACCTGCCGTTCCCAGTCATAAATACCGATGCGGGTATCGACTTTCAGTTCCCGCACGAAAAGAATATCCATAGTCATCCCGAAAAATGCGACAAGGCGTCGCGTCTGGGCCTATAATAGCGCTTTTCTGGGCCAACACACTGCATGTCTGTCATTATTGATATTGTTTTCATAGTGGGTGCCTACCTGATCGGTTCTATAGCGACCGCCATTCTGGTAGGTCGTGCCATGGGCCTGGGTGATCCTCGGCAATCCGGATCCGGGAATCCGGGGGCAACCAACATTCTGCGCATCGGCGGCAAAAAAGCCGCAGCACTGACGCTTTGCGGCGATCTGATCAAAGGCATCATTCCCATTGTGATTGCCCGATGGTTGGGTGCGGAAGGCTGGATCCTGGCCGCCGTCGCACTGGCGACCTTTCTCGGCCATTTGTATCCCGTTTATTTTGGATTTCGGGGGGGTAAGGGGGTGGCTACGGCCATGGGTATCCTGCTGGCGCTGATGCCGTTACTGGGATTATCGGTGCTGGGTGTATGGATAGTGGTTTTTGCCGTCATGCGGGTGTCCTCCCTCGCCGCGCTTCTGGCCGCCATCAGCGCGATACCCCTTGTTTTTGCTTTGTCTGCCAGTAACAGTCTGCATGCCCTGATTATCGTGCTGGTAATCCTGATTCTTTGGCGGCATCGCAGTAATATTCAGCGCCTGCTCGATGGCCGCGAAACACCCTTCAAAAAACACTGAACCGCCCCGCATCGAAAACCTGTTGCAGATGTCAGGGCCGGGGACTTTTGAGACAAAACGAGGGTTAATGCTGCTGTTCCTGGCTTTTGGTAATTCCTG
Organism: Acidithiobacillus sulfurivorans; assembly: GCF_018853815.1. GTDB lineage: Bacteria > Pseudomonadota > Gammaproteobacteria > Acidithiobacillales > Acidithiobacillaceae > Acidithiobacillus > Acidithiobacillus sulfurivorans. The sequence continues at coordinate 1,654 of NZ_JAAOMP010000164.1, read as the reverse complement.
TAACTGGTCGATTCTTGGCACTTTCTGCTGGAGGTGAAGTCTTCCCTGAAGCGGCATTCCAAAAACCGACGGCACCAGCTTTCACTGCGTGACCAATATCTACCGCCTCATGAGCGATACCAAGACCCACATCTTTTCCTGCTTGACCAATTTTATGGACGGTTGAACCAACTTCTTGTCCAGCCTGCTGGGCTCCTTGCTTGAGATCCGTTGTTTCGGCATAGGCCGTAACTGGGGACAAGAATGAAATCGCCACTGAGCAGGCATACAACACCCCTACAAAAACTCTCGTTTTTGTCTTGTGATCCCAGTTCTTAGTCATATATCCAGGCATTGATTGCACCTCCATAATAAAAAATTCACCCCTAGCCCAAGACGATTTTAATCGCGGATATTCCATTCCTGCATGCGTTCGTCTATCCATTGCGCCAGCTTTTCGGCAGGACGAAATCCAGGCGCCAAATGCTGCGCTTCCTGAGCAGCGGCCAGGGCACGGCGCATGCTGCCCTGATGCAGGTAATAGCGCGCCAGATTCATTTGCGCCAGATGCGGCGCATCAAAATGCCGGGATTTGAGCGCCCGCCGAATCACAAATAGGGCTTCATTTTCCCGTCCGGTATCCATGAGGTATTCGCCAAGATCATTCCAGGCCTGCCCCCATTCTGCGTCACAGGCGATGGCCCGTCGGCAGGCGGCAATTGCGCCATGATTGTCGCCCGATGCCGCCAGTGCCCAGGCATAGAACGTCCAGATCAATGCGGTGTCAGGATCCGCCTCCAGTGAACGCCTGAAGGCTTCTGCTGCTTCTTCGGGATGACCGGTCTGCTGCCAATCCAGACCTTGCTGAAAATCCGGATCGACAGCCGCACGTTCGTCAACCACCGTATCCAGAGAAAAAGATTCACCCGTCATGTTTCCTCCTTGACCAGCGACCAACGCGCCCGTACCGGGAAGTCAGCACTGGCAGACTGGGCCATTTCGGGATGCAAGGCACCAGCCAGGGCAATCATCGCGGCATTATCCGTACAATGGGCCAAATCGGCGATACATAATTCTACGCCCTCTGCGGCCAAGGTTTGCAAAGCACTGCGCAAGGCGCGATTGGCTCCCACCCCGCCCGCCACAATCAAACGCTTCAGACCGGTGTGTTGCAAGGCGCGCTGGCATTTCCGAAACAGAGTGTCGACCACCGCCTGCTGAAAACTGGCAGCCAGATTTTTTCTCTGGGTCACATCCCCTTCAGGGACTTTCATGGACGCCAGACGAAAGGCTGTTTTCAACCCGCTGAAGCTGAAGTCCATGCCAGGGCGGTCCAGAAGAGGTCGAGGCAAACGAAATGCCTCGGGGTCACCACCTTCTGCCAGAGCTGCCAGAGCCGGCCCCCCAGGATAGCCTAGTCCCAGCATTTTAGCAGCTTTATCGAAAGCTTCACCGGCTGCGTCATCCAGGGTTTCACCCAGCAACACATAATCACCCAGCCCCCGCACTTCAATGAGCATGGTATGCCCACCGGAAACCAACAAAGCCACCGCCGGAAAGGGCGCCACCCCATTGAGCAGGGGAGCAAGCAGGTGTCCTTCCAGATGATGAACGGGAATAACCGGAATATCCCAGGCAAAGGCCAGGGCCCGCGCAAAATTCACGCCTACCAGTA
>NZ_JAAOMP010000163.1 GCF_018853815.1 Acidithiobacillus sulfurivorans | reverse complement strand
CGGGATGATTACGCCTTCGGACTCACCAGCCTGACCCCAGAGCGCGCCACGCCCGAAAATCTGTTGGGCTTGGCCCGTGGCCATTGGGAGATTGAAAACCGGAACCATCATGTCCGCGACGTTACTTTCCACGAGGACCTCTCCCAAGTCCGCACCCAGAATGGTCCCCATATGATGGCGACCTTGCGCGAACTCGCCATGAGCATT
>NZ_JAAOMP010000162.1 GCF_018853815.1 Acidithiobacillus sulfurivorans | reverse complement strand
CGCTGCCAACTTGGACTCGGCAGACCAGCCCTCTGCTGTCTTCTTGGTCACTGCACTCATCGCCCCACTCGCTATGGCCTGCTTGCGCCAATGGTACAGCGTCACATCAGAAATCCCTTCCTGTTTGGCCAGTTCTGGCACCGATAAACTGGTGGGCGGTAACATCTTCTGCAATACAGCGGCCTTACGTTCTGCTGAATAACTCTTCATCTCGATAATCCACTTTCCGCCCCCACCCTACACCTGACTCCATTTCAGAGAGGCGACAACTACCCTGACACCGGGGG
>NZ_JAAOMP010000161.1 GCF_018853815.1 Acidithiobacillus sulfurivorans | reverse complement strand
CTCTCAGGATTTGCGGAGCGGGCAGGTCCTGATGCCGAAGAGCGAGTAGGCTGGACACCAACCGACCAAACCGGTGATCAAGGGTACGAGCCCCAACCATCCCCAGAGGGTTTTCGGTCCGACAAAAACCAGTGCAATGACAATAATTCCGACGATGATCCGAATCAATCGGTCGGCCATTCCTTCGTTAAACAGGGTAGAGACAGACATTTTGGACTCCTTGTTAAGTCAGCAGAGATTATTATCGTAGGTAACTCGCAGGGAGCTGTCTGTGACTTTCTCACCGAGACGAAACAAACTCCGAGTTTGCTAATTGTTGCAATCCCTGCATCTGGATAATTTCAATTTGACCTGACCCTCGCCGGATCCATCCCCGCAATTCAAATTCTTTGAGGGCACGGCTGATAACTTCCCGGGCCGACCCCAGCTCGGTGGCCAATGTCTGATGGGTAATCTGGATAAACTGGGAATGCTTTCCCAGGTCCAGAAGTTTTCTGGCGAGGCGAATATCCAGACGGGTGAAGACGACTTCTTCGACCAGGGTGAGCAAGTCGGTCAAGCGATTTCCGTAGGCATTGAATACGAATTCCCGAAAAAGGCTGGATTGGCCAATGAGTTGATCAAAAACCGATTTGGGCAGACTGATCGCCTTCACGGCTGTTTCGGTAATACCCATGGCGGGATAGGGGCGATGACTGAACAGGCAAGCAGTAGTGAGAATGCAGGATTCTCCGGGGCCAATGCGGTACAAGACGATTTCGCGCCCGCCTGCAGAAATCTGTTGCACCCGGATCTGGCCTTCCAGCACCAACAAATATTGGTTGCAGGGAGTACCCGCGTGAAAAATGATTTGATCCGACCCCCAATGCAGTGGATAAGCCTTGTTGAATAACGCCTTTTCATTGTCTGGCGCTGCAGTGAGTGAAGTAAAATGGCTGATCCAGTCGTTCAGGATAATGCCCGTCCGTGTGAAAGGGAGTCATGATGCTACTACAGTAGAAATCCTCTTTGAAACGTTTCGGGTGGCGCCTTTATAGGCTCCTGAAAAAATCCTTTGCTGGCAGGAGTTAGTGCTTATGTAAATGATGCATGTCCGGCACGTGAGGGTGGCTGTGGGTGAGG
>NZ_JAAOMP010000160.1 GCF_018853815.1 Acidithiobacillus sulfurivorans | reverse complement strand
TTCCCGATGCCGCCCTGGACCCGCCTCACGGGGTGGAGGTCTGTCCGGATTGTGGACTGATTCAGCGTTTGCCGCCTCTACAAGGTCGCGGCAAGCTCGCCTGCCCGCGCTGTGGCCATATTATGGAACGCACCTCCGGTCGCAGTATTAACGCGGCCATGGCCATGACCTTATCGGCCCTGTTCCTGCTGATCCCAGCCAATTTTCTACCATTGCTGTCCGTTGATATATTTGGCGTGCATCATCAAAGTGTACTTGCGTCAGGCATCTGGGGAGTGGCTGCCCAAGGCTGGCCCGTGGTGGCGGTGATTCTGGCCCTGGAATTGCTCATCCTCCCCTTTTTACGCTTCAGCACTCTGGCCGTGGTATTGCTCCAACTGGATACCGGGCACTACCCAAGCTGGCTGGGCAGGATGTTTCGCTGGTCTGAATGGCTGGACCAATGGGCCATGCTGGATGTTTTTCTGATTGGTTTTGGCATCGG
>NZ_JAAOMP010000016.1 GCF_018853815.1 Acidithiobacillus sulfurivorans | reverse complement strand
ATATAGGGCTACGGAAGGTGGCTGGAGAACTCTATGGGTTAGGGCGGACGGCATCAGAAAAGGAGGTGCGTGACATCACGGAACCGTTCCATGGGTGGAGAAGTTGGGTCGCGTTTTATTGGTGGATGACGTTACAGCAAAACAGTCAACCCGCAAAATAGGATCTACCGATTGATGAGCAAAAGGATTGAAGTTATTTGAAATCTGCAATACGCGAAACAGATTGCAAGCTGAATAGGGCAATAATGGCTGCGACAAGACATATCCATGCGGATATTCGGATGACGTCATTGATACCCATGGTAGCAGCCACCGACAGAGCTTTATGATGATAGCCCAGAATGTCCATGGGTGTTTGCCTGACACCTGCAAAGCGTGAGATATGATTGCGTAGGGCAGCGTAAGCTGTGCCCGTCGCGTTGTAGGAGAGACCCCCTAAAATACCCACGCCCATACTCGAAGAAAGCGTGCGCACAAAGTTGGCCAAAGTAGAAGCTTCATGAAGATTTTGCGGCGGTATTTCCGATAGAACCAACATGTTCATGGGTACAAACAGAAGACCGATACCAACGCCCAGTAGGGCCATGTAGAAAATCACCTCTTGCAGCGATTCCTGCGGAACGAGAAAAATAGAAGCATACACCGCAGAAAAAACCAAAAAGGCCAGTATTGCCAGATATTTAACCGGCACCCATCGAGAAGCTTTACTCATGAACATGGTGACAGGAATAGCGGTAACGCCGATCGGTATACTGAGTAATCCTCCGTAAAATCCGTTGTAGCCCGTATATTTTTCCACCCACAAGGGAATATCTGCCGTCCACCCCGTAAAGATGGACCAGCCCAGACAGAGCAGCAGCAGGCCTAATCCAAAACTGCGAATATTCAGAAAGGACAAGTTCAACAAAGGATGTTCGGTCCTTTTCTGGCGAATGATGAAAGCGATCAGGAGCACAAAGGAAAGCCCTGCAGCCATATCTATATGGCCAGACCGGAACCAACCGGATTCATCGCCCTGATCTATGATGAATTGCACGCTCACCACGAACCCATACAACATCAGGAATCCAATCCCATCAAAAGGTTTAGTCACTCGCTCGCTGTCTGGAATCTTTTTTCCACTCAGCCACATCGACAAAACAAAAAGCGGAATGGAAAGTACAAATATATAACGCCAAGTGACCACCGTGGCCAACCAACCGCCGATGAATGGACCAATGTAAAAGGGAATTAACATGGCATTGGTCCATAGAGACATCATCAGTGACCGCTGGTCAGAAGCACTGTAGCGAATGAAAATGGTTTGGCTCAGGGGAACCAGTATCCCCGCGCCGAGGCCTTGTACACCACGAAATAGCAACATGACCCAGATATTGCTGGTACTGGCACAAACAGCGCTACTGACTATCAAGGCGAGCACAGACCCATTAAAAGCACCGCGAATGCCTATGCGTGAAGACACCCAAGGCATCAGAGTGGAACCTACAGCCCAGTTCATCACCATAAAGGTGAGCACCCAGACCGCATGGTGATCACTGGTCGTCAAACTTCCCGCGAGATAAGGGAAAATATTCTGAACGGCAACCGCGATAAACGAGCTGGTAGCGAGGGCGAGTCCAACGCCGAAGAACAGGAGGAAGGACGATCGAATATCCAATTTTTCATCCACCATGTTTTGGGGAATCCTTCAAATGTGCTTTGTGTTCCAACAAACAGCCATTCTGAGCAAGCTGGAGTTTTCATCCCTGTTTCTGCTCATTGTTTTGATGAAAACGAACCACCGCCCCCGCCTTACCAATGGCACTCAGCACAGACTGCAAGGCGGCTTCGGTGGTGTCTTCACCAAAAGATACAGCTGAAGCGGTTCCACCGGATTCCACACTGACCCGGGCACAGGCCATGGCGCGGGCACCGGTGCCTGCTCCCAGCGCGTGCTGATCAAATTGCTCCACTTCGGCGTAAATGCCAGCGCCCTGAATCAAGGCACCCACCAGCGCCCCTACGGCCCCACTCCCCTTCCCTTGCAAAATGCGGGAATGCGCTTCCGTACCCATGACTACCGAGGCAATGACCTTTTCGCCTTCACGCTGCAGACGGTAGCGTTGCATCTGCCAGTCGGCATTGCGCTGCACAAAATGACTTTCAAACAAGGCATATATTTGCTTCGCCGTGATCTCGCCTGATTGCTCTTCAGTCGCCTTCTGGACAACGGCACTGAATTCCTGAGCCAACCAGCGTGGCAAGGAAATGCCATAATCCCTTTCCAGTACATGGCTGACCCCGCCCTTACCGGATTGACTGTTAATGCGCACCACCGCTTCATAGTTGCGGCCCAAGTCGGCAGGGTCTATAGGCAGATAAGGCACCTCCCAAATGGCCTCATCCTGTCCCTGGCGACGATTGATGCCCTTGCGAATGGCATCCTGATGACTGCCGGAAAACGCGGTATAGACCAGTTCACCAAACCAGGGATGCCGGGGAGAAACCGCCATTCCCGTACAACGGGTGTAAATTTCTCTGATGGCCTCCCCCATGGACAGGTCCAGCCTCGGATCAAGCCCTTGAGAATACAAGTTCATGGCCATGGTGAGAATGTCCATATTCCCGGTCCGTTCACCATTCCCGAAGAGGGTCCCCTCAACCCGGTCAGCACCCGCCAACACCGCCAATTCTGCTGCAGCCACCGCACATCCCCGATCATTGTGGGTATGCACGCTGACTTTAACATGCTCCCGTCCCCGCAAATGGTCGCAAAACCATTCAATCTGATCTGCAAACACGTTGGGCATGGCGGATTCTACGGTAGCCGGCAAATTCAAAATAACCGACTGACCTTCTTCAGGATGCCAGACAGCCATCACGGCTTCGCAGATTTCAACGGCATAGTCCAATTCCGTATTGCTGAAACTTTCGGGTGAATACTGAAAAGTCCACTGGGTTTCCGGGAAACGGGCCGCTCCCGCTTTTACCCACTCGGCACCGCGCACGGCAACAGCCTTGACGCCCTCTTTATCCAGACCAAACACCTGTTCACGCTGCGCCGGACTGGTCGAGTTGTACACATGCACAATGGCGCGGTGCACCCCTTGCAGGGCCGCATAACTCCGCTCAACCAGATTTTCTCGTGCCTGGGTCAAAACCTGGATGGTCACATCCTCAGGAATCCGTTTTTCCTCAATGATTTTGCGCACAAAGTCAAAGTCGGGCTGCGAGGCGGCGGGAAAACCCACTTCGATTTCCTTGAATCCCATCCGTACCAGCAAATCGAACATTTCCATTTTCTGGGTCACGCTCATGGGCGACACCAAGGCTTGATTGCCATCGCGCAAATCCACACTGGCCCAGGTGGGTGCATGATGCATGCGACGGTTGGGCCAGCGCCGATCCGGCTTGTGAACCGCTGGAAAAGCCCGATAACGACGATGATTAAAGCTGTTCATGATGATTCTCCTGCCTGCTCAAGACGATGGGAGAACTATACGCGGCATTATCCGGCAGGTGCTTGCGAATTTTGACTTTACTGCCGCCGTTCGCGCATTATTATTGCTACAATGGTCTTTTTTTAGATGGAATATTGTGCCATGAAAAATGGAGAACCCAAAATGCCCCTGGACCGGTATGATCGCCGCATCCTTGAAGCCTTACAAAAGGATTCCAGCCTGAGCAATCAGCGACTCGCTGAAAAAATTGGTCTCTCCCCTTCTCCCTGCCTGCGCCGGGTGCAGGCACTGGAAGAAGCGGGCATCATTCGCAAACAGGTGGCTTTGTTACAGCCTGAAAAAGTCGGGCTGGAACTCATGGTGCTGATGCACATCAGCATGGACCGTCATACTTCTGAACGCTTTGAGCATTTTGAAGCAGAAATCAAAAAATCCGACGAAGTTCTGGAATGCTATCTGATCACCGGGCACGATGCTGATTATCAATTGAAAGTGGTCCTGCGGGACATGGCCCACTTTCAGGATTTTTTGCTGAATCGCCTGACCAGAATCGAGGGCGTGACTGGCGTGCATTCCAGCTTTGTGTTGCGGAAAATGATCGATAAAACCGAATTTCCGGTTTATTGAGAAGCGGGCAACTTCATCCACGCCGCCGTTTCGGGTAGATAATGCGCGAGTCCCTCCAATACACCGGCGCTGTAGTTTCCGTTCATGCCCAGAAATCCTCCATGGGCAATATACAGGGTGTCTGCCAGATCCGACGCTGCAGCAATAAGTATTGCCTCTTCCTGGACCTCCTGATGCGCGTTGGCTACCAGCACGGAGTGAATATGGCTGCCTAACACCTCCAGATCGTTACCCGAATCACCAGCAAAAACCGTGCGCTCCTGGGGATAATCACACTGTTGACCGAGAAATTCTATGGCATGGAGCTTGCTGGCGCTGCTGGGCAGAATATCCAACAAACCCGTATCGGTCATTTCATCGAAAGACAAGACCAGTCGCGCATTAACCCCGATACCCCAAAGGCGGCGGAGCAGCTCCGCCTCCAGGATGTCGCGATTAATACGCATATCCACCTGGTAACTGACCTTGAATATTCCCTGCTGTTTGGCTGTCTGCAAGTTGATGGCGGAAATATCGGCAAGCTCTGTAGTAATGTCCTGGTGCGTCATTCCTCCCCAGTCGGGACCAATTTCCGCAGACCAATGATCCCAATGACGCCAATGTCCTTCTTCGAGGGTGTAAATGCTTGTGCCGACATCACCGATGATAAAATTGGGAACAGGTAGTTGCCATTGCTCAATGGCTTCGGTAACCAGATGCAGATGGCGGCCGGTTACCAAGGCCAGGTGTACAGCAGGATGGGCGCAAAGCTCCCGAAACAAAGGACGGGCCTGTACAGATTCAGTCTGGCTGCCGTTAGGAATCAGGGTTCGATCCAGATCACAGCAGAGTAATACTGTCGGAATATTTTCCTCTGTTGCGTTCATCATGCTTGTCTCCTGCTTCGTTTGTGACAGATCACCATTTCCCTTGCTCAGATCAGTGCGTTATTGCTCAGGAAATCATAATGCGTGATGGCCTCCATCGCTCCTGGTAACCCACTTGCTTGAGATTGATAAATAGCCTCATGTTGTTGCAGATCTTTTTCTCCGCCCACCTGGGCAGCGAGAATATTGCCTCCCAGCAAATCGAGATCCGCACGGGCGCTGCCGACGACCAGTACGTGATCGAGGGCGATGTCATGGCGATCCGCCACATAACGAATAGCGAACCCCAGGGAAGCGCGCTGGGGTACAACCAGAAACTCTTGCGGATTGAGGGTTATCAAGCGGCCGGGAATATCGCAGTTGTGAAGCTGATCATTCAGCGCTACCAATCCCTCAAACTCAGCACGGTCACGGATGAAGCCATGCACAGCATAAAATCCCTGGCCGCTGCGTCCTACAACCTGTACTCCAGGGGTTTCGGCAAGCAGGTCATAGACCCGATCGCCTTGCCAATCTACCCCAATGTGGCGACTCCAACCCTGATCGCGGGAGAGACTGGCACCATAATGAATCTGAGTCCCTCCACGGGTTATGAGAATATCAGGAACGTTCATACGGCGTTGCTTCAGCAGAGCCAACAACTCATGGAGGGGACGAAAGCTGACCAAACCAAAGGCCATTTTCCGCCGATGGCGATGCAGCAGAGCGACCAGTTCAGCCTGTTGTTCCGGTATTGGTGCTGGATCGAGTAAACGGGCACCCAGAAATAATAGCCGATCGGCGGTAATACGTTCGCCCGTTGGGATAATATCTTGTCGCTGAGGAACGGTGAGGGGCAATTCATCCAGGGCGGTCAGGTATTGGTCAACGTGGGTCTGCCAGGAATAATACCGACGCACCCCGGCAATACCGTTCTTGGCATAACTTTTCCAGGTAGCCTTATCGCTTAGCATGGAGAGCAGCTTCTCGCCGATTTCTTCGGCATTCAGAGGATCAATCAGCACGCCGTTTTGACAATTGGCAATAATATCTTTGGGTCCCCCGTCTTCGGTCGCCAGGATCGGTAACCCGCAAGCCGCCGCCTCAATTAATGTCAGACCAAATGGCTCAGTCAGAGCCGGATTGATGAAAACACCTCCCAGGCCTGCCGCCCAGCGATAAAGATCAGGTACGTCATCAGGACGGTGGTAGCGGGGATAGGCGACTCTTCCGTAAAGATCATAACAATCAATCAACAGCAGAATTTCCGTCAACACCTGCCGTGGACCGGCGGCCATGTCACGAATGTCTTCGCGTGTTCCGGCCACAATCACCAGATTGGCCCGCGCCTGCAAACCCGGATTTTGGCCGTAGGCATGAATCAAACCGGCGATATTTTTTCGTTCATCGGGACGGGACAGGGCAAGAACAGGTGGCTTTTGTGGCTCGCGTAAAAATCGCTGCAATTCTGTGCTAATGGGCGGCGGGGGTTGAGGGCCGGGTTCAAAGCGGGAAAGATTAACCCCTGGCGGAATCACCCGCATCCGCTCAGCATTAGCCCAATTGTACATCCCGTATTGTCTAAGGATCTCGTCCTGGGTACTGGTGATGATCAGGGAGGCAGTAGCCAGAATCTCCTCCTCAGTGCGGATACGTTGGGACAGGCGATATTTTTTCTCCAGGGTTCGCTCTGACTCTCCGGAGGCCAAAAGGCTTTGGCGCTTGCTGCGCCCGAGGGAATGTCCGGTATGAACCAGCGGCACACCGAGCTGTAAGGCCAGGCGCATACCCACATAGCCCGCGTCGGCGTAGTGAGAATGGATAAGACTCGGAGATTGCTGCTGGCGCAGGTACTCCATGGCGTGATCACTAAAGCCATCCAGATAGGGCCAGAGGGCTTCCTTGGGCAGGTATTCGTCAGGTCCAGCCGGAAAACGAATAATATGCGCCTTCGGCAAGTCAGGCAGACTCTCGTCTTGCCGGGCGTAATCATCAGCCACATGCGTATCCTGAATCCTCCGGGTAAGCAGATCGACCCTCCCGACCCGAGGATGCGCGGCCAGCGCGCGCAGCAGTTCGACCACATAAAGAATCTGACCGCCCGTGTCCGCATCGCGGCCCAATTCTAGATTCTGGTCGCGAATCAGTCCGTGAAGGCTGATAAGGACCAGATGGAGCTGGGCTGATTCCGGCTTGCTTTCCGGGCGATTGTCCATTATCTACCCCTAATTGTATGCTTCCGAGACATATTATTTATTCCTCTGCACTTTCCGTGGCTTCGTCCAGTTTTTCATCGAACCCCAGCCGCTCCAGAAGACTCGGCTCATCCAGGAAATAGCGTGCGAGCAGTAGTCCTGCAGCACTCCACACCTGCCCGATATTGGCCCGACGGCCTACCAGACGTCCCAGGCGTCCGTCGTAATATTCCGGCCAACGGTCGGCAAACAGGCGTGGCTCAACCATTTGCCAGGCCCGTTCCGCCAGATCCATGCGTCCCGCCTTAATGGTTGCTGCCACCAAGGGCCAGATCATGACCGGCCAATTACCACCATTATGGTAGGACCAGGGAATATTTTTAGGGTCAGACCCAGTGATCAGCCGCCATTCATCCCCCTCAACGGCGGGATAAACGAGTTTCATGGGGACCCGTCCCAGCAAATCATTCCAGCGCTGCTCAATCAAGCTGGTCAACGCCTGAGCCTGAGCAGTCGTCGCCATGCCCGTAGCCAGCATCAACAGGTTTCCCTGGGCAAAAAAGCGAAAATCCATGCGTCCTGGTCCCAGATTTCCTACGAAAAAGCCGGCTCCGTCGGGAAGCCAGTCCTGAATCCACAGAGGAATGGATTCCGGGTGGATATTGAAAAGATTTTCAATATTGACGCCGAGCATTTCTGTTTCAAAGCGATAAATCCGGTTAAGAGCGTCCATATCCAGCCAGTAATACTGTTGTACATAAGAACGCAATACGTTTCTGCGGCGCTGTGCCAAATCCACCAACCATTGGCTTCCCTGCTCTGGAAGTAAGAGGGAAGCACAGCGCAGGGTAGCATTGAACAGCGCCTGGATTTCGATGGGATGACCATTGACGCCCATACGTCGATCAATCATAAAGGAGGCATCTGGAACCAGCAGGGTCGGAAAGACCTCAAAGCGGCTCTGCAAACACAGGCTCAGGATCATCCGCAACATGCGCTGAATTTCGGGGCTGTGGGCAAAATCCAGGTCCCCTGTATATTGCACATAAGCATACAGAAGCATCGACCACCACATCATCGAGTCCACCGGGGCTACGCGGCCAATGGCCCGATCCCCAAAGTCTGCCAGCACCTCCTCTTCTCCACGGTCATTACGCTGCACGCGAAACGAGGCAGGCATAACCCCGGGAGCAATCTGCTGACCTTCAAGTTCTTCCTGCTGTCCTCTGAGCTGCATAATCAGATGCAGGAAGGAGCGGACGACGTCAGCCCGGTTTTCCAGCAGCAGAATCAATCCGACAGGGAAAAAATCCCGTACAAAGCAATCCGCATAATTTTCTGCAGGAGCCTTGGGGTCGACGCTGGCTGCCGTACCCACCAGTTGCCCCCTATAGAAGATGCCAGCAGCCTCAATCAGTCGATAGGCGTCATCCAGGGCCGGACTGACGCCATGGTATCGGGGTTTGGTGAAACAAGGTTCGTTCTCGGCCAAAGGCTTTTCTCCTCACAGCTGATGCTGGGCTAGCGCCTTCACATTGGTTCAGGCAGATTATTCGCCTTGGGTCCAGCGACTCATGAACGGTTCATAAAAATCCAGGGTTTCGGGCGTTGCACCTTTCAAAGCGCAAACTGCAGCCGCCAATTCCCCACCCCGACGCAGGCGTAATTCCGGGCATTCACCCCGCAGCAGGCTCCATAACCAGGCGGCAGAAAATGCATCACCCGCTCCTACCGTATTCACCAGATTATTTACGGGTTCAGCAGCCGCTTCATAAAAGTCTTGATGATCCCAGTAGGCAGAGCCTTCCGGTCCGCAAGTCAGCAACACAGATTCCAATGAAAAATGGTCTGCGAAAACCCGCATCTTGTCGCATAGTGCAGGACCGCAGCGTAGCGAATAAACGGCCAGCAATGTCTCTAATTCATCAACGTTACATTTCAGTATAGATGAATCGGTCAGTAACGGGGCAAGCGTGTCAGGTGTCCACCAGGGTGCCCGTAAATTGATATCCAGAAATCGCTTGTTACTGATGGAAGCTAATTTTTGCAAGGTTTGCCGGGAAGTAGCATTTTCCCGCAAGGCAAGAGAACCGTGATAAAGCCAGGAAACAGGTTCAGGTAATTTTTCGGGGAATGGAATGTAGTCATAAGCCTGATGGGGCAAAATTTCGAAGCGATGCCCTTCTACCGGGTCAGATAGCACCTCCACACGCCCGGTCGGCAGAGTCTTACTGACCGCCACTCCTGACAAGGGCATCTGCCATTGCCGCATATGTTCCAAGATATTCCTGCCATTGATGTCATCGCCCACCTGACTGATAAAAATTGCGGGCACTCCCAAGCCGTGCAAATGACGCGCCACATTAAAGGGCGCGCCCCCAAGGCGCTGGCTGTCACCAAAGTCATCGACCAGGCATTCGCCGAAAATCGCTCCAAGACCCTTAAAATCATGCATGCTTCTCACCATAACGAAAGCATAGGTCACTGACAAGCAAACCCATTGATCAATCCACATTGAACTATTTACCAGGATAGCCATCAATATTTTATATACCCATGATTTTTACGCCAATGCAATTTATCACTCAACGTGAGGGGTCTTGCCATGCTTGTAAAAATAACAGCAGAACAGCATCAACCCGGAAACCCGATATTTTCCATGGAGCGCAGACGTCTGGCCCATGCCCGCTTCGCCACCGTTCTGAAAATTCTGAATGAACCAAGGCGCTGGATATCGGTCTGGTTTCTGTCCTACGCCCTTCTGGGCGCCATTTCTTCCGGGCTCCTCCCCATCCTTTTACCATTGATGATTGTTGGCTTAACCCATCATCTCAGTTGGGTCGCCTATGTAATGGGGGGATTTAATTTAGGACTCCTGAGCTCACCGCTCTGGGGCTTTCTGGCAGACAGCAAACAATGGCACCGACCGGTTTTTTTTGCCGGGTTTTTGATGCTGATCATGGCCCTTGCGCTCCTGCCTTTTCTTCCGGGACTTTTGCCCTGGAGTCTTCTGGCACTACTGGCAGGGGCTGGCACCTCGGCCGTGGCAACCGTGGCCAGCTTATTCATTGTCGAATTTGATCCCAAAGACCACTGGGAGCCTCGTCTTGGTTGGTTGCAGACTTTTAATGGCGCCGGACAGGTGGTCGGCCTACTGGTTGCCGGTGCTTTTGTAGCTAATTTCAAGATGGGATTAATCTGCTCGGCACTGGCCTTAATTCCAGCCATATGGCTGGGCGCCAAAGGCCTGCCCGCCGCTGCAAAACGTTTTGACTGGTCTGCAGAAATCGGCAATCAGATGCGCAGGGAAATAGATTGGCGACTGCTGGCCAATTTTGGGCGCCCCGAACTGTTGGGAGGTGGGGTCATGCGCTTTTCCCACCATTTATCTCTGCGTGGCGGCAAACGCTTTAAGGAAATCTTGTCCACCCGTTTTGGGCGTTTTTTGTTTTCCTGGTCTGCCGTAGCTTTCGGCGTTGCCGCATTTTTTGCCTATTTCCCCGTAGCCATGCAAAAAGCTTACAGCGTGGCCCCCGCCTTGACTTCCAGTGTGTATGCAGTGACTGCCGCCGTTGCCCTGGTCCTCTATTCTGTGGGTGGACAGCTTTCTGGAAAATTCGGTGCCGGACGGGTATATCGCTGGTCGCTCATCGGACGACTGCTCGGCTTTGCCTTGCTGTTGGCCGTCTTTTTTACGCCCGTTCCCAAAACCTTCGTGGCCCTGTTGGGTTTTGCCCTGATTATTGCCGTATGGCCTTTACAAAGTATCTCGGGCACCACCCTCACAGCCCGCCTGACGCCGTTCAGCCAGGGTGCCGCCATGGGCTTATTTAATGCCAGTGGCGCTGTAGCCACAGTGCTGGGTACTTTTCTGGGAGGACCGCTGGTGCAGTTCATCGGTTATCCCGCACTATCTGCCATGGCCATTGTGGGGATTATCCTTGGTTGGTTAAGCGGGCATAATCTGCAGGCAGAAAATGTGCCGCTCGCAACAGAGGCATCAGCCAACACCACTGCGGGGTCGGCCATATAAAAACAAACCGCCGAAATCTCCGTCACTCCAGATCTGGTCCATCACAAGCCGCGACCAACTCGGCGTTGGTCAAGACTGCGGCGGCAATGTCCGCTTGTGCGGGATCGTCATCTCTGGAAACAGTCCGGGCATCCAGCGTGAAGCGAGCGTTGCGGGGAAGTTGAGGCGCAGCGGCGCGCGCGTGCTTCCGGCTGTGACCACGCCATGGTCGATAAGGGCGGAAACGACGCGGCGGGCCTGACGCTCGCCGGTTCCGACGATGCTGGCAGCATCGCCGCGCGGCAGCTCGCCCCGGTCCTTGGCCGCTTTTGTGTCCGCTTTCTTATTAGCCATTTCTCATTATATAACAATGTATCGGCTCTGAGAAACCCACCTGTCAGGCCGCTTTAAAGTCCGGTTCTGTGTCCGGGTAGATGGACCTTTGGAAGGCTATAGAAAATTACTCGTTTTCTACTTTTTTACCCACATCTGGTAAACGGCGGATCACGCGCTGAAAGAAAAAATTATTGGGGATGACGACCACCGCGCCATCGTCCTGTTTGAGCTCGGTAAACATCAGGTTTTCTTCAACCACTTCTCCGATGAGTGCTTCGGGGAAAATCTCAATACGCTGCCCCAGCCGTAAGGGCTGCCAGAACCAGATAAAAAAACGCGCGGTTATATTACTGACCATAGCCCACAAAGCCAGCATGCCCACACCGATTACCGCCAGCAGACTGACAAAAGTCGTCCAGATGGCGGTCACATCCACCGCCCAGACGCGCAGCACCACTACCCAAACCAGAAGCCATAAAAACCAGGTGGTTATGCGTTTAAAAACGATGCCATAACCATGCGAAATGGTGCGCCGCGATCCCAGAAAAGAAAGCAGATGATTAATGCCTTTTCCGTACCAACGCAAAATGACATAACTGCCCAGTACAATCAGTACCGTATATATAGCTCTATGCAATAGCCATTCGGGATCTACATCAATCCCGTATACTGTCATCACCATGTCCTGTCCTTGCCGGGTGTTTTATAGGCGCACCTTAGCCGAGGTGCTAGTATATGGCAACCAACAAGGCAAGGAGTAAGCATTGAAACTCAGTAAAATCAGTAGCAACAGCACCGTTGAATTGGCACTCTGGCGCGGTCGGGACTTACTGTCCCTGCGGAATATCGCTCCGCGTTTGACCCTGATGGATTTGCTCGGCGCGAGTGCCAGCCTGCGCAATGATCTGGAACAACGACTTAATCGTGCTCATGCCGAAGACCTGCTCGATCCCACGCAACTGAATTTTCTGCCCCCCTTACCCGAAAACTGCAAAATTCTCTGCGCAGGGCTGAATTACCAAAGTCATGCCACGGAAGTTTCCGCTCCGCCAGCGGAATATCCCAACTTTTTTATTCGTTACGAAGATACTCTGGTGGGACACGGCCAGGCCCTGCGTATCCCTTCCAACTCCCAGGAACTGGATTACGAAGGAGAACTCGCTGTGGTTATCGGCAAGACCTGCTTCGGGCCTATGAATGATGCACAAGCACTGGATTGCGTGTCGGGCTACACCATTTTCAACGATGCCAGCGTCAGGGATTTCCAGTTTCGTGCCAGTCAGTGGACCCTGGGCAAAAACTTCCCGGCAACGGGCGGATGCGGACCCGTGATGGTCAGTGCCGATGAACTCCCTATGGGAGCTAAAGGCCTGGCCTTGCATACGTTAATTGATGGTACGGTCATGCAGACTGGCAATACGGCCGATCTGATTTTCAACGTTGCGTCACTGATTCGTGCCCTGGCGGCAGTCACACCCTTGCGTTGTGGAGACCTGATCATTACCGGAACACCGGCTGGTGTAGGATTCACCCGCAATCCGCCGCGCTTTTTACGGGCCGGCGAACACTGCGAAATCCGTATTGAAGGCATCGGGTCGCTCATCAATCCGGTCACGGCAAATTAACCAGGCACGCAGCACTAACGATTGCGCATAAAATCTGCCGTACGCTGCAAGGCAGTCTGCAAATGCGTATACACTTCGGGTGACATTTCCTGTTCCTGCATGGAGCGCAACATGCAGGCCATCCATTGATCCCGCGCCTGGTCATCTACCGGAAAGCTGGCATGGCGAGCCCGCAGGCGAGGATGTCCAAACTTTTCGACATACAAATCCGGTCCACCCAGCCAGCCTGAAAGAAATAAAAACAGTTTTTCCTTCGATTCGGTCAGGTCGGCCGGATGCATTTCCCGCAAAGGACTCCGCCATTCGGCTTCACTGTCCATCAAGTCATAAAAACGATTGACCAATGCCCGGACCGCGCTTTCGCCGCCCAACAGGGTATAAGGAGAAGTTTCAGGTTCAAGAATCACAAATCACTCCAGATAAGTATAACCATGTAAACCATCGGCAAATTGTTGCAGGAAAAGATGCCGTTGCTCAGCATCCAGGCCTGCACATTGATCGACTT
Organism: Acidithiobacillus sulfurivorans; assembly: GCF_018853815.1. Lineage (GTDB taxonomy): Bacteria > Pseudomonadota > Gammaproteobacteria > Acidithiobacillales > Acidithiobacillaceae > Acidithiobacillus > Acidithiobacillus sulfurivorans. The sequence goes on along the minus strand of NZ_JAAOMP010000016.1, from coordinate 27,528 downwards.
TTTTCTGATAACGCGCCAATAAATCCGGAGCAGAAAACTGCACGTAATTCAATACCGACTCTACGGTATCCCCGGCCATAGGCTGCTCCAGAAGAACCTGGCCCTGCGCATTACAAAGCACATTCACCGAATCCGTATCGCCGAAAAGATTGTGCATATCACCAAGAATTTCCTGATAGGCACCCACCATAAATATACCCAATATATAGGGCTTGTCATTTTGCACGGCATGAACCGGCAAGGCCGGCGTCAAGCCTTCTGCGGTCACGTAAGCGTCAATACGACCATCGGAATCACAGGTAATATCTTCAATCCGGGCGCGACGTTTTGGTTCTTCATGCAAACGCTGAATGGGCATGATGGGGAAAATCTGGTCTATCGCCCAGACATCCGGCAAGGATTGAAATAACGAAAAATTCACGAAATATTTATCCACAATTTTTTCGTCCAATTCATCCAGAATATCCCGATGCGCCCGATTGTGGGGGTCCAGAAAGCGGCGCACCTGCCAGATAATGCGCGCGTAAATCTCTTCCGCCTGCGCTCTTTGTTCAATGTGCAGCAGACCGAGATTAAATTGTTGATGCACTTCACCCAGCAGGTAAATAGCTTCCTGATAAACCTCCAGGGCATCTGATGACTGCGCATTTTCCAGTCGTTGGAGCAGACGTTGCCATTCCTCGGTTATTCCCTGCGCGGCTGTTGCAGACAAGGGCAGCTCTCCTGCGGCCATTTCCACATCCGTCACATTCGTCAACAAAATGGCATGGTGCGCGGTCAGAGCCCGGCCCGATTCCGAAACTACATGAGGCTCCGGCAGGTTTTCCTGGCGGGACACCTCCGCCAGGGCACTGACAATGGTATGTGCATAATCGCTGACATGATAGTTGGTCGAACAATAAGCACGCGAATGGGTTCCTTCGTAATCCACCCCCAGACCGCCGCCTACGTCGACTACTTCCAGTGCCGCGCCAAGACGCCGCAACTCGGCATAAAGTCGCGCGCACTCGCGCATACCGCCTTTAATAAACTGAATATTGGGAATTTGCGAACCCAGATGAAAATGCAGTAACTGCAAACTTTCCAGGGCGTTTTCCCGGCGTAGATGTTCAAGTAAATCGAGAATATGCGCGGTAGATAAACCAAACTTGGATTTTTCTCCACCCGTATTTTGCCATTTTCCGGCACCTGCCGAAGCCAGCCGGGCGCGAACGCCAATGCGGGGTTGCACACCAAGATCCCGGGATTCACTGAGGATGAGTGGTAATTCCGATATTTTTTCCACCACCAGATAAACCCGCAAGCCCAGCTTTTCGCCACTCAAGGCCAAACGAATATACTCGCGATCCTTATAGCCATTGCAAATGACCGTGCCGCCCACGGGCATAAGACCCAGCACGGCCAGCAATTCCGGCTTACTGCCCGCTTCAAGACCCACATTGCCTGAGCCAGCCCGCAGAATTTCTTCTACAACCCGACGCTGCTGATTGACCTTGATAGGATAAACCGGGGTATAGCCCCCCTGATATTGCGTATCCTGCATGGCGGCCGTAAAGGCTCCACGCAGTTTTTCTACCCGGTGGCCGAGAATTTGTGGAAAACGCAGCAGACAGGGCAGCCCCAGGGAATGTTCTCCTAATTCGGCGGCCACATCGGCCAGTCCAATTGCCGGACTGTCCGCACGCGCATCGGGCCGCACAAGCATTTGCCCATCTTCGGCGATGTCAAAATAACCTTCGCCCCATTGCTGCAGGTTGTACAGATGACGACTATCGGCCACCGTCCAGCTCATGCCCGCTCTCCCCCTCAAAAGCCTAGCGCAGTCTAAGGGTTCTGCAGGCCACCCGACAAGTCATCTATAGTGCCTCGTTGGCAAAATCTGCCAGTCTTGAGCGTTCTCCACGGCGCAGGGTAATGTGGCCGCTGTGTGCCCAATCCTTGAAGCGATCCACCACATAGGTCAGACCCGAGGTGGTTTCGGTCAGATAGGGCGTATCAATCTGGGCAATATTACCCAGGCAGACAATTTTGGTGCCAGGGCCCGCCCGGGTAATCAGGGTTTTCATTTCCTTGGAGGTCAGATTCTGGGCCTCGTCGATAATGACAAACTTCTCCAGAAAAGTGCGTCCCCGCATAAAGCTCATGGATTTCACGCGAATGCGTTTGTTCAGTAAGTCCTGGGTCGCACTGCGTCCCCAACTCCCGGCTTCATCGCTGCTGCGCGCCAGAATTTCCAGATTGTCTTCCAGCGCACCCATCCATGGCTGCATTTTTTCTTCTTCAGTCCCCGGCAAAAACCCGATTTCTTCGCCTACGGGTACCGTTGCCCGGGTAATGATGACTTCCGAATAGCGTTTATGTTCAAAAACCTGATCCAGAGCAGCCGCCAGGGTCAGCAGGGTTTTTCCGGTGCCGGCATGACCCAGCAGGGTGACAAAATCAATGTCCGGATCCATCAGCAGATTCAAGGCAAAATTCTGCTCAGGATTACGGGCGACAATTCCCCAAACGGCGTGACGATCATGACGATAATCCGTGATCCGCTCGATGATGGCATGGTCAGGATGCACTTCACGGACAATAGCCGCGAAATCATCAGCACCAGCCTCCCCCTGATTCAGGGCAATAAATTCATTGGCATGCCAATGCTGAATGGCTGGACCGCTGATTTTATAAAAACTGCGCCCGCTTTCCTGCCAGGCATCCAGATCGCGACTGTGCTGATCCCAGAAATTTCCACTGAGAATTACCGAACCCGTGTACAATAAGTCCGCGTCTTCCAGAGCCCGGTCATTTTCGTAGTCTTCCACGCGAATACCCAGGGTCCGGCCCTTGATGCGCAGATTGATGTCCTTGCTGACCAGAATGACATCTTTTTCAGGGTGACGATTTTGCAAGGCCAAAGTGACCGCAAGAATTTCGTTATCAGCCTTGCCACCTGCCAGATCTTCCGGCAAAGCCTGCTGGTAGGCTGCAGTCTGAAAAAATAGACGTCCCTGGGCGTAGGGTAAAGGCAAGCCCTGATCAAGATCCGCCGTATCCGTCAGTAGTTCGTCCAGCCTGCGACTGACCTGACGGACGTTACGCGCCTGCTCGCTGAGTCCTTTTTTATGCTGATCCAGCTCCTCCAGAACAATCATGGGAAGCAGAATGTCGTGTTCCTGAAAACGGAACAGCGACGCCGGATCATGCATCAGGACATTGGTATCGAGAATATAAAGACGTGGTTTTTGGGGATCCTTGGCAACAGCTTTACCGGTACTCATGGGAGTTTTTTGACAATATCAAGTATCGCCGCCGCATGACCTGCCGCTTTTACCTTGCGCTCCTCATAGGCAATTTTACCTTTCCGGTCAATAACAAAGGTGCTGCGTTCTACCCCAATGCTGACTTTGCCGTACATGTTTTTTTCCTTGAGCACGTCAAAAGCGGTGCAGAGGGCTTCGTCCGTATCTGCCAGAAGCGGGAAAGGGAAATTGAACTTGCAGGCGAATTTTTCATGGCTGGCCAGACTGTCGCGGGAAACGCCCAAAACTTCTGCGCCAGCCGCCTGAAAATCAGGATAAAGGGCCGTAAATTCCTGACCTTCAGTAGTGCAGCCAGGAGTATCATCCTTGGGATAAAAATAAAGGACGACAATTTTGCCGTGGAGATCGCGCAAACGGATTTCTGAATCCTTTCCATAAGCAGCAGCGTGAAATTGCGGGGCATCTTGACCGACGGCGATTTTTTCTGAGGACATGGAAGACTCCTGAGTGAACCTGTTGAAAATCTAGCGCGGCTGATGCCCTGATGTCCAGCCATTCCCCGGATCACGGTCGGACTTGCACCCATGCAGGGGCTGCTCTAGCATGAACCCATGAAAAATCATGCTCATGATACGCCCTCCCCCACGCACAGTGATGCAGAAGTGACTCAGCTATTGCGGGACGCAGGGCAGCGCGTCACCAAGTTACGAGTGGCTGTTTACAGGACACTTCTGGACGCTGAACAGCCCCTGAGCCATCCCGAAGTACAGCACCGACTGGAATCGAACATCGCGAGCCCGGTAGATCGGGTCAGCTTATATCGCAATCTGGAGTGGTTAGTGGATATCGGTCTTGCCCACCGTATTACCGCCGATGATCGGGTCTGGCGTTTCAGTGCCCGGCGCCTGGAACAATCCAATCAGCATCCCCATTTTCACTGTGTTTCCTGTGGGCAGGTTTTTTGTCTCCCGGAAAGCACGGTCTCCACGCCCACTCTTCCCAAGGATTATTCGGTCATCGAAATGGAACTGGTGGTGAACGGTGTCTGTGCCCATTGTGGTAAAAACAAAACCCCCCATTGAACTATTCTGGGGACACCCAAACAACATGACCGGGCCAATAGGACCGGGTCCTATGCCCCACCCCCGCCTTCACTCCAGATTTCGGCCTGAGCTCTGGAAACCAGTGGTGCTTCAAAACGGCAAATATTCTTACCCCCCTTGGGAGTGGGCACCTTGAGTAATGCGCCCGAGTCGATATCTTCTGAATTAGTCAGCTGATTAATATGCATGAGATGGGCGACAGAACTATGATATTGTTGAGCAATTTCTGCCAGATTCTGGCCCGATCTGATAGTGACGCGCATGGTCGGGCCATGATGACAGGCAGGAGCCACATCCAGCTCCTGCAAGGCATGACGCATGGTCACCCGAAATACGGGTGCCGCTTCTATGCCCCCAAAATTCCATTTGAAATGACTACCGCGCAGGGAAACGGCCATCACCAGTCGGGGATGATTGCCAGGAGCGAAGCCGACAAAGGTGGCATTGGTGGTATGTCCATAAAAGCCGCCATGGCCATTGGCCATATTGGCTGTTCCCGTCTTGCCCGCCACATGATAGCCATCAATGGCCGCCAATATGCCTGTTCCTCCCGGCTCCGCCACGCTCTGCAACCAGACCCGCAATTTTTTGGCCACCCAGGCAGGCATGATCCTTTTGGCGACCGGTGCCTGCCCCATGACCAATTCCGGACGCATATGGTACCCCCCATTGGCAAAGGCGGCATAAGCATCTGCCAATTGCAGGGTGGTGACACTAACCCCATAACCCAAGGCAATGGTGGCATGGCGAGCCAGACTCCAGCTATGCCAGTTGGGAAGTACCCCGGAAGTCGCATCTACGAAACCGAGATCGGGTTTGCGCCCGAACCCGGCACTGCGGTACATATTGTAAATAATCTGTTCCGGGGTTTTGAGTGCAATTTTGGAGGCCCCAATACAGCTGGAATATTTGAGAATATGTTCAATATTCAGGATGTGATGGCGCACATCGTCGGTGATGGCATACCCGTCTACCATCAGCGGATGAAAAACATTGAATCGGGCATCAGGCTGAACACTGTGGCTCGCCAAGGCGGCTGCTACGACAAAGGGTTTCATCACAGAACCCGGTTCAAAGGCCTGATGCACGGCATTATTGGTATAGTCGGCAGGGTCCATGCAGGAACCCTCTGCATTGGGATTGCAACTAGGCGCGCTGACCATGGCCAGAATCTGTCCGGTATGCACATTCATCACCACCGCAGACCCATCTTTGGCGTGAAAATGATGCAGTGAGCGGGTCAGGGTAATATACGCCCAATATTGAATTTGGGGATTAATGGTGAGCTGCAGGGGATGACCAAAATGCGAGAGTTTTTGCACTTTGGCCACGTGCACTATCTGGCCATGTCCATCCACCAGTGCCAATTCCTTTCCAGGATGAGCCCTGAGCCAGGTGTTGTAACCACGCTCCAAACCTGCAGAACCCTGATGGGCCTCATCCACCAACCCCAGCAGGGGGGTCGTTACCGCGCCCATAGGATAATAACTGCGGCTGGTATCCTGCACATAAATGCCCGGCACCTGCAGCTTTTGTAGGGCCGTTCCGAACTCCGGAGCAATCTGACGTTCAATATAAGCATAATCTGCTCCCCCGCTGGCCACTCGACGGGCAAAACTGGCTTCGGAGAGATGCAGGGCTTTACTGAGTGCTGCCCATTGGTCGTGGTGTTTATCCAGAATGGCAGGGTCCGCCCAGATGGTGACCGCATGCACATTCACCGCCAGAGGTTCACCATTACGGGCCGTGATGATTCCCCGACTGGCTGGCAAAGGAATAGCCCGTAAATAGCGCATCTGACCCTGCTGACGCAAAGTGGACTGGTCCAGAATCTGCAGATAAATATCGCGAATCAACATAACTGCAAAAGTCAGTAACAGGACGATGATGACCAGACGCGCCCGTCCTGCGGGCAGGAATTTTACGGGTCTATCCATTGACAATACGGTTCAATAACAACAATTAGTTCTACCTGAAAGCATTGGAGCAGTTAGTCGGTGTATAAGCTTGATATGATATGTAGACAATGCAAAAGTTCCCGGCAACCCGCTTTGCAGTAAGCCATGGAGGATCAGGACCACATTTTTGATATGATAAGCGCCGCACTGCTAACCTCCATGGAGACCGCCACTTTTTATGGCCTTCAACAAATCAATGAGTTTGACCCGTTTTTATTTTTTATGCGGCCTGCTGTTTCTGGGTGCTTTTAGCCTCTTTGCCTACCATAGTGGCAGCGGCAGCCTCTGGGATATTGATGAGCCCAATAATGCCCAGGCACTCAAGGAAATGTTTGCTCAGCATAATTTTGTGGTTCCCCTGTTCAACGGGACCCTGCGTGTTGCCAAACCCGCTCTGAATTACTGGCTCATGTGGGGTGGTGTGGAAGTGTTCGGGATGAACAGCTGGGGTTTACGTATGGGTTCGGTGTTGGTGGGAGCGCTGTTTGTCCTGTACCTGACTGTCTCGACACGCCGCCTGATAGGCAGTGGCCCCGCTTTGCTGACGGGCCTGGTGGCCGCCACTATCTTGCATAGCCAGATCATTTTTCGGGCGGCGGTACCGGACCCCTTATTGATTTTATTTGTCAGCATGAGCCTGATCAGCTATTTGCGCGCCTATCAATTCCCGGAGGCACGCAGCTTCAATATTTTACTCAGTTATGCCGCCATGGCCCTGGCCACTGTGGATGAAGGACCAATAGGCTTCCTGATTCCGGGGTTGATTATTGTGGTTTTTTTATTGTTGCGCGGTAATCTCCCCTATTTATGGAAAGAAGGGCGTCTGCAATGGGGCTTACCTTTGTTTTTACTGATCGGCCTGCCCTGGTATGTTGCCGTAGGGGTGGAAAGCCACTGGAGATGGGATCTGGGCTTTCTTTTGCGGGCCAATATCAGCCGTTACAATGCGGAAATGCAGGGGCATCAGGGGCCGTTTTTTTATTATCTGCTTACCATTCCGCTCGCCCTGCTCCCCTGGTCCATATTTCTCCCTCAGGCACTGCGGCCTCTGTGGCTCAAACGCAAGCAACTGGTCCAGCGATATCCTGTGGATACCTTTTTACTCAGCTGGTTATTGGTGTGGGTCATTTTTTTCAGTATTTCCGCCACCAAACTGCCCAATTATGTCTGGGAAGCCTATCCACCCCTGTTTATTTTTCTCGGAATACGCCTTTACCAGGCCCTATCCGGAGAAATGCCCTTTCGCCGCCGGGGATTATATGCATCCTTGTCCGTTCTTTTCAGCGTCGGTGCGGCGCTGATCTATGCCGGTGCGGTAATCGTACCGGCAAAAATCCCTCCCTTGGGCTCGCTTTATTACCTGGGATTACCCTATGCCCTGTCTGCCATCCTTGCCGCGCTTTGGGTATGGAAAGATCAGGTTGGACGCTGGTTGATCACGCTGACCGCCGGGGCCGCCGCCTTGACTTTCGCGCTTATGACCTATACCGAGCCAGCATTGAATATTTTGAAGCCTTCTTACTTCATGGGCGAAAAAATCCGTCAATACCAAGGCGACAACCCCTACAGCATTGCCGCCTGGCATTGGTTCCAGCCCAATTTTCTGTTTTATGCCGGGCGTGGCAACATGGTTTTGCATCAGCCCAGACATATGGCGGAATTACAAAACATTTTGCGCCATAACCCCAGTCCCCTTTATCTGGTCTTACCTAGTCGGGATGTTCCTGACATGCGCAGAAGCCTGCCGGATACTCTCCATATCCAAAGCATTTATGTCAGTTATGAATTATATAATCACGAAAATCTGACCTTGTTACGCATCAGCCCGCAATCTGCTGTTTCCCTTCAGCACCAGACCCCTCCGGGTTGATCTCGGAATTTGGTCCGGCGGAAGCGGAAAACGTCTGCTCTGCCAGATTTTCCTCGCCTGCTACCTGTTCCAAATTCTGGCGGGCAGGCTCAGGCAATAAAAAAGTCAGAGCCAATCCCGTCATACTGAATAAAAAAGTGAGCAGAAGGGTATTTTCTATGCCCATCGCCTGGAGCAAAATGGGAAATAAAAACACTCCAATAAATGCGCCGACCTTGGCTGTCCCTGCGGAAATACCAGCGGCTGTAGTCCGTAAATGGGCAGGATAAATTTCTGAAGCCAAAACAAAAGTAGTGGTATTTGGGCCAAATTCTGCAAAAAAATAACTGATGGCATACAAGGCAATAAACAGAGCAAATGCCCCGGCTATATCAGGAATCACGCCAATGGCGAGAAAAGCCATGCCCATACAAAAAAATCCGATCAATTGCAGACGGCGATGACCAATACGGTCCAGAGTGAATGCTGCAAGAAAATATCCCGGCACTGCAGCAATTGCAAAAACAATCCAGCTCCAGGCAATATTGGCCATCAGCCCCCCCTGTGGGGCCAGTGCATGCATAATCATGGGAGTCGAAATAGTATTCCCATAATAGGCATAATCAAAAGCAAACCAGGCCCCAGCCGTGCCCAATAAATATCGCCAATAATGTCTCAGTGGTTTTGGAGAAATAACCGATGAATCCGCGTTGTTGGGAGCTTTTGTGGCCCGATTCAGCCAACGCGGTGATTCCGGCATACTGCGTCGCATCCAGTATGCACCCAGCGCAGGAAACGCCCCCAGCCCCAGCATGATGCGCCAGGCCAGATCATGGTCAATTTGTGCGGCCAACAATGCCAGGGCAATACCAGGGCCAATTAAAACGCCCAAAGCCTGAAAGGAAAAAGTCAGACCCACCAGCAATCCGCGATTATCCCGATTGGCATATTCGCTCATGATCACTGAAGACAAGGGATAATCGCCGCCTACCCCCAGCCCCAGAATAAAACGAAAAATAATTAATGTGGTAATATCATTGGCGCAGGCAGATCCGAGTGCGCCGAGCACCATCAACAGGGCTTCGATACCGTATATTTTTCGGCGCCCATAAATATCCGCAATTCTACCAAACAGATATGCCCCAAATAGTACGGCAAGCAAAGAAATGGAGCCAATCAGGCCCATCATCAGGGCATCAGGATGCCATTCCTGACGAATCAGTGCCAAGGCGTATCCAATGATAAATAAATCGTAGGCTGCCGAAAAAAATCCCAGCCCGGCAGTTAACATGGTTTTTAAGTGAAAAAGCCCGAGAGTAGCGTCATTCAGCGCGGCAATGGACGAAACAGATGTATTTGCTGATTTCATATACCCCGACGGACGTATTTGGGCGGAACAGCGCTATTTACAGACTGGCAAAGTTTTCAGCTGGCTGAGCACCTGCCCCGCGAAAATTACCCCCGCCGGATGCACCAAATAACCCGCCGTTTTCAGAGCGGTTACAGTCCAGGTATTGCAGGTATGAAAAGCATCATACGTACCCGGCGAGGCAAAAAATTTGCTGCGAGGATAAGGCCCGGCCCCAACAACTGTCAACCCGTTTGTATGGTTTATAGTCAGAAATGCAGCTATATAATTATCCAGTCTGTGCAGATTTTCCGGGGTGACAGGTAACCATCGGACTTTAACACCCGACAGATCGCTTGCTGCACTCAGATTTTCCACGGCTCTGATCAGCATCACGCTATGAGAAGGCAACAGGGCGCTGATTCCCTCCCAGACACTGGGGTTTTCGGCCATATAGTAGCGCCGGTTACCCCATCCGAAAATCCAGTCATGAGGCTTGACCCGAAAATACTGCGGTACAAACTTTAAGTCACCCTGCATTTCATCAGCAGGAATGATCAATCCGGTATGCCAGCCTATATCAATAACTCCAATCTCAGATCTGTCGCGGGCACATGCTTCTGCTACCGTAGCCGCATGACTGGAAACTGGCGGTAGGGTTGCACAACCGGTCAGGAAGGCCATCATGCCGATCTCCAGCAAAACGGGTCGCCAAGCGCTCACGCGTCTGCCAGTACCACTAGTTGGAGTTTGGTAACATGGCATGATAGACAAAATCTACGCGCCGGTTGCGTTTCCAGCACTTGGGATCATTGGCATAACACAGCAGATTGTCCTTACCAAAGGAAACCATCTGAATTCTGCGGGCAGATACCCCATCGGCCTCCAGCAGGCGCGCCACGGATTCTGCCCGGCGATTTCCCAGAGCCAGATTGTATTCCTGGGTACCACGTTGGTCGCAGTTACCTTCCAGGCGCACGTTTACATGGGGGAATTTTAATAAAAACCGGGCATTATCCAGAGCAATATGACGGCCGTGGACATTGACCTGACTACTATTTGTAGCAAAATGAACGCGCAGATGCGTGGGTAAGGCGGCCAGTTCAGCGTCAGATAAATACTTGTTCCGCCCCCCGAGGGGACCATTAAGATCCTCACTCTGTACGCCCGGAGCCGCATAACGCTGGGTAGGTGGTTGGGGTAGAGCATGGGCAGGCACGGGTATGCGGGCGGCCGGGCGGGGTGAGACTTCCTGCGCGCATCCTGTCAAAAGCAAGGAAGCAGGCAATAACATCCATAGTATATGCATAATGGGCAGGCGGACACGGAAAAGTGGCATTTTTTCTCTCCTTATGGCAATAGCCTTGTGACCGCCGCCGCGCTGCTAAGTTTCAATCAATATGTAGGGTTTTGTATGACTCCTTCAACAGCTCCAGCAACTGCGCTTCATCCAGAACCGCAATGCCCAGCTTGGCCGCTTTCTCTGCCTTACTGCCCGCATCCGCACCCAGCACCACATAATCGGTTTTCGCAGAAACCGAACTACTGACCTTTGCTCCCGCCGACTCAATAACCGCCTTGGCTTCATCCCTGCTCATCTGTGGGAGGGTTCCCGTCAGGACAAAAATACGCCCGGCCAGAGGTCCAGAGCTTTTGGGGGTGACTTTTTCCCAGTGCAAGCCTGCAGCGCGCAATCCCGTAATCACTTCCTGATTATGGGATTGCGCAAAAAAATGCTGTACAGACTCGGCGACAATGGGCCCCACATCAGGAATATTTTGCAGTTGCTCCACATTAGCATCCATCAGTGGGTCAAGATCACCAAAATGCTCAGCCAGTGATTTGGCCGTCGTTTCACCGACCTGACGAATACCCAGGGCATACAAAAAACGCCAGAATTGCGTGTGCCGGGAAGCCGCAATTTCAGCCAGTAGATTTTGTGCGGATTTACGGGCCATACGCTCCAGACCACACAACATGTCTTCATTGAGGGAATAAATGTCGGCCACCGTTTTGACCAGTTCACGATCTACCAGTTGGGTAATCAGTTTTTCGCCCAGACCACGAATATCCATGGCTTTGCGTGAAGCGAAATGGCTGATTGCGCCCATCCTTTGCGCCGGACAATAAATACCCCCCATGCAACGATGCGCGGCTTCGTTACTGAGGCGCAACACTTCCGATCCGCAGATCGGGCAATGATCGGGCATCCGCCACGGCTGCGTATGGTCCGGTCTGGCTTCATGGATGACCATGACCACTTCAGGAATCACATCACCCGCCCGTCGCACCAACACCGTATCGCCTACTCGGATATCCTTACGATCTACTTCATCCTGATTATGCAAGCTGGCGCGACTGACAGTTACCCCACCCACCTGCACGGGACGCAACTGGGCAACGGGTGTAATTACACCTGTACGTCCCACCGAAGCCAGAATGTCCTCAACCACTGTTTTTTCCTCGTGCGCCGGGAATTTAAAGGCAATAGCCCAGCGCGGCGCGCGCGCTGTGAAGCCCAGGCGCTCCCGTTCATGCAAATCATTCACCTTGAAAACCAGGCCATCTATTTCAAAGGGCATTTGTTCACGCAAATTCTGCATTTTTAAATAATAATCCCTGCAATCATCAAGATGTTCAATCTTGTTAAGGTAAGGAGTCACTTCAAATCCCCACCCGGAAAGTTGATGTAACGCTTCAAGATGGGTTTCTGCCAAGGGCGCACTCACTTCCCCCCAGCCCCAGGGGAAAAAAGCGAGGGGCCTTTGCGCCGTGACTTGTGAATCCAGTTGCCGCAAGCTTCCCGCCGCCGCATTGCGGGGATTGGCAAACGGGTTTTCATCATTCCGTAAACGTTCATTATTTAAACGCTCAAAAGCCGCGACCGGAATGACAACCTCGCCACGAACCTCAACAATGTTCGGCCAATTCTTACCTTTTAGCTGCAAAGGCACATTGCGAATACTCCGCACATTGCTGGTGACGTCTTCTCCGGTACTGCCATCCCCACGGGTGCCTGCCTGCAGTAATTGTCCGTTTTCATAGCGGATGTTGACCGAAAGACCATCAAATTTTGGTTCCGCGCTCATGCTGACCTGGTCATGTCCCAGCCCTTTGTAGACTCTCGCCAACCAGTCTGCAAAGCCCGCATCGTCAAACACATTGTCCAAAGAGGTCATGGGCACACGATAATGTATTTCGGCAAAATGATTGAGGGGAGCTGCACCTACCCTTTGAGTCGGCGAATCGGCACTGTGCCACTGTGGATAGCGATTTTCGAGTGCCTGAAGTTCTCGCAGGAGCACGTCATATTCCGGATCGCTGAGAGTCGGCGCATCTTTCTGATAGTAGGCGGCATTAGCTTCGCTCAGTTGCGCGCGTAATTGCATCATTCGCTGCAGATCCCTGTCATTGGCTGATGCCACTCATTGCTCCTTTGCTGAAATTCAGGCGTGGGTAATTTTTGGGCGGCGTATCCCGGATGCCCTTTCTGGTATATTTTTGCAGATAATTGCACTATCAACCAGAAGGAGAATGTATGGCTTTGACCCTGTTTGACCTGGATAACACCCTGCTGACCGGTGATTCCGACCACGCCTGGATGGAGTTTTTGGGCAGTCGTGGCATTGTCGATGCGGAAGAATTCAATCACCGCAATGATCAGTTTTACGCCGATTATGTGGCCGGACGCCTGGACATCCATGCTTTTCTGGACTTTCAGCTCACGCCATTAGCCGCCCACCCCCGCGCCCAACTGGATGTCTGGCACCGTGACTATCTTCAGGAAAGGGTTTTGCCCATGATTTCCAATCGGGCACGGGCTTTGGTGGAAGATCACCGCCAGCAAGGTGATTTGCTGGTCATTATTACGGCTACCAATCGCTTCGTGACCGCACCCATCGCTACTGAATTGGGCATTGAAAACCTCCTGGCTACCGAACCCGAAGTAAACACAGACGGAGAATTTACGGGCAAAACGGTCGGCACCCCCTGCTTCCAGGCCGGCAAAATCGAACGCCTGCGTCACTGGTTGCAAGAGCAACAACTGGATTGGCAGCAAAGCTTGCAAGGCAGCACCTTTTACAGTGATTCCTACAATGACCTGCCGCTTTTGGAAACCGTCGATTTCCCCGTTGCTGTAAACCCCGATGAACGCCTGCGAGCCCATGCAGAAGCCAAAGGCTGGCCGATTCTTTCCTTGCAGGATCAGTAAACGTTCATCAAATTGTCATATTACGGTGCTAGCATTTGCCTATTATTAAACTGCTAACCGGTAAAAACCGGATCAGGAGCCGCAATGTCCTATTTCCGATCAGCGCCCCATATCGGTAACACGGGAGAATTTGCGCAATTCCCGAAGCCATTCGGGTGAGTGTACTCCTATGAATCCTTCCGGGCAGGACACAGCCTTATTACGCTGCAGAAGTATTGGCAAACTCTATGGAGAAGCACAAATACTCAGGGATGTTTCTCTGGACTTATATCCTGCGGAAATTGTGGCTTTACTGGGTCCCAATGGCGCCGGCAAAAGTACCCTGCTGACCTGTCTTGTCGGCCTCATCCTCGCCAATGATGGTGACATTGAGTTATTTGGTCAGGATATCCAGCAACTGGATACCCAAAACCGCATTCAGACTGGCTTTGTACCTCAGGAGTTCAGCGGTTTTTCCTGGATGCGGGTTAAGCAACTTCTTAAATTGATTGCGGGCTTTTATCCTGCTTCCGGTCGCCACTGGAAAAAACTCGAAGACTGGGCTGATCTGGACTCCAGCAAAAAAGTCCAGGAACTTTCGGGTGGTCAAAGACAACGCCTGGCTATTGTTCTTGCCATGCGCCATCGCCCGCGTTTACTGATCCTGGATGAACCGGTTTCGCAACTGGATCCACAGGCCCGCCAGGATTTTCTATCCCTGCTGCAGGAACACGCCCGGGAGCAGGAAGCTGCAGTACTGCTCTCATCCCACATTGTTTCCGATCTTGAACGCATTTGTTCGCGTTTTCTGGTACTCCATCACGGACGGATCATTGCAGAATGGCCCCGCGAAACCTTGCAGCCCGGAGAAGCGGAAAGCCGATTCCTGGCAATGACCAGAGACAGCAACTGATGGGCATCTGGCGCTGTCTCCACCCGCGCCTGCTGTTTCAGGAAAACCTGACCCTGATAATGGGTAGCCTGTTATTTTTAATGGGAGTGGGTCTAATAATCATCTTTTCCCTTTCCTCACACGATAAGCCCCAGGAATCGCAAGGGGTTTTTACAATGATATTACTGCCCGCATTTTTTGTCGTGGCTGGCTTTCTCATCCATTACTGGCGAATGATTTCTGAAGATCTTTTAAGAATTTTACCCGGTTTTCGCAGGCAGGCCATTGGTATATTTGTTTTCATTCTTGGCCTATTGCTGGTCATCATTGCCGGGGAAATGCGGTTTTCAAACATTCCCTTGGCAGGGGCCTTTGTTTTAACGGTTTACGTGGCATTTTGGGCCTCTTTTTATGCGATTTTGATCAATATCGGCGGAATCCGCAGGAAAGACCGAAAATATTGGTACGGATTCCCCCTGCTTCCAGTGTATCCCCTCATATTTTTTCCACCTGCCAGAAATGTTTTTTTGGCGATTTCCGCACCAGTGGATTCGGTCCTGGGAATTCTACTGCTTTTACTCATCGTCCTGCTGATGCGAAAAACTCCACGAGAGTGGCAAGATTTTGTATCAGGCTATATTCACAGACCCCAGGATATTCGCATCAGGGACATCCCGTGGAGCGCACTCTGGCGCTGGATGCCCGGCAACTGGCACAATCCCATTCTGGATACGGCGCGACGGCCGCAGGGAATACTGGCGGTTCTTTTCATTCAACCCTTGTTCCCGGCCGCTCTTATGGCCTTACAATTTTTGCGCGTTGGTACATCGCATTGGCCTCAGGTGCTGCCTTTTCTTCCGGTCATTTTCCTTCTACCTGTATTTTCATGGGGTACCTGGTCGGCACGCGTATTTGATTGGCAATATCTGACGCTTACCGGTCGTTTTGGTGGCAATCACCAGCAGACAAGTACGCACATTGTAAAAAGTTACGCTGTTCATACCAGTCTGCTGGCCCTGGTATTACTGTTTTGGCCGGCCCTTGTTTTGGTTCTGCTGGGATATCATAGCCTGCAAATCGGCATGATTTTGTTGATTTTGTATATGGGCATTCTGGTGCTGGCCTGGGCACCCATGGGTGCAATTGGTCTGGGATTTACCGGTATGCTGCAACAAATCATCCTGCTCCTTTCTTTTGGTTTGGATGCTGTTCTGGTGTTGCGCACCGCGCACTACTGGTTTTATCGCCACCTGATTCACGTGCCCTTTCACCTGCGCGGAACACTGGTTTTAATGTTTATGGCCCTTATCAGTGTGGGGCTTGCCGCCTATCTTGCCCGACAACGCCTGAGGCGCAGTGACTGGAATTTATCCCAATTTTCTGCCCAAAAAATTCAGCAGACAGAACAAAAGTACGCTTTATCAGCAGAAACAAACAAGCAACCGGCCACGAGAAAATCTCTTAGCACTCATTGGGGGCCCTGGGCAGCGATAATCCTCTTTCTGAGCTTTTTCTTCGGTCAGGCCATTATTGCCATTGTTATTATCATGCTGCGGGATTTTGTCGTAGGCGCGCAGTTGGGGATGCATTATGCTTTACTCCATGAAAAAATTCCGCCGCTTGTTCTGAAAACCGCCTTACACGAAATCAGCACTAAGTTTCGTATCTGGCTGGGCATTCTGAGCTATACATTTTGTGCATTGGCGATCCTGATTTTTTTGCTGATGAAATTTCCTCGGGCGGTCTGGCGCAAAGCTGAAGGTTTTGCCTGGTGCAAACCCAGTCATCCATATGCCTATCTGCTGGCCTTGGTACTGGCCATTGTCATTGGACTCATTGTCCATGAGCTTTTCCAGGTATTTCCTCCGCCCACCCATCTGAACCCGCGCGCATTAGGCCTCTTTGAGGGACTGAAAGGCTCAGGATTGACACACTATGTGGTCCTTTTGTTGCTGATTGTTATTGCGCCCTTTGCCGAAGAAATTATTTTTCGGGGAGCCATATATGCCGGGCTGTGCCGGCGCTTTTCACCAGGCTGGTCGGCCCTGTTCGTCAGTTTGCTTTTTGTCTTAGCCCATGTACCCAGCAAAATCGAACAGTTTCATTACCCTCCCGCATTGATTATCATCGCCTTATTGGCAGCGGCGTTAATATTTTTGCGCATCCGCTATCGTTCACTCTGGCCCGGAATCCTGCTTCATATGGTATGGAATGGCAGTGGCTTTCTGTTACTACTTTGGCATTGAAAAAAGGAACAAATCATGGACAGCTTTACCCCGATGCAGGCAGATGATCCCACTTACAGCAGCGCCATCCGTGGTGGCTGGCATCTACTTAAAAACCAATTTAAAACGCTATGGCCGGCTTTACTCATTTTTATTTTCTTAATAGGAATAGGCTTTGCCATAGATTCAATAATCAATCTCAGCGGACCAACATACGTCCACTTATGGCAATTTCCATTATTCTTGTGGATCACCTTGCTGGATATGGGTTTATTTTATCTGTTAGCTAAAAGTCTCACCGGTCAGTCATGGCACATAGGAGACTTGCTTTGGGCATTCAAACGCGGTGAAGCCTGGGTACTTGCCTTGATCTATGCTGTTATTGGCAGCGTCCTGGGGGCCTATTCGGGAATGCCCATGGTTCAGCCGGGGCAAAAGTTGCCTGCAGACTGGTTCATGCATCAGCAGATTTGGATAATGTTTATTCCACTCATGTTATTGGGCGTATTCTTTGGATATGTATTTATGCTGTATTCTGCCTATGGATTGAATGCCAAAATGTCCATGACCAGCAGCTTAGGTATTTTGGGAAAAAAATGGAAATGGCTGTTTTTTCCATTTATTCTGGCCGCAATCCTGATCCTGGTATTCATCGGTGTTGGCATTTTTTTTGCCATATTTTTTGGCATTCTGTTTTTTCTGGTAAAATATCTGGGATTTATGCTTGTAGGAAAAATCGTTCTCGCCCTATTGGGCGTGGTATTACTGATCGCATTAGAGATGGCCATTCTTATCTGGACATTTGGTAGTATGCTGATTGCCACCGGTACCTTGATGGATACGGGGTCGATGCATGATAAACTGGTCCCCTAAAGCTTCCAAAACCTGATCCAAAAAGGTCATCAATGTGCAGCGTGGGGTTCAGAATCGGCAGCAGCGGCCAACGTTTCCGCCACAGAGACCGGCACGATGCGAGAGACTCCGGGTTCGGTCATGGTGACGCCGATAAGCTGTTCACCCACCTGCATGGTCAAGTTACGGTGGGTGACAATTAAAAATTGGGTTTGTACGGCCATTTCCTGGACCAAATGGCAGAAACGGCCAACATTGGCATCATCCAAAGGGGCATCTACCTCGTCGAGCACACAAAATGGGGCAGGATTCAGTCGAAACAGCGCAAACACCAGGGCAATCGCGGTCAACGCTTTTTCTCCACCGGATAATTGCTGCAAACTGGCATTGCGTTTGCCTGGGGGTTGCGCGCGTAAAATCAGGCCAGCATCGAGCAAATCGTCACTCAGTAGACTCAGTGCGGCCTGACCACCCCCAAACAAAATGGCAAACAGGTTCTGCAATTCCTCATTAACCCGATGGAGGGTTTCGGAAAAGCGTGAGATGGTTTCCTGATCCATGGCGGCCATGGCCTCTTCCAGACTATTCAGAGCCATTTCCACATCTTCCACCTGACTTAACAAATTTCCGCGCCGCTCTTCCAGCTCTTGTAATTCTTCTTCTGCGGCGAGGTTCACATTCCCCAGGCGCTGTATGGCAGTGGCAATGCGTGCCAGTTGCTCTTCCGAAGACTGGGAATCCGGGCATGGTCCGGGATTTTTTTCCAGAGTTGCCGCCAGTTCTGCAGCTCGCTGACCATTTTCTTCCAGACGGACCTGCAAGGCCGCCATTTCCTGTTCGGTCAGCGCCAGAGTTTGTTGTGAATGGCGCAGCTGAGTTTCCAGAGGATGACGCTGCTGCTCCAGATTGCGTATTTGTTGATCTATGGCCTGTGCTGATTCCTGATGCTTTTGAACGACGGCCTGTTGTTCCCCCAGCCGATCCTGAAGGGTTTTCTGTTTGACCTGCAAATCGGGAAGAGCTTGCTGTAGTACCTCCAGATTGTGGCGGCTGAGCGTAATGGACTGCATCAGTTGCAGATCCTGCTGCTGCAGGTCATCACCGCGCTGTTGCGCTGCCGCCGATTCAGTCTGCAGTTTTTGCACCTGTAATTCCAGTTGCTGACGTTCTTCCCGCAACCGCCCGAAGGCATTGCGCAATTCCTGAACGCGGCGTTTGTCCACATCCGCTTTTTGTTGCGCCTCGTGCAGCTGCTTTTCCCGTACAGCCCAGTTTTCTTCTTCTTCGGCAAAAGCTTTGCGCAGCCCACTCAAGCGGTCCAAAGTGGCGGATTTTTCAGATTCCAGACGCTGTGCTTCCGTTTGCCGCTCCGTGCGCTGGTGATCTTCCGATTCCACCCGACTGCGTAAACGCGCGACAGATTCCCGTTCCTGTGCCAGTTCCCGGCTGAGGTTCTGCACTTGCGGTTCAGCTTCGCGCAGCGGCATTTGCAAAGCGCGCAGAGCCTCTTCGGCTTCATTCAGCGCCGTTTGTGTAGCAACGGCCTGCGCTTCAGCGGCAATCAAAACCTGTTGATTGTCTTCCAGTTCCCGCCGACACTGCAGCAGACTGGCCGCATCTTCGTGTTCGGGAAAAGTCATACCCACCGCGTGCACAATAACTCCCAGCGGAGTTATCCAGGCTTCCCCTGCCCTTAGCTCATGCCGCTTGGCCATTGCGCTGGCCAAGTCGGGCGCGGTCCGCAAACCCCAGAGCCAATCCTGCATGCCCTTGCGCAAATTATCAGGAATCTCCAGCACGCTCAGCAAAGCGTCTTCAGGAAGGCTCGTCAATTCCTCAGCAGATTCCCATAACGTGCTGTGCTTAATGGTCTGGTCAGGCGCAGCCAGCACCTGGGCATGAAGGCGATCACCAAGTACCCGTTCAATGGCCGCCTCCCAACCCTTGCGCACCTGTAAACAATCCATCAACAACAATTGCCCGGATACCCCCGCAGGACTGGATTTTTGCAGGCGTTGCAATAGGCTTTCGAGTGCCTTGTGGCGGGCCTTGCACTCTTGCAGCTGCCCCTGGGCGCTTTCACGCGGCTCGCGCAGGTTCTCAATCTGTTTTTGTTGTTGTACCCATTCCTCACGCAGTGCTGTCAGATGCTGACTTGCCGTATTCAGGTTCTCTGCCAGCGTTTGCACACGCAGTTCGGCGGCGTCGAGAGCAGGTCGTTCTGATGGCATTTCCTGAACAAATCGTGCAAGGCGCTTGTCAAGATCCTGTAAACGCGGCTCCAGCTCACGGATCTGAGCCAGCAGCACATCACGTTTGCGGCGCAAATCGGCGACCTTTTGTACGCCCAACTGTCGTGTCTGTTCCTGCTCTTCAGCCTGACGCTCTGCTGCCAGACGGGCCTGACGGGTTAACTCCTCCTCTTTGCTCAACGTTTCACGACGACCCAGCAAAACCTGCAGCCGTTCTTGTCTGTGTTTTTCGCTATCCAGTTGACGTTGCATTTCGCCGTGGATTTTTTGCTGTTGGTTCTGAAATTGCTCCATGCCCGACTGAACACGCTGAATCTGGGCGATATTTTCCTTCAGTTGATGCTCTGCTTCACTGAGATCCGCCTGAACAGCATACAGCCCGGCCTGAGCCGCGCTCAGACTGTCCTGACAGACCCGCGCTTCCTGTCGCAAGTTCTCCAGACCCTGCTCGATCAACTGGCGGTTTTCTTCCAATGCCTGGTTTTTGGACTGTAATTCATCGCGGCGCTGATTCAGGACTTGTGCTTCCGTCTCCAGCATCTGCAGGCGTTCAGAAACAGCCCACCATTGCCATTGACGTTCTTCCACACGCAAGGTCCGCATTTTCCGGGCAGCCTCAGCCTGACGTTGCAAACGCTGCCACTGACCATCCATTTCGCCGTGAATATCATGCAGGCGTTGCAAATGCTCTCGGGTTTCGGCAATGCGCTGGGCGGTTTCCCGGCGCCTTTCCTTGTAGCGGCTGATTCCCCCCGCCTCTTCCAGCATGGCTCGCAAATCATCGGGACGCGCTTCAATAATCCGACCAATGGTTCCCTGTTCGACAATGGCATACGTACTGCTGCCCAAACCCGTACCCAAAAACAGATCACTGACATCCCGCCGCCGGCAACGTGCGCCGTTAATCCGGTAATGACCGTCTCCCTTGCGGTCCAGGCTGCGTTTGACACTGATTTCGGCCACTTCGGCAAAAGCACCGGGCGCAGTGCCATCACTATTGTCAAAACGCAATTCCACACTGGCCTGGGAAGCCGCCGGACGACTGCCTCCCCCATTGGAAATGACATCGCTCAGGGTGCCGCCTCTCAATTGCCTGGCGGAAGACTCACCAAGCACCCAGCGCAGGGCGTCCACGGTATTGGACTTGCCACAACCATTGGGTCCGACAATCACCACCGGATTGGCGCTGATCTGGATGCGGGTGTTTTCGCGAAAGGACTTGAAGCCTTGAAGAATAATAGCCGAGAGGCGCATGAACAGTGGTTTTTAGGTATGATACCGGGCTATCGAAACTTTTATGATGAGGATTAAGCCATGCCCAGTCAACCCAGCAAAAGTCTGGAACGATTCCCCAACCCCCATCCAGAGCGGGATTACGTTGTGCATATGGATATGCCTGAGTTTACCTGCCTCTGTCCACTGACCGGACAGCCTGATTTTGCGCACTTTATGCTCGATTTTATTCCTGACCAACATAATGTTGAGCTTAAATCCCTGAAACTGTATCTCTGGAGTTTTCGCGATGAAGGCGCTTTTCACGAGGCCATGAGTAACCGGATTGCTGACGATATTATTCAACTGATTCAGCCGCGTTATCTGCGCCTTCTGGGCCGCTGGTATGTGCGTGGAGGCATCAGCACCGATCTGATCATCGAACACCGCCAACCCGGCTGGGATAACCCCGATATCCTCGGGCAGTTGCCCGGTGTGCAATGGACCCGGCTGCAGCCCGGTTACTGATCGGCCCCGGACATGCCCACTTATCTGGGAATAGATTTTGGAACGTCCGGCTTGCGCGGTATGATTATTGATGAAAATCTTAAAACGATAGCCAGTGCCGCCCTTCCCTATCCAGCTTGTCCGTCTGAAACTCTTACCGATAGCCAGGGTTGGTTGCGGGGACTGGAAATGCTGGCGCAACAATTGCGATCCGTTCATACCAGGGCCTGGTCTGCCATCAAGGCCATGAGTCTGGATGGGACATCCGGAACCCTCCTGCTCAGTGACCGACTGGGTAATGTTCTGGGTCCAGTTTTGGCCTATTCAGATCAACGTGCTGCAGCACAGGCACAACAGTTGAGTCAGCAATGGCCAGAAGGGGGCATTTGCCTATCCCCTGCCAGCTCCCTGAGTAAACTCCTGTGGTTACGCCGTCATCTGCATAATTTTTCGGATGTACATCATGTACATCACCAGGCGGACTGGGTAGCCGCGCATCTTACCGATCACTGGGGGATTTCAGATCGGGGAAATGTTCTAAAAATGGGTCTGGATGCTCAACAGATGAAATATCCGGAGAAAATGATCAATATTCTGGAAACTGCAGATATTGATCCGGCAATATTACCGAAAGTGGTGCATGAAGGTATCAGCGTCGGCACGCTGAATAAATCATGGGCTCAAAGGCTGGGCTTATCCACAGCAGTCCAGATTCGCGCCGGTTGTACTGACAGTGTTGCAGCGGCCACCGCAGCTGGATTATATATGCCCGGCACAGCCCTGAGCAGCCTTGGTTCATCAATGGCTTTCAAGGTCGTGCACGGCAATCCAATAAACACAATGGGGCTTTACAGTCATTATCTGGGTGATTTTTGTCTGGTTGGCGCGGCATCCAATGCCGGAGCAGGCACCCTGCTGCAGCATTTTCAGCGTGAACAAATGCGGGCACTGGAATCCTCCATCCATACGGAATATCCCAGCGCTGCTTTGTTGTATCCTCTGGCCAGCAGCGGAGAACGCTTCCCGATCCAGGCGCCTACATGGCCGGGAAGTACCATTCACACCGGACAAAATGCCGAGACTTTTCAGAGCTTGCTGGAAGGACTCAGCTATATCGAAGCTTGGGGCTATGACGTGATGGAAAAAGCGGAGGTACGCATTCAGGGGCCCATAAAAACGGTGGGAGGTGGCAGTATGAATGCTGCCTGGATGCAAATGCGTGCCCACATTTTGAATAGGCCTGTAGAAATCACTATGGACACTGAGGCGGCAAAAGGATCTGCTCTCATTGCTGCGGCTGCCGATTTGGGGGGCATCAAAATATTAGGGCAGACACCCTCTCCACCAGGAAAAATATTTTACCCTGCAGCAGATGCCGTACAGCGTTATGCACCTTATGTTCAAAAATTTCAGGAAAAATTTTCCCGATATTCTGTTTAAAAGTTATAGGCCAGATTGATAGTCGTCAAGGTATTCATCGGTTTAAAACCAGGTTGCACTTTCGCATTATAAGTGGCAATAAAGGCGAGACGCAGATTCAAAGGCCCATATAATGGACTGACCACAGTAAAAACCGAATTATAGGTATTCGCTCCATTATCCGCCAAAATGGCATCTACGGCTTCCGATAAATGCGCATGTGGACTGAATTTCCAGAGATATTTTCCATAGAGACGGGCAATGGGATGCGTGCTATATATGCTGCCAATGGGGTGCGATTGACGCACACCGGCACCCGCTTCAAGACGCAAATGAGAAACCTGATTCAGAACAAAAAAGTGTCCATAACCCAAGGTTTCGTCGGCACGAAAATAGTAACCGTCAAAATGGTTGCGATGATAATTGAGATTCGCAAACAAATATTGCTGCAGGGCAATGTCATAGCGGGTCTGGTTACTGACATCCAGGCGATCGGCACTGACTTCGCCTTGAGAAGTCGCGTAGTTATACAGGAGCCTACTCTGGTTCGACCACAAACCGCGATGCCAGAGTAACGCATCATCCGTATTGAGATTCAGTGCCTGGCTGGTTCCTGTGCTACTGCTTAAACCTAAACCCACTGTGCCAGACCACTCTGGTTTTTTGGCAAATTCACTTTTGGAGATAACCGAAGGAATCACTGCCGGTTCATCGGCCATAGCCTGCATCGAAACACTGAAAAAAGCTGCAAAGGCAACCCAGGCAGGCCATTTCTTGGGCAAAAAAAACATACAAATTCCTCTGTTGTTTAATGGATATTATATGGCTGAATCCAACAGGAGCTGGGCGCGGCTGGCTACTTCTGGCGGGCCATAGCGCGCAGCAGCTTTCCACCAGTGAATAGCCTTGTCTATATCACGGGGTACCCCCCAGCCATGGGCATAGGCTTCACCCAACATAAGTTCCGCTTGGGGATTGATGTTGTAGGCACCTTTACGCCACCAGTGTGCAGCCTCACTGAAATTCTGGGCAACACCATCCCCCGCAGCATAAGCCAGTCCCAGGCGATATTGATCCGGTCCATAACCATGCTCGGCCCCGGCCATCCATTTCGCCAACACAGCGGGTGTGACTGCCTCAGTCGCGCTTGAGGCAAGCGGCTTTGTGCCAGGAGCTGCCGTTGCAGCCAATGGCAAAAAAAGTAAAAAGACGCTCAAAATTAAAACCTTTCCAGGCATTCCCGATATCAACTCTGACCTCCGGTTTGATGGAGAGTTGTCCAGACTAAGCTTTTTCCCTATGCTTGTGAAGCGTAAAAATCCATTCAGAGCATAGTCCCTTGAGCGAAGCACAATCCCCCTCTGTACACCAACATGATACGCCAGCGCGCTCCGAATCCCGGCAGCATGAGCATGATCACCAGCATGCTGCGCACCCGCATCCGCATTCCGGGCATCATCACGGCCATCACCATCATGCCCCCAAAAGTTTTGGGCGGGCTTTTTCCATTGGCATTTTTCTGAATGTTGTTTTTGTGTTGGCGGAAGCCGTATTTGGAGTGCTTGGTCATTCGCTGGCTTTGCTCGCCGATGCTGGCCACAACCTGAGTGACGTACTGGGTCTGGTGATGGCCTGGGGTGCCAGCGCCCTGGCCTTGCGTCCTCCATCACAGCGTTACACCTATGGCTTGCGCAGTAGTTCTATTCTGGCAGCACTCTCGAATTCTCTGTTTCTGCTGGTTGTTACTGGCGGCATTGCCTGGGAGGCCATAGAACGCCTGCTCCATCCCAGCCCGGTAGACAGTCGGGTGGTCATTGCCGTCGCCGCCCTGGGGGTGCTGATCAACACCGGCACGGCCCTGTTGTTCATGTCCGGGCGCAAGGGCGACCTGAATATCAAAGCGGCCTTCTTGCACATGGCTGGAGATGCCTTTATTTCTTTGGGTGTCGTAGTCGCGGGTATTGTCATGCTGTTTATGCACTGGTACTGGCTGGATTCAACCGTCAGTCTTATAATCAGCGCCTTGATTATTCTGGCCACATGGTCTTTGCTGAAAGAAGCTGCCCGTCTGGTTTTGCACGGGGTCCCGGACAACATAGATACGGATGCCGTGCGCCGTTATTTGCGCAGCCTTCCAGATGTGGCAGCCGTTCATGATTTGCATATCTGGGCCATGAGCACCACCGAAACTGCCCTGACCGCACACCTGGTTATGCCTCAAGGTTTTCCCGGCGATGGGTTTTTATCAGACATTGCTACGACCCTCCGGGAACAGTACGCCATCGTTCATCCTACCCTGCAAGTAGAAACCGGAGATACCGACCACCCCTGCGCTCTGGGACCGGAACAGCAGGTCTAAGCAGAACCCTCAAATCCCTTCAATAGCAGCCCAGTAGCGATCTTCCGCAACAATTTTTTTAAGATGTTCGCGTAGAGCTTCACCACCCACGGGGTGCGTTCTACCCTGATCCCGGCGCAGCAGATCCGTTAACGGCAACGCCGGAAAGTACTTCAGGGTGAAATCCGTCACGCCCAACTCCCGTAACCAGGTGGCCTTTTTTTGCAGCTCCACGGCGTCCAGATGCGTGTCGGCCAGAATCAACACATCACATTGTTTTACTGCATCGTGAACCCGTTGCTCCCAAAGCCATTGTACCTTGCTTTCCCAAGCCGGATTCCATTCGCCCCAGGAAAAGGCTTGACCATTCTCAGCCTCTTGCAAGGCTATCCGGATCATGTCCCGTTCCAGGATAATGATGCGCAAGGCAGGGTGCTTTGCCTGCATGGATATTGCCCACGAGCTTTTGCCCGAAGCGGCGGTTCCGACCGTAAAAATGACCAGGGGTAATTTTTCCTGATCAACGGGCTGAGAATCAGCACCCATTTTAATTTTGTCCTTTTGCTTAAGATCGCTCATTATTTTCCTGAATAACCTGATAAATCACAATGTAAACATTTAAAACTAGCGCAACCAGGGTTCTTTTCTGACAACGGGATCGTCGTCAAAACGCTCATCTTTACCCGAAGCCAACGCCCAAACCAGCGCCGCTATCCAGACAAACACGGTCCAACCCAGAAAAACATTCAATAATAAAATCGTCATCCGCTGCGGACACGCCATCATCCATGCCAGTAGTGCCGGTAACAAATACACCCCGAGCAACACGACAAAAGCAATGACAAGCAGCACAACAAAACCCGCAGAGCTGTCGGTCATCCAGCGCAGCATGATCAAATCTCCTCACCGGGAAGAATGCATTGTACCGGATTCGTGGTGAGAAAGGGAGTGAGCATCTCAACACTTCATTAGTATATTATATAATAAGATAAAAATAATCATTAAAACTCCATCTTTTTGTTTTGTTGATGTTTTTTAAAATTAACCATAATAAATCCCTTTTGTAAGGAAAATGTCATCAAATTGTCGCAATAGTGTCACATTCCGTTGTTATTCTGCTCGGCAATAAAGGTATAGAACTCTACGAATGATTCTTGCAGCGAGCGTATGCAAGAACGGATAGAGGGCTGCATATGCAACACGCGTCAAACAGGCACACTGCGGTATGTGATTACCAGTATTTTTGCGCTCCAGCCAGACAGCACCGGTCGGCGAGTTTCTCGCGCCCTATCCAGCGTATTCCTCATGTTGACCCATTTTGGGGTTCGTCACCCAGCGTTTCACTTATTTGTCAGCCTCTGCTTGCTATGGAGCCTGTAATCCTATGAATCTTCATTATCTCATTCACCTCGCCAACTACTCGGACGGGGTTTTATACATACTGGGCCTGATGCTGCTGGTGGAATTGGCTGTGATGGTAGATCGTTTCTGGTACCTGCGGCGGACCATTTTGCGTGGTCTGGTGTTTGTGCAGGAGCTTGGTCGTCATGGCCGCCTCGACCGCGAAGCCCTCAACACCCTGGCCGATGATGCCGGAGACTTACCCGAAGCCGCATTGCTGCGTACCGCCGCCGCCCATAGTGGTCAGGTGAAAGGCGAAGCTCTCGCCAGCCGCCTGGAAGAAAGCGTGCTGGTTATTGCTCCGAAACTGGATCGTCGCCTTTGGTTGCTGGACACCATTATTACCCTGGCTCCCCTGCTCGGTTTGTTTGGGACCATCATTGGCATGTTCCATGCGTTTTCAGTGCTGGCCCAGCCCGGACACGCGCCCATGCAGGTCACGGGTGGGGTTGCCGATGCGTTGGTATCCACCGCTTCCGGTCTGTTCATCGCCATGCTCGGATTGTTGACCTTCAATGCCTTCAACAACCAGGTGCGTATGATTCTGCTGCAACTGGACTCGGTGAAAACCATGCTCATCAACCGCATGGATGGTCAGCCGGTGGTGACCTTTGACGCGGAAGGCCACCCCAATGCAGAAGCGGTGGCCGTGGCGAGGGCAGGATAATGAACCGGCGTTACTTTGAGCAGAAGAAAGGCCGGGTCGAAATCATTCCGATGATTGACATCATG
>NZ_JAAOMP010000159.1 GCF_018853815.1 Acidithiobacillus sulfurivorans | reverse complement strand
CGTGCTTCAGAAAGCAGCAGACCAATATGCATGGAACGCAGGAAACCCCTTCATTCGCGGGGCGGTTATCCAATTCGAGCGGGCGAACGGGATCCTGGGGCCAAAAGGGGCGTCAGAAGGGCGATTCCATAAAGCGGTGCTGCACGCCCTGTTCTCCCCCAAGGCAAAGGCCGATCCGTGGGCTTGGGAATGGGCGCTTGTTAATAAAGCCGCTGGCACCCGCATCCCGGAACGACTGTCTCTCTGGACGCATTTCCAAGGTTGGCTTTGGCACACCCGGGTCAATACCGGCGTCCTGGGCAGCACCCCAGACGGCACCTGGCCCATCTATCAACGTCTGCCGTCCACGACGATGCGCGGCGTGTTTCCTGTGCCGGTGTCGTCCATGACGTATGCCGCACTGGAAGGCCAGCAGGTGCCGCAATGGGCAGGTAGCACGCTTTTACAGTCAGCGCGCGGCGTGGTCAACGGGCATACCGTCCGCTGGCAGCCGTACAACGATCCCGGCATCAAGTGGGTGAACTACTTCGATGACGGGCGTGGTATCCACTATTACCCCAGGGCCAGGTACGGCTTTCCGCAAAGCGCGGGCTGTGTGGAAGAGCCTTTGAAAAGCGCCCGCACCGCCTATGGGCTCCTGCATTATGGCGTGCCAGTTACTGTAGCGAAGGCCGCTTTCTCCGCTTCTCAAGGCTCAACCCCATCCGCCATAGAAGGATTTCCCCAATAATGATGCATACCCTCAACGAACAGGTAGCCTCCATCTTTACGCTTCCCAGCGCGGGAGCGCTTTCCGGCGCCGGGGCAGGCGTACCTCGGTTGCTCGCCGTTATTGCCACAGTATTTAGTGTAGGATGCTCAGGATATGCTGCATTAGTGCATGTACACCCTGAGCACCCTACCAAAGGGAAACTGAGCGTTTTCATCCGTGGCCTTCAAACGGATACACACCGTGCAACAATCGGCCAAGCCGTCAACGGCCTGAAAACCATTCGTCATCTGGCTGGACCTTACGCGCAAATCGTTGTGAAAGCCGCCCGTGAAGCCCACATATCGCCCCGGCTCGTGGCGGCCGTGGTTCATGTAGAAAACGGCGGAGACTTTCATGGTTCATCCAACCGGGTGTCCCCTGCAGGGGCCATCGGGGTCATGCAACTGGAACCCGCTACCGCATGGGACACCCTGCGCGTCAATCCGTGGAACGTCCGCCAGAACATCAACGGCGGCGCACGCTATCTGGCGATGATGCTGCGCCAGTTTCACGGCAATGTGCAATTAGCGCTGATGGCCTACAACGCGGGGCCTGGGCAGATCGCCCAAGGTGGAAGGCCCTGGGCTGCGGTGGCGTATGCGCAACAAGTTATGCGGGATGCGCAAGCGTAAAGCACCTTTGAGTTTATCCACCCGGTCTTGAAAAGACCTTTTACGAAGAGGAGTAGCACCATGTTCAAAAAAACCGTACTGACGATGGCGATGTTGGCCACTATCGGAATCTCTGCAGCGGCCATGGCTGACACCGGTCATATCAATCCCATTCTGGACGCCAACTCCGAGATCGGAATCGGGTTCCTGGACACGCAGAGCAACTACTCTGAAAACATCGTCTCCCCTTACGGCAGCGATGTGGAAAACGGCATGATGCCGGGATTCACCCTGTTTGGGAAAGGCACGTTCAACGCTTTTGGGGTCCGTCACTGGTATGCTTCCATCAGCTATGCCCGAACCAGCGGACAGACCACGTACGAAGATGGGACATTCAACGAGTCTGCCCAGCACAGCACCAACGATCTGCAGGCCAAGTTCGGAAAGACCTTCTTTTTGAATGACAATAACGCTATCACTCCTTATTTATTCGGCGGTTATCGTAGCTGGCATCGTGTAGTGCCTGGCGCCGTTTCCAGCCCGGAAAACTACCATAACGAGTATATCGGCTTGGGCGCGAAATATCAGACGGCCGTCACTCGGCGTCTGGTGCTTTCCGCCAACGACGGCGTTGGCGAAGTAGTTGGCGGTGGCCTTGCCGGTAACATGAGTAACTATGACCAGTATTTTAACGTGCCATCCACAGACGACCTCACTCTGGCCCCACGTCCCTACTACACCATGGGCGTTGGCGCTGATTATCGTGTAACCACGCGCCTGCATTTGCTGGCCACCGCGCAATACACCGACTTCATGTACGGCGGCAGCCAGTGGAAATACTTCCAGGGAGATCAGCCAAGCACCCAGGGTTATGAGATCGGGTTCCGGGAACCTTCCTCACAGACCAGCAACTTGTCAGTGGGGTTGGCGATGGCTTACCAGTTCGGGTAACCCCTGGATTGGCTACGTGTTCACAAAGATAGCAGAGCAAAAGGAAATGCGGGAATGCGGCGGTTCATGGACCGCCGCGCTATCCCACCTGGGGCTGCCCCCCCCCAGGATTTCCCGCCCCACAGAATGACATCACTCCACAATAGGGTAATAAAAATGAAATTGCGTATTGGTTTGGTTGTACTGGCAACGCTCATGGCACCATTGTCTGCCAATGCATCGCCGTTCTCTATTTTGGGCGGCGTAGGCACTACAGGCGTTTATGGGGGGGCGCAATACCGCGAATCGCCGTATTTTACAACGCAAGCGCAGATTGGTGGGTTTTCGTTGGACCCATCCTTTTCGTCCGGTGGCGAGAACTACAACCTTGGTGTGCATCTGCTAAACGGTTTAATTGCGGAGCAATGGCATCCATGGGAACAGGGTTTCTACCTCACGGCCGGCGTCTTTATCAACGGCAACCGCCTGTCTTTGCAGCCGTCCGCATCGAACGCGGGCAATTATGCGCTGGCGACACCCGCCAAAGTTACCTTCAATACGATTGACCCATACTTCGGCATTGGTTATTCACAGCGGTTCTCCAGCCGTTCACCTTGGTCTTTCAACCTCTCTGCCGGTGCCGCGTATCAAGGCACACCGAAGGTCAGTGTTGATCAAGGCGTTGGCCCCTATGCGCAATATGCCTACGCCGCCGAAGTATCGAATTTGAATCAATCTCTGGACGCTTTCCGCTGGTATCCCGTGGTGCAAGTCGGCATTGGATATCGCTGGTGATGGCCTTTCACGCAGCAACCACGCACTCCATGCACTCCCTTTGAAAAAGGAAACCAAACAGATGGCCAAAATACCAGATACCCCTGATTCAGGCTTTGTCGTTGTGAATACGGAAGATCCGGGGGACGCCATAACAAGCAATTTCTCTCGGGCACCGATCACTACGGAAGAGGCTGATCGTGCAATACAACAGATCCATAGTGATGACCATTTTGCATCTCCGGTCACGGAGGATGATGTGAAGCGCGCCACAAAACAGACTCGGATAGCCGATATCCAAAAAGCGTTTTCCAAAGCACATTTCGATGCCTGCCCGATTCCTGACCATTACGACAAAGAAAAACCAGCGCATCAGCTTGTGTCAACGCTCCATTGTAAGGATTTCAAAGATATGAGCGACGACGTCAAGCAGTTGCTCTATCGCGCCTGCCTGGAAATTTGCAAGCTTTCCAGCAACGATTTTCCGTACCCATTTCACGGTACGCCGCTTTGCTTTTTCTCGCCACCAAAAGCTATCAGCGAACTCACCAAGACTTGGACCGGCGCGGACCGCGACAAGCTGCGCTACCAAGTGAAAAAGCACGTCGTTGTAGCTGCTGGTGTTGCGCTCATCCTTGGATTGGTACTGGGTATGCTGCTGACTCCCTCCAATAACCATATCACCATTAACGTGCCACATGGTGAAGGATGGGGCGGAATGGCAACGCAGAAAAACCAGATTTACCCAGCACCGCATGCGGAAGCACGGATTACGCCCGCCATTCCACAGCCTTCCGGGTCAACGTTGATTGCGCCGCCTTTGCAGTCTCCTGGGTTTATCTCTGTGCCTAAAGAGAAGGGAAACTGATGCGCCCAGCCCTACGAGGTATGGACCGGACCACCGTCATGGGCCATTACGCCCGGTCACGTCTTTTAGCACGGGCTAGAGGAAGTATTTCAAGGGAACGCAAAACATCCATTCGCTCAAAACATAAAAAGGAAAATCTGTGAAAAGATTATACCCTTTCTTCCTTATTTCTGGTCTGACAGGCTGCCTGTTACCTGTGCCCAGCTTTGCGAACGACTCTTTGCTGTACACGTTGCGCGGATCCGGGGCGGCCAGTGATTACGCTTTTACCAACATGGTTCGACCAGAATTCGGGTTGTCGCTAAAAATTTCAAATGCACAACACGAATACATGACGGTTCGTGCACGGCTGGCGGCTAAAAATGCAGACCCAAATGGTGGTGTCGCTGGCGTGTTTTCCATTTATGCCGGTGACACGTTTCTCAATACACAAATAGCCACGCTTCCCTTTTCCGCAGGGGTGTATGTGGGGTATCAACACCTTTGGTATGGGCCACTGTACAACAATGGCTTTGGCGGCGGACTGCGCATGCAGACACGAATGTTGGGATTGACCCTGACTGGTCGGGTGGGGGCGCTCTACGGGCAATCCGGGACGGTGGGTTGGCATTTGGATTGCCCTGGCAACGATTTCATCTTCTATGGCCGGGCTGCCTATCCGATAAGCAGAAATTTTTCCGTTTTTGCTTTCGTGAGACAGGAAAGGTACGTCGGCGATGGTAATTCACTCACGGCCAGAGATGCCGGGCTTGGCTTACAGGCGGTGTTCTGATGACCTTCATCGCCTTAATCGCGGGAATTTTCTGTGGCGTTATCGCGGTGATTGGACTTTGCGGTTTTTTGGTGGTCCGCGCGTTGAGCGAAAGATATCGCCTGGACTGGGAAAAATTTTAATATGGCCAACCTCCAACATATCGCTGACCGGATTTTTCGACATGTCGATGCCGGGCATCTCCCTGTCGGATATGCCATTGCCATGGGGTCGCTCATCGACGCCTACGATGACGACCCGGATTTTCGAGAGTGGATGGACGATGTGAATGGCTGTGTCGTCGAGAAGTTGATTGCCTGCATGGTGCGCAAAGGTGCATGGCACAACCCACAATGGTTGCATACCTACATTTTGGAATCCTCTCAGGAGAATGCAGCGTGAGCTATGACGATAAATGCCATGACGGCAAACCTGCCGAGATCCGGTCTGCACTCATGGCCTGCCAGTCTTTCGAAGATATCCTGCGACGCATCATACGCAACCCCAACAACAGCACATCTGCCCATGTCGCCGCCGAATGCCTGTTCGCCGTCCGCAAGCTGGGAAACGCCCTAAAAACCGACAACCTCCATCACGAAGGACATTAAAATATGTGGCACCACCGAATGTATGCAGAGGTTCATCATCCTTATCACGCCGGACACGCCGGATACGTCGCCCATCACGGCGGCTGGCTGGGCCACACCATCGTCAGCGCGGTCATCCACGGACTCATTTATGGGGCCATCTTTCGACTGATGCGAGGCTTGAGCATTGGAGAAGTTCTGCTTGTGGCTGTGGTCGGCGTGGCTGTAGTCGGCGGAGGGTGGTGGTTGTGGAATCAGCGTTAAGGAATTCAGGGATGTACACAAAAGAAAACCGCAACATCCTGGAAGGCGATCTGCTATCTATCCTGCCCTCCCTGCCGGATAACCATTTCGACGCGGTGCTTTGCGATCCGCCGTATCACTTGACACAAAATTCTCGCGGCGGG
>NZ_JAAOMP010000158.1 GCF_018853815.1 Acidithiobacillus sulfurivorans | reverse complement strand
CACTTTCCGCTTTGCTGCGCTCATCGTCTCCTCCTGACCAGACAACAAGCTTAAACTATTGTCTCAAATCTGGGGTCCACTATAGTGTTCAAGATAATTCCGTCGAGTTTCTCTTATTAAAATATCTACCTGAATGAAGGGTGCGTTTTTTCATTTTGAATCAAATAGTTGCATGTTATTATATTTGATTCAAGAAGGGCTGAAGTGCAATAAAAAGGAGTTAGATAATGAGTATGAGTTCTTTGCCTATCATGCACCAACCAGCGGTAGCGCATGTCGTATTTGGTATATTTATCTTGGCATGGCCCAATATTGCTTTTTGGGGAGTGGGCCTGATCATTTTTGCTGTTGGCATCTATGCACGCATGCCTGAATTCATGGAAATGGACGCTGAAACCAGGCGTCGCTATCAACAGCAAGGTCCATTTTTATATGGCAATGGAGAGGATGACGAGGAGGCTGGGGAATGAATATCGATAAGGTGCTTCAGAAAGGTCTAAAATCTTTCCTGCCACTGAAAGATGATCTACCTACAGAGATGCCCGCCTACGTCAACTCGTTTGGTTACTTCTTTGGTACGATGACGCTCGCATCACTGGCAGTAGTATTCATGAGTGGTACGGTATTGGCTTTTTTTGGGCCGGATTGGTGGCATTTCAGTAGTGTTGGACAATTTTTCAACGCTATGCATTTTTGGAGTGTTGAGGTTTTCTATCTGGCCGTCATTATGCACCTCACGTTTAAGTTTTTTAAGGCGGCTTGGCGTGGGAACCGCTTTCGTACATGGGTGAATGGATGGATTATTTTCATCATCACCATCTTTTCTGGTATTAGTGGTACTCTCCTGCAGGCCAACTGGGATGCACAGTGGAATAGTCAGCAAGGAAAGGCTGCCTTCAATGCGTTAGGCCTTTCGTGGATGAACTGGATGAATTACACGACCGTACTGACCTTGCATGTAGTCTTTTTCGCCGGTCTGATTCTCTTCTTCGTGGTGACTCACCTTGCTTTTGTGCGCAGCGAGAGTCCGGTGCATCCTATAGTCAATGGTGGTAAAGGTGAAATCGACGATGGGAATGCAAGAGCCCTTGGTGAAGGAGATGAAAAATGAGCGTTCTTTCAGATAAAAATCTTCGGGGCTATCCAATGAAGCCCTACGATATGGTGCGCGAAGGACTGATAGTGTTTGGTGTTATGCTGACCATTATTTTGGTATTGGCTGCCGTTTGGGGGTTTCCGGGAAAGAATTACGGTCCACTGACAATTAAGGAAGTGGCTACCAAGGCTCCAGTCGCATTCCTGAAGCGCACTGTTTCCTACTTTTCTGGAACCAGTCGCCTACAGACCTATGGACCTCCTTACACCCATAATGACAACCATGCCCAACACATTGGGCCATTCTGTCCGAATTGTTGGGTAGGGGTTATATATCCACTGAATGCCAAAGTTGATTTCGTGATGCAGCCTTTGCAGCAAATTGCGGCTCTTGATCCGAATGTGGCAACCGCTCTAAACACATACCAAAATGCAAGCGCTAAGCAACAGACAGAATGGAATAACGCATATACTTCGGCACTTAATAAAGCCCAGGTTACGCATGGACGTGTAGTGTTACCGGCTGGCGATTATGGGCCAGTCCCCGTTTTGATGAACGGTATGCTTACATTTGCTCGTACGGGCTTGTTGGAAGCCGCGCTTACTTTCAATACTAACCCCAACATGGCACCCTATGAGACCAATTATACACGCCCACTTTTGTATTTGGGCGGCCCCATAATGAATACAGTAGCAGGTCATTTTGATGAAAAGGGTGGAGAGTGGGGTATGTCCCATATAGCCGGGCCTTATCCTGGAGCGTGGTGGTTGTGGCCCTATACATTCTTGTATCAGATACCAGCGATCGGAAATTCACCAAATGGTGATCTTATTGCCTTTTTGATTTTCCTCGTGATGTTATTGATTGCGGTACTGGCGCCGATGATTCCTGGGCTTAATCGGATTCCTTACGTTATTCCAGTTTACAAGATCATATGGCGCGATTGGTATGCGAAGTATCCTTCTGGGATTCCGAGCAACGCATCAAGGAAGAGAGTATAGCGCACGGTTTTTTGTTAATGTATGACAATGTTCAAAAAAGAAGCTGGGAGTGTTAGCCTCGAAACTCTGTCGGGGCTAAGGATGGCTTGTCTAGACACAATCAATCAGGAGGTATTATGACTACGTTCGACCTGCAGGCTGCACTATCACGTGCCATGACACTAGAAAATATAGATCCTCTGGACGCTGCTACAATCGCAGCGGCCGAGCAGTTGATCGGCAAAGACGGACTAACCTTGGACACCGCATTACCTATCCTGGGTAATGAACAGCTTATTGAACTCATTGGTTTTCTGAACGATAGCATAAGCTGTCAACAGCTTTCAGAGCTTTGCGACAAAGAGTTCTATAATGCTGAACAAGCCCGAGAATGGGAAGTCACAGAACAGCAGTACCGTTTAGCTCATGAAGTCGCTCTATTGAGCCACCTCATTGAACAAAAAAAGGAAGGTATCTGTTAGTAATTTACCAGGTAATATTAGAGGATGTTTATATGGATAGTTGGATTTGTGCTGACTGCCAATTGATTTTTTTGGTTCTGTGTTGATCTTCTTTATGAATAAATAATGCTTAATTTACATTAGATTTTGTTTTCAACTACACACTGAACCACAGCGCGAAGCTATAATGAGCGTTACATCCAGGCGACAACTATATCTCTAAGATTTATTTGCAATTTATTGGTCGGCAAGACCATAAAATATAGTAAATCTATGATTCACCAGAAATTCTAGCCTCTTCCGCAAGCAACAGAATATAGAAATACACACCGATAGATAATCCCATTATAAAAATAGACAGTACTTGCGCCACAGTGGTAAATCTTACTCCCAATGTAATGAATAGGGTAAGAGCTGGAATCAGTAGACATAACAGAGCCCATGCCAGCAAGATATGGTGATGCTTTATATCGTACTTCTTTGCCCATCGGTGAATAGGTCGAATGATAAATAACATAATTAAACCTGCTGAAAGCAACAACAAAAATTGAAGATTATCAAAAAAATGTAGCTTTAGTTTAGGCCGTTCTGAGCAAGTGGTCAAGAGCTCTAAAATCTCAACATTGAATCAGTCAGATTGATCACTGGTCCCATTTTTGCAAACAATTTCGAAAGGTTATCTGGCGACTCACATAAGGTGGTTTTGTTGTGTATTGGGCATCCAGTAAATAAATGAGCACGTTATCATCAGCGCTCGCCGGGTTTTCGGGTTACTGTGAGTAAACCGTGGCCCAGGCCACACTAGCAGCCCCTCGGCTTTAACTTCGGACTACCCCCAAATTCCCCCGATTTTTGTGGTTTATCTGCATCTTTCTGCCATACAGACGCAAAATGACCATGCGTTTTATGTTCCAAGACATGGATATTAGATGTCACTTCTCTTGAGCCTGTCGCAGCCCGCGCAAGGAGATCTGCCGGATCCCATCACCGATTCGATGATACAGTAAATCGAATGGTTGTGATTCTCGAAAACTGTTCTTAAAAGACTGCCACGGATTACGGCCATAGTGACGAGTTGCGAAAAGCATGATGGACTGTCCGCTGAACGACCGCTTCCGCTGCATACCCGTCCTTCAAATTGCGGAAGTAACGCCATCCATTGGTTCTGCCCCAGCCTTTAGCATCTTTATATGCCAATCTTGGGAAGATGCGCTCAATGTACTATGGTCGGTGCCCCATCAGCAGGCCCGCTCCAAGCTACCGGAAAACCAAAATCCTCCAGCACCTGTTTAAGTTTATCCGCGATTTGCGTTCGTGTCTCGATGGCTTCCTCGTAGTTCATGCTGCAAAGCAGGTTTTTGTGTTGATGCCTGGGCTGGAGATAGACATGGATCATGCTGGCTGGTCCAAACTCCAGGATAACTCTACAGTCCTTTGCGGCAATGTGCTCATCTTCAATCCGTTTTTTTGCAGCTGCAGCGACCGAGAAGGCCATTTCCAGCAAAGGGTCTTCCATGGATTCGGGTTCGTCATCCACCTGTTCCAGAAAGAATTGCAGGGGACCACAAGCGTCGAGCGTTTCTACCGGCCAGCCCAGCGCTTCGGCCTGGGCCTGGATGAGCAATTCCGGATTAGGCCAGTGGAGCCTGCCTTGCTCTGGAAACTCCAATCGCCCCACCAGCAGGTACATGGTAGGCGTCGTCACACGGCTATAGTTCCATGGATAGGGGGCTGTGGCTGTGGGCGTGTTCAGCGTCCACAGCTGCATTGGGCTGGTATCTCTCAAATGGTAAATCGACTGCGGTTGCTGAACCCAGTGGATTTTGCCACGCGGGGGTATGACGCCTTGCTTCTTTAGGACCTGGGATAGCGCCTTGCGATCAGCCGCTCGGCATTCCCCGGACCAGGGAGCCAGAAAGGGAACGGCAATCAGGAGGCTGCGCAACCCATTGCCATAGGATTTCGCACAAGCCATTTCGGTAGCCCGATCCCAATAGTATTGCCAAAGTTCGGTCAGTCCCTCGGCACGGAGGGTTTCCAGCACAGCCTGGAAGGCTTCGTCGTCACGCTCATACAAAATGGTATAGAGCGATGTCAACAATCGCGACATCTCCGAACCGTGCTTCAGCGCGTTACCGACCGCGTGCGCGAGCGGCATCATTTCCCCCAGAAGAGCCTCTATTCTGGCGCTACGCTTTCTCATGATGGCACCGAATCCCAAGTGCTTCTTTTGCTGTGGGCTACAGCGGCGAAATAGAGAAGATGCTGACCCGCCCACTTCATCCCAGAGTCAATCCACGGTTCGCGAGCTGGTCTGCCGTCTCGTTTTCCGGATGCCCATTGTGCCCACGTACCCACTCCAGCTTGACCTTGCGGGTAAGATACTCCTGGTGCAGCAGTTTCCAGAGTTCCTGGTTCAGTACCGGCGATCCCGAGGCCGTTTTCCAGCCCTTCCTGATCCAGCCGGGGAGCCATTCCCCCAATCCCTTCAGGGTGTACTGGCTATCAGAGCAAAGAATTACTTCCGCCCCTTCGGGAATCCTGCGCAAGGACTCAATGGCTGCCGTCAGTTCGGCAATGTTGTTGGTGCCCCGTTTCTGGATAAAGCCGCAATGCTCCGTGCGCTCCCCATCCGGCGACTCAATCACCGCTCCCCAGGCACAGGGGCCGGGATTGGTCGGGCCGCAGGAACCATCACACCAAATTTTCCATACACTCACAAAACGACTCCCTTGCTTCTGAAATCATGCGTCATGAGTATAACGCAGTCTGTCACGGTGCCCCCAGCGGCGGTAGATCAAGCTCCTGCAGAAAAGCATTGTGCCGCTGCGTGGCCTCCGCGATCTTGCGCTCCAACGCGGTCAGCTCCTTGTGGACCGCCTGCAGGTCGATTTCGTCCTCAGCCTGGGCCGTGCTGACATACCGGGAGATGTTGAGGTTATAGCCATTCTCCTCGATTTCGGCCATTGGCACCCGGCGTGCGTAACGACCCTCCTCGCGGCGAAGCTGGTAGGTGTCGATAATTTTGTCGATATCTTCGGGCCGCAAGCGATTCTGCCGCTTTCCCTTCTCAAAATGCTCGGCGGCGTTGATGAACAGCACGTCATCAGGCTTCTTGCACTTCTTGAGGACGAGGATGCAGACCGGGATGCCGGTGGAGAAAAACAGATTGGCGGGCAGGCCGATCACCGTGTCGATGTTGCCGTCCTTGAGGAGCTTGGTGCGGATGCGTTCTTCGGCACCCCCGCGAAAGAGCACGCCATGAGGCAGGATGATGGCCATGACTCCCTCGGGCTTGAGGTAATGAAAACCGTGCAGGAGAAAGGCAAAGTCCGCAGCAGACTTGGGAGCGAGGCCATAGTTCTTGAAGCGCATATCCTCGCCTAAGGCGCTACTCGGCTCCCAGCGATAACTAAAGGGGGGATTGGCGACTACGGCGTCGAACTTGGGTGCCTTGGCCGGATTCGTTTCGCGCAGGAGGTCCCAATCATTGGTCAGGGTGTCGCCATGGTAAATCTCGAACTCCGAGTCTTTCACCCCATGGAGCAGCATATTCATCCGCGCCAGGTTGTAGGTGGTGATATTCTTTTCCTGCCCATAGATCTTGCCAATGCCGTGGGGACCCATGCGGTGCCGGACGTTGAGCAGCAGGGAGCCGGAGCCGCAAGCGAAGTCCAGGACGCTCTCCAGTTGCTTCTTCTTGCCCGTAGATGGGTCCTGGCTATCGAGGGTGACTATCCCTGAGAGGATGCTGGAGATTTGCTGGGGGGTGTAGAACTCTCCGGCCTTTTTGCCGGAGCCCGCAGCAAACTGGCCGATCAGATACTCGTAGGCATCGCCCAGCACGTCCTGGTTGGTGGAGAACTGAGCCAGACCATCGGCGATGGCCTGGATGATGGTACAGAGCTTGGCATTGCGGGCGCTGTAGTCCTTGCCCAGCTTTTCTGAGTTCAGGTTAATCTCGGAAAATAGGCCATTGAAAGTGCTGGCGAAGGATTCGTTTTCGATGTAGTCGAAACCCTTTTGCAGGGTGTGCAGCAAATCCCGGTTCTGGGTGCGGGCCAATTCCGATATGCTCCCCCAGAGGAATTCGGGGCGAACCACATAGTGGATCTTCCGGCGCATCTGCTTCTCGAACTCTTCGATGTCATCGGGATTCTGGGTATACCACAACGCCAGGGGTGTGCGGCGGTCCACCGTGCCCAATTCAGGGTAATCGGAACCCAGTTCCTTTTGTGCGGCTTGCGCGTAGTTGTCCGACAGGTAGCGGAGGAACAGGAAGGACAGCATGTAGTCGCGGAAGTCGTCCGCGTTCATCGCTCCACGTAAGGTGTCGGCAATGCCCCAGAGGGTGTTGCCTAGTTGTTTCTGGTCGATTTCAGTCATGGTTTCATCGCTACGGTGAGGGTGGGGACGCCCAGGCGTGTGAAGTCGTCGGTGTTCTGGGTGATCACGGTCAGACCGTGGACCAGAGCGGTAGCGGCAATGATCGCGTCGGGGGGTTGGGTGTTGTAAAGGATGACGTTGGAATCGAACAGATAGCTCATCGCTCCCAGCCTTCACGGGAAGCGGTGAGATAGACATCTACGCGCTCACGGGTGGCCTGGCCACGTCCGTAGAAGCTGCGGGGATCGAATGGGGCAGACTCTTCTGGATTGGTCTTCACCACAATCCCCTCCTCTTCTTCCAGCTGCTGGAACATCAGCTGGACCAGGCGAAACTTTTCGGCATGGCTTAGGCGAGAAACCACGGGCAAAAGGTCATCGTTGGACATGGCAGCGACTCCGGACGGAAGAACATGCTGAGGATCGTATTCCCAAGTATGGCGATGGATTTTCCCAACCAAACGCAGGAATAGAATAGGTTATCGTGGGAGATCCCTGCACGGGTGAGCGTCGCGGCCTTTGGTTGCATTCAGTCATGCGCGGACTCACTTGTGACCGTCCTGCGCAACTCTTGCGCGGAGACATGCACCACTTGCCCATCCCGAACAATGACAATACTGGTATTGGTTTGCATGGCCGTCTTTCTGGCCAGCTGAGCTGCCCGCCGCAAGGCGTTCAGGGAAGCGCGTACATCCGGGTCCTTGGCATTGGCAATATCGCTTGGCAGATTCATAGGTTTTCTCCCCATTCGAGCAGTGCAGGTTGAGCACTAGAATTATCGTATTTTACCCAGTTGCTGACACTGTGCTTGTAGTGCTGATCAAAATTCCGCAATCCTGCGGCGAAGCGACGGCGGATGACCGCCTCAGGGATGCCATGCCCGCCCTGTCGTACCCGCTCGGACACGCGAGCAATCGCCATTTCGGCGCTTGGCAGGGCCAGGAAAAACAGCGCGACGTGGTAACCCTGTGCCTGCCACTGCGAGATGGAGTGCAGATAGGATAGGCCCGACAAGGTCGTCTCGAAAGCAAAGCTCTCTCCCCGACGCACGCAGGCCGCCATTTCCTCCAGCATCAAACGCCCAGCACGAATCGATGCGGCCTCTGGCGCGAAGGGTGACAGGCCCGCGGCAATCAGATCGGCATTGATGAAACGGGGGCAGCGTGCCTCTTCCGGCAAAAAAGATCGGGCGAAGGTGGTTTTCCCGGCACCGTTCGGACCAGCGATCATGAGGATCTTGGGCGTGCTCATCCCGGCGTATCGTCCAGAACCGGAAAGAGCTGCTGCATCAGCCCCTTTTTATGGGTCTTGAGCGCTCCGACTTTCTGAGCCTGGGCCGTGATCAGATCGTCAAGGGAAGAGAGGCAGTCGGAAATCTTTTGTTGTTCTTCATGTCCTGGAACAGGCAGATCAATAAGCTTTAATTGACTCGCATACAAATGGACAACTGTGTCACCCTGGGCGGTCCTTGCAATTTCTTCCTTAGCAGGACCATTCAGGATATAACTTAGGAAGAGTCCGTCAATATTTGGCCGGAGAACATTTAAGTCGCCACCCAACGCGACTTGGTCCAGTTTGACACAAGACGCTCTGGCGATATCTATTTTTGTTTCCCCAGAGGCCGGAACGATAACATCGTTAGCTCTGCTAAGGAAAAGTTCTGACGGGGAGACGTTTGTTCTTGAGAATACGTTTTTGATGGACTCGTTATACTCTGTATAAAGCTCGCCATAACGTATACAAGGGGTCTGTCCTTGTGGATCAATATCAGCTTTTGAAATACCTTTTCCCTTAAAAAAGTCAGCAATCTCTTCCAGCTTCCTTATTTGCCAAGCATCCCGAAACTCTGGAAACCGCATCCTGGGCACCGTTTCCCCTTCTGCCGGGAAAAGCTGCTGCATCAACCCCCTTTTATGAGTCTTGAGCGCATTGAGCTTTTGCGCCTCCAGGGTGATTAAGTCGTCGAAGGAAGAGAGGCAGTCGGCGATTTTTTGTTGTTCTTTTTTGTTGGGATATAAAACAGGTAAAAACTTAATGATGTCTACGTTGAGGTTTTGCACGCCGCTACCGGCCGCATTGTTTGAGAAGTATTTTTGACTGATAGATGTCATCATTAGATAGTAAATATAATCCCTATCAATGGTAGCATCGATTTCTGAAACGGCAATCCATCCGTCATGGATGCAAGTTTTAATTTCAAGAATATACGGCCGCCCAAAGCTCATTGAGTTTGAAAGTATCAAATCTCCAGGATTGACCACTCGCGTTTTGGTCAACGCGGCAGGAATGACTTTTTCCTGTGTGTTTATGACAAATTTTGATTCTTTATCAATGTCTCCAATTTTTAACCAATTAAGACCATTAGCATCGTTGGTTATAAATTCATCAATCGGACGAGGTGAACCACCTCGCACAATTACTGCGAAGTCTTCTAGTCGTTTTGTTTCCCACTCCCCCGACTCCCGAAACTCCGGAAAACGCAGCCTGGGCACTCTTCCACGGTTTTCTGTCTCCTTCATCCGTTCTGCTTCCCATGCGCTTCCTGCCGCAGCGGATTATGGATAATTAATCCATTGATCCACGTAAAATCCTTTTCATTTGCGCTCGCCAGTGGTAGTTGATGCTCCAGACAAGTTGCCGCAATCAAGGCGTCGCCAAGGGTCATCTTCCGTTGTCGACGCAGCGCAATGGCAAGTTCCATGGTTACGGAGCCGATCATCAGCAATTCCAGCTGATCGAGAATAGCCATAATGGCCTGTTGTTCAGCCTCTTGCAGGTTAGGGTATCCCAGCGTTTCCAGACGAGTGATGGCTGAGTAGTGGCTCGCATGCGCGACCAACCAGCTCCGCAAGGCTTGATGCTGCGCTTGTGTTGCATAGATGATCAGGTTGCTGTCAATCAGCATGCTTTCTTCCAGGTAGCGGGCGATCCTGGCGTTGTTCCTGTTGCCAGGACACCGGGTCCGCAATATCGCCATAGGGATTCAATGCCACGGCTTGTTCCAACGCTTGGGCAAGGCGTTCCCGTTCTATGGGCCGGGAGACGTTGGAAACACTCCCTTGGGCTTTTTGCTCCAGGTACAAGGTGTAATGCAGAAGCTCTGCCTGTAAGGGTAAGGGCAAACTGGAGGCATGTTGCTGGACTTGTTGCAAAATCGTGTTCATGTCAGGCTCCATTGTGAGCAAACCAAAATTGGGGGTCATTCATCTCAACAACCGCCTGTTGTGGCAAGGCGTTATTGCGCTGGATTCACTCCTTACGCCGTGGATGATTATTGCTCATAAGCCTCCAACCCCGAAATCTCCCGTCCCTGTGCCAGCTTGTGCAGCAGAGGGATCAGGTCCTTCATGAGCGACTGTTCTTTCTGCGTCCGTGCCTTCCAGCCTAGCTGAAGTGGAGCCAGCAGGTCGCTCAGGTGCTCTCCATCGAAGATCATACGGCCCAAGGTGTTGTCGATGAAGTCTTGCAGTGCCTTGGATTCCAGCCCATGGGCCTGAGCCATATCGACGATCTGTTGCTTTTGCTTCCTGGCCTTGAAGCGTTCAAAGCCTTCCCGTATTGCGCGTTCGTCGAGTCCTTTTCCGGCTTCCAGGCTGTTGATGTAGGCCGTGATCTCTTCCCGATCTTCCAAGAACTTGGCGTCCGACAGGATCAATCCCACCAGTTCTTCCCGGTTCATTTTCTGCTTGCCCGGTGTTGGATTGGTATAGCGGCTGATCAGGGTCATGATGTAGTCGTAGTCAATGACCGCCGAGGCAAAGAGCACGAACTCAAAGTCCAGCTGCTGTACTTCAGGGCTCGCCTTGCAGCCCCCCTGATCCCGTTGCTCCTTCAGGCGTTGCGCGGTATCCAGATAGACGCCCCGAAACCCCTGCAGGGTCTCTGTGGGCACCACCTGCTCAATGACCGTGCGATCTTCGGGCGTCAAATCCGTGTACTGATCCAGTTGCGTCTTGAATCGCTGAACATCCTTGAAGAGCTTGATGAACTGACAGCGGGCGACATCGCCCTGGAGTTGTGGAATAGCCTCGGGAGCGGATGGCAGTCCTTGGGACTGTAGGAAGGTGCCCAGTTGCTCCATGGCCCCCTGGAGCCGCTCGATGACCACGGGCGCCTTGTCTACCAGCCAGATTCTCTTCGCCTGTTCGCCCGACTGACCGGAAAACAGACTAATGGCGGCGTCCACGGCTTCCTGCTGCTGGCGGAAATCCAGAATGTTGCCGTATGGCTTGGTGTCATTGAGGATGCGATTGGTCCGGGAAAATGCCTGGATCAGGCCGTGATACTTGAGGTTCTTATCGACGTAGAGGGTGTTGAGGTACTGGGAGTCAAAGCCGGTGAGCAGCATGTCCACGACGATGGTGATGTCGATTTTCTGGTCGTGGGGGAGATCTGTGTTGAGGTATTGCTGGTCCTTGATGCGCTTTTGTACATCCTGATAGTAGAGATCGAATTCGCCAATGCTGTGATTGCTGCCATAGCGCCGATTGTAAGCGGTGATGATGGCTTGTAGGGCGGCTTTTTTCCGATCCGGGTCCTGGGCATTGTCCGCCTTTTCCTGGGGAAGGTCTTCCTGAATCTGCAGGACATCCTGATTGCCCTCGGCTGGTGGGGAGAACACACAGGCGATGTTCAGCGGGCGAAAGTCGGGGTTTTCTGTCTGTTTCTCGGCCTGGATGGTCTCGAACAGCGCGTGGTACTCGATGGCGTCATTAATCGAAGCGGT
Organism: Acidithiobacillus sulfurivorans; assembly: GCF_018853815.1. Lineage (GTDB taxonomy): Bacteria > Pseudomonadota > Gammaproteobacteria > Acidithiobacillales > Acidithiobacillaceae > Acidithiobacillus > Acidithiobacillus sulfurivorans. Next base: position 13,666 of record NZ_JAAOMP010000158.1, on the reverse strand, counting down.
GGCCAGGAGTGCATTGAACTTCCGGCCAGCGGTGGCCGCATCGTGCTTGGCGAGGATCGCTTCGACGATGGCCCGTTTGGCCAGGGGCTCGCCGGGCTTGGGCGGTTGCTTTCCCTCGGGCTTGTAGTAGTCCACATGAAAGCGCAGGACGTTAAGGTCCTCAATAGCGTGAGTGATGGTGTAGGCGTGGAGGAGCTGCTGGAAAATGTCCTGCGTGGTCCGGTAGGACGCCTGCTCGCCCTCGATCTGCTGGTAGTTGGCGTTTTGCTCGAAGATCGGGGTGCCCGTAAAGCCAAAGAGCTGCGCGTTGGGAAAAAATTCCTTGATGGCCTTATGGTTCTCCCCAAACTGGGAGCGGTGGCACTCGTCGAAGATGAAGACGATGCGGCTCTGCCGAAGCGGTTCCAGCTGTTCCTTGTAGTTGCGGCGATGGGTTCCGTCCAGGGCCAGGCCGAGCTTTTGGATGGTGGTGACGATCACCTTGTCGGCATAGTCCTCGGACAGGAGTCTGCGGACGAGTGTCCCCGTGTGGGTGTTCTCCTCCACGCAGCCTTCCTGAAATTTGTTGAATTCTTCGCGGGTCTGTCGGTCCAGATCCTTGCGGTCCACGACGAAGAGGCATTTGTCGATGTCCGGGTTGTCCTTGAGGAGGGTCGCCGCCTTGAACGAGGTCAGGGTCTTGCCGCTGCCGGTGGTGTGCCAGATGTAGCCATTGCCGCGATGCTGATGGATACAGTCCACGATCGCCTTGACGGCATAGATCTGATAGGGACGCATCATCAGGAGCTTCTGTTCGCTGGCGACCAGGACCATATAGCGGCTGATCATCTCGCCCAAAGTGCATTTGGCCAGGAAGGCATCGGCAAAGTCATCCAGATGCGTGATCTTGCTGTTATCTTCCCGGGCGAACTGGTAGAGGGGCAGAAACCGCTCATCGGCATTGAAAGCAAAGTGGCGGCTGTTGTTATTGGCAAAGTACCAGGTATCGCTGCGGTTGCTGACGAGGAAGATTTGCAGGAAACAGAGCAGGGTTTTGGCGTAGCCGTTGCCCGGATCGTTCTTGTACTCGACGATCTGCTGGATGGCGCGGCGCGGACTGATGGCGAGGGTCTTGAGCTCGATCTGCACCACGGGCACGCCATTGAGCAGGAGGATCACGTCATAGCGGTGATGGCTGTAGTCGGTATTGATCCGCAATTGATTGATGACTTCAAAAGTGTTCTTGCACCAGTCCTTGATGTTGACCAGGGTATAGTAGAGCGGTGTCCCATCATCGCGCTCGAAGCTGTTGCGTTCCCTGAGCATCCGGGAGGCGGCATACACGTCCGGGGTCACGATGGAATCCAACAGGCGATGGAACTCCGCATCCGTCAGATGAACTTGATTCAGGGCCTCGAAGTGTAGGCGAAAGTTGTGCTCCAGGGCAGCGCGGTCCCGGATGTCGGTGCGGTAGGTGTACTTGAGGTCACTGAGCTTCTGGATCAGGGCCTCTTCGATGTCTTGCTCGGTCATGGGAGGCGGAAGGGGCTGGAGCAGGGAACGGACAGGTGAACGGTCGGCCTGGGCATCTTCCTGTGCGGATGGCTTGCGGCAACCGTCAGCGCTTCGTGCATAGTGGTCCTTCAGCGGGAAACCGCTTTCATCAATCAAACATGCTCCGATTCTAGCAGGCAGCAGGGTATTGGGGTACCTATCAACGCATCCAACCCGCTCTACGAGTCGCCAGACCGTCTACCGGGTAGACGATCATACGCCGGGGCAGCATCGCGTGAGCCTCGGGAAGGGGCTGCGGACCCCTGATCTTGGAGGTTGCGGGTAGCGTCTACCGGGTAGACGATCGGCGCGGCCAGTTTTCCCGGAAAACGCCCGCATTACCCCTTCTTTATCTTGCGTTCCGCTTTTCTTTCGGTAGACGCTTTTTTTGGCGTTTTCGTCTACCGGGTAGACGATTTTTGGGGCCGGCGTTTTCCGGGATGACGCTTTTATTTGCCGATTCTGGGGCCATCGTCTACCCGGTAGACGGGTTGCAGAGGGGAAACTGGGGGTGTCGTCTACCCGGTAGACGACATTGGAGTAGCAAATCAGCGGGGGAGACAAGGGGCAATAACGGCATCGCAGGCTGCGCAAAGGGACCCCCTCCAGCTGGAACAGAGATCGGCGGGTGCCACTACGGTATGGACGCGCATCCCGGCGATCCCTATCGACCGAGCAGCTTTGTAATATGGGGCATCATCAGATGACCGGGGATGCACCCTACCCTTTGGCGGCACCGACTGATGCCCCCGACTTCACCGTCTACCGGGTAGACGCCTGCCGGGCGCAGATTGCCTCGGCCCTCGGCATCCATTGCTCAGACATCGCCGTGAAACGTGGTAAGGCCGCGCATGAGATTGACCATGGAAAGTTCAGATACAGAATCGAATACCTCACACGAGGCAAAGTCGGGATCGTCGGTAAGCCCATTTTATTTGACAGCGCCGAAATCAAATCGCAGCAGAAAGAGATGTATGCGGTTGCTAAAGAAAGAAGCCTCAGTCCCAGAAGATGCATCGTCTACCGGGTAGACGAAACGATCCCATGGGACTTCTGGGAAAAAAACAGAGCGGAACGCAAGATTAAAGAAGGGGAAATGATATCGGTGTCTTTCGCGAGAACATGGTCCACCACGGCCCATGCTGGCCGTCTACCCGGTAGACGCCGCCCGCTGGCACATAGATCCGTTGTTGTGGCCGCCCCCTTGAGGGCTCCCGCGTAAAATTTCTTTATCCTGAACCAGGCCACCTGCCGCTAGAATGCGGCAGGTGATCCGATTCTAGGTCTTGTCCTGACAAGACCTAGAAGACCTAAATAGGCCGCGGTTTTGCTACACGCCCCGCGGTTTTACTACACGCTACCGCGGGTATGCTACACGGTCCCGCGGTTTTGCTACACACGGCCCCCTTTCGGGTCATGTGAACCCTGCCATCATGTAGATTAATCCCCAATCTCAAAAGGACCTCGACGTCCTGATGGATTTCCCGCCGACGATTCCTTTGCTGCTGCGCAGATAGGGGACCCGCAACCGACGCAATGAGACCATCCAGCCTCCAGCCACCTTTTGGTGAGACTTTATGGCTCAGCACATGTCGAGCTACGGCCTGGGAGATGCCGTGACGCATTGCCGCGATTGGATACGGGTCGCGGGATATCCATAAATCGCTATCTACAAGCCGACAGAGCATCTTTCCGAGATCAACACGCCATTGTCGCCGTTCGCAGATGACCGCTCCCCCGGGGGGCGCTTTTACAATGAATGCACCAGAGGGTTGCCGCGCCCAATCGATGTGGTCGATCAAATGCCCGATTCCCGCCAGATGGTCGGGTTCGATGATTTGGATGATCGCTTGCATCAGATCATCCAGAACCCGCTGGAGCGTCGTCCCGTCCTGCCGCGACTTTCGCCGCACTTCAGCCGGATCGACCAGAATCTTGATTCTGCCATCGTCCCCCAGGCGCCGTGGCTTCGTCCCGCTGTGGAGGATAGCTTCCAGAACGTCGGCGTGCTGCTGCCCAAGCCTGCCCTTCACCCGATGCTTACCCCAGGCGGTTTGGATCAGCTGTGCGAGCTCACGCGGCCTCCTGGTCGGCTGAAAGATCATCAGCCGGGCTTGATAGGCGGTGGATGCGGGAACAGTGCCTCGCGCAAAGATATCCTCAATAGTCGTCGTCATCATCTATCCCCCCATTACTTGCCTGCGCATATGCCCTGGCTTTTTTGGTGATGGTCTTTCCCACGCTCGGCAGTTTTCTGAAAAGAGGAACACCACCAACCACTGCGCCATTGCGCTCCTGCGTCGTCGGCCAGTGATAGAACCACTGCGGCGCATCAAGGTGGGCATAGCTCGCCTTGGATTCATGGACTGCTGTCCAGCGACTTCTGTCCGCAATATCGATACCCTCCAGTTCCGCCATCTCCCTATCCATAGGCTGCAGCACGACCGCCCAGCGTGCGCCTGCGCCAATCCGCGTGTTTCCCCGGCCAGACTGGTGGTTCGTGTTGCCAGCCAGCATGGCCGCCTTGTTCTGGTGGTGAACTACGAGTACCGCCGCGCCTACGCTTCGGCTGATATGGCGCAGGGTCTGCACGATCATCCGACTGGCACGGGCGTCAGCGTCATCGGCGTCAGCAAGGTCGGCCAGAGGGTCCAGGACCATCAGGGATGCTCCCTTGGCGTACCGAATAAGGCGGGTGCAATCCGCCCCCCTTGCGGGTCCATTCTTTGAGTCCGTTACCAGGGTTATCTGCGGTACAGCCAAAATGTCCAGGTGATGTCCCAGATCTCCTACCCACTCCCACCCAGGTTGCCTGGCGATGGCGTGAATGCGCTCCCATAGCTCCGCCACATCATCTTCAGTCGTCACGTAAACCACCCGTCCAGGCTCTGGGGCTGGCCACAGCCCCCCTGCAACCGGTTGGCCGCCAGCCTTGGCCATGGCAATGTGCAGCGCCAGCCAGCTTTTGCGGGTGCCATCCGGACCCAGGAGTAGGCCATACACTCCGGTCTCTTCGGGAACCGGGAGCTTCCCAATAGCGAAACGGCGGGGCGGAGGATTATGACGGGCACAAAAGCCGATATTGACCCGTTTCCAGGAGATCGCTTCCCCGCCGTCATCGGGGCCTGGATCGATATTCTGTGCGGGCGTATCTGCAGGAGAATTTAGGGGGGTAGCGAGTTGATCCCAATCCGTGCTCATCGTCCCTCCTCCGCCACTCTCAGGGCCTCACCAATCCGCTCGTCGGCTAGAGCTAACCGCACCAAATCGTCGTGGTCCAACGGAGCACATCCAACCAGGCGTGCGATGAAGAGGCGGACGATGATCGCCTCATGGGCGATTCCCTGAAGCGCTTCGCGATGCGCCCATACGCGGTGCACCGATCTCGCCTCCCCGACGTTGTAGCGGTTTGTACGTGGAAACAGATCGGCAAGCGTCAACCCGAGCGCGTTGACGATATCGGCAGCACCACACCCTGCCCAGCAATGCAGGAGGATTTTGCCGTCGTCTGCCTCACGGATACTCAGGGACGGTCGCCGGTCATCATGAGCTGGGCACAGTGCGGTCCACTTGTCCGGGGCGATCTTTTTGACTCGTTGCAGTTGGGAAAGGATTTCTTGAATAGGCTGGGCGCTCATCGCACACCCCCCTTTCCGCGCTGTTCCGCGATTCTCGGCCTGCCCCTGCCCCGCTTTGGAGGTTTGGGGGCGAACTGCTCAGGATCTAGGGCGTAGCGCAGATGCTCGGAGGTGAATCTCACGCCGAGGGCTGTTTTGATCGGAGGGGGAAATTCGCCGCGACTGACTTTATTGCGGAGTGTCTTCGGAGATGCGCCGAAAAGGTTGGAGAATTCGTTGTACGACCAACCGATTCTTGGGGATGCTTCTAGCTGCTGGAGCAGTGCTGATGGGATGAGCGATCGCGTGGGGTCACTGTCCCCACCATCGCCGTCTGGATCTGAAGACGACTTGGTGCCGCTGGCTTGGCGTCTGGACTTCGATGCAGGGCCAGCTTGTCTTCCGCAAGGATGGCTCGTCACCGCTTCAGCCTTGGCGCGAGCCTTCGAGAGATTTCCAATAGCACCAAGCTCGCAGGATGGAGATCTTTCCCTCCATCGCATGAGGACGGCAGCACGCGTTCTGCGGGCATGCTCGGTCACTATTCGAACAGTGCGAGACATCTCCGAGGCGGCTACCTCTCTAATCTCGGGGTCATCACCGACCCCGGACCAATATGTCTGCATGGCGTGCAAAGCAAAGAATATAGCCAGCAGGTTTATGCCTATCATGGGGGCAAAAACGGTGTAATCCCCAGTAACCGCACTGAAGATGCCATGTAGGGCAGACAGGGAACCACACACCCAGATGCCAATCATGGACCTAAATAACCTAATCCCGACCAACCTTTTCTGTTTCGTCATCGTCGTCTCCTTTCTGAAGGGTTGCAGGCGGGGATGTCCCAGGATATCCCCTACAGTGAGGGTATAGATCGGGACCGGGTCAGATAATGATTTGACTTATAAACGCGGGGGTGTAATTGGACAGCCTATACATATAACCAACTGATTATGTTTACCTTGTAGATTTCACGGGTACCGATGGAGTTCCGAGGATTGCTCACACCCGATTGGCGCACTGCACAAGGTCCCGATGGCCTACCAGACCCTCGCCACGCGACTGCGCACGTTGGCTAGGTGGCCGAAGGCTCCAGGTTTATCAGATTTATGTATGTCGAAGGATGCGATTCTGCGGCGCAGAACTTCCTTATATAACATGCACGAAGAGGCTCGTAATAGCGATATTTGCGCTGCAATTACGCTGCACCATGAGACGGGATAGGGCGTGATCACTTGGGATAGGACGGGATATTACTGTGCGTAACATGTTGAGTACAAAGCGTAATGAAAAATGCTTATATTTCAAATATCCGCGAAAAACGTCTGATTTGCATTCGCAATGCGAAGGTCGGGAGTTCGATCCTCCTCCGCTCCACCAAATTGAAGGGCTTGGATAGCTTCCGGGCCCTTTTATTTGCCTGAAATTCCTGTGCCACGAGGAGTTCCGGCCTTCCGTGCTGCGGATACCGACCTTCCGAAATGCCCGGTTTTAAGCGTGTCAGGCATCAAACCTGCCACACTGGCGCAATAGGAACCTATACGTTACCATTAAACTCATGAGCTGCCAGATCAAAGAACTACTGCTGGACGATGGCGACAGTCCCTTTGCGGAGTGGTTCGGGTCGCTAGAGGCCGTTGCTGCCGCCAAGATTCGCGTAGCCATCAGCCGGATAGAACAGGGCAACCTGTCCAACGTTGAGTGGTTTCGCGGTATTGGGGAATACAAGATTGATTGGGGACCGGGCTTGCGCATCTATCTCGCCAAGGATGGTCTAAAGATCATCGTCCTGATCGGTGGTGGCACCAAGAAACGTCAGCAGCAGGACATCGACCAAGCGGTGACGCTGTGGGAAGACTACAAACGCCGCAAGATATCAACCCAGAAAGGAAAGTAAATATGGCACTAACCCGTGATTTCAAAGAGACCGTAGCCGCGCGCGTGCAAAACGATCCGGCCTTTGCCCAGGCGCTTCTGGACGAAGCCATCACCCTGTTTATCAATGGCGAGCCGGAATCAGCCAAGTTGATCCTGCGTGACCTTGTGAACGCCACGGTCGGCTTCGAGGCGCTGGCCGAGGAAATCCACAAGCCCGCCAAGAGCCTGCACCGGATGCTCTCGCAATCGGGCAACCCGACCATGAGCAACATTTCGGCAGTGTTTGCAGCCATCAAGCGTGCGCTCAAGGTCGAGGTGCATACCCAGATCGTGATGACCTGATTTTCACTCCTTAAATGCCGTTACCACCTCGCGCTGCGCCATCCAGTCGATCAGCAACGGATTGCGTTGTAACCACAGCAGGCTCATACACCGAAAAACATCAGCAAGACCGGAGCTAACAGTAATTCGTCGCTCATGAAGCGGATTAACAATCCATAACCAGATCGCCATTCTATAAAATTGCCGCTGCGGTCATGGGGCATTATAATTATTGATCGTGTAATACCCCAGGAGTCCAAAATGGCAACCACTCTCACCAGCAAGGGGCAAGTCACAATCCCCAATATAAAGAAAAAATGTGCTAGCTGATTTCTTCATCGGCGCACAGGGCGCCCGCCGTTTCCGGGTATCCTATCCTGACCCGAGACACGCGACGTTTCCGCACATATTTTTCGGGCGTGAATCCAACCGCGCCAGATCAGGCATAGGGGTTGCTTTGACTTACAAGGTTTCGTACAACACGGTGACCATAGTACACATCCTGCATTATGCTGGAAACTTGCCGGTATTGTTTAGGTACGATAATGAGGTTTGTACTGCTTGGTGACTCTCGACTACGCCACCCTTGACGTCCTGCGTAACCATCACCCCGCATGGCGTCTGTTGCGTTCAGATCATGCACCGCTGGTAGCGAGCTTTTTGCATCGGGTATTCGTAGTGCCCAATGAGCGGGTGATGGCAGCGGCGGATTTGGCCGAAGCACTGGAGGATGAATTGTATGCCTTACGCCTGCATCTGGGTGAGACTGCATTCCCCAAGCCTGCACTGGAATACCTAAACGACTGGGCAGGACCCGATAAGGGCTGGCTGCGCAAGTTCTACCGCACGGGCACGGACGAGGCGCAGTTTGATCTGACCCCGGCTACTGAAAAGGCTATTGCCTGGTTGACGCAACTCAGTGAACGGCAATTTGTCGGAACCGAATCGCGCTTGCTCACCCTCTTTGACCTGCTCAAGCAGATGAGCGAGGGCAGCGAAGCCGATCCAGCCAAACGCATTGCCGAGTTGCACAAAAAGCGTGACGACATTGATGCCGAGATGGCAAGGGTGCTGGCGGGCGACGTGTCGCTGCTGGATGACACGGCGGTGAAGGACCGTTTTCAGCAATTCATGCAGGGCGCACGCGAGTTACTCACCGATTTTCGCGAGGTGGAGCACAACTTCCGCCAGTTGGACCGCCGCGTGCGTGAGCGCATTGCGCTATGGGAAGGCAGCAAAGGGACGTTGCTGGAAGACATCATGGGTGAACGCGATGCTATTGGTGATTCCGACCAGGGCAAGAGTTTCCGTGCCCTTTGGGATTTTCTGCTATCCAGCCGTCGGCAAGAAGAATTGACCAATCTGCTGGATCAGGTACTGGCACTACCCGCCGTGGCAGAACTGAACCCGGACACCCGCACCCGCCGGGTACACTACGACTGGATGGAAGCAGGCGAACAGACCCAGCGCACCGTCGCCGCCTTGTCCCAGCAATTACGCCGCTTTCTCGATGACCAGGCCTGGCTGGAAAACCGCCGCATCATGGATATTTTGCATGGCATTGAAAGCAAGGCGCTGGCGCTCCGCACCACAGCTCCAACAGGCCCGGTGATGGAAATGGCTGCGGCCAGCGCGGATATTGTGCTGGCGATGGAACGTCCACTGTTCACCCCGGCCATCAAACCAATGATTACCGAAATCATCCTGCAAGCTGGCGATGAAGACCTTGATCCCTCCAGGCTTTTTGAACAGGTCGTCGTCGATAAGGCCCGGCTAACCCGCCATATTCGCCACGCTTTGCAAGACCACACCCAAATCAGCTTGCGTGAACTGGTCACTAATCAGCCCTTGCAACAAGGGCTGGCTGAATTAATTGCCTACCTGCAATTGGGCAGTGAAATGTTCAGCAGCGTAGTGGATGAAGACACGACCGAATCCATCCGCTGGCAGACAGCGGATATGGAAGGACAAACGCTTATTCGCAGCGCGCGACTACCCCGCGTGATTTTCATGCGCTGAACAAGAATCGAGGCAAGAGATGGAAGTCGAATATTTGAACACAACACAGACTGCACCGGTTGCTCCGCCTGCTGACTTGTCGGTGCTGTTGATTGGTCTGCTCAAAGGCGTGCTCTACCGTGATAATGACGAGCGCCAATGGGCCGCACTGCTGAAGCTGCAAGCACGGGTGCGTGATTATGTGGCAACGCTCAATCTCGACCTGGTGCTGGATGAGGCTGAAGGCTATGCCTTCCTGAAAAGCCGCCCTGAACCGACTGAGGATGACCCCAGCCCGCGTTTACCACGTCTGGTGGCTCGTCGACCATTATCTTTTGCCGTAAGTTTGCTGCTTGCCTTGCTGCGCAAAAAACTGGCCGAATTTGATGCTGGTGGGGGTGATACGCGACTGGTCCTGTCCCGCGATGACATTGTGGATCTGGTGCGGGTATTTCTGCCCGATGGCCCGAATGAAGCCAGGCTGATTGACCAGTTTGAAACAACCATCAACAAAGTCGTCGAACTGGGCTTTCTACAAAAACTCAAAACGGTCGGCGGCGCTACCGCTGGACCAGCCAATTATGAGGTGCGGCGCATTCTGAAGGCCTTTGTAGACGCCCAATGGCTGGCCGAACTGGATGAACGTCTGGCCAGTTACCAGGGGCAACTGGCGGGCACGACCAGCAGCAGGGAAGAAACTGATCATGAATGACCCACAATTATTGGACCTCGACTTCTGTGCTGATGACACCTTGTCAGGATTCCGGCTGACCAGGCTGGAGGTGTTTAACTGGGGCACCTTTGACAGCCGGGTCTGGACGCTGCAACTGGATGGCAAAAACGGGCTGCTGACCGGCGATATCGGTTCGGGTAAATCCACCTTGGTGGATGCCATCACTACCCTGCTGGTACCTGCCAACCGGGTTGCCTACAACAAGGCAGCCGGTGCAGACAACAAGGAACGCAACCTGCGCTCTTATGTGCTTGGGCATTACAAATCCGAGCGCAATGAGATCACCGGAGCAGCCAAACCAGTGAGCCTGCGGGACCAAAGTAGCTACTCCGTCATTCTCGGCGTATTTCAGAATGCAGGCTATGCCCAGACGGTGACACTGGCTCAGGTGTTCTGGATGAAAGACTCCCAGGGGCAGCCCGCACGGTTTTTTCTGGGCGCGGAAGGGGCGCTGTCCATTACCGCTGACTTCGCCCAATTTGGATCGGACATCGCTCAATTGCGCAGAAATCTGCGCGCCAAGGGCGCAGAATTACAGGACAGCTTTCCACCCTACGCGGCATGGTTTCGTCGACGTTTCGGTATTGAAAATGATCAAGCGCTGGAATTGTTCCACCAGACCGTATCGATGAAATCGGTGGGTAACCTGACGGACTTCGTCCGTAGCCATATGCTGGAACCCTTTGCGGTTGACCAGCGCCTGCAAGACTTGATCAGTCACTTTGATGATCTCAACCGGGCACATCAGGCTGTACTGAAAACCCGGCAACAAGTTGAGCTACTCACGCCGCTGATCGCAGACTGCGTTCGCCACAAGACCATGCAGGCCGAGGCCGACAGCTTGCGGGCTTGCCGGGAAGGTCTGCGCTCCCACTTTGCTGACCTGAAACTCGGACTGATCGACAAACGCCTGAGTTCGCTGGCAGAAGACTGGGATCGGGTGGATGCCCAGGTACAAAAACTGGGCGTGTTACACGAAGCTCATGGCCAGCAAGTGGATGAACTGAAGCAGGCCATCAATGCCAACGGTGGTGATCGACTGGAATGGCTGTCCAGCGAAATTCACAAGAAAGAGAAATCGCGGGATGTACGTAAAGCCAAGGCTGCCCGTTATGCGGAACTGACCGCCGTACTGGGCGAAGCGCCAGCAAACGAGGCCGCCGACTTCGCCGTACAACGTGGCAAATATCAAAGCTGGCGGGAGGAAACCCGCAACCGCGATACTGACCTGCAAAACGCCCTCACTGAATATAGTGTAAACATGCGCCAGGGCAAGCAGGAGCATGCCCAACAAAGCCTGGAAATCGACAGCCTCAAGCGGCGGCGCAGCAACATTGATGATCAACAGATCCAGATCCGTGCTGCCTTAAGTGCGGCTTTGAATTTGAATGTGGATGACATGCCGTTCACCGGTGAGTTGATCCAGGTGCGTGACGATGAACGCGATTGGGAAGGCGCAGCCGAACGCTTGTTACGCGGCTTCGGTTTGGCGCTGCTGGTGCCTGACGTACATTACAAGGCAGTGGCAGAGTGGGTGGATGCGGCCCATCTGCGTGGCCGTCTGGTGTACTTTCAGGTGCGCGCACGCAAGGCCGCTGAACTGCCAGACCTGCATCGGGACTCCCTGGTCCGCAAACTGACTATCAAGCCCGACTCACCCTATTATGACTGGCTGGAGCGCGAACTGGCCCATCGCTTTGATGTGGCCTGTTGTAGTACGCAAGAGCAGTTTCGCCGTGAAACGCGCGCCATCACTCGCGCAGGTCAGATCAAAGACCCAAGTGGCCGACATGAAAAGGACGACCGTCACCGCATTGATGATCGCAGCCGCTATGTGCTGGGCTGGAGCAATAGTGCGAAAATCGCCGCACTGGAAGCCAGGCGTCGCCAACTTGAGGCGCAACTGGCTGAAATTGGCAGTCAGATTGCAGCCATCCAGAAGGAACGTGATGTGCTCAATGGCCGTCTTGATGCCCTGACCCGTCTTGAGGAATTCACCGCCTTTGATGAACTGGATTGGGCCAGCGTCGCCACCGAGATCGCCCAACTGGTGGATGAGCGCCAGCGGCTGGAATCCGCGTCAGATGTCCTCAAACAGCTGAACGACAACCTGCATACCCTGCTGAAAACGCAGAAGGAAACCGGGGAAGCACTGCAGGCGGCCCGCGAAAAGCGCGCCAAAGTAGAGCAGCGGCGCGCTGACGCGCAAGCATTGCGTCAGCAAACCGAAGCACTGCTGCAGGATACAACCATCGACGGCACCTTGCGGGCAAAGCTCGAAGCCATGCGCTCCGAAGCACTGGGTGAGCACCAACTCAGCATTGAGTCTTGTGATAATCGTGAGCAGGAACTACGCAAATGGCTGCAAGACCGACTTGATGCCGAGCAAAGGCGACTGGGAAATCTTGCTGAGAAAATCATCAAGACCATGGTTTCCTTCAAAGAGCAGTTCAAGCTCGAAACCGCCGAGATAGATGCGAGTCTTGAGGCGGCTTTTGAATATGAAAACCTGCTGACCCAGTTGAATCGTGACGACCTGCCGCGTTTTGTGACGCGCTTCAAAGAACTGCTCAATGTCAACACCATCAACGAAATCGCCAATTTCAATGCCCAATTGGCCCGCGAGCGCGAAACCATCAAGGAACGTATTGCCCATATCAACCAATCGCTGGGCGAGATCGACTACAATCCTGGCCGTTACATCGTGCTCGAATCACAGCCCAGTCCCGATGCAGAAATCCGCGATTTCCAGCAGGAATTACGCGCTTGCACCGAGGGTGCCGTCACCGGTTCGGACGACAACCAGTATTCCGAGGCCAAGTTCCTGCAGGTCAAGACTATCATCGACCGCTTCCGGGGCCGTGAGGGTTTGTCGGAGCAGGATCGGCGCTGGACCACCAAGGTTACCGATGTACGTAACTGGTTCCTCTTCGCTGCCAGTGAGCGCTGGCGGGAAGATAACAGCGAGCAGGAGCATTACTCGGACTCCGGCGGTAAGTCAGGCGGGCAAAAGGAGAAACTGGCCTATACCATCCTGGCAGCTAGCTTGGCCTATCAGTTTGGCCTGGAATGGGGCGCGGTGCGTTCCCGTTCTTTCCGTTTTGTGGTCATTGATGAGGCCTTCGGGCGTGGTTCGGATGAGTCTGCCCAATATGGCCTGAAATTATTCCAGCAACTCAACCTGCAACTACTGATCGTGACCCCGCTGCAGAAAATCCATATCATCGAACCCTTTGTTTCCAGCGTGGGTTTCGTTCATAACGAGGGTGGGCGAGCCTCGCAGCTACGCAACCTCTCCATTGCAGAATATCGGGCGCAGAAAGCCTCTATGACCGCCCAACCTGTGCAGGTGTCGGCGCCGTGACATGGACTGACCCGAAGCAATTGAAAAAGCAGTTGATGCGGCTCTGGGAGCGCGGAGAACTGCTGCGGGACGCGGTGACCGGCAAGGAGCGTTTTCCTTTACGCCTGGCCCTCAAGTCTCCCAACTCAGCGGACATCACCGATCATTTTGAGGCAGTGCGCGCCTGGGCCACCGAACTGGCATCGACCAAATTCGTGCGGGTGGAGTGGCAGGAGCTTCGCCATC
>NZ_JAAOMP010000157.1 GCF_018853815.1 Acidithiobacillus sulfurivorans | reverse complement strand
CGTCTATGGGCATCCCATCGTGCTGGCCGAGACCTTCGTAGAATCCCCCCGTTTTACCGGCGCCTGTTACCGGGCTGCCAACTGGGTGGATGTCGGCTGGACCAAAGGCTTCGCCCGTCGTCCCGGTGGTGGCTATGTCCACCACGGCCAACCCAAACGTCTCCTGCTCTTTCCTCTCCACCCACAGGCGCGTCTCTGGCTGGCCCAGCCGCAGCCCCAACTCGAATGGACCCATACTCCTATGCAAAC
>NZ_JAAOMP010000156.1 GCF_018853815.1 Acidithiobacillus sulfurivorans | reverse complement strand
AACCGCCATGATCGGCCGTCCTGTTCCTGCCACGGCGGTTACCAGAATCTGAATCAGTTCATCGGAGCCGTTGCCCAGCATGAGTTCAATACCCGCAGGCAGGCCGATATGCTTTTTGAGGGCAGTAATCAGGCTGTCAGGGTGGGGGTCAGGATAGCGGTTAATGGAAGCATCGCTCAGGCTTTCCAGCCAGGCCTGGCGCAGCAGATCGGGGAGCCCATAAGGATTTTCCATGGCATCCAGCTTGATCAGGCCGGTGCTGGGTGCGACTGCATAAGCTTTGCTGGCCAGCAGTTCCGGGCGCAACAGTGCTGCCATCAGCGGCTGGCTATTCATTTTTGCTGGTCCGTGACGCGACAGGCTGCAGAGCGGGCGTGGGCGGTCAGCCCTTCACCCAGCGCCAGACGCTCGGCCAGCTGGCCCAGAGTGTTTGCACCAGCAGCACTGGCTTGAATGAGACTGCTGCGTTTGACGAAATCATAAACACCCAGCGGCGAGGAAAACCGGGCACTGCCACCGGTGGGCAGAACATGATTGGGTCCCGCTACGTAATCACCCAGTGCCTCACAACTGTGAATACCCATGAATATGGCGCCCGCATTATGAATGTCGGGCAGCCAGCTTTCCGGATCAGCTACTGCCAGCTCCAGATGCTCTGCGGCAATCCTATTGGCGACCTCGCAGGCTTCGGCACGGTCACGCACGCGGATGACCGCACCGCGATCTGCCCAGCTTTTACTGGCGATGGGGGCGCGGTCGAGCACGCTCAGGGCCTGATCCACTGCGGTGACCACAGCGTCAATGTGGGCGTCATCCCAACTGATGAAAATACTCTGGGCAATTTCATCGTGTTCTGCCTGAGACAGAAGATCCCAGGCCAGCCATTCTGCTGGCGCAGACCCATCACTGATCACCAGGATTTCGCTGGGGCCGGCAATCATGTCGATGCCTACCCGACCAAAAACCATACGTTTGGCCGTGGCGACATAAATATTGCCGGGACCGACGATTTTGTCGACGGCAGGAACGGTTTCGGTTCCATAAGCCAGTGCCGCAACGGCTTGAGCACCCCCCACGCAAAACACCCGATGCACTCCGGCAATGGCGGCAGCGGCCAATACCCAGGAGTTCACCTGACCTTTGGGGGTAGGGACAACCATGATGATCTCCTGAACCCCGGCAACGTGGGCAGGAATGGCGTTCATCAGGACCGAGCTGGGGTAGGCGGCCTTGCCGCCGGGGACATAAATGCCGACCCGGGACAGGGGCAAAATGCGTTGGCCGAGCCGGGTACCATCAGCTTCGCTGAAACTCCAGCTCTCGCTACGCTGATGTTCGTGATAGGCGCGAATGCGTTGGGCGGCTTCTTCCAGAGCTGCGCGCTGCAAAGGTTCGAGACTGTTTAAAGCCTTTTCCAGAGCCGTCCGGGGAATTTCCAGGTCAGCCGCAGAAGTGGTGCTCAGACCATCAAAGCGTTCGGTAAATTCCCGTAAGGCGGCATCACCCCGATCGCGCACGGCATTGACAATCTCCCTGACCCGGCCTTCTACCTGCTCATCCAGATTGGCATCCCAATCATGCAGGGCATGAAACTGCCGAGTGAAATTGGGGTCGCGGGTATCGAGACGATTCATGAGCGGACCTGTGCCTCCAGTTGGGTAATCAGCTCTTCAATGGCGCGGCGCTTGAGTTTCATGGCTGCCCGATTGACCACCAGACGGCTGGAAATCGGCATGATTTCCTCGACTTCGACGAGGCCGTTTTCCAGAAGCGTCCGACCGCTGGAAACCAGGTCGACAATGCGATCCGCCAGTCCGACCAGGGGCGCCAGTTCCATGCTGCCGTACAGTTTGATGATTTCGGTCTGCACTCCACGACCATGAAAATAATCCCGGGTAATGTGTGGGTATTTGGTGGCAATCCGCACCCGCTCCCAGCGTTGCGGGGCATCGGTGGCGGCCAGCGCCGCAGGCTCTGCCACGGACATGCGACAGAGACCAATGCGCAAGTCCAGCGGTTCATACAAATCCAGTCCTTCCTGTTCCAGCAGTACATCTTTTCCGGCAATACCGACATCGGCAGCACCCCAGGTCACATAGGTGGGGACATCGCTGGCGCGAATCACCAGAAAGCGTACTTGCGGATCGGTACTGGGAATGATGAGCTTACGCGATTCATCAGGATCTTCGGCCAGTTCGATGCCAGCACCGGCAAATAACGGAATGGCTTCCTGAAGAATACGGCCCTTGGACAGGGCGATGGTGATGCCGGTATTCATGATGCGCTCCTGAGACCACTATTGCTGATACGTCGAATATCCGCGCCGAGAGCGCCCAGTTTTTCTTCGATGACTTCGTAGCCACGATCAAGATGATAAATCCGGTCGATCAGGGTTTCGCCTTCAGCGACCAGACCGGCCAGAACCAGGCAGGCGGAGGCACGCAAATCGGTGGCCATGACCGGTGCGCCGCGCAACTTCGGAACGCCCCGGACTACCGCCGTTTTACCGTCGGCGGTAATTTCTGCCCCGAGGCGTTGCAATTCGGAAACGTGCATGAAGCGATTTTCAAAAATCGTTTCGGTAATCACGCCGCTGCCTTCGGCAATACAGTTGAGCGCCATGAACTGCGCCTGCATGTCTGTTGGGAAGGCAGGAAAAGGGGCGGTACGAATATCCACGGCCTTGGGTCGCTGCTTCATGCGCAGGCGAATCAGGTCGGCACCCGTCGTCACCTCTGCCCCGGCTTCGCGTAATTTGAGGATGACGCTTTCCAGGAGGCTGGCGTCGGTGCGTTTGAGGCAGACATCGCCCCCGGCCATGGCTGCGGCGACCAAATAAGTTCCGGTTTCAATGCGATCAGCCACCACGCTGTGTTCGGCACCATGTAATTCTTTGACGCCTTCTATCTCAATGACCGAAGTGCCGGCCCCGGAAATGCGCGCTCCCATGGCACTCAGGCAGCGGGCAAGATCCACAATTTCGGGCTCGCGGGCCGCATTTTCGAGCGTGGTGTGCCCCTCAGCCAGTGTCGCTGCCATGAGCAGGTTTTCGGTGCCGGTGACAGAAACGATTTCCATGACAATCCGGGTGCCGATGAGTTTTGCCGCCCTGGCTTTGACAAAGCCGTTTTCCACCGTAATTTCTGCACCCAGAGCCTGCAAACCGCTCAGGTGGACACTGACGGGACGGCTACCAATGGCGCAGCCGCCAGGCAGGCTGACTTCAGCAGAACCATGACGGGCGAGGAGTGGGCCGAGCACCAGAATGGATGCTCGCATGGTTTTTACCAGCTCGTAGGGAGCCACCAGCGAGTGCACCGGCCGGGGATCCACTTCGATACCGAGTTGACCGTCCACCAGGACTCTGGCCCCGAGGGTGCTGAGTAGCTCCAGGGTGGTGGTAATGTCCCGGAGATGTGGGATATTACGGAGCTGTACGGGTTCTTTTGCCAGTAAAGTGGCAGCGAGGCAGGGCAGCGCCGCATTTTTGGCCCCGGAAATCCGTAGTTCGCCACGCAGGGGGCCATTACCACGCAGCAGCAGTTTATCCATAAGGTCGATGCTAACCTTTCAGGCGTTTTGGGCTTTTTCCACCAGCTTCTGGAGTTCGCCCTGCTGGTAGAGGTCAGACATGATGTCGGAGCCGCCGACAAATTCGCCCTGAATGTACAGCTGGGGAATGGTCGGCCAGCTGGAAAACTGCTTGATACCGTCGCGAATCTGAGGATCGGCGAGAACGTCCACAGTGAACAATTCCTTCACTCCCGACTGTTGCAGCAATTGTATGGCGCGCGCCGAGAATCCGCACTGAGGCGCACGGGGGTTGCCCTTCATGTAAAGCACGACAGGGTGTTTTTCAACTTGTTCCTGAATGAGTTCTTGAATCGTAGCCATGGTAATCCTCGTGACGTGTCGGGCGTGGATGGTTTCAGTGCTGGGCAGAATGACGGATCTGCTCGGCCTGTTCAGGGGTGAGAGTTCGCAGGGAAAGCGCATGAATTTCTTCACGCATGCGTTCACCCAGAGCGGCATAAACCCGCTGGTGTTGTTTGACAGGGGACAAACCGGTAAAAGTAGCCGAGATGACCAGTGCTTCAAAATGGGCACCGTCATCTCCCTGTACTTCTACCAGGGCATCCGGGAGTTCTTGCTGAATAAGTGATTTGAGCATGTTGGCGTTCATGAATGCCATTGTATCCCATAACAGGAGATTTGTGATCCCCTTTTCAAAGCGGCTATTTTGGCATGGCGTGCTGTATTACTGGCGCAGCTTGTAACCCCGATCAAGCAGGCGCCAGGCAAAAAAGCCAGTGATGAGTGCAAAAGCCAGGCTGACCCCCAGGCTGGCCCAGACGCTGACATCCGAATCGGCAAAAAAGCCGTAGCGAAAACCATCAATGATGTAGAAAAAGGGGTTAATCAGGGAAATCTGCCGCCAGATACCCGGCAGGGATTGCACCGAGTAAAATACTCCGGCCAGAAAAGTCAGGGGCATGATGACAAAATTCTGGAAACCTGCGATCTGATCGAATTTTTCGGCCCAGAGGCCCGCTATCAAACCCAAACTACCCATGCCGCTGGCACCAAGGATGGCGAAAATCAGAATCCAGAAGGGATGAAGCACGGGAATGTGCAGATACAGTAAAGCCAGGGCAAAAATGGCCAGTCCCACTAAAATACCCCGGAACACCGAAGCGGCGACCATGGCCGTAAAAATTTCCGTGGGCGTGAGCGGGCTGAGCAGCACAAACACAATGTTTCCGGTCACCTTGGATTGAATCAGGCTGGAAGAGCTGTTCGCGAAGGCGTTTTGGAGCACAGACATCATCATCAACCCGGGCACAATGAAAGCCGTATAACTGACGCCCGGATACACGGTGATATGACTGCCCAGAGCATGCCCGAAAACCACCAGATAGAGAATGGTGGTAATCAGCGGGGCGGCAATGGTTTGCAACCAGACTTTACCGAAACGCAGGGTTTCCTTGTAAAACAGGGTCCAGGTCGGGGCCAGGCTGCCCTGAATTCGGTTGCCGCTTGCGACAGTTGCTGAGGTACTATGCAGAATTTCAGGCATCGCTGCCGCGTAGGCTGGGTTCCAGAATTTCTACATAGGCACTGTCGCGAATACGATGTTGCCATTCGTCCATGCGCTCGCGGACGATCCGGTTAAAGAGCTGCATGCGTGCTGCTGCCATGATCTGTTTTTCTTCCACGGGCTGCTGGCGCTGGCCCTGGGACTTCAGGATGTAAATTGCATCGCCCTCACGAATTGGGCTGCTGACGGCCCCGGGCTGCAAGGTGAGCAAAGTCCGTTCAAGGGTGTCTGGCAGCTGTCCCGGGGTAATCCAGCCCATTTCTCCGCCTTTTGCAGCGGTGTTGGGATCCTGACTGTAGTTCCGTGCCAGTTCCGAGAAACGGCTGCCATTTTGAAGTGCGGTCTGAATATCCTGGGCGCGATCTTCTGCTTCCTGAAGTTGCAGGCTACTACCAGCGCGGAGCACGATGGCTGCTGCCTTGACTTCCGTGATGGTGGGTTGTTCGTCTTTTTTATCGAGGATCTTGAAAATGTGGAAACCGGTGGGTCCGGCGATTACCTGGCTGATATCCCCGGTTTTCAGAGACATGAGGGCCTGGGACACCGAGGGGGGAAGTTCTCCGGCTTTCACCCAGCCTATCCGGCCGCCCTGCAGTGCATCGCGGCCACTGCTGACCTGCGCTGCGAGGCGTGAAAAGTCTTCCCCGGCAATCAGGTGATTTCGGACCTCGGTGGCCTGTTGGCGGGCTGCGCTGATGGCGTTGGGGGTCGGGTTGTTGGGCATGGGGATGAATATCTGCTGCAGGTTGAAGCTGACCCCGCCCATGTCCTTGAGTTGATGAGCGAAGGTTTTGACTTCGTCAGGACCCACATGGACACGGCTTTCCACCTCCTGCTGCATGAGTCGGTCAACAATAATGCGATCCTTGAGATCGTTGGTGAAGGTTTCCCAGGATTGTCCCTGACTGCTCAATGCTTCACGTAACTGATCAGCGGTCATGTGGTTGGTCTGAGCCAGATTGTTGACGGCCTGATCGAGCATGCCCTTGTCTACCTTGATGTTGGCACGCTGTGCCATTTGTAATTCTATATCCTGCAGGATCATCTGTTGCAGCACCTGACGGCGCAAAATGTCATCCGCAGGCATGGCATTGGGATCACTCTGCTGGAGATGAGCGCGCACCGCGCTGACGCGTTGCTCCAGCTGCATGGAGGTGATGATATTGTCGTTGACGATGGCCACGATTTTATCCAGATTCACCGCGTTGCTGGGCATTGGCGCATTCATGGGTGCCAGTGCAGAGTCTTCCGAATAAGTATGCGTTGCTGGGGCAGAATCAACGGCAGGCGCCGGTGTCTGGGCCAGGAGGGTATCGCGGTTCAGGAAAGGTGTGCTGGCCCAGCCCGCAACGGGCAGGGTTCCAAGCAGAATGCTCAGGGCAATAACAAGTGGACGACGTTTGCAGGACATCAAAACTCCATACTGGCGCCCGGCACATACTGGCTGAGCAAACCGGTTGAGGCATTGCCCAGGCTGGTTAGGCCGCGCAACACGATCTCGAAATAAACAGCATTATTGGACTGCCCGCCAAGCAGAATCTGATGATATACCATCATGTGTGCTGCCCAGCAGCCGCCATCATAGCCGATCCCCACCAGCTCCTCCAGAGGCTTGCTGTCGGTAACATCATACTGATAGCTCCCCAGCAACTGCCAGTTCCGGAACACCGGCCAGGCACCGGAAACACCGGTCTGGTCGACGAAATCCCGGGTAAAGC
Organism: Acidithiobacillus sulfurivorans; assembly: GCF_018853815.1. GTDB lineage: Bacteria > Pseudomonadota > Gammaproteobacteria > Acidithiobacillales > Acidithiobacillaceae > Acidithiobacillus > Acidithiobacillus sulfurivorans. The sequence continues at coordinate 47,624 of NZ_JAAOMP010000156.1, read as the reverse complement.
GGTAATCGAGGTTGATCACCCGCTGCGGTCCCGGCAGCCATTGGGCGCGCAGATTGAGGCGGTCGAGCTGACCATGCTGCGGGTTGATCTGGGTGCTGGCGAGCAGGTTCATGTCGGCAACGGGGGCGTATTGTCCCTCGAAAAAATAATTGGATTGTGCGGCCTGCGGAACAATACCGCCAGCCAGATTGATCTGTTCCTGATTGAAATAGCGGATTTGCCCGACTGCCGCTTCCCAGAGCTGACGGCCCGTGGGGGTCAGCCAGGTGCCACGTAGCCCATAGGCAATTTGATTGGCAGCGTTTATCCGGTCGCTGCCGGTATACAGTACGTTGTCGCTAAAAATGCCGGGAAAATCCAGGTAAGGCGTGCTGGCGTCAAAATTGGGAATTTCATTCTGGGCCTGTAAGGGAATGTAGGTGTATTTGAAAATCGGTTGCAGGAGTGCCGTGCTGCCGTTGTTGCCATAGCGGACAAAATTCAGTCCACCCTTCAGGCTCAGGGCGGGGAGGGTACGGTTTATGGCGCGCGCATAAGGGGCATTACGTTGAATTTGATAATGGCTGTAGTAGAGGCGGGCCTGGGGTTCTAGGAAGCCCCAACCCCGGCTGAAGCGCCACCCCAGAGTGGGGGTCAGATCCAGGCGCTGACCAATGGGTCCGGTGGAAGCAGAAAAATAATTGAAGCTGCTATGCCAGTTGAAGTAGCCGCTGCGTCCCACCCGCCAGTAGCCATCCGCATAAATGCGCGGCAACTGGGCATAAGGCGCGCTGCTGTCTGGCGCGAGTTCCTGGTAACCCTGTAATTCGGCACCGGCACTGATGTGGGCATTGTTGTAATAAATGCCGCCGGTCGAAGTGATGTAAGGGGCGTTACCAATACCGCCAATAAAACTGCTGCCGAAACCTGCGGTGCTGCCGAAATCGGAAAGAAAGTTTTTGTAACTGACACGATTGTAATTGACGTTGAAACTGAAGCCATCGCCGAGATTCTGGTTGTGCTGCCAGGACAATGCCCAGACGTTTTTATGGGTCAGTTGGTCCGAAGGTAACAAATCCAGAAAAAGCTTGCCGCTGTAGTTCGGTTCGAGATAACGAAATTCGTTTTGCAGCATGACGCCACGCCGAGAGAAGTAATTCAGGGTAAAGGTGTCGTCCAGGTTGCGGGAAATGTCAAAATAATAGGGTATGCCCAGATAAAATCCGTTGACGGTGGAGCTGCCCAAGCCGGGAGCCAGAAAACCGGAATGGCGCTTGAGCGGAAAGCTGAAATAGGGCATCCAGAATACCGGAAGGCCGGATACATTCAGCGTAGTATTTTTGGTCGTCACATAGTTGTCGTTCTGGTTGAGGTCGATCTGACTGCTCCACAGTTGCCAGGCGGGTACCTTGCCGTGGCAGGTTGTGTAGCAAGCCTCATTGAGCTGATAGTGACCCTTGCTCAATTCGCGACCGCTTTCGGCATGGCCATGTCCCTGCTCGGCTTCGAGCAGATAACGGGGGTGTACGACTATCCCCTCGTTGGCCTTGAGATGAATGGTCGCCTGGGGGGCTGCTGTGACCATGCCAGGGCTCACCATCCGCACGTGGCCGTCAGCCAGAATTTCATCTTTGGCCTGGTCGTAATGCACCGTATCGGCATAAACCCGCCTATCTCCATAAAGCACTTCGACATTACCCTTGGCCGTCCAGTGCCCGCTGCCCATCCCATTGACTTGATCGGCATACAGGGTAACCGGCTTTTCCACGGTCGTAGCCCAGGCCAGGCCAGGGCTTAACAATGCTGCCAGCAGGGCCAGGCAAATGCGGCGACGCGGAGAAGCAACGTGCCCGGACGGAAGAGGTTTTCCGTGCCGAAATTGGCGAACCTGCTGAAGAGGGCTTTTCATAGGCGCCTAAAATCGCACAAAATGGTTTTATGTCGCAATCTCTAAACACCAGAAAAATTTTGACGCCCGCTGTTTCGGCCGGACAAATGTCGCCAGATGCAGCAGTCTGGCTGCAGGCCAGGGGCGTGGATGCTGGACAGTCCCAGGCCATTCCCGGTGATGCCAGTGGCCGGCATTACTGGCGTTTGCCAGACCAACAGCTGTTTATGGATGCGCCGTCACCTGAGGATATTTTGCCCTTTTTACGGGTGCAGCGGCGCTGGCAAAGTGCCGGGCTGCCCGTGCCAAAAATTCTGGCAGCGCAGTTGCAACCGGGATTTGTGCTCCTTGAAGACCTGGGAACTACGGATCTCAAGGCCATTCTGGATACAGACACGGAACTGGAGTTCTGGATGCAGCAGGCGCTGGACCTCATTATTGCCCTGCAAAACGCGGGCAGAAAGGATGATACGCGCCCTCTTCTACCGTTTTTTTCAGGGCAACGTCTAGGCGAAGAGCTGACTTTGTTTCATGACTGGTATTTGCTCAGGCATCTGGGGGTGATGCCGGATGAGGAAGCGCAGCAGAACTTGCAAAGGCTTTTTGCACTGCTGCAGGATAACGCCCTCAATCAGCCTCAGGTTTGGGTCCATCGCGATTTCCACGCCCGCAATCTCATGCTGCAGACTGATCCCCGGCGCTTGGTGATGATTGATTTCCAGGACGCCGTAACCGGCCCCTGGACCTATGATCTGGCCTCCTTGCTTTGGGATCGTTACTGGGATTGGGGTTCTGCCCGCCGGCACCAATGGATTCTGGATTTTCAGAGCAGGCTCACCAGGACTGGCAGGCTGGCGTTGCCGCAGGAGTCCTTTGTGCGCAGTGTCGAATGGATGGCATTGCAACGCAATATCAAGATTGTGGGAATTTTTTGCCGCTTGGCCTATCGCGATGGCAAGTCGGGTTATCTGGATTTACTGCCGCAATTTCGCAAATATGTGCTAGATGCGTTAGCCGAAGATGTTCAACTCCGCACTTTTTTGCCGCAGTTTTCGGCCTGGCTGGCGCTATGACCCGGGCGATGATTCTCGCGGCCGGGCGGGGTGAGCGCTTACGTCCCTACACGGACCATCTTCCCAAGCCCTTACTGGAAGTCGGGGGTAAACCGCTCATCGTGCGGCATCTGGAATCCCTGGCCGCTGCTGGCGTCCGCGAGGTTATCATCAATATTGGTCATCTGGGTGACCTGATTGTGGAAAGATTGGGTCATCAATGGCGGGGGCTGCGCATTATTTATAGTGACGAAAGGTCGGGTCGCCTGGAGACTGGCGGCGCTTTGATCCGGGCCTTGCCACAACTGGGAGATGCCCCATTTTTGCTGGTCAACGGAGATATTTGTACGGATTTCCCCTGGGATTCTCTGCTGCAGCCGTCTTTGGCTTCTGTATATTTGGTCCTGGTTCCCAATCCCTCCCATCATCCCGCAGGAGACTTTGCCCTGAATGCGGGAATGGTGGCGTTGCAGGGCGAAGAACGTCATACTTATGCAGGAATTGCCCGCATAAATCCGGCGCTGTTGCGGGGCTACCCGGAACAGTCGGCACCTTTGGCACCCTGGTTGCGACAGTGGATTGCAGCGGGTGTGGTGGAGGGGACCCTGTATCAGGGAATATGGACCGATGTAGGTACGCCGGAGCGATGGCAAGTGGCGCAGGAAATATGCAGGGTACGGCAAGATGGAATTTGACCTGGTAGCCGTCCAGGACGCGATATCTGTGTCCGTCGAACTCCGAAAACGCTGGCGGAGAGACTGGGTTGATTTGATGGAACTCGCTGTCTGGGGGGATTTGCGCAGTCAGCAAATCGGTCTTGGCGGCAAGTTGCGCAAACGGGTTCTGGAGTATGGTGAGCGTTTGCGCTCTTACGTCAGTGACCGGAGTTGGATACCTCATCCTCGCGAACAAATTAAAAATGCCCTGAGCACCAGTTTGCAACTTCGTGAAGTCATTGAAAAGGTGGGCGAATTGATGGGCCAGTTCGCTGAAGGAGAAGATCTCGCCCGTTTGCAATCATTCTGGCAGGATTTCAGCGACCGCTTGATGGCGGATATTACTGAACGCGAAGGGAAACTGGTACAATTGTTGAATCAGCAATATCACGAAGAAGTTTAACTTGACCCAGGTCATCCAGCAGAATTTATGAAAATTGTATATACGTTGGTCATTATTGGTGCGCTAGCACTTTTCGCTCTGCTATTGTGGTGGGCGCAGGGGCAAGTGCTTGTCGGTAATACGCCCAAGGACAGCAGCAATTGGTATGCGCAGCATCCCGAAAGTCTGGCCGCAGAAAATATGCGTTGCTGGACCTTGCTGCGCCAGACTTCATTTGCGGATATTGACAAAGTCATGGCGGCTCATCCCCATTGTCATGCAGTCTATCAAGCCATTCAGGAACAGGACGGTGATCGTGCAGATTAAGTGTTTGTCAGAATGGCAGTAAGCATGGATGTCGATAATTTGTTGGCTACCGGGCGTGATGTTTTGCGTCTGGAGGCTGAAGCGGTGAGTGCATTGGAAGCGCGCCTTGACGACAGTTTTGTCCAGGCTTGTGCGTTACTATTGCAATGTTCGGGCCGGGTGGTGGTGAGTGGTATGGGCAAATCCGGAATTATCGGCAAAAAAATTGCCGCGACCCTGGCCAGTACGGGCAGTCCGGCTTTATTTCTGCACCCTGCTGAGGGTAGTCATGGCGACCTGGGCATGTTGACCCGCTCTGATTGTCTTCTGGCGCTTTCCAATTCGGGTGAAACGACTGAATTGCTGGCCATTCTTCCGGTGGTCAAGCGTCTGGCTGTGCCACTGATCGCCATGACCGGCAATCCCCAATCGACCCTGGCGCGCAGTGCCGCTGTGCATCTCAATTGCAGTGTGCAGCGCGAAGCCTGTCCTCTGAATCTTGCACCTACGGCGTCTACCACGGCAACTCTGGCCATGGGCGATGCCTTGGCCATGGCCTTGTTGCAGGCGCGCGGTTTTTCGGCGGATGATTTCGCTCTTTCCCATCCCGGTGGAAGCCTCGGCAAGCGACTGTTGCTGCGGGTTCAGGATGTGATGCACCAGGGCCAGGCTTTGCCAAAAGTACGCCTGGAAACCATGCTGCGTGATGCGGTTCTGGAGATGAGCAGCAAAGGCTTGGGGATGACCGCCGTGGTGGATAGCGAGGATCGGGTATTGGGTATTTTCACCGATGGAGATTTGCGCCGCGCTTTTGCCGAGCGTCAGGATCTCTGGGAGCAACCCATGTCTGGCCTGGCTCATGCCCAACCCTGCAGCATCCGCGCTGAGGCACTGGCGGCCGAGGCTTTGGCCCTGATGGAGGCCAAACGGGTGGGGGCGCTGCTGGTTGTGGACGACAATCAGCGCTTGGTCGGCGCCTTGAATATGCATGATTTACTTCGGGCTGGAATTGTATGAAGCGTTTGGCAGCGGAAACCCTGATGGAAAGCGCTGCGCAAATCCGGCTGCTGATCCTGGACGTGGATGGAGTGATGACCGACGGACGGCTGTATTTTGATGATGCCGGTACCGAAAGCAAAGCCTTTCATGTGCGCGATGGTTACGGGATCAAGCTGCTGCAGGCGCATGCGGTGGAGTTGGCCATTATTACGGCACGTTTTTCTCCAGCCGTGGCGCATCGTGCCCGGGACCTCGGCATCAAACATCTTTTTCAGGGCTGCAGAGACAAACATCTTGCTTACAGTGAGCTGAAGCTGGCGCTGAATATTGAAGATGCCATGGTCGCTTATATGGGTGACGATCTGATTGATTTGCCCATTTTGCAGCGCGTCGGGCTGGCCACTGCGCCGGCTGATGCCCATCCGGAACTGACCCAGCGGGTCCACTGGCAAAGTCAGTATGAGGGTGGCCGAGGGGCCGTCCGGGAATTATGTGAGCTGATTTTGCAGGCCAAGGGCTGCTGGTCTGCCGTTTTGAGCCAGGCTGGGCAACAGGGGCATTGTTGATGCTGCGTTTGCGGCTTCCCAGCCTGGGTTTTACCGTGCTCGTTATGTGTCTTGCCGGAATGGTCTGGTGGTCATGGCCGCAGCGCCCCTTGTCGCTCCCGCATATTGACTGGCACGGTCAAATTCATAAGGGCGATCAGGCCGCTGAAGATGTTGTCATGCGCCAGTATGATGCCGCCGGGAAGCTGGACTTACTGGCCACGGCGCATACGGCCTATCACGAACCGCGTCGCGATCAGACCATACTCAAAGACGTCGCAGTTAAACGTTTTCGACCCGGCCAGGAACTGAATCTGCGCGCCAATCAGGGTAAGGTCGATGGATCCAGCCACCTGATTACCCTGTGGGGGAATGTCATCGGGACGATGAAACCAGATACCCGTTTTCTGACCGAGAGGGTGCACTATAACCCGCAAACGGGCATTATTAGCACCCAGGATCCGGTTCGTCTGGAACATGGTCAGGACTGGATGACCGGAATGGGGCTCTGGGCGTCGGTCAAAACCGAGGAGGTCAATATTTTGCGGAATGTACGTGGTGTTTATGCGCCTTAAGCATGGCTCGATAGGGCGCTACTGGCCGGTTGGGCTGGTGATGGTTTCTTTGGCTGCTCTGGCGGCCCCTGCTGCTCAACAGACGTTGGCCAAAGGCCCTATTCATATCAGTGCTGATACGCTGCATGCCGAAAATAAGCCTTCCCAGCAGGCCACTTATCTCGGCAATGTCATTATGATCCAGGGCGATGTGGTCATTCATGCCAACAAACTCGTCATAGCTGCCCTGCAGGGCAAGGTACAGACGGCCACGGCAACCGGTAGTCCCGTCAGCTTTACCATGTCCAGCGCCCAGCGCCACGGCTATGGAAATACCCTGATTTACAAACCGGGTTCGGGGGAAATTGTGTTGCAGGGAGACGCCCATCTCTGGCAGGAAAAAAATGAAATCAGTGGCCAGCAGGTGACCTATTTTCTGAATAACCAGCAAACGGCAGTGACGGCAGCCCCCGGACAGCGCGTCCACTCCGTGTTTTATCCTGCAGCAGCAAACCGCTCTGCCAGCGGTGGGAGGCCATGAGCGATCTGCTCCAGGCCCAGTCCCTGGTCAAATCCTATCGTCGTCGTACGGTTGTCCGGGATGTTTCTGTTCAGGTTGCCGCCGGGGAAGTCGTAGGCTTGCTCGGCCCCAATGGCGCTGGCAAAACCACCACTTTTTACATGATGGTCGGACTGGTACGCCCGGATCGTGGTCATATTTTTTTGCAGCAGCGTGATATCACCGCACTCCCCATGCATGAACGGGCGCGCATGGGATTGGGTTACCTGCCTCAGGAACCATCGGTATTTCGGCAAATGAGCGCGGCAGATAATATTCTCGCGGTTCTGGAGACCCTGCCGCTCAGTAAAGCCGAGCGCCAGGATCGCCTGGATCAGCTCCTGGCCGAATTGCATTTGGGCCTGCTGCGCGACACCAAGGGGCACAGTCTTTCTGGTGGCGAGCGGCGACGGGTGGAAATTGCGCGCGCCTTGGCCATGAGTCCGCGCTTCATATTGCTGGATGAACCTTTTGCGGGGATCGACCCGATTTCTGTTTTAGAAATTCAACGTCTTATTCAGGACTTACGTGAACGCGGCATAGGTATCCTGATTACTGATCATAATGTGCGCGAAACATTAGGCATTTGCGAACGCGCCTATATATTGCATGATGGGAAGGTGCTGACGGCCGGAAGCCCACAGGAAATCGTGGATGATCCTATGGTCCGTCAGGTATATCTGGGAGATCAGTTTCGAATCTGAATCTGGAAGGCAATGAAACAAGGTTTAGAACTCAAACTCGGTCAGCATTTGGCCATGACCCCGCAACTGCAACAGGCCATTCGCCTGCTGCAGTTATCGACGGTTGATCTGCAACAGGAAGTTCAGGGGATGCTGGAAAGCAATCCGCTTCTGGATGAAGACGTATCCGGCGAAGAAACCGGAGCCCCAGGCAGCGCTCCCGAACCCGGTGAAAGCTCCGGTGAAGATCGCCAGCTGGATCTGGCTGCGGAAGATACTTTGCCTGATGACTTACCGGTCGACAGTCAATGGGATGACGTGTTTGATCTGGGCACCAGTGCGTCAGGCGGGGGTTCTGATGATGAGCTTCCCGACTTTGAAGCACGGAACAGTCACAGTCAAAGTCTTCAGGACTATCTGCGCTGGCAGGCGGATATGACGCATTTCAGTCCTGAGGAGCGCAACATGGCGGAGATGATCATTGATGCCATTGATGATCGCGGTTATCTGATCGAAAATCCAGACGATCTGGCTACTGCCATGGGCGCTGATGCTGCCGTCTTCCAGGCGGTATTGCTGCGCGTTCAGGACTTTGACCCTCCTGGCGTGGCGGCGCGTGATCTGAGTGAGTGCCTTTTGTTGCAACTCAGGCAGTTGACGGATGTGGATGCCAGCGTACAAAAGTTGGCGATGGATGTTGCCAAAGACCATTTGCAGGCCCTGGGTCGTCATGATTATCCACGACTGTGCGCAAGTCTGGGGGTTGATGAAGCCGCGCTGGGATCGGCCATGGCGCTCATTTCCGCTCTCAACCCCAAACCGGGTGAAGAAGTTGGTAACGAAAATACCGAGTATGTTATTCCCGATGTGATTGTGCGCTGGTCCGGTAAACGCCTGCGGGTGGACCTGAATCCCGAGGCTATGCCCAAGCTGCGCATCAATCGCCGTTATGCGGGAATGGCCGGGGGCAAGGATGCCGCCCATAAATATATTCAGGATCAGCTTAATGAAGCACGCTGGTTTATCAAGAGCCTGCAAAGTCGTCAGGAAACCATTTTGAAAGTGGCCCGGGCGATTGTGGAAAGGCAGAAGGATTTTTTTATCAACGGTCCGGAATCCATGCGCCCCATGGTCCTGCGCCATATAGCCGAAACCGTGGAAATGCATGAATCCACGGTATCCCGGGTGACCAACCAGAAATACATGGTTACACCCCGAGGTCTTTTCGAGTTCAAGTACTTTTTTTCCAGTCATGTGGGAACAGACAGTGGTGGTTCGGCATCAGCGACGGCTATTCGCGCCTTGCTCATCAAATTGACCCAGGCGGAAAATTCCAAGCATCCTCTGAGTGATGCAGAAATTGCCAAGGTTCTCGCCGATCAGGGCATTCAGATTGCCCGCCGGACGGTAGCCAAATATCGGGAAGCGGCTAATATTCCGCCTGCGAGCCAGCGTCGACGGCTTTAGTTTTCGACGTCCATAATACAGGGTTTTTTGTGGCGGCGGTTGGCGCTACACTGAAGCCGGACCCCAATCAGGGGCGATTATCATAAACAATCCTCGCAAGAGGACAGGAGAGCGCCATGCAAATTACCATTACCGGTCAGCACCTGGACCTGACAGAAGCCCTGAAAAACCATGCAGAAGATAAAATAGGCAAACTTGATCGACATTTTGATCAGGTGATTGATGCCCGTGTTGTTCTGAAACATGCGCCCCATGAAAATCCCGAAAATACCGCTGATGTGACTATGTATGCGGCTGGTCATGTGTTTCACGCCGTATCCCAGCATGCTGACATGTACCGCGCCCTGGATCTGGTCACGGAAAAGCTGGAGGGTCAGGTCCATAGTTACAAGGAAAAACGCCAGGACCGGCGGAATGACAATCCTTCCGGTCTGGCAGCCATTGCCGAGATGGAATGACCCTCAACCATGACGACTCTGCCCTTAACTCCCCAACAAGTTCTGATTGATCCTCCGGTTACGGATGCCGGAGCCGTGCTGGACGCCTTGGCGGCGATTCTCGCAGAGTCGACCGGACAAACAGCCTCCGTCATTGCTGAGGCCCTGAAAAGTCGTGAAGAGCAGGGTTCCACCGGAATCGGCCATGGTGTCGCTCTTCCCCATGCCCGCATTGACGGCGTGACTGAGGTGGCTGTGGCTGCCCTGCGCAGTGCTCAGGGAATTTCTTTTGCCGCACCGGATGGTCTGGATGTGCAGGTATTTATTGCGGTGGCCGTACCCAAAACGGCGGCTACGGCTCACCTCGAAATTCTTTCGACCCTGGCGGTACGTTTGGCCTCTGAGGCAGTGCGTGCAGACTTGCTCAAGGTGCACAATGCCGAAGGATTTTTTACCGCAATGACCCATTCTGATTAGCTTTTAGGGAAGACGCGGACATGGAAAGACAAATCAGTCTGCGTCGGCTTTGCGAAGATCTCCACAAGGAGATGTTCTGGGATTGCCTGCATCGACCGGATAAGGATTGCCAGCTGCGCGGCGACCCCTGGGCGGAAGACGATGTTGGTGGCGCGGCTCTGGTCGGTTTTCTGAATTTCATTCGTCCCCACGTCGTACAAATAGCCGGAACTTGTGAACTCCAGTTTTTACGGGATAACCCCCTGAGTTTTGAACAATTTCTGACGGGTAAGCTAAGCCTGTTGGTGCTGTGCGAAAGTGAAACGCTGAGTCCAGAGCTTCTGGAAGCACTTCGGTCCCGGCAAGTGGCGGTCATGACGACCACGTTGGAGGCCCCGAAAGTGCTCGCCCGCCTGCAACTGTATCTGCATCGCGAGCTGGCTCCCCGGCAGCAAGTGCATGGGGTGTTGGTGGATGTGCTGGGTGTTGGTTTGTTGTTGCAGGGCGAGGCCGGTATCGGCAAAAGCGAGCTGGCGCTGGAGCTGGTTAGTCGTGGCCACCGTCTGGTAGCCGATGACAGCGTATTATGTGTGCGTGAGGCGCCTCAGGTCATTACCGGGCATTGTCCGGCCCCTTTGCGGAATTTTCTGGAAGTGCGGGGCTTGGGTATTATCAATATCCGGGAGTTTTTTGGTACGGCGGCTATTGTTCGTTCCAAACGCATTCGTCTGGTGGTCGAAATTCAGGATATGCAGGATATGGAGCTGGCCGACATCGACCGCTTGCAGGGTAAGGTCGACAATCTGGATATTCTGGGGGTTCCGCTGACGCGCTTGCGCATTCCGGTTTCGGCGGCGCGCAATCTTGCCGTGCTGGTGGAAGCGGCGGCCCGCAGCCAGTATGTGAAAGAGTCCGGAGGCGACATGCTCGCTGACTTTGAAGAACAGGTACGTCTGAGTGTCGGGGAAGAATAATGGCGGAACGGGACTTTATTATTGTCAGCGGACTGTCAGGATCGGGAAAATCCACGGTGCTCCAGGCCCTCGAAGATCAGGGGTATTATTGTGCGGATAATTTGCCCGCTACTCTGCTGGTGGCTTTTGGCGCGCAGCTGGCGCATCGCGAGGGGCACGCGTTATTGGCGGCCGTCAGCATAGATGTGCGTAATCGCGATTTTTTTGCGGCCTTGCCACAGGCCCTCAAAGATTTACGGGATGCGTATGGACTGCATCCACGTATTTTGTTTCTGGAAGCGGGTGAAGACACCCTGTTGCAGCGCTATAGTGAAACCCGCCGCCGTCATCCCCTTACCGATGACAGTGCGGCTACTCCCGGTGAATCCCTGCTGAAAGCTCTGCAAAGGGAGCGGGAAATGGTGCAACCTCTCGCTGATATGGCAGACAAAAGGCTGGATACTTCACGGATCAATACCCACCAGTTGCGCCTGCGGGTGCAGGCCTGGAGTCTGGCGTCGCAGCACTATGGCGGTTTGGTATTGCTGCTGCAGTCTTTTGCCTTCAAGCGGGGGCTGCCACTGGATTCTGATTTTGTGTTTGATCTGCGCGCCTTGCCCAATCCGCACTATGATCCGGAATTGCGGGCTTTAACGGGGCGCGATGCTGCCGTACAGGCCTTTTTGGCAGGGCGTCCTGAGCTGCAGACAGCGCTGGGGTCCTTGCGGAGTTTTTTGCAGGTGTGGTTACCCCCCTTTGCCCAGGAGCATCGTAATTATGTGACGGTATCCCTGGGTTGTACGGGGGGACAGCACCGCAGTGTGTACATGGTAGAAGTTCTGGCACGCGAATTATTGGGCAAAGGACAACGCATTCTGATTCAGCATCGTGAACTGAATATCACCGAGACTTTGACATGATTCACCTTGTTCTGCTCACCCATGCAGGTATGGGCGTGGCATTTGCCAATACCTTGGAACATATTTTCGGCACCATGCCAGCAGCTGTCGAGGTTGTGGAGATTCTGCCCGACGCTAATCCCGAAACCGGGCGCAAGCGCCTGTGGGCATTCATTGAAAAACTGCCGGAAGGTGATGCCATGCTGATTCTCAATGATCTTTACGGAGCAACCCCGGCAAACCTGATTCCGGCGATTCTTCCCGAAGACCGCGTAGCAGCCATTAGCGGTTTGAATCTGGCGATGCTGCTGCGGGCCTTATCGCGGCGCGAAGAAGGTTTGGCCGCAGCCCGTCAGGGGGCCTTGGAGGGGGCTGTGCAGGGAGTTGTAGATATTCTTGCTCTGCGTGCTGCACCACGTACCTGACCATAAGCCTGGAGCGGGTAGCGGTCATTCGCCACAATGTCCGGTGTTGCTGACGCTATGGTCGCACATTCGCTGTCAGGTTATGCTGAAAACAATTTGAGTCTGACCTTGTTGTCGGGGAGTATGTGTTGTGACGGTCCGTGTTGACTATCCTATTATTAATCCGTTGGGCTTGCATGCCCGGCCTTCGGCGAAATTTGTCAGTCTTTCGGCACGTTACCCCTGTACCGTCTGGCTGGAGCGCGATGGTCAGCGGGTCAACGGTAAAAGTATCATGGGCTTGATGACCCTGGCCGCAGCCCAGGGAACCATTCTGACGTTGGAAACCGAAGGAGAGGGAGAGCAGGCCTGTGCCGATGCCTTGCTGGCGCTGGCTAAGGACCGATTCGGGGAAGAGGCATGAGTTTTGAACTGGCAGGTATAGGGGCTTCTGGTGGCATTGCGATTGGCACAGCGCTGGTGCTGGAGCCGACGACGCTGGATATTCCTGAACATCTTCTGGCTCCAGAAGCTGTGGAGGCAGAAGTGCTGCGCTTACGTGCAGCTCTCAGCAGTGCCCGTGATGAACTTTTTGCGGTACGGGACGTGATTCCTGCCGACGCACCCCAGGATACCCGCCTGTTTATTGATGCGCATCTACTGATGCTGGATGACCCCGCCTTACGGGAAAGACCGTTACGTTCCATTCGCGAAGATCACCGCAATGCGGCCTGGGCCATTCAGCTGGAACGGGAACGCCTGCTGGAAATTTTTGACCGCATGGAAGATGCCTACCTGCGTGCCAAGCGGGAAGACATTATTCAGGTGACCGATCGGGTGTTACGGCAGCTCGTCGGCTGGGAGCCGCCGACGCTGCAGAGTGCGGAAGGACAAATCATCATTGCTGAAGAGTTGAGCCCTGCTGATACCGTGCTCATGAAAAAGGACAAGGTCCTGGCCTGGGTGACCGACTTTGGCGCAGCAAACTCGCACGCCGCCATTCTCGCACGGAGTCTTGGTCTGCCAGCGGTCGTTGGCGCTCATTCTGCCAGTCGTCTGCTACGCAGCGGCGACATGGTCATTGTCGATGGTGATCAGGGCATTATTCTGGTGGCACCCGACGCGCTGGTACTGCGACAGTATCAAGGTTTACAGGAACAACGACAGCGCCGCCGCCGGCTTCTGGAAGAACAATGGGATCTGCCCGCCATTACTGCAGATGGTGTAGAAATTCATTTGCGGGCCAACATCGAATTACCGGACGACTCCAGTCTGGTGCGACGCATGAATGCCGATGGTGTGGGTTTGTATCGCAGTGAGTTTCTGTTTATGAATCGTCCCGATATTCCTGATGAAGAAGAGCAGTATCAGGCCTTTTCCCGGGTGGTGACTGAAATGGCAGGGGCTCCCGTGACCATCCGCTCGTTGGATATTGGTGCCGATAAGGGGTTAAGTGACGACGAAACGACCACACATAATGCCCTGAATCCGGCTTTGGGTTTGCGCGGACTGCGCCTTTGTCTGCGTCGTCCCGAGTGGTTTCGCCCACATTTGCGGGCCATATTGCGGGCTTCGGCTTTGGGGCCGGTGCGTTTGATGCTGCCGATGCTCAGCAGTATGAGCCAATTGCTGCAAAGCCGTGCGCTGGTGAGTGAATTGCAGGCAGAACTGCGTGGCGAGGGGCTGCCCTGTGATCCGGATATGCCCCTCGGGATTATGGTAGAAGTGCCCGCCGTGGCCATGGCCGCGCACTATTTTGCCGGTTGTGCCGATTTTTTTTCAATCGGGACCAACGATCTTATTCAATATGCCCTGGCGGTTGATCGTGGCGATGATGATGTCAATGATCTTTTTGATCCGTTGCACGTTGGCGTCCTGGCTTTGATTCAGCATACCATTGCTGCTGGGCGCGCCAAGGGTATTCCGGTAGCCATGTGTGGCGAAATGGCAGCCAATCCGGCCTTTACGCCATTACTGCTGGGCCTGGGTTTGCGGGAATTCAGTATGTACCCGGGCGCAATTCCCGAGGTGAAGGAAATTATTCGCCAGACATCCATTGCCGAAGCCGAACAGTTGGCAATGGGTGCACTGGCGGGAGAATTTTCTGTGGCCCTGGAGACCGGCCATAGCTAGATCACGCATGCACCGTATGGGGGTCGGGTTGATACTGCTCCTGTTGCTGCTGCTCATCGGAATGTTTGTTTTCTGGTTCATCGGTGGCCCCCGTATTGTTCTGGAAGAAGTTCTCGCTACCCGCCTGCAGGCCCCCGTACATCTGCAGGCCAATCCCCGCTTTTATTGGGGCAAACAGCAGTTGCAGGTGACCTTGCAAGGCTTGCGGATCGGAACACAAGCGCAGCCCCGCTTGCAGTTACGGCGACTGATGTTCAGCTTGCTCTGGCGACCCCTGCTTACCGGGCATGTAAAAATCCTGCAGATTTTTCTGGATCAGCCTTCTGTGTATGGTCCCTGGCCAGCCAGCCCGGGCTCGGCAGCTTCTTCCGCCAATATGAATATCAGTCTGCCGGGAGAAGTCCAGATCCGCGATGGCCGTTTGCACTGGCCTGGTCTGGCGGGACATGTATTGCAACTGTCCGATGTGCAGGCCAGTTTCTCTCGTTCTGGTGCCGGGACCGCTACCGGACGATGGTTCTGGAATCAACATGCGGGTCAAGGCCGTTTACAAATGGATATTCACTCCACAAGCGGACTTTCTCTGCGCAATTTGCAATTGCTGATTGGCACTCGTCAAGTTCCAGATGCCCTGAAGCTCCAGATGCCGCGCCTGGAAATTCAGGATAAAACTCTGCAGATTCCTGTGCTGCAAGTCCATTGGCGAGATAATCATGAGCGGCGGATGGAGCTTTCCCTGCAGGATTTACAGGCCCAGCCAGGGCTGCAGAAAATTGCGCTGCGCAGCGCAACACTGCAAGCCGGATCAGATTTTCACATGCAGATTGATCATGCCCGGTTTTCCTGGGCGCAATGGACCGGTCAGGCAGGCTATGTCCTCAGTGCAGAGCATCTGCCTGAGCTGGCAAAAAAATGGGGATTGTTCTGGCCGAAATTGACGAATCCCAAGGTCCCGCGATATTTCAAATTGAGTGGCAAACTGGTCTGGAAAAATCCCCGCTTCGACTGGAGCATCCGCCATGGTCTGCTGGATAGCAGCCCTTGGTCTGGAAACATTACGGGAACCTGGCAACCCCTGGAAATTCATCTGGATTTACAGATGCGGCGCCTGAACCTTGGTGACTATCTCCCCGCGCCCAAACCGGGTCCAGGAGCGGTACTACCCAAGCTTCCCGCAACCTGGCCGATCACCGGCTCATTGCAGATCGGACAACTGATCTGGGGAAAAATCCGGGCGGAGGATGTGCTTATCCGGAGTCGGAAACCATGATCCAGATTGCCGACATATTGCTGGCTTGGTACGACAAAAATGGCCGTCATGATCTGCCCTGGCGACAGACACGGGACAGTTATCGCCTGTGGCTTGCGGAAATCATGTTGCAGCAAACCCAGGTGGAAAGTGTCAAGCCCTATTACCAGCGGTTTCTGAATGCCCTACCCAATTGGGAGGCTTTGGCTGCCGCGCCCCAGGACCAGGTGCTGGCCTTGTGGAGCGGTTTGGGTTACTACGCCAGGGCCCGCAATGCCCAACGTGCTGCACAAAAAATTGTCGCGGATTTCGCGGGTGAATTTCCCAATACGCCGGAAAGTGCAGAAAGTCTCCCGGGAGTGGGGCGCAGTACGGCTGCTGCAGTACTGGCCAGCGCTTTTGCCCAGCAACGCGCCATTCTCGATGCCAATGCCCGTCGTGTCCTGATCCGGACTCAGGCCATTCGTAGCGATCCCAAGGCCAGTAAGACCCTGCAGCATTTGTGGAAGCTGGCTGAGGTACAGACACCTGCTGATGCGCATACCTACAATCAGGCCATTCAGGACTTCGGCGCAATGATTTGCGTTCCACGGCATCCTCACTGTGACGCATGCCCCTTACAACGGCGTTGCCTAGCTTATGCGGGTGGTTTGAGTGAACAACTGCCGCTGCCCACCCGCAAGCCGGAAAAACCCGATCGTTGCGGTTTTTTTCTGCAGTTAGAAGACCGTAGTGGACGGATATTTCTCGAAAAAAGACCGGATTCTGGCGTATGGGGCGGGCTCTGGTGTCTGCCTCAATTTAATCCAGCAGGATCGTCGCTTCCCTTCCTTTGTGATGATCAGCAAAAGGCTCTTGCCGATGGGTTCCTGCTGCGCGAGCGGGTACGACAGTTCTGTGCCCTCCGCCATGGTCTTGTCGTAGAAGTAAAGGCGCTGACAAGGCTCCAGAAGCATGTTTTTACCCATTTTCAATTACACTTCCGCTGTATTCTCGCGACGCTGCAAGACGATCAAATTGCGCCGGGTGTCGCAGATCAAATTTTGACAGGACGTTGGTTTACTCGGGAAAATGCTCTTGCAGAAGGACTGCCAACCCCTGTTCGCAAAATTTTAAGTCAGACTTCGTAACTTGCCCGAGAGACAGGTTCAGGTAAGATGGCAGCGTCTCCTTAATATCCTGATGTTCTAGTGAGGAAGTTTCTTATGTCTCGAATGGTGCAATGCGTAAAACTGGGTCACGAAGCGGAAGGTCTGGATCGTCCCCCTTATCCAGGCCCACTGGGCGCGCGTATTTATCAGGAAGTCTCCAAGGAAGCCTGGCAGGGTTGGCTGAAGCATCAGACGATGTTGATTAATGAATATCGTCTTTCGCCGATAGATCCCAAGTCCAGAACTTTTCTGGAAAAACAGATGGAAGCCTACTTTTTTGGTGACGGCGCGCAGCAACCTGAAGGCTTTGTTCCGCCTTCTGTCTGAGTAGTTCAAAATGAATCTGGAGGAAGTCATTTCGGCAACCTCCCCTATTTCCCATCATCTCCATAAGCTGTTTCTCCGACGTCGTCGTTGAATGACGACAGGCGCGCATGGCGTCAGATCATCCATTTATTACAAAATCCTTTCCATCTGTCGCTAACAAGTGACGTATTACCATGCATTCAGGAGGGGCGGTGATCGCTGGCTCGGGACTTTTTTGTCCAGGATATTCATGAAAAATATCCGAAAAACCAAGGGTTATTTTTTATCTAACTGATAGTTAAGCGTAAATAATTTTGCGCCGAGAGTTTTCGTGCCCGGATTTTAATTTGCTGGAGATGGGACGTTGAGATCAATCCTGCCTGTTCCAGCACCATGAATGGGTTTATATTTTATTTTCTTATAATAATCATCGTATTAAAAAGTTGGCACGCGTTATGCTAAGAGATGGTCGCTGCTGAAACAGCGCCGCTACAAGCGGAAATCTGGAACCACCTTTTGAGGAGAGCTTATTTATGAAGAAAATTGTTGCCCTGACTGCTGCATTGTCTTTCTTGACTGCTACTGCTGCTTTTGCGACCACCGAAGTGCCTGCCAAGGCTCCTGAAAAGATGGTTGAGCACAAAGCGCCTGAGCACAAAATGGTAAAGAAAGCCGAGCACAAGAAAATGGTGAAGAAGGCTGAAATGAAGAAGCCTGAAATGAAGAAGCCTGAAGTGGCTAAGAAAATGGAAGAAAAGAAGGCTGAACCAGCTGCGTAAGTAGCCTCAATCCGCGACCTGATGGCGCGGATTTCAGCTGTGCTGATAAACCCGGGGAGTATCCCCCGGGTTTTTTACGTTGGGTAAAATATCAAAATTGATATTGCAGGCTCATGTTCACGGAGCGTCCTGAACCTGGTAGTGCTGTGCCATAAGTCATGGGGCGCTGGCCCAGATAAAGCCCCCCCAGTGGTTGTTCATAAAACTGATTTAATAGATTCGCGAGTTCCAGGCTGGCCTGCCAGTGGCCCTGCCGATATGCGGTGCGCAGATTCAATAAGCCATAGCCAGATGTTTTTGGTTCATTACGCAGGGTGTCTACCTGGTTTTTTGCTGCAACTAACTGTTCTTCGATGGTGTTGCGCCATGCTCCCCAGTTTTGATGCAAGGCAAGTCGCAAGTTTAAGGGCATCATGTGGTAGAGGGGAGTATGCCTGCTCAAGTTATCCCCGCGCACATAGGCGGCTTTTGCCGAGAGTGTAAATGTTCCGTAACGCTGTGTTTGTGCCAGACGGGCAGAGCTATCCATATTGATACCCCATATTTCGGCGTTTTGATTGGCAAATTGCAAATAGACGAAACCGCTTTCCGCGTGCAGGTTAGCCGCCGTACAGGCACCTCCAAGGCTGGTCGGACACCGGACAGCACCAATATAATTATGGGTGTAAGTAAAGTAAGGCTGAATTTGCACGTGCCACATTTGTGGATCTGAGCCATGGAAATTGGCTGCCAGACTGACCGTGTTGGCTGTTTCGGGTTTCAGGTTGAGATTGCCAATATAACCATTACCATCGTTGAACCAGCCGATCATATTCATGGCCATGGGATTGCTGGACCAGGGATAGAGTTCGTAAAGGCTGGGGGCTTGGGCTTTACGCGCCAGTCCCAGGGTATAGGTACTGTGTTTATCGGGCTGGTAGTGCACGATGGCCGAAAAATTCCAGTTGGTGTACTGGCGCTGGCGATCACTCCGGTTGAATGTACCCGGCAAGCTTTGCGGGCTGTCCGGGTTTCCATACATCATGGCATTGTAACCTTGGACCGGGCCGGTATTCATGCGCACATCCTCCAGCCGCAGGCCAAGATCACTGTTCCATTGTGGATTCCATTGCGTTTTCAGGTCGGCGAAAGCGGCATAGCGATCCCTTCTGCCATTGTCGATATTTATATAAGTATTGGGGCCCATCATGCTCATTTTACTGGTTGCTGGGGGCCACCAGTCGTTCAGATGTTCATGGTTGTAACTGGCACCGAGTTCCAGGCGATTGTGCGTGTCCAGAGGCACGGTAATTTTGCCCTTTACGCCGTTATTTACGCCCTGGGTGTTCATTGGCATACCCATCATGGCACCCAGGTCTTTGTCTGCAAGGAAGTTCATGCTGTGTTGAACTACCTGATTGTAAGCCTGTAGTTCTAATTCACCCCATTGAAATTGTCCCTGATAATGGAGGTTAAGGCGGGTACTGTGATTTCCGGTCATATCCATGCGGGCGCTGGGAAATCCTTGGTAGGGGATGCTCTGATATTGCACGCCCAGTTCCAATACCTGTTGTTTCCAGCGGTAGGCAGCATTGAGATTCTGGTATATTGCCTCATACAGGGATGAAGCCACCACATTGCCGGGAATGCCGTAGGTGTCAGGCTTGAAAGCTTTTGCTGCGGTGTAGTTGCCTCCATGTACATAGGAGCCACTATAGTTAATGCTGAAGTGCCTGGTAGCAGCGGCAGCATTCAGATGAGTCCCGTAAATATTGCCATTACTTTGATAAAATCCGCCTACGCTGCCGCTACTCTCAAAATGGCTGCCGGGCTTTGCGAAAATTGGTTGCGGAGATTTGACGATGACGGCCCCACCAATGGCGTTGCCACCCACACTTACCGGAACTACCGTGGGATAGATGGTTATCTGCCCAATGGCGGCTGGCGGGAGATACGAAAGCGGTGGGTTCATATGATTGGCGCAGGCATTGGGGGTGCTGAATCCATTAACCTGCAGGAGCAGCTGATTGTCACTCAAGCCGTTTAAAACCGGCAATCCGGATACCCCGCCTGCGGCGGAAATAGAACCTCCGGGGATGCTCTGTAAGATCTTTGCGGTATTACTTGCCAGATGGGCATTATCCCTCGCATTGGCCGACAAATTCAGAGCTCCATCTGCGGAGTCCGTGTTAACTCCATATCCCGGCAAATTAATGTTAATGGTCATCGGTGTTGCTGCCCCGGAGCTGTTGGCCAGTGCCAGCAAGGCCGCGCCGATAAGCGGATGGATGGGTGCTCGTCGCATGAAATTCTCCTGATAATTAAAGTTATTTTCGGAATTTTGCGGCGTTTGAGGATTACGCGTGGGTACGCTTCCCCACTTTTGTTATGGTAAAATCATATTCGATCTCCACAGTAGTTTGTAATTCTAATGTTCTGCTGGGCAATAGAACGATATTATTAAAGTATATTAAATTTATCTGATATTCTTGCGATTTGTTTCTGGCGAATTTACGCTGGAGTCTGGGTGTTTTTGGGAGTGCAAACCTTCATGGTTCTTCGTCCAAGTTCCATTTCCAAGCTGGTCGTGTTTGGCTTCGGCCTGGCAATCGTGCCGCTGGTATTGGTTATTGTCAGCGTGACGCTTTCCATCGCGCATTTTGCCGAACAGGGGCAGGTCAGTATTCTCCGGGCAGTGGCCATGAGTGATGCGGCCAATCGCATGAATAACGCCGTGCGTTCCATGGAGCGTTATGGCCTGCAGTACACGGTACTGCAGGATCAGGCATTACTCGTTTTATATGATCAGAGCTTTAGCGAGTACAAAAAAGCCAGTACCCAGTTTGCGGCGGCAGGTCCATCGCCGGTAGACAAGGAGCGGCTGCATCATCTGGCCGAAAATCTTTCCCGTGCCCGCCAGCTATTACCCCTGGTTTCCCTGGAGGGCAACCGGAGTGCTCTGGCAGGTGATTTCAGTCGGGCCAGCGGGGAGGCCCAAAGTCTGCAAAGTGATGTGAATGAAGGAATCAGTACAGAGGTGGGTAAACTGGGCACGCGTGCGCTGGCTATAAAACGGCTGACCATTTTTGAGGTGCTTCTGGTTTTACCCCTGTCAGTCGCAGTGGCTATTGTGTTCATTATTCTCATTACCCGACCGGTGCGGCGTCTGGATCAAGCGGTGTCCGGGCTGGGTGCAGGTGATCTGGAAACACCCATAACGGTCAAAGGGCCGCGCGACATAGCCAGCTTGGGGGATCGCCTGGAATGGTTGCGGAACCGCCTGAATGCCCTGGAAGCGGCCAAGCTGCATTTTCTGCGTCAGCTTTCCCACGAGCTGAAAACGCCTCTCACAGCCATTCGCGAAGGAGCGGAGTTGTTGCACGATGATCTCGGACAAAATCTCAGTGCTGAGCAGCAGGAAATCGTACAGATTGTGGGGGATAACAGCTTACGTCTGCAGCGCCTCATAGAAGATCTGTTGCGTTTTAGTCTGGCGGAGGGGCCTGTGGGGGCAGGGATGGTGCAGGAGTTATCTTTGACGCATGTGGTAGAGAACCTGCTGCTGAGCTACAAGCCCAGTCTCAGAAGTAATGCATTGCATCTGGAAACCCGGCTAGAGGAAGTGCGCATTCGGGGACATGCAGATCGACTCCGCACTATTTGTGATAATTTGTTGTCAAATGCCGTGAAATTCTCTCCTCAAAACGCTACCATACGGGTGGATTTGCAAGTACAGGACGAAGAGGCGGTGTTGGACGTTCAGGATGAGGGTCCTGGAGTAGATCCCGATGAGCGGGAAAAGATTTTTGACATTTTGTATCGCGGCGAAGCTTCGGATTCCGGAAAAATAGAAGGTAGTGGTCTCGGGTTGGCCATTGCCAGGGAATATGTGTTGAGTTATGGGGGAAGTCTTGAATTGCAGGATAAAAAAACACCAGGTGCGTGGTTTAGGTTGCGCTTACCCCTTGCTGGGCAGGATGCTTCCCATGCTCATCATTCCGCTGATGCTGACGGGATGCGCCAGCACCCCAGTTCCAGCGCTTCCGTCTAATGCCGTACTGCTCAAACCAGGAGAACAAATTATTAAAACCAGTGAGCTGGCAACCCTCAAGGCACAAATAGCCGAACTGGAAAAAGTGACCCCGGTGACTGCACCCTGCATTTCCGAAAAAGCCGAAGCGGCTGTCCTGAGTAAACAGTTGGCCGATGCAAGAGCGGGAGACCCCGGATATCAAAAACTGGAAAACAAGGTGAACGACTTGCAAAACCGTCTCCTCCAGTCGCAGCAGCATGAAGCTGAATTACGTCGTAAACTGAACGAATTGGTACAAATAGAGAAAAACGCCCGCTTCCCGCAGGGACACTGAATCATGACAGATAAAGGTAAAATCCTGCTGGTGGACGACGACGCAGATTTGCTGCGCTTGTTGTCGCTCCGCATGAAAACGGCAGGGTATAACATCGGTACGGCGGCTAATGGCAATGAAGCTCTGGCGCTGCTGGCCATGGAACATCCGGGTCTGGTGATTACCGACCTTAAAATGGATCAGATGGATGGTATGGCCTTGCTGGATGCCATTCGTCGGGAGTATCCCACCTTGCCCGTCATCATTTTGACAGCCCACGGTTCCATACCCGATGCCTTGCTGGCCGCCGACCAGGGGGTTTTTGCCTTTTTGACCAAGCCCTTTGATGGTAAGGATCTGATGGCCCAGGTTGAGCGCGCTTTCAGTTTGACCGCAGCCGTAGCCCCATCTTCCGGAAAAAAAGGTAAGGATACCAGTTGGGATAGAATTTTGACCCGTAGCCCTAAAATGCAGGCGGTGCTGGATCAGGCGCGCCTGGTGGCAGCTTCGGATGCCAGTGTTTTTGTGCACGGTGCCAGCGGTACGGGCAAAGAGTTGTTGGCGCAGGCCATTCATCAGGCCAGTCCACGGCGTGCGCAGCCTTTTATTGCCCTGAATTGTGCGGCATTCCCGGAGCAGTTGCTGGAGTCAGAACTTTTTGGCCACAAGAAAGGCGCCTTTACCGGAGCGGCCAATAATCATCAGGGATTATTTCAGGCAGCGGAAAAGGGCACCCTGTTTTTGGACGAAATTGGCGATATGCCGCTTTCCCTGCAGGTCAAATTATTGCGGGCACTGCAGGAACGCATGATTCGTCCGGTGGGGTCGACGGAAAGCATCGCCGTCGATGTCCGCATCATCTCCGCCAGTCACCGTGATCTGGAAAAAGAAATGGCCGAGCGGCGTTTCCGGGACGACTTGTATTATCGTCTTTGCGTGGTGACGCTGGAATTGCCTGCACTGGCCGAACGCCCCGAAGATATTCCCTTGCTGGCGGAGTTTTTTCTGCGCGATACCGCCGCTAAAAACCGCAAGGATGTGCGCGGTATTGCTCCTGAGGCGATGGAACTCCTGGTGGCAGCGCCCTGGCCAGGAAACGTCCGGCAGTTGGCCAATGTCATTGAGCAGGCGGTGGTTTTATCCACCACACCACGTATTGGCGCGCCACTGATTCGCCACGCCCTGCGTGACAAGGAAGGCGAAGTCATGCCCCTGGCCGATGCCAAAGGGCGTTTCGAAATGAACTACCTGATTCAGATCATGCGCATGACGCGAGGAAATGTGAGTCAGGCGGCGCAGTTGGCACAGCGCAACCGCACCGAATTTTATCGTTTGTTAAGACGCTATCATCTGGATCCATCAGCCTTCAAGGAAAACGGAACGGCAGATGAAGAAGAAGGCGAGGAATGAGGGTGGGGGAGATTATAATAAACGACCGTCCCCGCCGCGCTGGCAGCCATTAGCGGCAGCCAGCCGCTCAGTAAAAGTGCTACGGCACCCATGACCACAGCGATTGAGGCTCGCCCAATCCATTTGCTGCTGAATTGGATTTCAGGCGAGCCTCGCCCTGATGCTTTCAGGGCTTGTGAACCGGATGATCGGCGTCATCCCAGGCGTCCATGCCACCTTGAATGGAATGAACATTGGTGTAACCCATTTTCTTTAATTGATGGGCGGCCAGTGCGGCACGGCCCCCGGTTTTGCAGTAAACCAGGATTTCCCGATCCTTGTCCTTGAGGGCCGGATGGGAGTCTGCCTTAAATTCGAGCATGCCCCGGGATATATGGTGCGCACCAGGAATATGACCACCAGAAAATTCATGGGTTTCGCGAACATCTATAATAACTACTTCTTCCGACTGGTGTTTGCCATGGGCCTGCTGTAAATCCATTTCCCGAGTTTCTGCCTTGGCTTCCTTGACCAACTCCATTGCTGTCTTGTTCATCATGCGCCCCTTGATCAGATAAATTAGATAAACTCATTAAACCATAACGACCCACGACCGTTCGCGCAAGCCCCTTGTCAGAGCGTCTATAGTTTGAAGAGTATCGGGCAAAAAACAGGAGAGCCATCATGCAAATTGAATCCATTACCCTAGTGCGGCATGGTATGACCAAATGGGCGGATGAGGGTAAGCATACTTCGGACACGGATATTGGTCTGACCTCCGCAGGACGTGCAGATGCCGAGGCGCTCTGGACAGCGTTTGAAAATCAGGGGCATTTTGACGGGATTTATTCCAGCCCGCTGATCCGTGCCCATCACACTGCGATACTTGCCGGTTTTGCGCATCCGCAACTGCATGATGATTTGATGGAATGGCGCTATGGCCGTTATGAGGGCAAGACTAGCCAGGAAATTCATAAGGAAAATCCAGAGTGGAGCATATTCCGCTGTGGCGGGCCGGAGGGAGAAAGCCCCGCAGAGGTGACGAAACGCTGTGATCGGCTGCTTCACGACTGGGATACAAAAGGGCACAAGCATGTTCTTTGCTTTGCCCATGGGCATATTTTGCGCGCCTTGGCGACGCGCTGGCTGGGTTTGGATCTCCGCTTTGGAGATCATTTGCATCTGGACCCCGGGAGTATTTCTCGCCTGGCCTGGGAACATGATACGCCAGCCTTGCATCTCTGGAATTACTGTCCCCGATACACGCATATCGGACCGGGGCAGTCTGCCCAATGAGGCTGTTCAGTTCCGGACAGGCTTAGCCGAGCAGGAAAGCCGGGGCTACCTGTGCTGCCTGCTGCATGCCAGCGTGGTAGTAGTGGGTGCCGGTAAAGGCTTTGGCATCGTCAGCACGAAACGCGTCCATGCTCAGGCCCTTGCGCCCCAAGGTGCCGCTCCACCAGCCGGAGGGGTAGCAAAACTGGGGAAAATACACGCTGTTCACCGCATCAAAGCCTGCCTCTGCCATGCGGCTTTGGCACTGACGAATGAGATCAGCATGAAGTAGCGGAGATTCAGATTGTGCAACCAGAACGCCCTGCTCGGCCAGAGCCTGGTGACAGGCGGCATAAAAATCGGTGGCAAACAGGCCGGCAGCTGGTCCTACCGGGTCAGTGGAATCCACAATGATGACGTCATAACGTCCGGCAGGGGCCTCCTTGATCCAGGCTATGCCATCTGTAAAGTGGAAGTGGGCGCGGGGGTCGTGATTTTTTTCGCACAGCTCGGGGAAAAAGCGTTCGGCAACCCGGGTGACTCTTTCGTCCAGTTCGACCTGCGTGGCTTCTTCCACTTCCGGGTGACGCAGTACTTCCCGGAGGGTGCCACAATCTCCGCCGCCAATAATCAGCACCCGTTTGGGTGCGGGATGGGTGAACAGGGCGGGATGGCTCATCATTTCGTGGTACAGATAATTGTCACGATCGGTGACCATCACCAGACCATCCAGAGTCATGAGGGTGCCAAAATGCTCCGTTTCAAAAATTTCTATGGTCTGGTACGGGCTTTGTTCGCGATGCAGTACTTCGCGGATTTTCAGGCTCAAGCTCGCGCCATGTTCTTCATAGCGTTCGGTATACCAAAGTTCTGTGCTCATGATTGCCTCTCATCGTGACCGGAATGGTATGTCCCCGCGTGGATTTTGCGGAAGAATGAGATAAAAGAAAAGGCGGGCTCAGGTATTCAGAGCCCGCCCGCTGTGGTGACGGTTACTTTCAGGCGCAGAGAACCGGCTTGACGCGCAGCTCATGGGCGGGAATGCCCATCATGTCTACTTGCCCGCGTTTCATCTCCATGGTGGAGACCTGGCCGGCACCAAAAGCTTCCTTGAGGTAATTCAAGGCATCTTCCGGCTGAATGATATCGCCACAGGTGAATACATCTACCGCTGCGTAACCATATTCGGGCCAGGTATGAATGGCCAGATGGGATTCCGCAACGATAACGGCACCACTGACTCCGTAAGGAGAAAAGTGGTGAAAGGTTTGCGTCACAATGGTGCAGTTGGCGCGCCGAGCGGCCTCCAGCATGGCATCCGTGACAAAATCTACATCAGACAAGGTACTGCCGTCACAGTGATAAAAGTCTGCAACGATTTGATGTCCTAACGAGCGCATAGGTGCCCCCCTTACCAAAGTTAAAAAGGTTAAGAAGTAGCTCCCGTGCACCCCCAGACAGTACTTGGTTTTATGCCCTACCTTGCTGGAACGTGGCCATGCCGTGCTCCAAGTCTCTTAAGGACTGACCCCCTTAGTAACTGCTTTCGGTGCCGTGGAAACA
The DNA here is from genome assembly GCF_018853815.1 of Acidithiobacillus sulfurivorans. Taxonomy (GTDB): domain Bacteria; phylum Pseudomonadota; class Gammaproteobacteria; order Acidithiobacillales; family Acidithiobacillaceae; genus Acidithiobacillus; species Acidithiobacillus sulfurivorans. Next base: position 21,175 of record NZ_JAAOMP010000156.1, on the reverse strand, counting down.
GGATGCGAACTATACACTTATCCGCATGGGATGCAAGGGAATTTTCAGATTTTTTTAGATCTGCCCGCAGGCCAGCATTCTGGTGTTCTGGTACGCTGTTGACCGTTCGGTTTATACTCTGACCCCTGACTGATAATGGAACAAGGATGCTCATGGCTGCTGAGGCTCTTGTAGAGCTGGATAATGTGCGCTTTGCCCGTGGCTCGCACCCGGTGCTGGCGGGAGTAGACATGCACATTCCCCGGGGTGCCATTGTTGCGCTGATGGGTGCCAGTGGCGGGGGCAAGACGACCATGCTCAATCTCATGGCAGGTACTTTGCGTCCACAATCCGGCCAGATTCGTATTGCCGGGCAGGATCTGCAAAAGCTCAGTGAGGATGCCATGTATGGTCTGCGTCGGCAGATGGGTATGTTATTTCAGCACAGTGCTTTGTTTACCGATTTGAGTGCCTTTGAAAACGTGGCTTTTCCGCTGCGCCGGCATTTTCGCCTTCCGGAAAACGTACTGCGCAAGCTGGTCATGATGAAGCTGGAGGCGGTGGGGTTGCGCGGCGCTGCGGGTCTGTTTCCGGCAGAGCTTTCGGGAGGAATGGGGCGCAGAATCGCCCTGGCCCGGGCGGTTGTCATGGATCCGATGTTGATATTTTATGATGAACCTTTTACCGGACTGGATCCCATCAGCGTGGGCATTATTGCCTCACTCATCAAACGACTGAATACGGCCCTGGGGGCGACCAGCGTGTTGGTGAGCCATGATGTGCAAGAAACTTTTTCCATTGCCGATTACGGTTTTATTCTGGCAGGTGGCAAAATCATTGCTGAGGGCAGCCCGGCGGACTTGCGTGCCAGTGATTCTGCCCTGGCTCGACAATTTTTGGGGGGGCAGCCCGATGGGCCGGTGCCTTTCCATTATCCGGCCCGGCAGGATTATGGTGCAGCGTTGCGGGACCGTCATGCCGCTGGCGAGGTGCTATAGCGCATGGCTATGCTCGAATTTATTCCGCAATTGGGACGGCGCACCTTGCAAACCGTTCCTGGCCTGGGTGTCGCCAGCCGTTTTCTGTTATCTAGCCTGCTGAGCGTGTTTAATCGGCATTTCAGCTTTCAGCAGTTATTCCGGCAGATTTATGGTTTTGGTGTGCGTTCACTGATTCTTATGGTGGTCGCGGCGTTTTTTACGGGAATGGTTCTGGGATTTCAGGGTTATTACGCGCTGGTGCGCTTTGGTGCGACTTCGGCCTTAGGAACGCTGATTGCCTTGTCGTTGCTACGCGAGCTGGGGCCCGTGCTGACCGCCTTGTTATTTGCGGGGCGTGCGGGTTCTGCATTGACCGCAGAAATCAGCTCCATGAAAGCCACCGAGCAATTAAGCGCCATGGAAATGATGGCGGTTAATCCCCTTGCCTGGGTAGTCGCTCCCCGCCTTTGGGCGGGTATTATCTCGGTGCCCATACTCTGCGCGATTTTTGATTTGGTTGGGATTTTTGGCGGATATCTGATTTCCGTGCCGGTATTGGGTGTGGATGGTGGGACTTTCTGGGCGCAGATGCAGTCTAACGTGACCTTTTCAGGGGATATACTGACGGGCTTGTTCAAGGCACTGTGTTTTGGTGTGGTGGTAACCTGGATTGCCGCCTGGAAAGGATATACGGCGCGGCCGACGGCGGAAGGGGTAGGTAATGCAACGACGCTGAGTGTGGTGACAGCCTCGCTGACCGTATTGGGTCTTGATTTTATTCTTACAGCTTTGCTATTTAGCTGAGGGCAGGAAGCACATGGAAACTCGGGCAATAGATTGGTGGGTCGGCATATTCGTACTGCTGGGCATTGCAGCGTTGGTGGTGCTGGCATTGCGGGTGGGGAATCTTTCCGGCTTTGCCTATGATAGCGGTTATGTACTGCATGCCGATTTTACCAATGTAGGCAGTTTAAAGACCCGCAGCCCGGTTAAAATCGGTGGCGTCACTATTGGCGAAGTCACCCATATTGGTATGAATCCGAAAACCTATATGGCCAATGTGACCATGCGCATCGAGCCGTCCATCAAGCTGCCGATTGATACGGGAGCCTCGATTTATACCCAGGGACTGCTGGGTGAACAGTATGTTGCCATTCAGCCGGGTGGAATGCCGCAGAACTTCAAGTCAGGCGCGACCATTACCCTGACTCAGGGGGCAGTAAATATTGATCAGATGATTGGTCAGATGGTGTTCAGCAAGGCCGCAGGAAGTGGCAAGTCTTCAGGAAATCAATAAGGAGAAATTTTGATGCGTCAAATCACCTGGATTGCGCTGTTATGTTTGATTTTCGCCTGGACTGTGCCGGCCAGTGCTACGGATGCCCCTAACGCCCAGGGAGCCGTCACCGTGGTTCATGAGCTCACCAATAATGTGTTGAAGGTGCTGCGTGCCAATAAGGGTAAACCCATTACTCCGGTCGTCAAAAAGCAGGTAGCTGATATTGTGTTGCCGCATATGGACTTCACCACGATGTCCCAATATGTCATGGCGCAGTACTGGCGGCAGATGAATCCCGCGCAACAGAAAGAATTTGTATTCCTTTTCAAGGATCTGCTGGTGCGTACCTACAGTAATGCGCTGAACCATTATCATGGGCAGACGGTAAAAATCACGGGTAGCCAGCAGGTTTCCCAAGACCCGCCCGTAGCCCAGGTCAACATGGTTATTCGCCAAGCCGATGGTGGTCCGGATATTCCGGTCATCTATGCCTTGCTCTACACCGATCATACCTGGCGGATATATAACACCTACATTGATGGTGTGAGTATGGTTCTGAATTATCGACAGAGTTTCGGGCAGATAGCTTCCAGTCGCGGGATCCCCGCCTTACTCCAGCAAATGACCGAGAGAGACGCGACTGAAAAAAGTACAGGGAAGCAGCCCGCTTGAGTCTGGCAGCTGGCTGGCAGCGCCGTGAAGTCGATGGACAGGCCCAACTCTTCCTGCTGGGAGACTGGCGAGTCGCGCATCTGGACGGACTGCTTAAACGCTTTGACTGGAGCAGGGAAGGCCAAACCTGTGCGGTGATTGCCTTGAATGAGCTTGAGGCCGGAGACAGTGCTACGCTGGCTTTGCTGATGGAATGGACTCAGGTCCGGGCTGCCAAAGGGGTCACTTTGCAAATTTGCGGGATGTCGCAACCTTTGCAGGATCTGGCGGCTCTTTATCGTTTGCAGGATATGCTGCACATCTGCCATGAGTGATTGTCCCGCCATTCACATTCAGGGCTTACGTAAAGCTTACCAGAGCGGACATCTGGCGCTGGCGGGTGTGGATCTGGATATTCACGCCGGTGAGTTTTTTGGTCTGCTGGGCCCCAATGGGGCGGGTAAGTCATCGCTCATCAATATTCTTGCGGGTGTGGTCCGCCGCTCCAGTGGCGTGGCGGAAATTTTCGGGTTCGACGTCGAAAGAGATTTTCGTCGAACCCGGCAATTGCTGGGGGTGGTTCCCCAGGAGCTGGCTTATGATCCCTTTTTTACCGTGCGTGAGTTTTTGCGCATGCAATCCGGTTATTTTGGCCTGCGGCATAATGATGACTGGATTGATGAGCTCATGGCAGAACTGGACTTGGCAGACAAGGCCAATGCTAATCTGCGGAATTTATCCGGGGGCATGAAACGGCGGGTGCTGATTGCCCAGGCACTGGTACATCGGCCACCGGTAGTAGTACTGGACGAGCCGACTGCAGGGGTTGATGTGGAGTTACGCCAGGGACTCTGGCAGTTCATACGGCGCTACAATGCCGAAGGCCGAACGGTCATTTTGACCACCCATTATCTGGAAGAAGCCGAGGAATTGTGCGAGCGTATTGCCATCCTGCAACAGGGAAAAATTGTCGCCCTCGACAGAAAAGAGAACTTGTTGAGTGCGGCAAGCTGGCGAATCCTGAAAGTGACTTTTGATCATGACCCGGGAGTACTGGGTCCAGCGCTGGAGGATCTGCTGACCGGGGCTAGTGAAAATATCCGGGTATTTCGCATTGATGCTCAGCGCAATCCCCTGGGTGCAGTCCTCGCCCAGTTGCAGCAGTTGCCTGCGCAAATTCTCGATCTGCATTTGCAGGAACCGCGTCTGGAGGATGCCTTTACCGACATCCTTGGACGGATGCGCTGAAAGGCTCCGCTTCAGTGCGCCTGGATTTGTTTCTGAAAATGTCGCGACTCCTCAAGCGCCGTAGTCTGGCCAAGGAAATCTGTGATGCAGGTTGTGTGCAAATCAATGGTCGGATTGCCAAGGCCGGGGCAGAAGTAAAGCAAGGAGATGTACTGACCGTGGATATTCGTGACCGTTTGCTGCGGGCGCGGATATTGCGCTTGCCTCAGCGTGTGGAAGGACCAGAGGGCATCGTTGAAATGCTGCCAGAGGAGTCCGGGTTATGAATGCATTACCGCGTTTGTTGGTGACCGTTGGCGAACCTGCCGGAATTGGTCCGGACATTTGTCTGCAGTTGGCTACTCATCCCCTGCCTGCAGCCGTCATTCTGCTGGGAGATATGCATTGTCTGCGCAGCCGGGCGACGATATTAGGGTTGCCCGTGCGTCTGGAACCCTGGCAGGAAGGAGATCCATGGCCTGAGCTCGAGCCCGGTGTTTTGCGCGTGCTGGATATCCCCCTGCTGCACAGTTGTCGGCCGGGGCATCTGGATCCTGCCAATGCTCCGGCAGTGTTGCGCAGTCTGGACAAGGCCCTGGATTTGCTGCGCGTGGGGCTGGCGGACGCTCTGGTCACTGCGCCTGTGCATAAGGGCATCATCAATGACGCGGGTATTCCCTTTACGGGACATACCGAATACCTCGCTGCATCCTGTGGGCAAAACGAGGTGGTGATGCTTTTGGCCGGACGCGGGTTGCGAGTTGCTCTGGCCACAACCCATCTGCCTCTGGCCGCAGTGCCAACCGCCATTACCCGGAGTGGTCTGGAACGGACCCTGCGGATTTTGCAGGCTTCCCTGATCCAGGATTTTGCTCTGGCCGCGCCCCGTATCATGGTCGCGGGTCTAAACCCTCACGCCGGTGAGGGTGGACATCTGGGACACGAAGAAACTGAAATCATTATTCCGGTTATTCATGCCCTGCAACAGGAAGGTATGCGGGTTTCGGGTCCCTGGCCGGCAGATACCCTGTTCACTCCCCGCTTGTTGGAGGACGCCGACGCGGTTCTGGCCATGTATCATGATCAGGGCTTGCCGGTACTGAAATATCATGCGTTTGGTGAGGCCGTGAATATTACCCTGGGTTTACCTATTGTGCGCACCAGTGTAGACCACGGTACGGCCCTGGATGTGGCGGGTACAGGGCGAGCGCAAGGAGAAAGCCTCCTCCATGCACTCGATGCTGCCGCAGAAATTGTCCGTAACCGGCGCATGAACCGGCCCTGATGGAGAAGCTGGTTCAGGTCGAAAGCGACAGGCGCTTAGCCTATCCGGCTGCGTCCTTCGGGCACTTGAGCCAGCAGGAATTCCATCTGGTCAGCGAGAATGCGGCGATTGCTGAGCAACAAATATTCCGCCCAGGTCGGTGTAAAAGGCACCGCCAGCAAGGGCATGTGCGCCTCGTCCGGAGTACGGTTGTCCTTGCGGCTGTTACAACTGCGGCAGGCGGTCACCACATTGGTCCAGATATCCCGGCCCTTGCGAGAAATGGGAATAATATGGTCACGGGTCAATTCGCGCACCGGATAATGTTTGCCACAGTACATGCAGAGATGATGATCGCGGTGAAACAGGGTTTGATTGGACAGGGCGGGAGGCCTGATTTTGCCAAGATGCCGACCGCGCACGGCAATGACCGGATGAATGTCGAGCTGGGAATGAATGCCACTGCGCCGGCATACGCCACCGTGGGCAGTGAAAAAAGGATTCCCGAGGGTCCAGGCAACATTACCCCGGACATAATGGGCGGCGGCTTCTTCCCAGGTTTCCCAGGCCATGGGACGACCACCGACGTCAAGACGAAGCACGAGGTGCATGGACTTTCCGTTTCGCATCGCCTGCTAGAGGCGTCACCCAAATATAGCATGAAGCGAGGTTGATGATGCAAGTGGGGGCCTTTCCGGTAGCCAAAAAACGGTTTGGACAGAATTTTCTGGTGCAACCCTATATTGTGGAGCGCATCATGGATGCCATTCGCCCGGATCGGCAGGATGTTCTGCTGGAAATCGGCCCGGGGCCGGGAGCGCTGACCCAAAAACTGCTCCAGGTATTGGATCATCTGACGGTGATTGAGCTGGATCGGGACATGATCCCCGGCCTTGAAGCGCTGGCGACCCCCGGGCAAATGACGATCATGCAGGCCGATGCCCTGAAGGTGGATTTTGCGCGTCTGGGTGACAGCGACAAGTCGCTGCGGGTGGTAGGAAATCTCCCCTACAACGTGGCGACCCCTATTATTTTTCATATTCTGGAGTCGGTAGAGCGGATTCAGGACATGCATTTCATGTTGCAAAAGGAGGTCGTCGAACGCATGGTGGCGGCCCCTGGGAGCAAAACGTATGGACGACTATCGGTGATGATTCAGGCCTGGTGTGAAGTGGAGTCCCTGTTTACGGTGGGTCCCGGGAATTTTTTTCCGGCGCCCAAGGTGGATTCAGCCTTCATGCGTTTGCTACCCTGTAAGCCGGTTCTGCTGACCGATTGTCTGCGCCCGGCTTTTGCCCGGATTGTTACCAGCAGTTTTGCGCAACGCCGCAAGACCATCGCCAATAATTTACGCGGCATTTTCAGTGCGGAGCAGTTGCAGAGCTTGGACATTGATCCGTCCTGTCGTGCAGAAACACTGGATCAGGCTGCCTTTTTTCGCCTCGCCGAGGCTTTTGCTGAACAAGGATCCCAAGAATGAATCATGTGGAAGTGGTTGAAAAACTGTTTATGGAACTGGAGTGGGAAGCCAAAATGCTTCCGGATTATCCGGTTATGACCTGTGCATTGCAGGTACCCAATGGCACCCTGGATATTTTCTGTCATGTTCATGCAGATCGTGAGCGCATCCTGTTTTATTTGCGTCCACAGAATCTGGATATTACTGCGAACAAGCGATTGGCGGTGGCCGAATTTGTGACCCGTGCCAACTATGGCCTGTCTCTGGGTAATTTCGAGCTGGATATGGAAGATGGTGAAATCAATTTCAAGACGATTTTGCAGGCACCGGCAGCCGTATTATCCACGGCCTTGTTGCGTCCCTACCTGTTGTTGGGAGTGGAAACCATAAACCATTACCTGCCTGGGTTGGACAAGGTACTGGCCGGTCAGGAAACTCCCGCTGCAGCCATCAAGGCGCTGGAGACTGGGACAGCGGTGCATTAGTAGCTGCACCAATGATGCCGTTGCCAATCAGCAAAGGGGTGATGCCCATGCCACGAATTTTGGCGAGAGTGGGTTGGGCATCGGCCAAAGAATCAAACGTTTGGGTTTGCAGACGATAAAGCGTGTTACTGCCATTGCCATCCACTTTGGTCATGCTGGTGCTGACGCCCAGTAGCGCCAGGCGGTCGCGGAGCACGACGGCGGCAGCCCGATTCGTAAACGCCCCCACCTGAATGGTCACCGGCTGATGTACGGCCACGACAGCAGCACTGTTGGTGCTTGCGGAAGGAATGCCCGGACCACTGCCGAGAATGTCCGCCGGTATATCAACATGCATTTTCGGCAGGATCTGATAAAAGTTAAAATCCACGCCGCTGCGTGTGGAAGCGGCAGCGGCTGTTGACTGGGTGCTGGTGCTGGAGACAGGAGCAGCGGAGGACGCGATGGCCGTAGCCAACGCCATGGAACTGGTACTGGATGAGTTGCCCCCTGTTGCAGGCTTGGCACTACTGCTGGCTGATGCGGTGGCGGCAGTGCTTCCTGAATTCCCCGACAGGAGCCCCAGTTTACCGGTGTTGATGGGTAATTGCGCGATCCACCACCACACCAGGGCACTGAGCAGCAGAATGATAATGAGCAATATCCAGGGCCAGCGTCTGGGGCTTTGATCTTCGGCAGAATGCAGTGCTTCCTGCTCTTCGTCTGTTTCCTGTTCGGGTTCGGGCTCCCTCGGCCTCCGGGGTGGAGGCGCTGGGCGCTGCTCTCCGGAAGGTGGGCGGCTGGTCTGGTTTTTATAATCACGCATGACGTTTTACATCTGCTCCGGTGCCGAGACTCCAAGCAGTTTCAAGCCATTGGCAACGGTCTGGGCGACCCCTTTACAAAGAGTCAGGCGGGCGTGGCGCAGAGGTGTTTCCTCCACCAGAATTTTGGTGGAGTTGTAATAAGTGTGAAAAGCGGCGGCCAGATCGCGCAGATAGAAAGCAATCTGATGCGGTTCCCGATCTCGGGCGGCGCTGTGTACTACCTCCGGAAAACGCCATAGTGCATCGGCCAGAGCCAGCTCGCGGGAATCTTGCAGACAATCCAGTGCGCGCTCATTATCTGCAGGAAGACTTAAGCTTTTTTCTGTAGCCTGGCGGAGCATGGAGTAAACCCGGGCATAGGCATACTGGATATAAAACACCGGATTTTCTTCCGAGTGCTTTTTGGCCAGATCCAGATCAAAGTCGAGGTGCTGGTCAGCGCGGCGCAGCACATAAAAAAAGCGGGCGGCGTCATTACCAACTTCTTCGCGCAGCTCGCGCAGGGTGACAAATTCTCCGGCACGGGTGGACATGGATACTTTTTCCGCACCGCGGTAAAGAATGGCAAACTGGACCAGAACGACTTCCAGCTTTTCGTCGTCCAGCCCCAGTGCCTGGAGCGCTGCCTTGACGCGAGGAACGTAGCCGTGATGGTCGGCTCCCCACATATCTACAACATGTGTGAAACCACGGGCAAATTTCTCGGCATGGTAAGCCACATCCGAGGCAAAGTAGGTGTACGCACCGTTTTCCCGACGCAGAACCCGGTCCTTGTCATCGCCAAATGCGGTTGACCGGAACCAGAGCGCGCCATCCTGAATGTAGCAATGTCCAGCAGCTTCCAGTGCGGCTGTTGCCCGGTCTACAGCCCCGGAATCGACCAGTTGCCGTTCTGAATACCAGCGTTCGTAATGCACGCCGAATTGTTCCAGATCATTGCGGATGTCGCTCAGGATTTCATCGAGCCCGGCACTGTGCAACACGCGGTAATCGTTCCCCAAGCTTTGCTTGAGGTGGGCGATCAGTGCGTCCACAGCCGCATCAGCGTCTTCCATGGCGGGCAGGTTGGGGATGCCAGATGCGGCATGCTCCATACGGTCACCGCATTGCGTGCGTAGCTGGGCCGCAATTTCGCGCACATAAGCGCCGCGATAGCTGTTGTCCGGAAAGGGCCAGGGGAGCAGTCCGGCCGCTTCGAGGTAACGCATATATACACTGGCGGCCAGAATATCCATCTGCCGACCGGCATCATTCACGTAATATTCACAGAAAATATCATACCCGTTGAAGCGTAAAATATTGGCCAGGCTCGCGCCGTAGGCAGCACCACGACCGTGCCCCACATGGAGAGGACCGGTTGGATTGGCAGAAACAAATTCCAGCTGCAGCTTTTGCTGCTTACCCTGTTGGTTGGATCCGAACTGTTTTTGTTCGGTCTGGATTTTTTCGATGACCGCATGAAAAGCGGCAGGTGCCAGGAAAAAATTGATAAACCCCGGTCCGGCAATTTCGGTACGCACTATCCACGGGCTGGCGGGCAAGGCCGTAATAATGGCGTCGGCCAGATCACGGGGTTTGCGTCCCGCCTTTTTGGCGAGAAGCAGGGCGACATTGCTGGCCAGATGGCCGTGCTCCACCTGCTTGGGGCGATCCAGTTCGAGCTGAGCAGGAACTTCCGGAATAACGCCTCGCTGCAGCAGGTCATTGAGGGCCTCTTGCAGGGGCTGGAGAACAAATGCTTTCACGGGGCTACCTTATCCAGTCAATTTTTGCTTTAGTGTAACTGATGTGGACGCTTTACGGCAGGGGTTGTTGTATGTTTGTCACGACGTTCGTTCTGGTAGAATACGGACAAACCCTAACCGTGGCAAAAAATGGATGGAGAAACCGAATATGCATGATTATTGGGGGGCTTTCTGGCGATGGTTTACCACGCCATGGCATTTGCCGGGCAATATTCTTATTGAACCCCTGGGTATTATCGAATTTGTGCTGATCCTGGTTTTTCTGTGGTGGGGCGCTATCTGGCTGAGAAGGCTGATACGAAAAACCCTGTCCCGGAGCTTGGGCGCGGCTACTGCTTATGCAATATCAAGGTTGACTTACTATATAGTCATTGCCCTGGGTATTTTGATTGCCCTGCAGACGGTTGGCGTGAATCTCAGCAGTCTGAGCATTCTCGGTGGCGTGGTCGGTGTCGGTTTGGGGTTTGGTCTGCAGAATATTTTCAGCAATTTTGCCTCTGGTCTGATTCTGCTTTTTGAACACAGTATCAAGGTTGGAGATTATATTCAGATCAAGGAAAATGGCCTGCACGGCGAAGTCAAAAAACTCAGTGTGCGTTATACCCAGATAATGACGAACGATCATGTGGATGTTTTGGTCCCTAATTCTCAGTTTGTGAATGGGGAAGTCATCAACTGGAGTCTGGATGATCCAATAATGCGCGTGCATATTCCCTTTCGGGTTCCCTATGGTACCGACCGTGAAAAACTTCGGGAGCTGGTGGTGAATACCGCCTTGGCTCACCCCTTGTGTACCCGGAAAACAGAGTACCCACCTTCACTCTGGCTCAATGCTTTTGGAGAAGCTGGGTACGATTGCGAAATGATTGTATGGGTAGAGCGTGACGGATTAATGCGACCTGGAGGTACCCATGCTGCTTTTAACTGGGCGTTGGCAGAAGCCCTCGAAAACGCCGGTATAGAAATTCCCCGCCCACGTCAGGAAGTGGTTCTGGCGCCATCGGTTGCTTCGGCCTTTGCCGAAGCGGCAAAACCAGTTTCTGCTTCCTCCTCTTCCACATAGTTTTCCGGGCTGCTGGCAGTTTGCAGGCGGCTCGGAGGGATGATGAAAAAGTAGGCTATCAAGGCAGCGGCCAGGCAGATCCACATGGACAGTCGCAACAGGTTGTCGATACTGAGGGTGTCGGCTTTGACCATGATCATGCTGTGTAACATGGCCGCTGATAAATCCTGGTGGCTCTGGAAGCGACTGATCTGCCCGCGCAAGTGATCGGCGGCCATGGCGCTGTAACGGGTCCAATAGACACTCAGCAGGCTCACGCCGATATTTGCACTGAATACCCGAATGAAGTTGCTGGTCGTTGCCGCTGAAGGGATTTCTTCGCTATCCAGACCCGAAAGAATGATGAGGGTCAGGGGCACAAAGAGCATGCCGACGCCAATGCCTATCAGGAGGATGGGAACGAAAAGGTCAGACAGACTGCTGATGGGGCTGAGATAAGCATTTCCATAGGCAAAGGCAAAAATGCTGAAGCACAAAGCAGCCAGGCGACGCAAGCCCAGCAGATCCCGGAGACGATCCATCTGGGTGGACAGCGGAATCGCGCCCAGCCCAATGGGGAAAAGAACGAGGCTGGCCCAGAATCCGTTGAACCCCAGATCTTCTTCCGCCCAAAGCGGTAAAATGGATGCCCAGCCCATGAACATGGCCCATCCCAGGCAGAGTAACAAGAGCCCCAACCAGTAATTACGCCGCTTCAGAAAATGGATTTCCAGCAAGGGATGGGCTGTTTCGCTTTCGCGCCAGGCAAACAACAAAAAACAAGCCAGAGCAACCAGGGTTGTTTTCAGAATAAACGCGGAGTGCCACCAGCCATATTCTTCGCCCTGATCGAGCACGATTTGCAGGCTCATCAGTCCTGCGTAGAGCAGGCCGAATCCCCAGCCGTCAAAGGGTGGCATGTTTTGTCGACCCTGATCTTTGGGAATGCCACTGCTACCGAGCAGTAATGCCAATATCCAGAAAGGCAGGGAAAGCAAAAAAATACTGCGATAACCGAGGTCTGTAGCCAAAAAACCGCCCAAAGCTGGCCCGAAAAAAAAGGGGACCAGCATGGCATTACTCCAGAAAATGGTGATCAGGCCATGCTGTCGCTCGGGACTATGGCGCAGAAACAGGCTCTGGCTCAGAGGGACCAGCAGCCCGGCGGCAACCCCTTCGAGAGCGCGGGAAAGCAGCATGATCCAGAGATTGCTGGTGGTGGCGCTGATGATGGTGCCGATGCCAGCGACCATAACCGCCATCTGGAATACGCGCCGCATACCAAGGCGTTGGGTGGTCCAGGGCATGAGGGTGATGCCCACGGACCAATTCACGATGAAATAAGTCAGCGTCCACAGGGCGTGATCGTTACTGGTGGAAAGGCCGCCCGCCACATAGGGAAAAATACCCTGCACCGAGGCGCCATCAAAAGAGCCCATACCCAAAGCCAATGCTACGCCTGCAAAAAGTGGCCAGGTTCTGGACAATGGCTGGATACGCTCCATCGGGTGACTCCCATCAAATTTGCCCTACTGTAGCGCTATCACTAATATAGAACTAATAGATTGATTTGCACGCATTCATCGGAAAACCCTATTGAAAATACATGCAGAAGAATTGTTGACCTTTTTGGCCGTTGCCGAAGCCGAAGGGGTAGGACGTGGGGCCCGAATATTGCAGCGCAGTCAGCCTGCTGTTTCCGAGCGCCTGCGGGCCCTGCAGCTGAACTTGGGAGAACCGCTTTATCAACGCAGTGGTCGTGGGATCAAGCTGACGGCAGCGGGTGAGTCCCTGTTGCCCTATGCCCGCCGCCTGCGCGAAAGTCTGGCAGAGGTGGAAAGCTGGTCGGCGCGGCGCCAGAACCTCCAGGAAGGCAGTTTACGCATTGCGGCCACCAATACGGTGGCCAACTATTTTTTGATGGAACATCTGGCCCGCTTCCGCAGTGCCTACCCGAGTATCCAGTTGCAATTGAAAACGGGTCCTTTGCCGGATGCTCTTTCTTTGGGTAGTTGGGACTTGCTGTTTACCGAAGAACAAATTGTCGCAGATCATTTGCCCCAGCACATGGAGCAGGAAGCTTGGCGGGAAGATGAACTGGTGGCCATTCTGCCCCGGGATCATCCCTGGGTGCAGGAAGGACGACAATCGGCGCGCTGGGAGGAAATTCTGCAACAACCCATTGTCTGGAGAGAAGCCCATTCAGGAATTCGGCGCCGCGTCGAGGCTGCTATTGCCCATGCCGGATTGTGTGCCCGTTATAGTGTGGAGGTGACGGGAGTCGAAGCCTTGCGCGACGCTGTCGCGGCAGGATTGGGTGTTGGCTTTGCCTCGGTGGAGGCTTTGGACAAGGTCCGCTGGCCTTTGGCTTCTCTGCGGTTGGAACCACCGCGCGGTTTATTCTGGACGCTGTTTCTGATTCGCCCGCAGACGGATTTTCAGTCGCGGGCGGTGCGGGTGTTTTTACAGTTGTTGTTCAGCCATTAAAAGTCATCAGGAAAACACCCGAGCCTCCCGCAGGGTGCTCCAACCAGATCAGCGGCAAATCGGGTCTTTGTTCGTTGAGCGCCACTTCTGCATCGCCGGTTTCCACAATCAATACCCCACCTGCTTCCAGATGCTGGGGAGCTTGTTCCAGCAGGGGCAGGAGACAGTCCAGTCCATCGGTGCCGGCGGCAAGGGCCAGGCGTGGCTCATGGGTGTATTCCGGGGGTAACTCGGCCATGGCTGCGGCATCCACGTAAGGGGGGTTGCTGATAATCAGATCGTAACGTTGCTCCTGCAAAGCCGAGAACAAATCTGACTGATATAAATGCACCTGATCTTCCAGCCCGTGTTTTTGGACATTGTTGCGCGCCACGTTCAGGGCCTCTGGAGAAATATCTACAGCATCTATTTCAGCATGGGGAAAACGCAGGGCCAGGGTGATGGCCATGCATCCGGAACCGGTACCAATTTCGAGAATACGCAGGATTCGGGATTCTTCTACCCAGGGCGCAAAACCCTCTTCAATAAAGGGCTCAATGAGGCTGCGGGGAATCAATACCCGCTCATCCACCATAAAACGCAGTCCGGCGAACCAGGCTTCTCCAGTGATATAGGCCGCCGGCCTACGGAGAATTTCACGCGCATAAAAGTGTTGCAATACTCGGCGCTTTTCATCCGGCAGCAGCCGGGCACCTGAAAAGTCCGCAAGATCTTCGGGTTCCAGGTGCAGGGCGCGCGCCAGGATCAGATCTGCTTCGGCTCGGGGATTTTGTTGTCCCTGACTGAAATCCAGATCAGCGGCAGCAAAGCGGCTACTGCCCCAACGCCGCAAGTCTGCCACGGTGGACAGGTCATTTGCGGCGAGTTGCACATATTGTTCGAGACGCATCAAATAATCTCCAGCCAGACGGGACAATGATCAGAACCCATGACTTCCGTAGCGATACCCGCAGCGCGCAGGCGCGGCAGAAGACTCTGGTGTACCCAGAAATAATCGAGGCGCCAGCCGATGTCGCGACTACGGGCATCGGTGCGCTGGCTCCACCAGGAGTAACGGGCCTCATCGGGATGAAGATGGCGAAAACTATCCACCCAACCGGCCTGTTGCCATTGGTCCATGCAGGCTCTCTCCTCGGGAAGAAAGCCGGAAATACGTTGATTTTCCTTGGGACGGGCAAGATCGATGGGCTGATGCGCCGTGTTCACATCGCCGCAAAAAATCACCGGGCGGCCTGCCGCCGCTTTCTGGTTGATATGCGCCAGAAAGGCGGCATAAAAATCCAGCTTAAAGGCCAGTCGTTCGCCATCTTTTTTGCCGTTGGGAAAATAGACGTTGTACAAATCAAAATCGCCGCAATCAGTGACAACCACGCGGCCTTCGCGGTCAAAACGCTCTATGCCCAAGCCCGCATGAGAAGTTTGCCCGGGAATTTTGCTGAAAGTGCTGACGCCGCTGTAACCGGCCCGTTCGGCCACGGCCCAGCAGCTGCCATATCCTTCCAGACGGCTTTCCTCATCTGTCAGTTTTGCAGGATCCGCTTTGCTTTCCTGAGTGCAGAGCAGATCAGGGCCGGTTTCTTTCACCCAGTCCCGCAAACCTTTGCGGCAGGCTGCCCGCCAGCCGTTCACATTCCAGCTATAAAGACGCAATGTCCGTTTCCTTCAGCGCATGACCCGTACAGCCAGAAAATCGCTGTCGGCAATCACTTTTTCCAGAATTTTACGACCGCTGTCGCCCGCTATCCCGGCAGTAGCCAGCAGGGCCAGACCTTCACGCGCTGCAGTCGGGCTGATGACGCCATGACGCAGGGCAAGTTGATAGAGGACGGCGACACTGATTTCGGCGTCGGGCGTTTTGGTCAGCTCCTGCTGTAGCTGCGCGGAAGGGCCGCCATAAAGCAGCAGTTTTTGAATATGGTCGATATTTGGAAGTGTTTCTTTGTCCATCCGCTTAACCTTTTTCTGCGTGATTGAGATGAATCATTTTTTATGACCTGCTTTTTCAGGGGTGGTCCAGCCGCTGCAACGCAGAGACCAGAATCCTCCGGATTGCGGGTCGGCCAGTAGCGGGCCAAGTTCGGTAAGACCGGCGCTAAGGGCTTCCTTAACGCCCCAAGGCGCATTGATCAGCAACAATCCGCTACCGGCCAGGGCTTCGCGACCTTCTTCCGGCCGTTGTGTCAGTTCAAACACCTGCGCCGCAATCTTGCCGCGTATGGCTTGCCAGAACCGCGTGATCGTACCCCGTATTTTTATGGGATACCAGATGAGGTAGGTTCCCTGAGGCCAGCGTTGATAGGCACGCAGTAGGGTATCGGCGAGAATTTCCCATTCGTCACGGCGCTCGAAGGGCGGATCAATGAACACCAGTCCGCGTTTTTCCGGCGGGGGGATATGGGCAAAAAGGGCGCGGTATCCGTCTTCGCTCAAAATGCTGGTATGCGATCTTTTGCCCAGGTTCGCTCGTAACTGCAAGGAAATTTCCGCCTCTGTTTCACATAAAATCATCCGATCTTCCGGCCTGAGCAGTTCGGCGGCCAGCAGGGCCGAGCCGGGGTAGTGCAGCAGTTGTTTGTTGTGATTGATCTGGTGAATACGTTTGAGCCATTCACCGGATTGGGGCAGGCTGCGTCGATCTGCCCATAGGCGCGTAATGCCGCCGAGATGTTCTCCGCTGTTGCCCAGCGGGTAACTGCCTGCCCCGGCATGCGTGTCGATGTAGGCCAGGGGGGTGTCCTTGCGGGTCAAGGCTTCCAAAACAAGATAAAGCGCCAGATGTTTGATGCAATCTGCCGCATTACCGGCATGAAAATGATGTTGGTAGTTCATGATTCCTGGGCTTGGCTAGGGATGATAATTTAAGTCATGATAACAGAGTCAACGCTGGCCTACCCAATAAGGAGAAAAAGATGCGCCTGTTCGCTACCGAAACCAGCCCCTACGCCCGCAAGGTCCGTATGGTACTGTTGGAAAAAAACATCCCCTGCGAAGTGGAGTGGGTCAATTTGCGGACTCAGGACCATGCTGCCCTCACCCACAATCCGCTGGGTAAAATCCCCGTATTGCTGCGCAATGATGGTTCGGCGGTTTATGATTCTGCTGTGATTGTTCAGTACCTGGAGATCTTGTGCCCGGATCCGGCGATTTTCCCCAAAGATCCGGAAGCACGTATAGAAGCCCTGCGGGTGGAAGCACTGGCTAGCGGCATCATGGATACAACCATTGCCTGGGTTCTGGAACAACGTCACGCGGCTGATTGTCAGGATCTGAACATGTTGCAGCGCGCGCGCGGCAAGGTGACTACGGCGCTGGCCATGCTTCAGGAGGAAACCCGGGTGTGGAAAGACGCGGCGTCTGCACCGATATTGAATCTGTCACAAATTGCGACGGTATCTGCAGTGGGTTATGTGGATCTGCGGGCTCCGGACTTTCTGGTCCAGTTTCCCGATATGTTGGCCTGGATGCATAGTATGCGGTTGCGGCCCAGTGTTAGCGCGACACTACCGCAGTAATGTCCATGAAAGTGGCCAGTTGGAATGTCAATTCACTGAAGGTACGGCTTCCGCAAGTACTGGAGTGGCTGCAGGAAAAATCTCCGGATGTGCTGTGTCTGCAGGAAACCAAACTCACCGATGAAAAGTTTCCCGTTGCCGAACTGGCTGAAGCGGGTTATCACGCACTTTATCATGGGCAGCCTACCTACAACGGCGTGGCGATACTCAGTCGCAGTGTGCCGGAAGATGGGCGCTGCGATTGGCCCGATGGAAGCGACGGTCAGGCGCGGCTTTGCGCTGGCACTTTCGCGGGCACCCGGGTGGTGAATGTGTATGTGCCCAACGGTCAGTCACTGGAGAGTGACAAATATCCCTACAAGCTGCAGTGGCTGGAGCGTCTGCGTGCATTGATTGCAAAGGAATTGCAGCAGTGGCCCCAGCTGCTGCTCGTCGGCGATTTTAATATTGCACCGGATGACCGGGATGTTTATGACCCGGTGGCCTGGGGTGAAGATGTCTTGTGCTCTCCTCCAGAACGGGCAGCCCTGACGGCTCTGCTGAATCTCGGTCTGCAGGATAGCTGGCGTCACCAGCATGGTGATCTTCAGGAATGGAGCTGGTGGGATTATCGGGCGGCAGGATTCCGTCGTAATCGCGGGTTGCGTATTGATTTGATTCTGGCTTCCAATGCCTTGATGGCAGAGGTGCAAGATGTGGTTATCGATCGGAATGCACGGGCTGCTGAACGACCTTCAGATCACGCACCCGTTTTGATTCAAATGCAGGAGGAATGATGATTGGTGTTCTTCTGGTCAATCTGGGTACGCCTGAGGCTCCTACAGCTTCTGCCGTACGCCGTTATTTACGCGAGTTCCTTAGTGATCGGCGGGTGGTGGAATTACCCCGGATTATCTGGTGGCCCATATTAAATGGTCCGATTCTGACTTTCCGCCCGGCGCGTTCGGCGCGCAATTATGCCAGCATCTGGATGCCCGAAGGGTCCCCTTTGATGGTATACAGTCAGCGTCTTGCGGATGGCTTACAGCAGTATTGTGATACCCATTTTTCCGGGCAGGTACGCGTAGAACTGGCCATGCGCTATGGGAAGCCGTCTTTGCAGCAGAAAATGGCAGAACTGCGCCAATCGGGTTGCGAAAAATTACTGGTGGTGCCGCTATATCCCCAATATGCCGCTGCTACTACGGCCTCCATATTCGACAAGGTCGCCGATGTGTTGCGAGGTATGCGCGATATTCCCGAATTACGGATGCTCCGGGATTGGCATGCCCATCCTGCCTATATTCATGCGCTGGCAGAAAGTGTCCGTCACTGGTGGCAGGAAAACGGTCGCGCTGAAAAGCTACTCATTTCCTTTCATGGCCTGCCACAGCGGTCTATTCAGTTGGGTGATCCTTATCGTCAACAGTGCGAAACTACCACAGCACTTCTGGTGCAGGAATTGGGCCTAAAGCAGGACGAATGGGTTCAGACCTTCCAGAGTCGTTTTGGCGCGGCTAAATGGCTGGAGCCTTATACCGATAAAACCCTGATGAGTCTGGCCCGGCAGGGGATTCGGGAAATAGATACCCTCTGCCCCGGATTCTCGGCGGATTGTGTGGAGACCCTCCAGGAAATTGCGCTGGAAGGCAAAGAAACTTTTTTGAATGCCGGCGGAAAGACTTTGCGATATATTCCAGCACTTAATGACAATCCTTTGTGGATCAAGGCATTCAGCGAGATTCTTGCGCCTTCCTGGCAATTTTGGGAAGCTCCGGAAAATTTTGCCGTTTCTGCCCAGTCAAGCTAGAATTCTCACTGAAATCAGTCTTTATCCTCCAGCCCTCATCTATAGGACGCCCAATATGATCATCAGCAACGACAAAGTAGTCACCATCGACTATTCCCTCACCGATGAAGAGGGAGAGCTGATTGACAGCTCTGTAGGTGAAGAACCGCTTATTTATTTGCATGGACACCACGGAATCATTCCCGGATTGGAACAGGCTCTGGCTGGGCATCGCACGGGCGATAAGGTTGAAGTATCCATTCCGCCAGAAGAAGGTTATGGCGACTGGGATGAGGATCTGGTGGAAGTGGTCTCCAAGGAAGATTTTGATGATCCGGAAGATCTCGAAATCGGGACGCAGTTTGAAACCGAGACGGACGAAGGTGCCCGTCTGGCCACGGTGATTGATATTGAAGGCGAAGAGGTGACCGTGGATTTGAATCATCCACTGGCCGGAATGACGCTGAATTTTGATGTCACGGTACTGGATGTGCGTGATGCGACTGCAGAAGAACTGGCTCACGGCCACGTACATGGTGAGCACGGTCACGATCATTGAGCGAGGCTGTTCGCAGCAGGAAAAATTTCTGAATCCTGTTGCGAAGCGGTAACAGCTTGCGCGGTTTAGGCTTGATGTCCGGAACCAGTGCCGATGGTGTTGATGCAGCGGTGCTGGATTTCGGTGTTGCTCCCGCACGGGGATATGTCGGGTTATTCAGCCAGGCTTTTGATGCGCCCTTGCGGGAAATGGTGCTTGCCGCCAATGGTCCCCTGAGTGTTGAGCAAATGGCCGTACTGGATCGGCAACTGGGGGCCTGTTATGCGGAGGTGGCAGAGGCTGCCATTAATAAATGGGGTCCGGTGGATTTTATTGCCTTGCATGGACAGACCATTCGTCATCAACCGCGCGCTGTTCCCGGTTTTACCCTGCAGATTGGTTCAGCTGCCGATGTGGCTGTTGCTACGGGTTTGACAGTGGTCCACGATTTCCGGCGAGCCGATGTTGCCGCTGGTGGCGAGGGTGCACCATTGGTTCCCCCATTTCATCAGCGCCTGTTTCAGGGGCATCAGCCACGTCTGGTCCTGAATCTGGGCGGTATGGCAAATTTGACCTGGATCCCTGGCAGTGATGACTCTCGGGCTTTGCAAGCCTTCGATACCGGGCCTGGGAATGTGTTGATTGATGCAGCGGTCCGGATTTTGAGTAGAGGCGAAGCCTGTTATGATCTGAACGGCAGATTGGGAGCGGCAGGTAAAGTTCAGGCGTTGCTCCTTGCCCAATGGCTGAAACACCCCTATTTCCTGCAATCTCCACCAAAAAGTACCGGTCGGGAAAGTTTTGATGATCGGTTAGTCCGTCAATGGTGGAATGACTGGAAATATTCGGGGGCGGATTTTGTGGCTACGTTAACGGCATTGACGGCCATAACGGTGGCAGATGCCCTGCGAAAATGGACACCGGGTGCAAAAGAATTACTGGTGTTTGGCGGCGGCGCTGAAAATCCAACGCTGATGCGGGCCATCCAGGCGGCTTTGCCAGATCTGCAGGTACATTCGGGTGCGGAGCTCAGCGGTATTCCCAGCCAGGCGCTTGAGGCTTTGGCCTTTGCCTGGTTGGGTGAACAATGCTTGCGAGGGAAAACTCTCCCGTATCAACAGGTGACGGGAGTTCGTGAGCCGGTAGTCTTGGGCAATATTCTGCCAGGCAGAAACTGGCCGGAATTATTATCTCGATTGGCCGACGCCTAAGTATCTGGTTCTGTTATTTTAAAAACGGCAGAGGGTCAGGAGGCTTTGCAGCGACTTTGGCCCGCGCCGTTGTTGTTCTTGGCGAAATCCTGCGCCCGTCAGGAGAGTTGTCTGAGCCCAAAGGGCGAGTTCTCTCCTGACAGCAGGATAAGCCTTAGAACAACAGGCAAGGGACGTTGGAGCAAAAATCCTCCTGACCCTCTGCCGTTTTTTAGATTTATGTAAGTGTTGCGGCATTGGGTTCATGAGGAGCAGATTTTGGTAACAGCAGTAGAAACATGGCATCCCGGTGGAGAAACTGCCGTCTACGGAATCATCGGTGACCCGGTAAAACACAGCCTATCCCCCTGGATGCATCGGCTGTTTGCGCAACAACTGGGGATCGACATGGTGTATGTGCCTTTTCCAGTGATGGCTGCTGACTTGCCCAAAGCGCTCAAAGGGTTGGCTGCAGCCGGAGTGCTGGGGCTCAATGTCACGGTGCCCCATAAAGAATCCACAAAGATCCTGATGGACGAGCTCAGTCCAGCCGCAGAGCAGATTGGTGCAGTGAATACGGTGCATTATACAGCGGGCCGTTTTATGGGGGACAACACTGATGCCGTAGGATTTCAGCGGGCTTTGGAGCGTCATGCGGGGGGCAGTTGGCGCTCTGGCCCCGTTCTGGTGATTGGGGCGGGTGGGGCAGCCCGGGCTATTATTTATGCCTTGGGAGCGGCTGGTTGCCCCGCTATTTATGTGG
>NZ_JAAOMP010000155.1 GCF_018853815.1 Acidithiobacillus sulfurivorans | reverse complement strand
GCGGGATATGGAAGACCCATTGATGACGATCAGTGCCGGCGGGCAGCATCATGGCGTTGTCGGTGCCTTTTTGTCTCGGCAATTTGGCTGCAGGGTTGGTCTTGAGGCCGATGCGCCACTTGGTACGGTTACAGCAGGTGGCGGCGGGAAAAGTGCTTTGGTGGAATGTGCCCTGTCCCCGGACGATGAAGCCGGTGCGCTT
>NZ_JAAOMP010000154.1 GCF_018853815.1 Acidithiobacillus sulfurivorans | reverse complement strand
CATGCTCTCTCGCGGCACATATTACCGGGACGCCGCCACCGATTATGAAGCCTTGAGCGTACAACGTAATGCCGCACGCTGGATCAAAAAGCTGATCAAGTTCGGATTCCTGCCCGATCCGGCATAACCGCTTTCAGATCCCGTCAAATGGTCCTCACAGGCCAGGGACTTCTGTGCCCGTAATCCCATTTCTTTCACATTAAGGTCACCAATACTTCATCGCCTATCTCATGACCATAGGTGTCATTGATTGGCTTAAAATCGTCCAAATCCAGCATACAGACCGCCAGAAGACGATTGTGACGAATGGCGCGGAGCATGGCTTGCTCCATCTGCGTTTCCAGCGCCCGTCGATTGGGAAGATCGGTTAAAGCATCGGTATGCGCCAGATTTTTAAGGGTTTCCCGATACTGCTGTTCATTTCGACGTGTTTCCAGATGCTCCATGGCGTCAGCAATGAACTCAGCCACCTTTTCCGCACTGTCGGCCATGAGTTCCGGCGGCTCATCTTGTAAGCCGCTCAACACCAGCACCCCCCAAAAAGAGGCATGTCGATGGATCGGCGTGGCCAGAAGCCACTGGATGCCAATGGCTTCTATCGCCTGTCGCCATCCAGCCAGATCGGGATGTTGCAAATATTCGCTGTGCACATAGTCAGTCACGAGCAAGGTACGGTCCTCAACCTGAGCCCGTGCCGTCATGCTGCGCGCATGAGGATGGTCTGGCGAAAACAGTACAGCCACATTCTCCAGAACTATTTGTTGTACTGGACCGGAAACCGCCAAAGGCCGCAAAATGTGACCGGTATCGGCCCGAGCGATGGCGCAGGTATGAAACAGCCCGCTTTGATCCAGACTGCTCAACATCTGGTCCATAAGCCGCTTTTGGGCCTGATCCCAAGGCAGGTCTACACTTCCTGTGAATGGGGCCTTACTCATGCTGGAAAAAATATCCAACCAGATTTTTGGGGGCGATTGGTTATCCATTGAACCTTTTTGGTTGATCGAAGTAACTCCTTCTTCACTGGGAAAGCTATCGGGTGATATATGCCATGCTGTATAATTATTCAGACCTTTCTGCTGAATGCGCGGAGGTAATGTAACATTCGTCGGGTACCTCCGGCAGCGTTTCAAATCCAGGCTTCGCAAACCAATATCCCTGAAACAGGTCAATACCTTGCCTGCGCAACCAGCGATATTCCGCAAGCGTTTCCACACCTTCTGCCAGAATGCCGATATTCAGTTCCCGGCAGGTCAGTTGTATACCATGGACAATGGCCTGACGGCGTTCGTGTCGGTCAATATCAATAATCAGCTCCCGGTCGAGTTTGATATAATCGGGCAGGTAGTTCGCCAGCAAATTGAGCCCCGCATAACCCGCACCAAAATCATCGATAGCCGTTCGAAATCCTAATTTTTGATAATAATCAATGATACGGCGAAGATGTGTTAAACAGCGTCATTTGTCTGCCATAAGTCGGTATCACGCTTTTACTACACAATTTCATTGAAAACGAATACGTTATAACCTGATATATGGAAATAATTTGCGGAATATGGGCCGGGTCATGGATAAACCATATTGACGCTGTTTTCTGCTGAAAACTGACAAATCTCAGGCGCTGTTTGACAGAGTTAATATTTTATCTTCATGCAGTGGTCTCGTTTGAAAGAAATAACAGCCTCTCATCAATCGATGACAGACTGATTTCTTCTGTACAGGCACCATACGGGGCTGATAGTTCTCATAAACTACACATGGTGTCGAGGAGCCATTACCCTAATCGAGCTATTAATCTGTGACCGGTTAGATAAAAACCATTTAATAGCGGTAAGTTCGTCCATCAATTGACTTAATGAGCATTGTAATTCTAAATTCTTGTCTTTAGCACGGGCATCTTCTAACATTAAAAAAACTATATGCTCAATGTCTAAAATATCGTGCTCCAGAACTTCCCCGTTATTACAGATTGCAGGCATATCGTTGAGATCAATTAGCTCATTTAAGCCTGTAACTAACTCACGTAAACCGTCGACTAGTAGATAGCGACATTCCTTATCTGCACTAGCTACCAGAGCAACATGAAACAATCCGTTGAACAGCATTTTGGATAATTTGAGGTTACGCATTTTGTCCTCCTTTCTGCTAATATATGAAAAATCTAATTACATTCTGCTTCAGGATATATTGGTAAATAATAAAACAACAACATTACAGATTATTACGCTGGGGATGACTTTATCCGAAACCTCTAAGCCAGTAGGTCTAACAGCATTAAAACCACTGTTAGTTCACAGATAAAGTCATATCATCTTACCAAAAATGTTTGGTTAGAAGTTATAAGCAACACCTACCATACCCCGCAAGCTGTTTACCCGCGTCTTAACGTTGATGGGGCCGAATTGTTTGGATGCCAAGTAGCGATCGTAATTCACCCCGATGAATCCACTGACATTCGGCAGGAAGCGGTAACTTAGTTTGCCACCCACCTGGAATACATTGGCTGATGGAACGCCACCAGGCTGAACGGACAAATCTGAAAAGTTCACTTTTTCATTGGATGATATGCCCACCATATAGCCGGCATGGGCAGACAGGGTGAGGTCTTGAACAGGTTCCATGGCAAGAAACAATCCACCACCGATGGCATTATTATTGTAGGTAGCATTTCCGAAGTTGCCATTATCACCAATCCCTAATTTGAACTGCGCGTACTGATAACCAATATAGGGTCCCGCTATGAGGTTGTGACCAAACTGAAACCCCTTGCCCAGACGCGCATTAAAAGCCATGGAATGACCACTGTTGCTGGTATTTCCATTACTGTCACCAATAATGGGGCTAAATCCATAATTAAACCCTAGATGCAAGAGGACATCATCCTGACTGATCCCGTTCAGTACCACACCGACACCACCTGAGGTGTTTCCACCAGCAGCGGGTTTCATGGATTTAAAGGACTGTACGAAATCTTGCGTATTAAAAGAGTTGTATGAATCGGGTGTACCGATAGCCTCCCCGTAAATGCCGATATAGTTCAGACCATGTTGAAGTGGGCTGGCAAAGGCCAATACGGGGAACACGCCCAGTGCTGCGCAACCAATCAAAGCAATAGTTTTCATTTGATTCACCTTTGTGCAAATTGATTTATATACTATAGTAAATATTTTACAGCTTATCAAATTTTGTATCTATCTGAAAAATAAATAAGTTATTTGTATTGTTTTAATTATATTCTTATTTATGGTGACGTTATATTTGTATTTTATTGCTTGCCCATTACATTTCTTGCCGCATCATTAGCTGCCCTACGCTATTCATTTTTGTACAATGAAATTCTTATTTTGATTGTTTCATATCAACGACAAAGTAATTTTATAATATATGTTTTAGTTCTTCAGTAACCCGCCATGATCATTGTTAATAAACAGTAATCAAGAAAATATGAGAAAGCATCAAGAAGTCGCCAATTAGCAACAGCAATTTAATTGTAATCAATTTTTGACAATGTACCAGAATTAATCGACAATAAATCAACGTACCAAATTAGCTGAATCTTAAATCCAGTTGTCTACATGGAGAAGGAGAAAGTGAGAATATGAAAATATCAAAATTGTTTTTTCTAATGCCGCCGTTATTCGGGATGGCTCTTGCCGGTTGTTCAGCCGTTTCTCAAGGGCCCCAGGGTGGCCATCCAGTTTCCTGGTATTTACATCACCAGAAAAAAATGTCGCAGGAAGTAGACTGGTGTAAAAACAGTGCCGGCCGAGACAAGTTGGAATCCTGCAAAAATGCTGAAAAAGCCTCTGATAATGCATTGTCTTATAACGCTAAAAAAACCCTACATAGTGTCGGCAAAGCCTTGTCTTGAGGTGCTTTGATTCAAAGGAGAAATTATCATGAATGCATGGAAAACGATGAAGACGCTCACGCTGACAATGATCATGTTGACCCCTCTGGCCCTGGCCGGGTGCGGAGGCGGCCCTAGCGCCAAAGCCGAGTCAGCGCAGAATAATGCACGCGCTGCCCAGGAGACAGCCAATCGGGCCTTGGCGAAAGCCGACGCGCTAGAGCATAAACAAAATGAAGTATTAAACCGGGCAGACGCTGCGCAACAGACGGCAAACCAGGCAGATCGGGCAGCGAGCGGTACTCAGTAAGCTGGAATAGAGCGTCATGCTCGTTGAGTAAGATCCTGACGCCCTATCCGTTCCATGCTTACAGCAAACACAAGGAATGAACAATGCGTATTCAATATCCAAACTATGGGAAACAACTCGGCTGGATGGCTGCAGTTCTCTGTATGGGGGCGGTATTGCCTTTAAGTGGCTGCGTTGCTATCGCTGCAGCCGGTAGCGTCGCCGTTGTCAATGCCGGAATTCTGACCGACTATAATGCCTATTATCCAAGGCCGCTCGGAACGGTTCAGGCTGCTGTTCTGCATGTATTCCCGAAAATGCACATTACCTATGTGGGTAATGTGAAGAAAAATCCAGACAAATGGATCATTGATGGGAAAACGACAGCAGGCACGGCTGTCAGCGTCATTTTGAAATCCACGAGTCAAGAGGTTACCAAAGTGACGATGGGTGTTGGTCTGTTTGGCAATAAAGCGCTCTCCAGACAGTTTTTCTCGTTATTGAACCAGACGCTGGGTGTCCAGGCTACCGTCAAGGCCCCGCCTATTTGATTTCTGGCGGATGAATAAAGGAGATGAGGATGAAATTTTCAAAACTTACCGAAAACCAAAAGTTTTTGGGTGCTTGTATAGCGATATTCATGTTGGGTACAGGAAGCGCTATTGCCTCAACATGGCGCTCATACGCTCCATGAAAATGGGACCATCCGGTAGCTATGAGAGTCGTTTTCACGCATTGTATCCCGAAATGATCCAAGCCTATGATTTTTCAAAAATCGCGCACTACAGCCTGGGGACCGCGTGGGATAAACTGTCTGCTCCGGAAAGGAAGCAGTTTGTGCAGGCACTGACCAATTATTCTGTGGCAAATTATGCCGCGCATTTCACCCATTACGCTGGTCAAAAGTTTAGTAGTCCCGTCTCCAAGAGCGTGCTTGGCCACCGAATGATGGTCAGCACTACGTTGAAGTCCGGCAATGGCGGTAAAAACAACACGTTTGATTATCTGCTCAGCCAAAACCATGGGCAATGGAAAATTGTCAATGTAACGACAGACGGCGTCAGCAACCTGGCGATGCAGAAAGCGGAATTTACGGGTGCTCTGAAAAAAGGCGGGATCCATGCACTACTGAATGAGCTCGATAAACACTCGGAAATGTTGGTGCACGCAGCCCAGTAATAGCTAAGGTCATGTTGCTGAATAATCTATCAACTAAGGAGAGTTTTATGAATAAAACGCAGGTCAAAGGTGCAGTCAAAGAAGTCGCCGGTAAAATTACCGGAAACGCTCAGCAAGAGGCTGAAGGTAAGGTCACAAAGGAAGAAGTGGAAGTACAGGAAAAATGGGTGATTTCAAAGAGAGGTTCTCAGATTAAATGTTTTCCCGTCATCTCTTGATTGAGAAAACTATAGATGAATTAATCGGTAATTTTCTTGTCTAAAGTAACTACTGGAGGTTAATATATGAGTAAAAATCCTATTATTGCCATCAATCAGTCAAAAGTAGCCAATCGGCCGGAAAGTTATGAAACTATGATGAAGGTTGGGCCTAAGGTTTGTATCACTACGGCCTCGCATCCCGGGTTTTTAGGTTTTGAACAATTGTTGCAGACGGGTATACATCCCATGGCTGGGCGCTATGGTGGTGGCGCTATTGATATGCATGAAACCCTGAATCCTATTTCCATGTTTCAGTACACCGCATGGAAAGACGTGAAGTCGCATGAAGAGATGCATCATGAAAACTTCAAGGAAATTTTTGAATTATGTGGAAGCTGCCTGGATATGGTCATAGAGGGACCATGGGAACCCTATTATGAAGTCATTCGTTCCGATCTCCCCCTGATTATGGGTATGACCGATATCCCTGCAGTTTTAGGAAAGTCTTTCGCAGAGCAGAAGCCCGTGCCTAAAGTGGCATTATCGGCAAAGCGGACTATTGCCATTGGTGACCATTGGGTGATGGACGGGCATGAGGGAGATTTTGAAAAAGGGGCCATAGAGACGCTCACCTGGATGAAAGAAAATGTTCCGGGCATGATCGGCTGGATGATCATGAAACAGTTTGGCGTTTCTGCCATAGGATCCTTTCAGTTTGACCCCAAAGGGATGCTGAAGGCCACACTGGGTGCCAACCCACCAGAGTACAACACCAACTATGGCAGCCAGGTGCCTGATAAGCCGCTGATTCCGGGCCAGAAGCCAACGCAGTACTTGGTGCATATGGAATGGGAGTCTCCCGAACATGCACATATGGGCATAGCCCATGCGATGCTGGATTACGAGTTGCGGCAGATTCACAATGAAGGCGTACTTGCCCATTTGGACAAGGGGCCTTACTACATGCTATTTGGACCCATGATGGAACAGGGACAATGGCGTAAGAAATTAGTAATTTAATGGCAAGCTGGAAATGATCTGTCATTTTCACTTGCAGATCTGAACTTTTCAAAAACAGCCCCTGGGGAATTGCTTCGTAATGGGCAATGAAGGGGCTGTTCATCATGGTCATTTAAATCGAATGGTAGGTATTTGATAATACTTGCCAATAAATATAAAAAGATAATTTTTTTATCAGTACTTTTGCGAACTAATATTTCTCGCTTTGTTAATCACGTGGAGTGCGTATGAATCTTAAAATAATAAAAAAGATAATGCATATTTGCATCGATTCCTTTTCAGAGATTTCCATATTAAGCATTCCCGTGCTTATTTATTTGTTTTTTATTGTGATAAGAATATATTCTGGGAATTTTACTGAAATTGCCTTGGAAATGTCTTTGATGTCTATTATCTACTATTCTGATTCGGTATTGATTGCAAAACGTATTAATCATAATACATGGAATGTCGCAATAAATGTGATGTTGATAGTCCTGATCATATTTGCATCTTCATTGTTTACTTTGGAGCTTCTTGCCAATGGGACTAAAACAGCGGCACTGGTGTTTCAAAAAAAATCAGATGCTTATATCGATATGCAAATTGCCAATATTATGCTTATTGTTGGCGGGTTTGTTGCCAACCTTGTATTACGCATCGTTGTGAGGATTCAGGGCAATGTAGTTGGAGAGTAATAAAAGTGATGAAATCTATATTTGACGGTGCTTATGTAAATAACACGGTACTATTGTTTGTAAAAAATATCATTTTCTATAGTACTAACAGATTAACTAAAAAAATCACAGGTGATTCTCTTGAGTTGATTGATAACCATGGTGGCCAGAAATGAGAATGAACAGGTTATTGTCTATCACCACAAAAAAAATTAATGCATTGAAACATATTTGGTTAATAGTTGTGATTCTATATTTTGCAACCGAGCCCATGGCTATAGCTTCGGCATCGTCAGTGAATCAATTTGAAGATAATATTCACCACCTGAATACATCGAATCAGAAGTTGGGAAGTTTTACAATAAATTTAGGTGAAAGAATTATCGCCCCAATCAATATCCACAAAAACAATCTGTATATAAGTGCTGGAAGATCAAAACCTCAACAAGGAAAGGTCGTCAGAGTTGACGGGAAAAATGGTCGGATAATTTGGTCCACAAAATTACCTAATATCAGTATGACAGAACCCATTGTTACTCGGCATTTGGTCATTGTTGGAATGGGTGGAAAGCGCATGTTTGCGCTAAATAAAGGTTATTCTTGCCGTTCACCCTACCCGCATGGAGTGATAGCGCTTCACAGGAAAACAGGCCATATTGCCTGGGAACATTTGACCCACTGTCAAGTTATGCCAACACCTGCGTATGTAAATCGCGAAATCCTTGGCCCTGATGGCGGTGGTCATTTCTTTTCTTTGAACGAGAAAACGGGTCATATTCTATGGAAAACAAAAATTAGTGGTTGGTCAGCAATGTCTTCACCTCTGCATGCACAGAATCAGCTTTATTTTGGGACTGACAATTCATTTACAGATAAAAATTATTTTTATGATATCGATTGGCGAACTCATAAGGTGGTATGGTCACAAAATCTTTCTCATGCTCAAAATCTCGCTGAAGCATCTCCAGTCCTCTCTCATGGAATTGTTTATACAGCATATATGCGTAATCCACCATATGCTCCGTTACAGATTATCAACCATCTCTGGCGACATGAAAAGATGAAATACTTCACCTTTCAGGTTGTTGGTATGCAGGCAAAAACAGGTGATGTGATCTTTAATAAAACCATTTATACAAAGAGACTGCCTCCCAACTCATGGATACATCAACGTCTACTGGATGAAAAGTACTATTGGTCCAACTGGACTATTGCTGCCGCCCGTAGAATGGCGCACTTTTTAGACATCCCCGTTCATTTTTCCAAGATGTCCAATCATGATCCGGAAAAGGCGGGAATTTATGATCCTCCACTCACTGCTTGGCGTCGTACTATCTTTATAGAGCCTCGGATAACTCATATACTATATGCTTTGAGGGTTGGTACTGGGCGTTTACTTTGGTCTGTTGATACTGGAGAAGATGTCAGTAATCCTAATATTTATAATGGTAAATTATATTTAGTCAACAGTCACGGTGTATTGTTTGTGATTAACCCAAACAATGGAAGGGTTTTATTTAAAAGGCATCTTTCTGCTGGGTCTCCTGGACCCGCAGATGTTTTGCTCAGTAGAAACCATTTAGTTGTGGGAGGATCTTCTGGGAAGGTTGTCTCCGTAAAAACGGGATTATGAGTTTATCTTAATGAAACCTATTCATATGCAAGCTATGAGGGCAGCACTCCTGATAAGGCGTATCACTTGTCAGTATTTCTTGCGTTGGGGTGCTCTTTAACATGACCATCTGGTGATGTTAAAGTCTGTTTTTTGGTGAGTTATTGTGAATCTTTTGGTTAAAAGTCCTCAAGTCCTGCTGTTACGAAAGGCCAAATGCGGATAATTGATCTGCCTGAATAGATCCTTGGATTTCGATTTCTTCCTGGGCATCGCCTATCATGTGACAAAGGCTGTACCGCTGCTCCATCCCTGGTTTCTATTGTTGTTCAAGAGGTAGCGGTATGCCCTAATCCACGGCGTACTATTTCTTTGCGAGCGTAATGACCACATAGATGCTGGCTTTACCCTGACGGACCAACATGGGAATGGGTTGGTCTTTTGGTAACCCGGCGACAATGTGCGTCAGCTCGCTGACATTTTGGACATCCTGCTGATTGATCTGCTGAATGATCATTCCGGGCATCAGGCCTGCTTCGGCGGCAGGGCCTTCACTGACACCTACCACCACCACACCATGGTGGACATCCAGTTGTTTTTCAATATCTGGAGTCAGATTTTGAACATGAATATCCATCCGGCTGATTTTCACAGTCTTTGCAGGCGCTGCCGGTTGGGTACTGCTGTTCTGTTCATCCATGTTTTTCGGCAGGGCGGTGACCAACACATTTTTTGTTTCCGCGACGCCATGATGAAGGATGCCCACGCTGGCATGGGTGCCAGGAACCGTGTTGCCGACCATGGGCGGCAGTTGGCTGATGTTGTAAATCGGTTTGCTGTCATAAGTCACTATGACATCACCGGGCTGGATGCCAGCCTTGGCGGCGGGGCTACCCGGCATCACCGAAGCCACGAGGGCGCCTACCGGTTCCTGAAGATGCAGGGCCTGGGCCATTTGCGGCGTGACATCCTGCACTTCGACACCCAGATACCCGAACTGAATGGGTTTATGGTCCTTGAAGTCCTGCACCACACGCATGACGGTATTGATGGGGATGGAGAATGACAATCCCATATATCCGCCGCTGTTGGTATAAATCTGATCATTGATGCCGATCACCTGGCCCTTCATGTTAAAGAGCGGACCACCGGAGTTGCCGGGATTAATGGGCACGTCGCTCTGGATGAAAGGGATGTATTCGTCATCAGGCAACGGCCGGTTCATGGCGCTGACCACCCCCTGGGTGACGGTATTGTAAAAACCGAAGGGCGCACCTACAGCCAGCAACCACTGGCCGACTTTCAGATGATCAGAATTGCCGATAGGGACAGTGGGAAGATCCTTGGCATCAATTTTCAGCAGGGCGGTGTCGTAGCGTACTGAAAGTCCGATCAGTTTGGCGGGATAGGCATGATGATTGGTCAGCGTGACGACAATATGATTGGCACCCCGTACTACGTGACCGGCGGTGACAATGTAACCATCCGGGCTGATGATAAATCCGGAACCCAGTGATTGAATTTTTTCGTGCTGCTGATGGCCGGGACCGGCTTGTCCGGGTGCGCCGAAGTGCTGAAAAAACTGGTAAAAAGGAGAATTTGGCGGAAACGGATTGTGCTGTTGGTGGATGACTTTGTTGGTGGTGCTGCTGATGTTCACCACTGCCGGACCATAGCGATCAATAATGGGGGTAAAGTCCGGGAGGGCAACCAGCGCCTGTTGGGGTGCGGTGTTGGTGTTGATGGATAAGGCGGGAGCCGTAGGGGTGGCATCGGCCTGTGCCCATTCGGTGGCGCCCAGCGTAAAACCAAAGCACGCAGCAACAACAGCAGTAATCAGTAGTTTCGGGCGTTTCAACAGGGTTTTCGGGCGACTATTCGCCATAGGACTCTCCTTTGGAGTTTTGGTTCTGCAGCATTGACGCATCTGCGTTTAGACTCGGTAATAAAGCATCTAGTTCCTGCCTAAGATCTACCATAGCACTTAATATAAGGCGCGGGATAATTTGGTGCGGTATTGCTCAACCAGTGGCCCCTGATTACTGTGCAGGGCAAAAATCTTCAGAATGGTTTTGCGGGCGAGTCCATCGTCGTAACTTTTGTGTCTTTCCACCATTTCAATCAGTTGATCCAAAGCGGCGGCTTCCTGGCCTTGCAAAAGCAGAACCAGCGCCCGCTGATACATGGCCAGAGCGCGTGCATCGCCTTTTTCATGGGCAATGGTCGTCTCCAGCGTGGTCATGGGCGGCGCTTTGCGTGCTGCATCCGTAAATTCCAGTAATGCTTTCAGGCCCTCGACCTCGATTTCCATCTGAAACAGGGGGGACATGGCATCAATTTGTGCCTGGGCATCCGCATGGCGTCCCTGTTGTATGGCGAGATGGGCCAGTGCCAAACGCGCCTGATCGTTTTGGGGGTTCGTTTGCAGGGATTCTTCCAGTAGTGACTGGGCTTCATCGGTTTTGCCCTGGGCCATGGCGGCCATGGCCTCGGCGCGCAGATCATCGCCGGGCTTGGGTAAATGTTTTTCAAGAAACTGGCGGATTGCAGACTCCGGGAGAGCGCCGGTGAACTCATCTACCACTTTACCGTTTTTGAAAGCCTTGACTGCGGGAATTCCGCGCACCTGATATTTCTGGGAGAGTTCCTGGTTTTCATCAGAATTGATTTTGGCCAGAACAAAAGCACCCTGCATTTCTTCCGCCAGCTTTTCGAGGACAGGACCCAGGGCGCGACAGGGTCCACACCAGGGTGCCCAGAAATCCACGAGGACCAGGGCCTTTTGGGAAAGCTCAATAACGGCTTCCTGAAAATTACCTAAGTTGACTTCGAGGATGTGTTCACCAGTGGCCATGCAATACTCCTGAAAATAAAAAGACGTTGACTCGGGAAATAGGGGCGATAAAGCAACATTTCAAGCTTTTCGGGTGGAATGGACCTTATTGCAATTCGGCTTTGGCGAGTTCGTCCAGTACCCCCTGAAGCAGGCTGCGACCCAATGGTCCCATCCCTTTTTCCAGTTTGCGACGATCATCCAAACCCCGGGACAAGGGGCCGAGAGCGGCCCCCATACGGGCCATGTCGCCTCCGGCTTTTTGCATTTGACTGGCCATTTGTCCCAACCAGGCGACGGCCTGGGGATCGCCCCGGCGGGCGGCAAGGATGACACTGGCCAGCCCTGGGGCCGCCAGTCCCGGATCTGCCTGCCCCGTACTTTTGGGGAGGGTTTCGGGATTTTGCAGGCCCATCAGTATGGATTCGACAATGACACTGTCTTCTTCATCCAGTCCCTGCAGTAAACCCAGTTCGCGCTTGCCAGCCATCATCTGTTGAATGACGGCCACCAGTTCTCCCCAACCATTCGCAGCGGCGACGCGCAGGTGGTCGTCGACAGTGCCTCGCAACCGGGGGTTCTGGCAGGCTGCAACTACCTGCAAGATCAGGGCGGCGTGGGCACTGCGGATTTGTTCACGGCGTTCGGGGAGAACGGACATATTCACGGCTCCAGGTCATGTTTACGGGACTATTGTGCAATTTATCGGGATAAATGTCGCGCCAGATAGTGACCGGTGTGTGAAACCGGATTGCGGGCGACTTCGTCAGGGCTGCCGGTGGCGATGATTTGCCCGCCTCCGGAGCCACCCTCGGGACCCAGGTCGATAATCCAGTCGGCGGTTTTGATGACATCCAGATTATGTTCAATGACCACAATGGTATTGCCCGCATCGGCGAGCTTCTGCAGGACCACCAGGAGCAGGGCAATATCATGAAAATGCAGACCAGTGGTAGGTTCATCGAGAATGTATAGGGTGCGTCCGGTATCCCGTCGGGATAATTCCCGAGAGAGTTTTACCCGCTGGGCTTCGCCACCGGAAAGTGTGGTGGCGGACTGGCCCAGGCGCAGATAACCCAACCCCACATCCAGCAGTGTTTGCAATTTACGGGCAATGGCCGGTACCGGATCAAAAAACTGTCGGGCATCTTCCACAGTCATTTCGAGAATTTCGTGAATATTTTTGCCCTTGTAATGTACATCCAGAGTTTCCCGCTTGTAGCGTTTTCCGGCACAAACATCACAGGATACGTAAATGTCCGGCAGAAAATGCATTTCTACACGAATAACGCCGTCGCCCTCACAAGCTTCACAACGGCCTCCCTTGACGTTAAAACTGAAGCGCCCCGGATTGTAACCTCTGGCCCGGGCCTCGCTGGTGGCGGCAAAAAGCTCGCGAATCGGGGTGAATAGTCCGGTATAGGTGGCCGGATTGCTCCGGGGGGTACGGCCGATAGGGCTTTGATCAATGGCTATGACCTTGTCCAGGGCTTCCAGGCCACGCAGTTGCTGGTGCGTAGCCGGGCTCAGCGTGCTGCCCATCAAGACCCGCGCGCAGGCGGGATACAAAGTGTCATTGATCAGTGTAGATTTGCCCGATCCGCTGACGCCGGTGATGCAGGTAAACAGGCCGATGGGAATTCTTGCATCGACTGATTGCAGGTTGTTGCCTGTCGCGCCGATGACTTCCAGCCAGCGTTGCTGGTCGTGACGGCGGCGTTCGGGAATGGCAATGCACAAATCACCCGTCAGGTAACGGCCGGTGAGGGAGTCCGGATTGGCGCGAATCTCTTCGGGAGTACCCTGAGCGATGACTTCACCCCCGTGGGTACCGGCGCCGGGGCCCATATCCACCACATGATCCGCAGCGCGAATGGCATCTTCGTCATGCTCTACAACAATGACGGTATTCCCCAGATCGCGTAGATGTTTGAGGGTGCCGATCAAACGATCATTGTCACGCTGGTGCAAGCCGATGGAGGGTTCATCCAGCACATACATGACCCCCACCAGACCGGCACCAATCTGGGAGGCCAGGCGAATGCGCTGGGCTTCGCCACCGGAAAGGGTTTCTGCGGAACGATCCAGGCTCAGATAGGCAAGACCCACATCTACCAGAAACTTCAGGCGGCTACTGATTTCCTTCAGGATTCTCTCGGCGATGATGGCTTCCTGGCCCTCCAGTTGCAAATGCTCAAAGTGTTGCAGGGATTCGCGAATGGGCAGCGCTGACACATCCTGAAGGGCCAGAGCCCCCACTTTGACCATACGGGCTTCTTCACGTAGACGGCTGCCGTGACAGGCCGGACAGCGCAGGCGGCCCATGTAACGCATGATTTCTTCCCGCGCCAAATTGGACTGGGATTCGCGTAGGCGCCGTTCCAGCCCGGGAATAACCCCCTCAAAATGAATCTGATGCGTTCGTGAACCTTGCTGCACGGTGATGCGTTCGTCTGAACCGTGCAGAATTTGCTCACGAACCTCAAAAGGCAGATCTTCCCAGGAAGACTCCAGGGAAAAATGAAAATGAGCGGCCAGCGCCTTTAACAAGGGGGTGTAATGTTCCTTGTGGCGCTTGGTCCAGGCGGCGATGGCCCCTGCGCTGAGGCTGGCACCCGGATCAGGAATGATCAGGTCCGGATCAAAAAAGGTAATTTCTCCCAAACCATCACAACGTGGGCAGGCCCCCGCCGGATTGTTGAAAGAAAACAGCCGAGGTTCGAGGGCCGGAAAAGAACGTCCACAAGCGGGACAGGCATGATGGGCAGAGAATAGGCGTTCTTCCTGATGTTGAGGCCCCATCAACACGGCAATGGCCTGGTCATCGGCGAGGCTCAGGGCGGTTTCCAGGGATTCCGCCAGACGCGGCCCACTGTCCGCACGCAACACCAGACGATCAACGACGGCCTCAACGCGATGTTTGCGTTTTTTGTCCAGGGTCGGAATTTCATCCAGTTCGAGCATGTCCCCATCTACCCGGGCACGAATCAGGCCCCTGGCCCGCAGCGCGCTGATCACCTCTTCATGACCACCTTTCCGATCACGCACCATGGGGGCGAGAATCATCAGTTTTTCGCCTTCAGGCAGGGCCAGTAATTGATCCACCATCTGGCTGATGGTCTGGCTCTGAATGGGTGCTCCGCAACACCAGGGCGTGCCGGTTCGCGCATACAGCAGACGCAGATAGTCATGGATTTCCGTGATGGTACCGACGGTAGAGCGGGGATTATGGGAAGTGGATTTCTGCTCAATGGAAATGGCGGGCGATAGCCCTTCAATGGCATCCACATCAGGCTTGCCCATCAGCGACAGAAACTGCCGCGCATAGGCCGAAAGACTCTCCACATAGCGGCGCTGACCTTCGGCATAGAGCGTGTCAAAAGCCAGTGAGGATTTGCCCGAACCGGATAAACCGGTGATGACAATGAGGCGGTCCCGGGGCAGGGTCAATGAGATGTTTTTGAGATTATGGGTACGTGCGCCCCGGATCTGGATATGTTCCATGTAGCCGTAGCCTTTTTGGGTTCAGGAATGAGTTTTTCTCTGGATGGGTTAGTATAGAGCTTTCGGGGACGGCCGTCCCCTTGTACTCAAGGAGATCTGACAATGGCGGGAGTGAACAAGGTCATAGTATTAGGACATCTGGGCCGGGACCCGGAGATGCGCTATCAGCCCAGTGGTGCTGCTATCGCCAATTTCAGTATTGCCACCTCTGAAAATTTCAAGGATCGCGAAGGGAACAAACAGGAACGCACCGAATGGCATCGTATTGTGCTCTTTGGACGTACCGCCGAAATTGCCGGCGAATACCTGCGCAAGGGTAGTATGGCTTATGTGGAAGGCCGATTGCAGACCCGCAAGTGGACCGACAAGGAAGGTCAGGAGCGCTACACCACCGAAATCATCGGTGATCGCCTGCAATTGGTGGGCCCACGCGGGGGCGGTGGTAGTGCAGCCAGTTTTGACGAAGAAGATCATGGCGGCGGTCATTCGACGGGTGCTTCTTCAGCTCCGGCTAGCAGTGGGCGCAAACAGGATACTCCACCTCCGCCGATGGAAGATTTTGATGACGATATTCCTTTCTGACCCGCAACTTGTGTAGATTTGTAAAGATAATCCCAGCAGGCGTTGTGCCTGCTGGGATTTTTTTGTGCGCGAAGCGGGCTACACAATGCCAACCCGGCATGCAGATCTGCGCGCGTCCCATGTTGCTGACCAGTAGTCACACGTTTATACTTAAGTATAAACGTGGATTGGTTAAAAGGAGTTAAGTCATGGGTGCGTGTCTGGTTATCAAGAAGTGGGGAAACAACCTGGGTGTCCGATTGCCCGCCGCCATCGCCCATGAAGCCAAACTCCATGCGGACCAGGAAGTGATGCTGACCGTTGAGCATGGCCGGGTTATTGTGGAACCGATCCGAACAAGCGCTGATTTGACGCTGGATGAACGGCTTCAACTTTTTGATCCTGCCTTACATGGTGGCGAAGCTATGGTCACTGAACCCGTTGGTGCCGAATCTTGGTAATACCCGATAAATGGGTTCCGGATCGGCAGGAAATCGTGTGGATTGACTGTAGTCCCCATGCTGGCAGGGAGATGCGCGACCGTCATCCCTTTCTGGTATTGTCTCCAAAAGCGTTTAACGATCGCACTTCCCTGGTGATTGGCCTACCGATGACCACGGCTGATTATAATGCGGGCAATCCGTTTGCTTTGGCGGTGGGTGGGGCCTCTGGGCGCAAAACGGGCAAAACAAGTTATGTTCTTTGCCACCAACCGAAATCCTTCGACTGGCGTATTCGAAAGGCTGCACCTCATCCCCAGGGCCACCTGCCCGATGCCCTGTTCAGGCAAGTCTGTCATGTTCTCAATCAGATCATTGAAATCGGCGCGGCACTGTAATGATTTCAGTGCGAACTGAGTAACGAGTTCTTATCTCTACTTTGGCGTTGCTTTAGCAACGCCGTTGTTTCTATAAGTCTGTAGACCGTTTTGTTAACGTCCCAGCACTTTCTGGATTTTCTGATCGGTCTTGTACTGGCTCAGGGCGTAAACTGCCCAGATAGCCGCCGGTATCCAGCCCAGCACGGTGATTTGCAGAAGCAGGCAGATGATGCCTGCGAGGGGCCGGCCAATGGTGAAAAACACCAGAAAAGGTAAAAAAATCGCCAGAACAAGACGCATGATCCATACTCCCTGCCAATAATTATGTTTGCATATTAAATGGCGATTTCTACAGAGTGCAAGTCTCCGTGCTAAACTCGCTCACATGATTGCCGATAATAATGAACCCCCAAAAGCACTTCTGAATCCTCGGCCAGGAGAACGCCTGCAAAAATTGCAGGCGATGCGTCGCTGGGCTTTGGTTTTGCTACTGTTGGCGCTGCTGTTGTTCTTGTTTTCGGCCAGTCAGGGATTTTTGGGCCTCTGGGCCTGGACCGGGGCGTTTTCCGAGGCCGCCATGGTGGGCGGGCTGGCGGACTGGTTTGCGGTGGTGGCCCTGTTTCGTCATCCGCTTGGGCTGCCCATTCCCCATACGGCCATTTTGCCGAGAAACAAGGCGCGTCTGGCGAAGCGTCTGGCTACGTTCATTCGTGATCATTTTCTGGAAAGCGAAGCCATTGTCCGCTTGTTGCGCCGCGCCGATCCTGCCACCTGGCTGGCGCAGTGGTTGATACAACCGGAAAGCAGTCATCTGCTGGCCAGGCAATTGACGACGTTGCTGCAAAAAGCCCTGGCGCTGAGTGACGATCAGGAATTGCGTGTCGCCCTGAGAACCGCGCTGGGTCGCCAGCTTCAGCGCGTGGACGGGGCGCGCTGGATGGGAAATATTCTGGCATTACTGACGGAAGACCACCGTCATCAGGCCCTGCTGGAAGATGGTATTCAGCGCCTGCGCGAGTGGCTGGATGGGGAAGAAACGCAGGGCCTGCTGGCCGAGCAAATAGCGGCCATTCTGAAACGCGCCTATCCCACCTTGTTTTCCTGGATGAGCACGCTCATGGACCCTGCCACTCTGAGTGATAATCTCGCGCGAAATCTGGTAAAGGCCGCGCATCAACTTTTGCAGGAAATCGAGGACGATCCCGAGCATCCGCGCCGTCTGGCTTTTGATCGCTGGATGGCCGATGCGATTGTGCGGTTGCGGACAGACGCCCGGTTTCAGGAACGTATCCGGCGTTGGCAAAATGGTCTGATTTCCCATCCGGCAGTGCAGGAATATGCAGATGGTTTGTTGCGCGACCTGCGAGCCTGGCTGGACAAAGATTTGTGCAGCCCCGATTCCCGTTTGCAGGGCCAGATTCAGGTGTTGGCCGGGCAGTTGGGGACATTTTTGGCGGAGCAGGCAGTCTTGCGGGAAGCCATTAATGATTATCTGGAAAACAGCGCCCGCCGTTTGGCCCCGGCCATGCGCGATGGTTTGGCGCAGCATATTGAAAAAACCATTCAGGATTGGCCCGAAAAAGACATGATCCGTTTGCTGGAAGAAGGGGTGGGGACCGATCTGCAATATATTCGGGTGAACGGAACCCTGGTCGGCGGTCTGGTGGGAGTCATCATTCATGCCCTGGCGCTGGCTGTGCCCCTGCTCATTTAGAGTCGCTGCCGATGGAATCATTGGAAATGGTCCGGTATGGCCCGCATGGGCATTGGATCTTCTGGCCCAAATTGGCCATTTCAACATGAGCAGAGTGTTGGATTGATGCTGAGGGATCCATTTTTTCAGATGCTTACAAAGAAGGAACAAATTTTGCTGGATTGTGGACTGGAGTAATGTCCGGTCGGTTGTTTCATTCTGAACAAGGTTTGTGGAGGGAGGTGCATTTATGAAGCGTGTATTGATGAGTGTGATGGCAGTAGGCACCCTGATGATGGCGGGTTTTGCGACGGCGGCGACGGTTACCGCTACAGACGCGCAACATGCGCTGGCGGCGGCCAAGACGGCCATGGCAAAAACTTCAGCCGTGCATTATTTGTGGCTTTCCACCCCGAAAATTTATAAGGAAGCCCAAGCTGCAGACAAAGCCGGTAAATATGATGAAGCCGTGGTCAAGGCCAAGCATGCCGAGGAGCTGGCTAATCTTGCTTACGCCCAGGGCGAGGCTCAGGCCAAAAAATATGGCGTGAAGTTGACGGATCATGGGGTTCAGATGGACTAAGTTTTGACACCGTGAGCGCGCAGCAGGCGACGGGCAATTTGCGTCTTATCAGCGGCGGCGGCGGTAAAATAAAAATCAATGGATGCTTCAACGGGCAAATCCGGTGGCGTGTCCGGGAGGCTCTGTATGTCGAGCCTGCGACATAATTGCCGCGCCACGCCATCATTTCCATCCAGGGTGGGAATATTCCGTCCGGTCAGTTCTGACACCCAGTTGCTAATCCAGCAGTAATGGGTGCAGCCCAGCACAATGACTTGGGTTTCTGTCGAGTAAAAAGGCAGAACATGATCGTGCAGATACTCCTGGACTTGCTGCTGCCAGTTGTTGCT
Organism: Acidithiobacillus sulfurivorans; assembly: GCF_018853815.1. Taxonomy (GTDB): domain Bacteria; phylum Pseudomonadota; class Gammaproteobacteria; order Acidithiobacillales; family Acidithiobacillaceae; genus Acidithiobacillus; species Acidithiobacillus sulfurivorans. The sequence continues at coordinate 15,906 of NZ_JAAOMP010000154.1, read as the reverse complement.
CTGGGATTCAATACGTTCTGCCAGACCAGGGCAAGCAAGAGGCTGCACGCGTTCTGCGGCATTTGGTAATTGCGTCAAGAGCTTATGCAGTTTTTCACCCGTGACGGTCATGGCTGTGGCCAGCAGGAGAATACTGCCTTCGGGATAAAGCACCAGCGCTTTTTTGATGGCGGGTTCAATACCGATGATGGGCACGTCCGCATATTCCCGCAGAGGTATGGCTGCCGCACTGGTAGCCGTGTTGCAAGCCAGAACCACAGCATCTACGCCTTGCCGGACAAACCAGGCATAAGCATCTTCAGTCCATTGTTGTACTTCGCTGGCGGTTTTATCGCCATAAGGACTATGGGCGCTATCGCCATAAAACAGAAAATGGGCATTCGGCAAATAACGCAGGCAGGAGAGCAGGGTGCTGAGACCACCCAGTCCGGAATCAAAAACTCCGATACGCATCAGTTATTGGCTGAGTTCCTGATCGGCCAGCAAGGCGACCCCGCGCATTCCGGCGAGATCATCATGATTGCCGCGTTTGACTTCCACCTCGCCGCGCAGCGCGGGAATCAAGTCAGCGTCCAAACGTTGCAATAAGGCTGGCGCAAAACAATCCCAGGCCGCACTGACCCCACCACCCACCCGAATGACCCGGACATCGGCAACCTTCAAAATGCTGGCCAGGGCTTGTCCCAGATAATCACCGGCCATCTGAAAGGTTTGACTGGCTTCGGGGCGTCCATCGCAGGCCATCTGGGCAATAACAGCGGTATCGGGTGCCGTGCCGGTCAGTTCCACGTAACTGGATTGGATTCCGCGTGCCGAGGCATATTGTTCCAGGCACCCCTGATTACCACAGCCGCAGCGTCTTCCGCCGGGGACAACAATGAGGTGTCCTATTTCCATGGCGGTTCCATGTTCACCGCGCCAGGGGCGGTCGTCATGGACCCATCCACCACCGACGCCGGTACCCAGGCCGATATACAAGAGATCGCGCAATTCGGGATTTTCCTGTTTTTCTTCCCAGAATTCGCCATATCCGGCAGCATTAGCATCATTTTCGATGAGTACGGGTAATTGACAGGCGTTCTGAACGGCGCCTTGCAAATCAAAATTAATCAGTAGCGGAATGTTGGGCGATTGCAGCAACACACCTTTGGCATTCACAAAACCGGGCACGGCCACCCCGACTCGAACAATTTCCGGATATTGATGGCGGAGCTGGGCGATGCCTGCTTCAAGCAAATCCGTAAACAACCGGGCGGCGCTTTCTGAATCGGCTGCCGCAGCGCATTTAGCGTGCAGATCTACTTCATGGCGAATACTGTCCAGACAATCATTGCCCCGGAAAACCCCAAAACGTAAATTGGTGCCACCGACATCAATACCTATAGTCAGTTTCTCAGTCATAGGCGATGATCTCCGTCAGTATCTCAATATGTTGCGCCTTGCCAGCCGTCAGGTCCCAGTAAAAATCCAGTTGCAGGGCCTGCATGATTTTTTCAAAGCCCGCTTCGGATTGGGAAACGGTCATATGGGGCGCAGCCTCCCAGCGCACCGGCGGATTGCAATGGAGGATGATTTTACCGCCCATAACGGCATCTTCCAGCACAATTTGCTGGGTTTTTTCACCCTGGATGGGAAGTCCGAAGCCACCCTGGGATTGCCCATCCGCAAAAAACTGTCCCGCCGGCCCATCACAACTGGGCATGGCCAGAAATAGCCGACTCTGAAAATGGTGAGACTCCGCATTTTGTTGGGATGCTGGTGATTCTATCCGAAAATGCACCATCAGTCCTTTATGGGTGAGGCTATAGGCTTTACTGACCGCCCAGCTGTCAGCGACACCGCCCGTAAAATGGGGAGCATCTTGAACGATGCTGCTTTCCGGATACGTGACTGCGACATTATCCAGCCACTCCTGAAAACTGTGGCAGGGGGTGGTGTCGGCAAGCAGATCTTCTGCCGTAATTTCTGTTTTGAAGCTGATGCGGTCATGGGCGGAAGCAATACCTTCACTGGGAGCCGCATGATCCACTGCCCCGTGACGGATTTTGTCGTAGTAGGCCTCGTCGCGCCGTGCCAGTGTATCTCCAAGATTGTGATGAAGTTTGTAACAATCCCACTCGGCTACGGCGGCGGCGGGCATCGGGCGAATGATAAGCTGTTGATGGTCATTGTGATAATACAGCTCTTCATGACCATCCATATCCACGTCAATGAATTGCAAACCTGGACGTGCCTGGATTTTATCGAGCTGCGCTTCCAGTCGAACCATGGCATGGTACACCGCCCGGCGTAGGTGCGGCAGATAAATGCCGCCAAACAGCCCGTGCCAGTAAGCATCATTGGCTTGGGTTTCATGTAAATCCGCACGCATCTGCTTGCTTTGCTGACGCTTGGGCAAAGCATGAAAGCGCCGGGATAATTGCAGCATGCGTTTTTGCATCCAGTTGGACTCGGGATAACGGGTCAGAAAGTTTTTCCATATCCCGCCACGGATGAGTGGCTTGCGTAGATCCAGGCGGCCCGCAGCCTTTTCCTGTTCCAGAAAAGCCGCGTAGTTGCGAGCAGCATCCGGGGCCAGTGTCCATTCGTTCATTTCACTGTAGGACACCGTAGGCAGATAAATTATACCCTGGGGCCGATGCTGGTGCAGATAATCCTTGAAACGCATGGGTTGAATATGTGGAGAATTCAGGACGCCTTGCAGAAACTGTTCAAGCCAGCCTTTTTCATAAACCCAACTATAAGTCTCCGGCCAGACACCAAATTTTTCGATGTCATCAAAATAAATCCCGGCGCTACCCGGATTATGCGCGGATATTTCTTCGATATAAGTAACTGCGGCAGCGGCCTCCGAGAAGGGCAGGCGATAACGCAAGGCTTCGGAAATGGGGAAAACATCTATAGCCTGGCCATTTTCTTCGGTGCGATGAAAGCTGCCGAGTTGGTCGGTAGAAGCCCCCGCGCAGAGAAAGTGATAATCATCTACCATCACATATTGAATTCCCGCCTCTTGCAGGGCGGGAACCACGCTGGGATCCCAAACGCGCTCGGTCAGCCAGGCACCCACCGGGCGCTGTCCGAAATTTTTGTCCAGTCGGTCGGCCAGGGCTTCCAGTTGGGTGATGCGATCGGCATGAGGAATAGCCGCCAGCACCGGTTCGGTGTCACCGGCGCCCACCAGCTCCGCCTGCTGGCGGGTGACCATTTCCTGCAGCAGTTTTATGGTTTTGGGGTGCTGTTGCACCATGTATTGGAGTAACCAGCCACTGATATGAATGGCAAAGGGAAATTCAGGAAAGCGATGCATGGCTTCGAGAAAGGGGTGATAACAGCGCAGTACGGCGTCATCAATCACCTGCGGAAAATTACCAACCGGCTGATGGGCGTGGACGCCCAGGAGGAGGGGGGTGCTGTGGGTCATTGCTTATCCTTCCATATGGGTGCGGCGCATGGTACCTCCAGATTCGGCGGGTCCCCCACCATGACTGATGGGTTCGTTGAGGGTTTCTGGAGGAGAAATTTGCATCAGGTGATAAAGCTTGCGCAGGTTCATCCTGAACAGGTGATCAAAATCCCTGACCGAATCGGCAGGATTGTAATCCCCGAACCACCAGAACCAGTCCGAGCCCTCGCAGCGACCTAATTGTTCAGTGATTTCTTCCTGTAGTTCGGGGGTGAGCCCGGCAAAATGCCGGTCAACATCCTGCTTGGCGGTGCAGAGCATATCCCAGGCCCGGTTTTTGGCCCCATCGCCAATCCAGGTGCTGAAATTGCCATAGACCCAACTCCCGGCCGCAAGATCCGGAATGCTGTTGATGGCTTCCGGATGGTCCTGAACATAGTCGCTGAAGGTGCACATTTTGATATGGGGATGATTGGAAAGCGATCGATAAAGCTCGGAAAGAAAATAGTAGCCATTGTAGGGGTAATATTCCCAGGCGTTTTCTCCATCAAGAATGATGCTGACGACGGGATGATCCTGATCTTCCGTCTGGCGCCAGATGGCTTCGAGCTTATGCACGAAATCGATGACTGCATCGTGGCCAAACCAGGTTTTATAGTCAAAACCGATGGTGTCAGAGAGAGCGTCATCCCGAAAAAACAACGCCGGTCCCTGATTTTCAAGACGATAAGCCTTGTATAAATATTCGGCCCGACCGCGCGGTGCAGAGTCGTCATCGCCGCGCAGCAGGCTATGCGTGAGTACGCCTTCTCCCGAAGCTGTCCAGGCCACCTGGGCTTCACCCAGCATTTTGACGAAGGCTGCGGAAACGCCACCCTCTGCTGGCCACATGCCCTGGGCGGCAATGCCGAAACGTTGCGGATGATAAGTCTGGGCGCGTTCAATGTGCCAACGGACGCGCTCCGCGCCGCCGGGGTACTCAGGGGATTCGGGCAATGGCGCATCGGGGACGGCTTCCCGGGCGGCGGCAAAGTCCAGCATCAGGGGACCAATGGGGTGGTAGTAGGGGGTGGTGGATATTTCGATACGTCCTGCTTCTGCCAGGGCGCGGTAACGGGGAATCAGTCCGCCGATCAGTTCGCCGAGAAAATGGAGCAAATCCCGACGGTCTTCAGGACTGAAACCGCGTCCTTTAGCCATTAGTTTCTGGATGAGTGGGCTGCCACGCCGCACGGTTTCACCGGTCCAGGCCAGGTGATACCAGACCAGCAGATCGGCCAGAAACTGAATGGACAAATAGTCAGAAAGTTCAGCCGGATCACTGTGCATGATGGTATATATTTCATGCAGTCGGCGGTATCCGGGAAAGGGATTCAGCATATGTTCCGGATCCAGACGAAAGCACTGCTCCATGAGGTGATGACGTTGCTCATTGTTCAGGGTTTTTAGATCAGGGCTGGCCAGGGCGATGAGTAGAGGGTCGCGAAAATGCCCGCTTTCAAACTGACTGGTGTAATCTTCAATCTGCTCAACGAGAATCGGCACGCAATTGAATACGCCCCGAGCCAGAGGGTTTTCCTCATAATGGGCGATCATGTCTGCATAATCCTTACAGGCATGCAGGTACGTCCAGGGCAATGCGTACTGTCCATTAGCATTGCGATAATCGGGCTGGTGCATATGCCAGCAGAAAATGACATGAAGTGCGCGTGCGGGGGGCATAAGGTCACCTCACAAAATGTAGTTGCTGGCCTAGTAACTCCGGAGTAATCAGGGTGACGCCATTGGGCGTCCGATAAAAACGGCGGGCATCTTCGGCAGGATCTTCGCCCACCACCAAACCATCAGGGATGATAGTGCCCTTGTCGACGACGACTTTACGCAGGCGAGCCCCTTCACCCATGCGCACATTGGGCAAAATCACCGAATCTTCGATGAGGGTGTGGCCATCATTAACCCGGACATTGGAAAACAGCAAGGAACGACGGACCGTAGCCCCACTGATGATACAACCTCCCGAGACAATACTGTCCAGTGCCATGCCGCGCCTTCCTTCGTCGTCAAAGACAAATTTGGCAGGAGGGAGTTGTTCCTGATACGTCCAGATGGGCCAGCGGCTGTCGTATAAATCCAGATCCGGAGTCACATGCACCAGATCAATGTTGGCAGACCAGTAGGCGTCAACCGTACCGACATCCCGCCAGTAGCAACGACTGGCCTTGCCTTCATTGCTGGAAATACAGCTGTTACGGAAGCGGTGAGCCATGACCCGATAGCGTGACACCATGTAGGGGATCAGATCGTTGCCAAAATCATGGCTGGAATCGCGACTGTCCGCATCGCGGATAAGCTGTTCATACAGAAAATCGGTATTGAAAACATAAATACCCATGCTCGCAAGCGCACGATCGGGGTTGTTGGGGGTTGGTGTGGGGTCGCTGGGTTTTTCGGTGAAACCGGTTACCCGATCTTCGTGGTTGACGGTCATGACACCAAAACCCTTGGCTTCTTCCAGGGGGACCTCAATGCAGGCGACGCTCATGTCTGCCTGACTTTGCACATGCTCGGCGAGCATCTGGCCGTAGTCCATTTTGTAAATATGGTCGCCAGCGAGAACAATCACATAACGCGGCCGGTGGGCACGTAAAATATCGATATTCTGAAAAATCGCGTCAGCGGTACCCTTGTACCAGCCGGTATTCATGCGCTGTTGGGCAGGAAGGATTTCAATAAACTCGCTGAACTCGCCTCTCAGGAATCCCCAGCCCAGCTGAATGTGACGAATCAAGCTGTGAGATTTGTACTGGGTCAGCACACCAATACGGCGAATGCCGGAGTTCATGCAGTTGGATAAACAAAAATCAATGATGCGGAATTTGCCCCCGAAAGGCACGGCAGGCTTGGCGCGCCAGTCGGTCAATGGTCCGAGGCGACTACCACGACCGCCAGCCAGGACCAGGGCGAGGGTGTTTTTGGTAAGGTTACTGACAAAGCGCGGGGAATTGCTGGGGCCACTCTGGTTTTCATCGGACATGCTCTTCTCCTTGTCGGGCACTGGTATTACACCTGACTTGGAGTATAGACAGGATTCCTCCGTGCTTTCGGTTTAAAGGTACTGAACTTGGAGGATGTCGGCAAGCACTCAGAGGGAACAATGGTCTTTTCCGACGATGTGTTATGCTCTTAGTGGGAGTGGCTCCTCAATCACAATGATGAAAAGGAGATTGTGGTGACGAAATTATCAAAAAAAAATCATGGCGAAGATTGGAATCATGATGAAATAGCCATTCGCGAGGCCCGTCATCACGATCCCTTCGCCTGGTTGGGGCAGCACCGGATCGGTAACGACAATCAAGCTATACAGCGCGTTTTTCTGCCTGGAGCCGCTCAGGTAGAACTGCAAACCCCGCAGGGATGGGTGGTAATGACCATGCAGCATTCCGACGGGATTTTTATCCATAACGGAGAAATCCTGCCCACCCCCTATCGTTACCGCTGGCAGGATTCCCTGGGCACGCACGAAGCTTATGATCCCTATGTGTTCAGTCCGGTACTGGGCGATCTGGAAGTTTATTTGTTCAGTGAAGGCAGATTATATGAAGCCTATCGACATCTGGGCGCCCATCGTCGTTATCATGAAGGTGTCGAAGGGGTGTTGTTTGCCGTTTGGGCACCTAATGCAGAGCGGGTCAGTGTGGTGGGCGATTTTAATCACTGGGATGGCCGTTATCACCCGATGCGGGTACGGGGGATGAGTGGCCTCTGGGAATTGTTCATTCCTGGGCTGGAATTGGGCGAAATCTACAAGTTTGAACTCCGTCACCGGGATTCCGGCGTGGTTTTTGTGAAAACCGATCCCTATGCCAATGCTTTTGAAAGACGACCAAGTACTGCAGCCCGGGTCGTGGATAGTCAGCATGTCTGGAAGGATCAGGACTGGATGACCGCGCGGACGCAGGCCGACTGGCAGCATGCCCCCATGAATATTTACGAGCTTCATTTAGGATCCTGGCAGCGCGACGATAAAGGGGACTTTCTGAGCTATGGCGAGCTTGCCGAACGTCTGTTGCGCTATGTGCTGGACATGGGTTACACCCATATCGAACTGATGCCGGTAATGGAGCATCCTCTGGACGAATCCTGGGGTTATCAGGTCAGCGGTTACTATGCGCCGACCAGCCGTTTCGGGAACCCGGATGACTTTCGGGCCTTTGTAGATGCTTTTCATCAGGCCGGTATTGGGGTGCTGCTGGATTGGGTGCCGGGACATTTCCCCAAGGATGACTGGGGACTGGCACGTTTTGATGGCACCGCTTTATATGAATATGCAGATCCCCGTGAAGGTGAACACCGTGACTGGGGGACGTATATTTTCAATTTTGGCCGCAACGAAGTCCGCAATTTTCTGTTGGCTAATGCCTGCTATTGGGCAGACAGTTTTCATATTGATGGTTTGCGGGTGGATGCGGTGGCTTCCCTGCTCTATCGGGATTATTCCCGGAACGAGGGGGAATGGATTCCCAACCAGTATGGTGGCAGGGAGAATCTTGAAGCCATTGATTTTCTGCGGGAAATGAATGTGGTTCTCAATGAGCGCTATCCGGGTATTTTGACTATTGCCGAAGAATCGACCTCCTGGCCCATGGTCTCCCGCCCCACCTATGTGGGCGGGCTGGGTTTTTCCATGAAATGGAATATGGGCTGGATGAATGACACCCTGTCCTACATGCAGCAGGACCCGGTCTATCGGCGCTTTCATCAGAATGATCTGACCTTCAGCCAGTTATATGCTTACGCTGAAAATTTTGTACTGCCCCTCTCTCATGACGAGGTGGTGCATGGAAAACACTCTTTACTGGATAAAATGCCCGGCGACACCTGGCAGCGCTTTGCCAATTTACGCCTGCTGCTCAGTTATCAGTGTGCTCATCCGGGTAAAAAACTGAATTTCATGGGCAATGAATTTGCTCAGGGAACGGAGTGGAATTGTGGAAAAGCCCTGGACTGGGATTTGCTGCAAACGCCCTGGCATCAGGGAATACAATGGCTAAGCCGGGATCTTGGGCACCTGTACCGCGACCTGCCAGCTTTTTATGACCTGGATTTTGCCTCGGAGGGATTTGCCTGGGTGGATTGCTATGACGCAGATCAGTCTGTGCTCAGTTTTCTGCGCCGCGATCGCCATGGTGCTTTTATTCTGGCAGTGTTCAATTTTACCCCGGTACTGCGCAAAAATTATCGTATCGGCGTTCCAGAGTCCGGACGTTACCGGGAAATTTTCAATAGTGATGCAGCAGCATATCAGGGCAGTAATGTGGGTAACCTTCCGCTGTTTGCCGAAGCGCGGAGCTGGATGGGATTACCCTGTTCACTGGAGTTGACCCTACCGCCCCTGGCAGCACTGTTTTTGCAAATGGACTGAGGAGAAAGACTCCCTGCACGGGTGATTAGTATGCTTTATATTTATGTCATTATCGCTTTCGTAGCGGGAATATCCGAATTATTCACCGGCACTTTTTATCTGGCGGCGGTGGCTTTGGCCGCCTTGTTTACTGCTATTACCGGATTAGTGCTGCCTGGCGCGGTTTTGCACTGGGTGTTTCTGGGCTTCTGTCTGGTGTTGCTGCCTGCCGGAATTTGGCTGCGCCACCGGCTCGCCGGGAAAGCCCAGGGATTGACGGATTTTGATTTGGGTCAGGGCGTGGATGTAATTCGCGGCCCTGACCAGAATGAACATTATACGGTGCGTTACCGGGGCAGCGAATGGATGGCGGTGGTAGATGATGGCCCGGCCCCTTGTGCCGGTGATCGCGCCGTGATCGTGGGCAAGACCGATAACCTGCTACATTTAGGGGTGCTACCCCGGCAACCCTCCGACAAGGAGTCTTTATGTCCTCCCTCATCATCATCCTAATTGTCATTGTTGCGGCTTTTCTGATTTTACGCACCACCATCCGGGTGGTTCCCCAGCAACGCGCCTGGGTGGTTGAAAGACTCGGTAAATTTCACGCCGTTCTGGAACCGGGCCTGAATTTTATTATTCCTTTTCTGGACCGTGTCGCATTTCGTTTTGATATGCGCGAAGTACCCATGGAAGTGCCAGCGCAGGCCTGTATTTCCTTTGATAACACCACCATGACGGTAGACGGGATTCTCTATTTGCAGATTACGGATTCCGTCAAGGCCGCTTATGGTTCGAGCAACCCCTTTACTGCTGTCATCCAGTTGGCACAAACCACCATGCGTTCAGAAATCGGTAAGCTGCATCTCGATGCAGCCCTGTCTTCTCGGCAGCTGCTCAATACGGCGGTGGCATCTTCGGTGGATGAAGCGGCCCTGAACTGGGGCGTCAAGGTCCTCCGCTACGAAATACGGGATATCACCCCACCCCAGGAAATCATCCGCGCCATGGAGCTGCAAATTACCGCAGAGCGAGAAAAGCGCGCCCTGATTGCCAAATCTGAAGGCCAAAGACAGCAGCAAATCAACACTTCTGAAGGTCAGCGGCAACAGGACATCAATGTGGCAGATGGCCGCAAACAGGCGGAAGTATTGCGTGCTGAAGGCGAAGCCAAGGCCATTCAACTGGTTGCCGAGGCTACCGCCGAAGCCATCCGGGTTATCGGTTCGGCGGCTCGTGAACCTGGAGGCTACGAAGCCCTGCAAATGCAACTCGCCAAGGACTACATCGAAAAGTGGGGGAATCTGGCCAAGAGCAGTACCAGTCTGGTGATTCCTTCCGACCTCGGCAATATTGGCGCTCTGGTGGGTACGGCGCTTTCCATGGTTAAGCAGTCCCAGAAAACGGCTGCAGATTGACCACGCCTAACATTGCGTTCGAGAGGGGCGCACCAAAAGCGGCGCATCCCTTAACTACACATTCGGCAGTCTGAAAAATACTCCTTGTATAAATTTAGCAATCCATGTAGTTAGGTGCTGCCAAATTTGTTTTTATTGCTATCGTTTTTTGATAGCATGTACCACATGAATGCCAAGCACACCAAAACGTTGCAAGCTATCTTTGCCAAACCGACTACAGCTTCTCTCGAATGGGTGCGTATCGAAACTCTATTCATCTCGTTGGGTTGCCGGGTTATTGAAGGGCGTGGTTCTCGTGTACGTTTTGAATTTAATGGCAGAATTACCGCTTTTCATCGCCCGCATCCCACCAAGGAAGCTAAACCGTATCAAGTGGAACAAGCACGCGATTTTTTAACTGCTATCGGAGTTAAACCATGAACACACTGACTTACAAGGGCTACACCGCCCGCATTGATTTCGATGACCGCGACAATAGTCTAGTTGGCAGGTTGCTTGGCATACAAGACATTATTGGCTTTCACGCCGAGAGTGTTGCTGATTTACACACGGCATTTGAAGAGGCCGTGGATGATTACCTTGAGGCGTGTGAAAAAATTGGTAAATCACCTGAAAAGCCAGTTAGCGGTAAGCTTTTGCTCAGGGTTCCGCCAGAGCTTCATGCCGCAGCCCTAATCAAGGCGCAGGCAGTTGGCAAAAGCCTTAATCAGTTGGCTATTGAAGCGTTGAGCCGTGAGGTTCGCATGGGGTGAATTGTGTATGGTGAATTCAAACGTTAGCTCGCATGAGCCTTCAAACTTTCCGGCCACGCCGCCTTGTCCAGCCAAACATCTGCGCCACGACCAACAACCGCTGCAGGAATGTTTTCGCCGCGTAACCAGGCAGCAATGGCATCCTGTTTGCCTGAGCCGCAGGCCAGAAAAAACAGGGCGTGTGTATGGCGCAGCCGCCAGGCGCTGAGGCTGACTCTCTGCGGGGGAGCCTTGGCAGCATCCAGAATACTGAGGGTGGGAGAGCTACCTTTTTCCTGTCCCCAGTCATGTCCGGGGAACAAACTGGCCGTATGTCCATCTTCCCCCAAACCCAAAAGCACCAAGTCAAAGCGTTGTGCGGGCAGAATTGCTGCATAGCGGCGGGCCGCTTCACTAGCTCCTGTTTCGGCGGGTATGGTATGAATCTGGGCGCTTGGAATGGGTACCTGGGATAACCAGGTTTGTGCAAGCATCAGGCTGTTACGTTCGGGATCTTCGGGCGGCAGGCAGCGCTCATCGCCATGATAAATATGCCAGCTTTGCCAGTTGCGGCCCATGGACGGTAGCAGGGCATAAGTGGCACGCGGCGTGTTGCCTCCCGCCACCACCAGATGAAAAGCACCGCGCAGGGCGATGGCCTCAGCCGCCATGCGGGTGATGGCCGCCGCAAGATGGGTGCTGATCTGTTCCTGGTCGGGATAAATATGCCATCTTGGCAGTGAGTTTTCTTCCAGCATGCTGAATACCTCCGAAAAATAGTCCTAACCGATGGCCTGACCGAGAAGATGACCGATCAGTGCCGTAAAGGCGAGGGCGACCGTGCCCCAAAACAGGATTCTCAAGGCACCTTTCAAAGGGTTTGACCCACCCAGTTTGGCAGATATGACCCCCAGTATGGCCAAAAGAATCAGCGTGCTCACAAACAACATAAGCAGCGCAGAGACGTGCGGGACAAAAGCGCCGACCAGAACCGGCGGCACCGCGCCGATCACAAAGGAAACAGCGGAGGCTAATGCCGCTTGAACAGGGCGCGCTTCAGCGACTTCAGTCAGGCCCAGCTCTTCTCGTGCATGCGCTTCAAGGGGATCACGCTGCATCAATTGAAAAGAGACTTGCCGTGCCAGCGCTTCATCCAGGCCCCGGTCCATATAAATTCGACAAAGTTCGAGTTGTTCCAGTTCAGGGTTTTGTTTTATTTCATGGGCTTCCTGCCGCAGTTGCGCTTTCTGGCTGTCACGCTGAGAGCTGACGGAAACATATTCACCGGCCGCCATGGATAGCGCTCCGGATAACAGGGCGGCGACTCCGGCCAGCAGAATCTGATCATGATTGGCCTGACCCGCAATGACTCCACTGAGCAGACCTGCGGTAGACAGCAGACCATCGTTTGCACCCAGCACGCCGGCACGTAGCCAACCCGTGTTTTTCGCGTGACTTTCTGTGTGCTTGTTTTCCATTCCAAGGATTCCAATCTTGACCTTAAAAAGGGTTCAGGATAGCCCCGGTTTATGGCTTGGGTCTATGATGGCGCTATGTTCAGGCAAGGAGAAGCATATGGGCGGATTGGAAGATTGGGTGGGGAATACCCCGCTTTGCGAATTCAGGAGTTTGGCACCCAGAGCGGGTGTCCGTATTTTTGGCAAGCTGGAGGGGAATAATCCGGCAGGTTCTGTCAAGGATCGCCCGGCCATGAATATGATCCGGCGGGCTCTGGAGCGCAGCACTATCACGACTTCCACCCGATTGATTGAACCCACCAGCGGCAATACCGGCATTGCCCTGGCTATGGCGGCTTCAGTGCGAAAGATCCCGATGACCCTGATTATGCCGGAAAACATGAGCATCGAGCGGCGTCAGGTGATGCGTGCCTATGGCGCCGAAGTCATCTTGACGCCAGCAGAACGCAGCATTGAAGGTTCTATTGATCTGGCCCGGCAAATGGTGGCCGCTGGAGAAGGCTTCATGCTTGACCAGTTTTCCAATCCCGATAATCCGGAAGCCCATTATCTCAGTACGGGTCCGGAAATCTGGCGGGACACACGCGGCAGTATCACGCATTTTGTATCCTCCATGGGTACCACTGGTACGATCATGGGTACCTCCCGCTACTTGCGGACGGTCTCTCCGGACATTCAGATTGTCGGCGTGCAACCCGCTGAAGGGGCCAAAATTCCTGGTATTCGCCGTTGGCCGGAAGCCTATTTGCCAAAAATCTATCATCGCGAGATGGTCAGTCAGATAGAAGACGTGACCCAGGAGGAGGCTGAGGACATGACCCGGCGTCTGGCGCGTGATGAAGGCGTGCTGGCCGGAATATCTTCTGGAGGCGCGGTGGCTGCCGCGCTGCGTGTTGCCCAAACCCTGGAGTATGGGGTTTTGGTGGCGATTATCTGTGATCGCGGTGATCGCTACCTGAGTACAGGCGTTTTTCCGGCCTGAGTGCTTATGCAGGATTTTAACCCCTTGCGCCTGCCAATGACCGCCGGGTTCAGACTCAGGCATTGGCTTATATTTTTTTGTGCGGGATTTTTGCTGTCCGGTCCGGCATGGGCGCAGACGCTGGAAATCACAGCGGCACGGGTTCAGGGTGCTTCCTGGCAAGCGCAGCACCTGAAGGTCATGCTGCGGACGCATGCGCAGAAAAATGCCAGTTTGCAATTTCTGGCCGGGACCCTGCAGATTGGCAAACAGCATCCCTGGCAAGCCATACAGGGTAACTGCGTCCTGCAGACCCGGCAGGGTTGGTCGTGTTCAGCCTTGCATCTGGCGATTTCGGGAAGTCCCTGGGGGGCTTTGCAAGGTGCTGGACGTTTTCAGGTGCTGCGTTCCGGGGGGCTGGGCAGCCTGCACTTCCAGCTGGAGGGGGCAAAATTGGGCAAGCTGACCCTGCTTGCGCGCAGTGCAGCTTCAGGTCGCTGGCAATTACAGACCCAGGGAGAAGTTGTTTTGACCGATTGGGTTTCCGCCCTGCATCTGCTCCCGGCCAACTGGCAAAGTGGCGGAGAACTCGGTTGGCAGATGCATTCTTCTGGTGTTAGCTGGTCACAAATCTCTGCGGTCCATTTCTGGGCGCAACTGCACAAAGGGCAGTTCAGCAGTCCCGATGGGTTGCAGGCAGCCCAGAATGTCGCCGCACAATTGTCGGGTGATGGGCATCTGCAAAAACATTGGCAGGGACACGTTCAGCTGCGTTGGGACGAGGGTGGCATTTTATGGAGTCCCTGGTATTGGGCGGCTCCGGCGCGACCGGTTGTCATGCAGAGTCGCTGGCGCCAGTCGGCAAAAAACTGGCATCTGGAGCGGGGTCAGATAAATTGGCCGAATCTGGGAACCGCAAAATTTGCCGTCAGTGAACCCATTCAGGGGAGTAAGCTGGACTGGCATTTGCAGGATGCCGATGTCGCCCTGGCCCCCCTTTTTACGACCTGGATTAAACCGTTATTACCAGCCAGCAGTTTTGCAGCGCAGGCTTTGCTAGCGGGTCATTTGCATTTTTCGGTGGCGGGAAACCCGGCTTTGTGTTCTGTGCATTGGGATTTGCAGCACGGTGATTTTTCTACCCAACAAATGAGCCTGGCCGGTGTTGTCAGTCATGGGGCCTGGGGTGCCAATGTACCCGTGGAAAAGGCGGTTTTTAACTGGCAAAGCGCCACCTTATACCATATTCCTTTGGGTCCGCTTGCCGTGCGCGTGGTGTTGCATCCTGGAGGATTTGCCTTGCAACAGCCGGTGGATCTCCACCTTCTGGGTGGGGTGTTGCATTTTCAGGAGCTTTCCGGTCATTGGACGGGACCCCATTCCGGTTTTTCAATGCAGGGTAACTTGCAGGGGATGAGTATGAAATCCCTGACGCAGATTATGCACTGGCCGCCCTTCACCGGCACGATTCAGGCTTCCATTCCGCGATTGACTTATCACGCCGGGACAATACAGACCAGTGGAGAGTTAAGTGCAGGTATTTTTGGCGGCAAGCTGTTGGTACGTGACTTGCAAGTGCAGAATTTCCTGGGCGTGATGCCGTTGCTGCGGGCTAACGTGTCCGTTCAGGGCTTGCAATTGAAGCCGCTCACGGACGCTTTTCATTTTGGGTACATTAGCGGGGTGTTAGATGGAAATCTCCGCAATCTGTACTTGTTGAACTGGTCTCCCGAAGCTTTTCAGGGTCATTTTGAAACCGTAAAGACTCCTGGTGTTCCCCAAAAAATCAGTTACCAGGCGGTTCAGAGTATTACCAAGCTGGGCGGGGGAGACGGTATCAGCGGCTTCTTCCAGGGCATGTTTTTGCGGATGTTTAATACCTTCAGTTACAGTCATCTGGGGATGGGTATTGATTTATCTAATGGTGTGGCAGAGCTTTCCGGAGTCCATCCGGAAAATGGTGGTTTTGTCATTTTGCAGGGACAAGGACTGCCCAGGGTGGATATAGTGGGGTACAATCGCCGGGTGAGTTGGGATGAGTTGCTGGCAAGACTGAAAACGGCCATGGAAACCGGCCCGCAGATGCACACAGGAGAATAGGCAGCATGATGAAGCAAGCTTTTCTGAAAAACCGAACCTGGCAGGCACTGCTGGTGCTGGGCATGCTGATGGGGCTTTCGGCTTGCGTCACGGTGAATATTTATTTTCCGGCAGCCGCTGCCAAACGTCTTGCTGATCAGGTGGTGGGTGAAGTGTACAAGGCAGCAGCCCATGGCGCAGTCTCGACGCCTACAGCGCCCACTCTTTCAGCACCTGCTCAGGTGGCTCCTGCAGCGCCCGCAGCTGCACCAGCCCCCAGTGCTTTTGAGCGTCTGACACCGGCGCATGTGGCGGGTTATCTTCTGGCGACGAGCTTTTCGGCATTGAGTACACCCGACGAGGCTGGAGCCGATCTGAATGCTTCCAGTCCCGGAGTGCAGGCCGCACGGGCCCAGTTGGAATCCATTGCCGCGC
>NZ_JAAOMP010000153.1 GCF_018853815.1 Acidithiobacillus sulfurivorans | reverse complement strand
TGGGCCATAAAATCACTCATCACATTGAATCGTAAGTAATTATACGATAATTTTAGGCAAAATGAAAGTCCGACAAGCTGCTAGCGACCGGCGAAATGTTTCATGAACGGTGGAAATATGATTGAAGATCCGGACGTCGCTTCTGTGGCAGGGCTGATGGCGGTTCCCGCCAGAGCGGAGATTCTGCTTGCACTCATGCACGGCCAGTCTCGACCAGCCGGTGAATTGGCCCGCTTTGCTGGACTGTCTCCCCAGGCAGCGACTGCGCATCTCAAAAAACTGGTTTCCGGAGGTTTACTGACCTTGGTGCCATCAGGAAGGCATCGCTACTATCGGCTGGCTAGTCCGGAAGTGGCGCAGGCGATCGAAGCGCTCATGCCGCTGGCCCGCTCTGCGCGATCTTTACCGTATCCGAAACCTGCCCAGCCCCTTCAAAAAGCTCGGTCCTGCTATGATCATGTGGCCGGGCAGCTTGGTGTGGCCATGACGGACGCCCTGGTCCGGAAGGGCTACCTTATCGAAAATGAACGCGACTACAGGGTCACCACATCGGGCGCGAGCTGGTTCTGCGATCTCGGTGTAAATATTCAGCCAGACCCCCGGAGCCGCCGGGCGTTTACCCGTAAATGCCTGGACTGGAGCGAACGGCGTTACCACCTCGGGGGCGTACTGGGTGCGGCCATGCTGGAAACTTTTCTGGACGCTGGATGGCTGGCACGCAGCAGTTCGCACCGTCGGGCTTTGCGCATTACCCACGCGGGTCAGACCGAATTGTGGCGCCACCTCGAAATCGAATGGCGATAAGCAGGATGATAGTGCTGAGCAGGAATATCGCGGCAAGCGCGTAGAATCCGTTGAGATAGGCCTGCATTTCCGCATGTCGCAGCAGAACCTGCTGAAGCAATGTGAACTGTGCTGGCAGCGAGGCCGTTGGCAGTGCATTTAAATAATCATGGAGAGCCGGATTGAAAGCAGTCACAAAGCCTCCCAGATGATTCCAGGCGCTTTGTGTGCAATGGCTCAACAGCGTAGCCATCAGGGAGACCCCAATGGCACCGCCCAATACCCGCATCACGCCAAAGAGGCCAGCGGCATCCGCTGTTGCGGTTTTGGGGAGAGAGCGAAAGGCGAGCGTGGCGATGGCGGTAAAAGCCATTCCCAAACCGATCCCTTGAAGGATTCCAGGCCACAAAGCCGCCGACAGCCCGATATGGAGATCATACCCCGTCATGGCATATCCACCGACCGCACTGATCACGCATCCCGTTAACGCCCAGACCAGGGGCCCGGTGCGATGAATGAGCCGCCCAGTGATCAGCATCCCCAACATAGCCGTAATCCCGCGTGCTGCGGAAATCCACCCTGCCGTTTCTGGCGGATAGCCGAGCAGATGTTCCAGAAATATCGGCTGATAGGTCACGATGCCGTAGAAACCCGCGCCAAAGGTGATTGATGCGAGTGAGGCGATTCCAAAATCTCGATTCCTCAGCAAACGGAGATGAACGATACTGTCGCCCCGAGTCAGTGCCCGCCAGAGGAAAAAGCCGAGCGCAAACACGACCAGCATGGTCAGAATCACGATCCGCTGCGAACTGAACCAACCCATCGTATTGCCTTGGTCCAGCACGACCTGTAGGGCACCCAGACCGATGGCCATGCTGGCGAAGCCCAAAAGATCAATGCTGCGTTTTTCGATTGTGGTGGAGGCGCTACTGAAACGGTAGGCCAGTATCCAGGCCAGCAAGCCGGCGGGCAAGTTCACGTAAAATACCCAACGCCAGTCCAGATGGGTAACGAGGATACCGCCAATCACCGGCCCCAGAATGGGACCCGCAACAACGGCAAGGCTCCAGCGCGCCGTGATCCGCCCCCGCATTTCCGGGGGATACGCCTCTATCAGCATGGCCTGCGCCAAA
This sequence comes from Acidithiobacillus sulfurivorans, assembly GCF_018853815.1. Taxonomy (GTDB): domain Bacteria; phylum Pseudomonadota; class Gammaproteobacteria; order Acidithiobacillales; family Acidithiobacillaceae; genus Acidithiobacillus; species Acidithiobacillus sulfurivorans. The sequence continues at coordinate 112,547 of NZ_JAAOMP010000153.1, read as the reverse complement.
GAGGGGAGCGGCGCCCCAACCAAACCCTGAAGTAGACGCAGAAAGACGATCTCCATCAGATCCTGACTGACCCCGCAGAGCCCGGAAACCACGACAAAGCCGCCGAGACTGGCCAAGAGTAACTGGCGCCGGCCAAATCGCGCCGCCAGAAATCCGGTCAACGGCGTGGAAATGGCTGCCGCGACCAGATAACTGGTCACTACCCAGCTTATCTGGGAGGTGTTGGCAGACAGGCTCCCGGCCATATAGGGCAGAGCCACGCTGACGATAGTAATGTCCAGCACCTGCATGACGGTGGCAGCCAGCAGCGCCACACTGAGCCAGAATCGATAAGAAGGTGATGCCGACGCGTCCGGCGCGACGGTGTTGCCTTTTGCTGGAGAAAGGTTTGTTGACATACGCGCATGCTACTGGTCGCATAGTGGTCAACGTTTCATTGGTTAGTGAACAAACCCTCGCTCTCATCGAACCGTGTGGGCCGATGATAAAGGGCCACCATACCAGTCTTCTGGATTCATGATTCAGTATTTTCAAAATGAAGTTTCACCGTTTTCCCGCGATAAAAATCGGCTCAGCCGGTGTCTATCTGCCAAATGCCTCCCAGGCAGTTCTGGCAATCAGGAGCAGCACGACAACAATAAACAGGCGGCGTACAAAAGTAGTTCCATGAGTCATTGCCATGCGGGTACCCATGAGACTACCCAGCATGTTGCACATGGCCAGAAACAAGGCGAGATGCCAGAGCACATGATTTTTGCTGGCAAACAGAACCAGTGCCGCAAAATTTGACGAGAAATTAACTATTTTGGCACTGGCGCTGGCATGCAAAAAATCAAAACCAAATACGAGAATGAATACAAAAACCAGAAAATTACCGGTTCCAGGACCCAGAAAGCCGTCATAAAAACCGATGATCAAGCCACCACCTATGCCCAGAAAGGTGGCGGTCTTTTGGGAAAAGCGGGGTTGATGCACCTGACCCAGTTGTCGGTTCATGAGGGTGTATATCAATACGGCAACAAGTACAAAGGGCAGGGCGCGACGAAAGTCGTCCCCATTGATACGCGTGACCATATCCGCCCCGATTAATGAACCCGTCAACGCCGCCAACGCGGTTGGGATTACGGTTTTCCAGGGGATACGCACTCGCCGGACGTAAGACAGGAAGGCGGCACCAGTACCCCAGATGGCGCCCGCTTTATTGGTACCGAGCAGCGTTGCCGGTGCAGCTTGCGGAAAGGTCGCAAATAGAGCGGGCAGCAGGATCAGTCCTCCTCCACCCACAATGGCATCGACAAAGCCTGCGAGTCCTGCGGCCAGTCCAAGGCCCATATCTGCAACATTCAGAAACATCATGAGGATGGTTTTTATATAATCAGCAGAAAATTTTCAGGCATGCGCCGCCGCATTTTTTCGGGCCAGGGCTGTTGCCTGTTTGGCGACCTGAGCGCCGGGCAGTCCGAAAGTCTCGCGCACAAAACACCAGCCGTACAGCCCAACCAATATCAATAAGGCAACCCCTGCCAGGGATACCAGTAGCGCAGCAGCATACGTATGTAAGCGTGCCGAAATGAAGGTGATCACACCCTGTAGCAGCAGGCTGGCCAGCAAGAAAGTCAGCCAGACCCGAACATTGGCCAGCACGGCCTGAAATCCTGCCAACAGGGCCAGATAGCCTCTCTGGGTGATACCAGTGACAATGACGCCAACAGACAGCAGCAAAAATGCATTACCCAGCATGGTCTGTGCGGTACCAAGGGCATTGGTGATGAGCGAACGTAACCAGTCCGGCAGCTTTTGCCAGTCGGCAGATTTCAGATTGTGCAAGGTCGCCGCTGAGGAAATATGATCCTGACTGAATATACCCTGCAAATAATGCCGGAATATCAGCATCAGCATCAGCAGTGCCGCAACCAGCAGGGCGATTTCCAGTATGAGCCGCAAGAGGGGCCACCAGGCTACATCGCGAATACTGCGGCCGACGTCGGCCAACTGCGTACTGCCCTGATGAATCGCCATGGCGACGGCAAATATAATCGCCATGACCACGCAGGAGATGGGAATACTCAGGATAAGCGGCTGCCAGGCGATATTCAGTAACAATAATACCAGATAAAGCAGCGCAAAGGACCGAGGGGACGCGCGCAGCAGAATCAAAGAATCCCGCCACCAACGCAGCAGCCAGCCAGATTCAACGGGCTGAGGTTTAAGTGATGCAGCCATTATTCGATAGTGTGGAAGCAGAAAGGGGCATACGCTGACGATGACGCATCGTCACGGTATGCCCCTCTCCCTGATGACCATTATTGCCACGGTGTTTGACTTTGCGGTTGTAAACCGTCCGGTCTTTCTCGATACGTGTGGGGTGGACACCCAGACGCGGCTTTGGCCGTTTGGCCTGGCCATGTAGTCTTTCTATTTTCATCAATATCTCCTGAATTCACCAGAAACTGGAACTAGTCTAGCATGATCCGGGCAAGGATGAAGATTTCAGCTTTTCAAAGTTTGCTGCGGGTGCATAATCAGGCGTGCCGCCAGCCAGGCCAGCAGGGCTGTGAGAAATATAATACCGATATCGTTTAACGACATGGATGTTGTCTGAAAAACAAGCTGCAAAAATGTTGACTGCGAAAATAGAGCCTGGAGCAGGATCATGGCTACGAGGCTGCCAATCAATATCCAGTCACCTCGATCATTCCGCCAGGATCCATACATCGCCAGAAGTACAGCCCCTTCCATGGCCATTAATCCATTCACGGCCAATGTGCGGGCATGCACAACGCCATAAAAAGCACTGCCTGTTTCAAAAATCGCAAAGACCATAAGCAGCAAAAAAACAGTCATTAAGGTAATGCGACGCCAAAGAATCCCGGGAACCAGAGACTGAGCAACGGGTCTTGGCAATTGCTGCATCAGGGCCTTATCAGCGCCCATAAAAGCAAAAACAAGCGCCAAAGTAATGGCAGTCACCGTATTGATCCACAAAATTTGCAAGGGCGTAATGGGCAAAGTCAATCTGAAAATAACCGCCAGAAAAATCACCATTCCCTGGGCAAAATTGGTGGGCAGCATGAACAGCACGGTACGCTGGATGTTGTTATAAATATGCCGGCCTTCTGCCACAGCGCTGGCAATATGCGCAAAATCATCATCGGCAAGAATCATGGCGGCGGCTTCGCGGGCAACGGTACTACCCGAAAGCCCCATGGCCACCCCAATCTGGGCACGGCGCAATGCCGGCGCATCATTAACGCCATCTCCCGTCATCGCTACAATTTCCCCATTGTCTTGCAGGGTTTCTACCAGTTCCAGCTTGTCAGCAGGCTGCACCCGGGCAAAGACATTCACTTCACGCGCTAATTGTTGACGTTCTGCAGGCGAAGCGGCCAACCACTGCGCATGATCAACCACCCGAACAGACCCGGCCTCCACAAGACCTATTTGTCGGGCAATTGTCGCTGCGGTGCGGGGATGATCCCCAGTTACCATAACCACCCGGATACCGGCTCCTCGACAGGCGGCAATAGCCGCCGGCACTGCCTGTCGAGGCGGATCGAGCAGAGCAACGACGCCCAGCCAGCGCCAGCCCCCCTGATCCAGAGAAGACCAGCGAGACATATCCGCTTCGGCAAGGGCAATAGTACGCAGGCCCAGATTGGCCATCTCCGAAATAACCCCCTCCCAGAAACTGACCGTCTGTTCCTGCTCTTGAAAGCAGTGTTGCAAAACAAATTCCGGTGCTCCCTTGATGGCGATACGGTCAGCATGCAGGGTCGCCATGTAAGGGCTTTCATGGTCAAAAGGGCGCGTATCCAGGCGGGGATTGCGCTTTTGATAATGCATCAATGCGCCATCCTCGCCGTGTGCATAGCGTATCAGCGCCTGTTCCAACGGATCGCCACTACCCTGTCCAGCGTCAGATATTTCTGCGTCATTACAGAGCAGCATATTTTCCAGCGCCCTGAGCAGGCTGTCAGGATTATCCTGGGCCAGGCGCAAGTCTTCTACGGCCATGCGGTTTTCGGTCAGAGTGCCGGTTTTATCCGTACAAATGACCGTCACTGCTCCGAGAGTTTCTACGGCGGGTAACTGACGAATGATGGATCCCTTTTGCGCCATACGCTGGACACCCAGGGCCAGAGTAATGCTGATCACTGCGGGAAGACCTTCCGGAATAATAGCCACCGCCAGACTGATAGCTGCAAGGATCGCAAATTCGAGACTGTCACCATGCGTCCAGGCGATGAGGGAAGCGATAATAGCCAGGAGGAATACGCCCAGAGCCAGCCATCGGGATAACTGATTGATGCGCATCAGCAAGGGCGATTTACTCGCCTTGGTTTGCGCCAGCAACTTCTGAATATGGCCGATGGATGTCGCGGCACCCGTTGCAAAAACTTCGCCCACACCGGACCCCCGCGTGACCATCGTCCCGGCATGCAAAACGCCTTGCTCATTGTCTTCAGTCAGCTGTTTATCCACAGGAACCGATTCGCCGGTCAGCAAGGATTCATCGACCTGAAGCTGATGCGCTTCACGAATGTGCAGGTCTGCCGCTATTCTCTCCCCGTTTTCAATCCGCACCCAATCGCCCGGCAGCAGATTTTCAGAGGGCAATTTTTGCCAATGACCATCGCGTAGTACCAGCGAATATTCCACCAGGTACGTTTGCAGGGCAGCAACGGCTTGTTCTGCGCGATTTTCCTGAATAAAACCCAGCACGGTATTGACCAGAATAACGGCGGCGATGATGCCGCTATCCACCCAATGACCAAGGGCTGCTGAAAAAATGGCGGCGATGCTGAGTATGAAAATCAGAGAGTTATTAAATTGTTGCAGAAGTTTTCGCCACCAGCGCGCTGGGGTTTGGGCAGGTAATTGATTAAGACCAAACTGCCGCTGCAGTAAAACCGCTTCTTCACTACTGAGTCCGCGTTTTTCCATGGCATTTCTGCCCTCGCTCGGTTTTTCTGAAGCCTAAGGGATGGGCGTTATTTTTTCCAGTGACCACTGACCAGCCGCCCAACGTCCAATGCAGGCCGCATCCGGGTTCCAGGCACCCAGCACCATCCGCCAGCCATCGTCCGTGTGTTCCCAGACGGGGCGATGCGTATGCCCATGTACCAGCACATCAAAACCATGCTCCAGGTGCTGATCTGCAATTCCGTGATGCAGAGTCGTGTGGATGGCCAGAGGATGGGCGTCGGTGATATTCAGGGATTTTTTCTGGACTGCGCGGGTACTTCCCCGCCGCAAACCCGCCGCCAGTTTTTGCAACCAGGAGTAGGGGAGATTGCCGACGCTGAGGCGAATCAAGGGATGGCGAATCACCCGACGAAAAATCTGATAACGACGGTCATCCGTACAGAGCAGATCACCATGGGTGAGCAGAATATTTTGGGTACCCAGGCGCAAGGCCACAGGGTCGGGAATAGGCAGAAGGCCAAAGGATGCGAGCAGGGTTTTGTTCAAGGCAAAATCCCGGTTGCCAACCATCACATAGACCCGAATACCCGCCGCAACCAATTGCTGCAGGTTCGCAAACACTTCGGCGTAGACACTTTCCCGGGATTGATCGGGATGGACCCAGTAGTCAAACAAGTCCCCGAGAATAAAAAGAGCCTGTCCTTCTTTGGCTCGGGTTTCGCAAAACTGCCGAAAAAGCCGGGTCAGGGCAGGCTGCTGGGGGCTCAGGTGCAGATCAGAAATGAACCAGATCGGTCCTTCTGCAAAATCCACATCCAGAAAGGGCATGTCAGGCCGTAGCGATACGCTCGCCCTTGTCGATGGTGACGGTATCTTTGGGTACATCCTGGTGCATGCCTTTATTGCCGGTAGGCACTTTGGCGATTTCGTCTACCACTTCCATGCCACTGATTACCTTTGCAAATACCGCATAACCCCAACCGGTACCCGAAGCGGCTTTGAAATTGAGGAAATCATTGTCGGTCAGATTGATGAAAAACTGGGCAGTGGCTGAATGGGGATCGTTGGTACGGGCCATGGCCAGGGTCCCGCGCAGGTTTTTCAGACCGTTTTCTGCCTCATTTTGAATGGGCGCATGGGTTTTTTTCTGCTGCATATCTGCGGTAAAACCGCCGCCCTGAATCATGAAACCGGGAATGACCCGATGAAAAATGGTTTCATCAAAAAAACCTTCATCAACATAGCTCAAAAAGTTTTCGACCGTATTGGGCGCCTTTTCGGCATCCAGTTCGATGACAATATCACCCTTGTTGCTGTGTAGTACGACTTGTGGATTGGTCATGAAGACTCCTCGGAATTGCAGGGATCCACCCTGTTCAGAATAAATTCACCACTGGGTCAGCGGCAGCGAGTGAGAAGAGTAAAGCGTTAGCCCCGCTTTTGTCGATAGCTCGCATACGGTATCCAAGTGAAACCAGCCCTCAGAATCCGGGAAAGTGTATTGACAAAGTAAATCATCGCCATAAAATCCATGGCATGGACGTTAAATACGAATTGCTTGGGTTATCTTTTGTCTGGGACGACAGGAAGGCCGTCATCAACTCCAGAAAGCATGACGGAGTAACCTTCGAAGAGGCGGCAACTGTATTTTTCGACCCTTTGTAATGAAGAGAGGCAAAGTTATGAGTATTCCTGAGCGCATCAAAACTCGGTTAAACAAAGACCGTCCCATGACTACGGTAACTCTGCGGATTCCGGTAGATGTGGTGCAGTCTCTCAAGGAAATAGCTCCACAGAAAGGGTTTAGCGGCTATCAACCCTTACTTAAAGCCTATGTCAGTGAGGGACTGCGGAAAGATGAAGCACATTTCAGCTTTGGGGCTACGGCTCGACTACTCTCAGCACTGCGAAAGCGCGGAGTTCCTCAAGAACTGCTGGATGAGGCCGTAAAAGAAGAGACTATTTCTTTGTCCTAACGTCGGCAGTTAGAAGGCTCATTCGGTAAAAATCACGTGAAAACTCATAGATTTTCATATTCACATTTCGTGACTTCGCAACTGATACTGCCCTTCGCCAGGGTAGCCACCAGTTGTTCACCGGGATGGGTGCTCTGACTGTCGAAAATAACTTTTCCGGATGCATCCCGCAATACCGCAAAGCCTCTTTGCAATACTGCCAGAGGATCCAGCAAGCGCAGTGCAGACGCAGATTGTTGCTGGCGAAGGCGCGCACGCTGCAAAATATCGAGCATGACGGCTCCCAGATTTTTTTGGCTTTCGCGCACTTGCTTTTCCAGAATTTGCAGACGTTGTCTGGGATCCTGGCGCGCTCGTCGCCCCTGGAGATAGGCGAGTTGCTGCGCCCGGGATGACAGCTGCAAGGTCATGGCCCGAGATAAGTTTTCACGAGCGAGTTTCAGGCGTCGTTGGGCCGCATCCAAACCCTCTCCGGGATGGCGAAGGCGCATCCGCAAAAAATCGAGGCGCTGGGATTCATCCTGCAGCTTTCTGAACATGAGTTTTTCAATCTGATGATGTTGAGCCTGAACTTTGGGAAGCCACTCGCTCCGATCAGGACTGACCGCTTCTGCAGCGGCGGTGGGAGTGGCCGCTCGCAGATCACTGGCAAAGTCCGCAATGGTAAAATCAATTTCGTGACCAATTCCGGTGACTACCGGAATGCGCGAGGCGCGAATGGCGCGAGCTACGCTCTCTTCATTAAAGCACCACAGATCTTCCGTACTGCCACCACCACGAGCGAGGATCAGCACATCTTCCGTGCTGCGCGCATTGGCACGACGTAACGCTTCGACAATCTGGCCGGCAGCCTGATCCCCCTGAACCAGTACCGGATAAACCAGTATGCTGAGTAATGGCCAGCGCCTGGCCAGGGTTGCCCGGATATCCTGCAGGGCTGCGCCGGTTGCCGAAGTGATCACTGCCACCCGTTGTGGCCATGTGGGCAGCGGACGCTTGAGATGCGCTTCAAAAAGCCCTTCGGCTGCGAGTTTTTCTTTTAATGCCAGAAAACGCGCCTGCAAGTCACCTTCACCGGCTTCCAGCAATTGCTCAATAATCAGCTGAAATTCACCCCGCCCCTCATAAAGCGTAGGTTGTGCCAGCACCTGAATTTGCAAGCCGTTGCGTGGTTGCACCCGACTATATAAATTACGTTGCCGAAACATGGCGCAACGGACCTGGGCACGACTGTCCTTCAGAGAAAAATACCAATGACCAGAGCCCGGCGCACTGAAATTGGAAATTTCACCCTCAACGCGTAACAACGGAAAATTGCCTTCAATAATTTCCCGGGCGGTACTATTCAGTGCACTGACTGACAACACCGGAATAGATTCTTCAGAAATACGCATGCCTCGACCTCATCCCTTGACCCCATCTGTCCTGCGCTTTAAGGTCAGCATATAACATTTTACTGTCATTCGGGATGGTCCCGTCTGCCGCGCGCGATTCTGCGCAATCCTGTTTACGAGAGGACATAGCATGGCTGTAGTGGAACTTACCCAGGAAAACTTTGAACAAATGGTTACCGGAAATGACATGGTTATTGTCGATTTCTGGGCCCCTTGGTGTGCACCTTGCAAGGCTTTTGCCCCAACTTTTGAGGCTGCTGCCGAAAAGTATCCGGATATTGTTTTTGGCAAGGTGAATACGGATGTAGAACAGGAACTGGGTGCTTCCTTCCAGATTCGTTCCATTCCAACATTGACCATTTTTCGTCAGCAAATTGGTATTTTTTCCCAGGCTGGTTCGTTACCTGCCAGTGCGCTGGAAGAAGTTATCCAGCAGGCACTCGCACTTGATATGGATAAAGTCCGTGAGGAAATCGCCAGTCAACAGGGCGAAAATACCAGTCATTGAGGCATTCACGCCGGCCTAAAAACCGGCGTATAACTGCAGTAGCAGTAATCGCACCCAGAAAACCGAGAATAATGGCGGCGTACAGGTTACCCAAGATCAAAGCCACCACACCGTAACCTTTCCAGAATCTCAGATTGGCAAGAATAAGGGGGATAATTCCTGCCCAACCGAGTATTCTCGCCATGCGCATACTATCCATGATGGCCGTCCTTGACTGAAGATGAGGCACTGGAAGCAGTCGCTGCGGTACCAATACCTGCCGGTTGAATGTTGGTAAATCCGATCACCACAAGAGCGATCATGGCGGCGGCCCACAGCACCAGAAACAGCGCGAATAACAGTGGACCTGTTTTACGTTTTTTCAAGGTGTTCTCCTCATGAGTAAATCACCAGGCATTGACCCGCCGCACACCCATGAAATGCATATTCAGGGGAATTTCAATTTTCCGGGTTTGGGCTGCCAGTTGCTTGGAAAAAGGCATATAGGGAAATGACAGTCGAATAATGCGCTCAGCTGCTGCATCAAGTTCCTTGTTACCGGAAGGATCTACCATGATGATGCGTTCCAGTCCTCCCTGGGGATTGAGCACCACTTTGACTTTCAGCTGACCCACCATAGAGCCGGGATAATTGAGATCACCAATACGTTCCAGTTTCTGAATCCAGCCCGCAATGTAAAAATCGGCTACCGGTCCTTTGGGGTTCTCGAATTTGGGTAAAGATGGGCTGGAGGTGGCTTCACGCGCGGCCTGATCCATTTGTTCCTGCAGCCTTCCCAAATTGATATGGGGTGGACCTGCGGGCTGGATGCTTTGCAGGGTTGATGGCGCAGGAGAAACGGCTGGCTGCGGTTTTTGCGGCAGAGCATGGGGATGAAATTCCGGGTGCGGTACGGGGCGTGGCACCGGTCGGGGTACTGGTACAGGTCGCAGCTGCGGCTTCACCGGGTGTGGTTTCACCACCGGTCGAGGATGAGGGATCACCTGCGGTTTTACCGGGCTGGGTGTCACGGCTTTATTGGGCAAGGGCATGATATGAAAAGTTTTATTGACTTCAGTCTGGTTATGCATCGCCTGCAGTTTGGGCTTCTGGACATGGATCAGCAAAAACAGGGCGAGGGCCACCAAAATGGCTGAAATAGCCAACCACGGAGCCAGGCTTTCACTCCAATGGGGTTTCTCATCAGGAATCAAAAAGTAAAACTTTTGTTCAGCGAAGGCCAATCGTCCTAACCTCGCGGCAGTGCCGCTCATGAAATATGCCCGCGCAAGGCGGGCGGCAATGCTTAGCTTGTCCTATCAACCGCCACGAGTAAAGCCGGTTAATGCGCGCTTTTGCGCGGTGCTGGAATATGCGGAAGAAATGCTGCAAGCAAGCCCAGCAGCGGCAGAAACGCACAAATCTGGTAGACCACCTGAATACTCCAGACATCCGCGAGCTCACCAAGAACGGCGGCACCCACCCCACCCAGACCGAAAGCCAGGCCAAAAAACAATCCGGAAATGGTGCCAACCTTACCGGGGACCAGCTCCTGGGCATAAACCACCATGGCCGGAAAGGCTGAAGCCAGCAGAAAACCAATGACCACCGTTAATAGAGCACTCATGGTTAAGCCGACGTAGGGCAGGGCCAGGGTAAAAGGCGCGATTCCCAAAAGGGAAACCCAGATGACCTTCTTGCGACCAATGCGGTCACCAATGGGTCCTCCCATCAATGTTCCGGCGGCAACCGCTGCCAGAAAAATAAACAAATGCAACTGGGCTTCCTGGGTGGCAATATGGAAACGCTGCATCAGATAAAAAATCAGATAGCTGCTGATACTGGTCAGATAAAGAAATTTGGAAAACATCAGGGCGACCAGAATGATAATGCTGCGTTTGACCAGTTTTGCCGGAAGTACTGCTTCGCGCACTTCGGTACGGTGTTTTTTCGGAAGACGATGCTGATGCTGGTACCAACGTCCCACAAAAGTCAGGATCACAATGGCCAACAGGGCTGCCAGGGAAAACCAGGACAAACTATGCTGACCATTGGGCATGACAATAAATGCCGCCAACAGCGGACCAACGGCGGTGCCAACGTTACCCCCCACCTGAAAAATGGACTGGGCGAGGCCATGCCGGCCACCCGAAGCCATTCGCGCCACCCGCGAGGATTCCGGGTGAAACACCGACGAACCCAGACCCACCAGTGCGGCAGCGAGCAGGAGTATCAGATAATTGGGTGCAATGGAGAGTAACAATAAACCCGCAAAGGTGGATACCATTCCAATAGGCAACGAAAAAGGCAGAGGATGTCCATCCGTATAACGCCCGACCAGGGGTTGAATAATGGATGCCGTCAGCTGGTAAGCCAGGGTAATCAACCCGATCTGGGCAAAACTCAAGTCAAAATTACTTTTGAATAATGGGTATACCGCCAACATCAACGATTGAATGCTATCATTGAGGAAATGTGACACGCTGATGGCACCAAGCACGTCAAAGCGGGTGCCTTCCTGCTTTGATAGGGTGTTTATCTGCGCTGTCTTTTGTATGGACATGGGGAGAAGAACCTTTCGGAATGGTGAACAGACGAAATATTAGTGTCCAATTAACCGACCGTCCAGTATGAAATTAAATTTTTGCGCTTGCCCCGAGGACGGGGCCTAGTGTTTAATTGGCAAACATGGAAAAAGACATGAATAACGAACTCTCTTCTGCGGACACGCCTGCGGACTTCGCCAGCACCCTCGATGCCCTAGAAGCAACGGTCCGCCGTCTGGAAGGTGGTCAGATGGGCCTTGAAGATTCGGTAGCCCTGTTCAAGCAGGGTATGGATCTTGCCAAACGCGCCGAATCACAACTACTACAGGCGCGCCAGACCGTGGAAATACTGCTGGGAGAGAATGCCACCCCAATGACTCAGGATGAATAATCAATGACCCTGGAAGCCCTGGAGACCACTCAGAATTTTGCTTTATTTCGTCAGCATGCTGTGCAACGCATAGAAGCTGTTTTGCAAAGTTTGCTGCCCAATGAACATATTTTACCAGCCCGTTTGCACGGCGCCATGCGTTACAGCACCTTGGGTGGCGGCAAGCGCATACGGCCGCTGCTGGTATATGCTACCGGACTTTGTCTGGACATTGCCCCAGAAAAACTCGATCGCCCTGCTGCTGCCCTGGAAATGATTCATGCCTATTCGCTGGTTCATGATGATCTCCCGGCCATGGATAATGATGATTTGCGGCGGGGGTTACCAACCTGTCACAAAGCTTACGACGAAGCCACCGCTATTTTGGTAGGTGATGGCTTGCAGGCCCAGGCTTTTATCGCCCTGTCCGAGCCGGGTTGGGGCGTTGATCCTGAATGGCAAGTCCGTATGCTGGCGGCACTGGCCCAGGCAGCCGGTTCTCGGGGTATGGTCGGCGGGCAAGCCATTGATCTGGCGGCGGTCGGCCATGAGCTGGCTTTGCCAGCCCTTGAGCAAATGCACCTGCATAAAACCGGAATGCTGATTCGTTGCGCCATTCAGCTGGCTCTTTGTGCGGCAGGTGTTGTAGAAAATTCGGAGCAGGGCGGCATGCTGCTACAATATGCGGATCGGGTCGGGCTGGCCTTTCAGGTTCAGGATGACATTCTGGATGAAATCGGTGATCTGCAACAAACCGGTAAAGCCCTGCAGGGCGCAGATCGCAGTCGTAACAAACCGAGTTTTGTGACCTTGCTGGGCTTGAAAGAAGCCCAGAATTACGCCCAACGGCTTCTGGAAGAGGCTCTTGCTGCCTTGCAGTCCTGGCAGCATGAGGCGGATCATCTGCGCGCACTGGCGCGCCTTATTGTAGAGCGGAATAAATGACGGACTTGTTGAAGGGCATTCCCATGCCCGAAGAGCTGCGGAGAATGTCCCGCACTGAGTTAAAAGGTGTCGCCAAGGCGTTGCGCCAATTTCTTTTGGAATCCGTGAGTCAGACCGGAGGACATTTATCGTCCTGTCTGGGTACGGTGGAACTGGCGGTTGCCTTGCATACGGTTTTCAACACACCCGATGATCGCTTGGTCTGGGACGTAGGTCATCAAGCCTATCCGCATAAAATTCTGACTGGGCGAGGATCCCGCTTTACCCAGCTGCGCATGAAAGACGGGCTTTCCGGTTTTCTCAAGCGTGATGAAAGCCCTTACGACAGTTTTGGGGCTGGTCATTCCAGCACCTCAATCAGCGCCGGACTGGGAATGGCGGTTGCCGCAAAACTGGAAAAACATGACCGGGAAGTCGTTGCAATTATTGGCGATGGTGCCATGACCGCCGGAATGGCTTATGAAGCCCTCAATAATGGCGGTGTACTGGACGCCAACCTGCTGGTAGTTCTGAATGATAATGAAATGTCCATTTCTCCCAACGTCGGTGCGGTTTCCCAGTATCTCACCCGCATCCTTTCCGGGCGCTTGTACAATACCGTGCGTGATAGTGCCGGGCAGGCATTAAGTCTGGTCCCGCCACTGCGCGAGCTGGCCAAAAAGGCTGAGGAAGGCGTCAAGGGATTGGTCACTCCGGGAACTCTTTTTGAGGAAATGGGCTTCAATTATTTCGGGCCTATCGACGGTCATGATCTGGACGCCCTCATTCCTACCCTGGAAAACCTCAAAAAAATTAAAGGGCCGCGTCTTTTGCATGTGATGACCAAAAAAGGCAAAGGCTACGGACCAGCCGAAGAAGATCCCTGCGGCTATCATGGTGTCACCCCGTTCAATCAGAGTGACGGGAAAATGGCCAAAAAGGCGGGTGGACCGCCCAGTTACACCAAAATTTTTGGCGATTGGCTGTGCGACAAAGGGGCCACAGAATCCAGTTTGGTCGCCATTACCCCGGCCATGCGCGAAGGTTCGGGTCTGGTACGTTTTGAGCAGCTTTATCCCGAACGCTACTATGATGTGGGCATTGCCGAACAACATGCAGTGACTTTTGCTGCAGGCATGGCCTGTGATGGCATGCATCCGGTCGTGGCCATTTATTCGACCTTTTTGCAGCGCGCCTATGATCAATTGTTGCATGATGTCGCCATTCAGAATCTGCCCGTACTGTTTGCCATTGATCGGGCCGGTTTGGTGGGCGCCGATGGGGCTACCCATCAGGGTGCCTTCGATATGGCCTATTCGCGTTGCATTCCCAATCTGGTGATCATGGCACCCAAAGATGAACAGGAACTGCGCGACATGCTCAATACCGGGTTTGCTTATCCCGGTCCGGCGTTGGTTCGCTATCCTCGTGGGAATGGCGTAGGGCTGGAACTGGATAAAAACCTGGAGCGTACCGTAGCACTCGGCAAGGCTGAAGTACTCCGCTCCGGAAAAAAACTGGCCATATTGGCTTTTGGTACACGGGCTGCAGCAGCTTTGCAGGCTGGAGAAGCCTTAGATGCGACGGTTATTAACATGCGCTTCGTCAAACCATTAGATCATGCGTTGCTCCAGGAGTTGGCTCAGACCCATCAGGCTTTGCTGACCGTAGAGGAGGGGGTAATTGCCGGTGGCGCGGGTTCTGCTGTGGCGGAATATCTGCTGAACCAGGGACAAATTGTTCCCATGCGCATTCTCGGGCTTCCCGATCAGTTTATTGAGCAGGGAGATGCTAACCAGTGGCTTGCAGAGCTGGGGCTGGATGCTTCTGGAATCACAGCAGCCGGTCATGCTTTGCTGGACTCCCTTGCCCGGAAGCCGGGTCACGCGTAATATCTGACTAAATTGGTCCACTATTCAAAGTGAGGTGCGCGTGAGGAATTGCGCTACGGAAGTTCTCGAAGATGTGCAGGGTCGGGTAGATCCCCGTGCCATTCCCATTCAGCAGGTGGGTATTCGTGCCGTCAGGCACCCTCTGCAGATTGTGGATAGAGGTGCAGCGGTCCAACCCAGTGTTGCCTTGTGTAACATGTATGTCAGCCTGCCTGCTCATCTTAAGGGCACGCACATGTCGCGCTTCATGGAAATACTCAATAACCAGGAAGCACCCATCAGTGTCGAAGGTTTTCGGGGTATTGTTGAGCAGATGTGCACACGCCTCGAAGCCGATTCGGCACGACTCGAAATGCGCTTACCGTTTTTCGTGCAAAAAGCGGCGCCCGTTTCCGGTGTCAAAAGCATGCTGGATTACGAGGTGGAGTTGATTGGCGAAATCACCCCGAAAGGCTATCAGTTAACCTTGGGGGTCATGGTGCCGGTAACCAGCCTCTGTCCCTGTTCAAAAAGCATTTCAGAATACGGGGCGCACAACCAGCGCGCTCATGTTTGGGTGCATGTCCGCAGCCAGGACACTATCTGGATTCGGGATATTATTGATTTAATTGAGGCAGAAGCTTCCTGTGAATTGTATGGTTTACTGAAGCGTCCCGATGAAAAGCATGTGACGGAATATGCTTATGATCATCCCAAATTCGTCGAAGACATGGTCCGGGATGTAGCCCTGCGCCTGCAGGAAGATCCGTGTGTGCGCTGGTTTTCGGTGTCATCGGAAAACTTTGAATCCATTCATAACCATTCGGCTTACGCCATGATTGAAATGGAAAAATAATTCATGGCTGGCAGCAGTTTTGGGGAGTGTTTCCGGGTGAGCACCTTTGGCGAAAGTCATGGACCGGCTATTGGCTGTATTATTGACGGCTGTCCACCGGGAATGCCCCTGGCACCGGAAGATATACAGGGTGATCTGGATCGGCGCCGTCCGGGGCAGTCACGCCACACCACCCAGCGCCAGGAAAAAGATCAGGTAGAAATACTTTCGGGTGTGTTCGAAGGGGTGACCACTGGAACACCCATCGGCCTGCTGATTCGCAATACCGACCAACGCTCTCAGGATTACAGTAAAATCAAGGATCTGTTCCGTCCTGGTCATGCAGATTATACGTATCTGCAAAAATACGGATTACGGGATTATCGGGGAGGGGGGCGCTCATCGGCTCGCGAAACCGCGACGCGAGTTGCGGCGGGTGCCGTCGCTCGTAAATTTCTCAAAGATCGGCTGGGCATGGAAATCCTTGCCTGGATGGCGCAGATGGGGACTGTAAAGGTCCAGTCGTTTGATGCTGCTGAAATTTTTCAAAATGACTTTTTTTGTCCCGATGCCAGCGCCGCAGCACAAATGGCAGAGTTTCTGGATGCATTACGTAAAGAAGGTGATTCCATCGGTGCCCGGGTCGATGCCCGGGTTACGGGCATGCCGACAGGACTGGGTGAACCCGTTTTTGATCGCCTGGAAGCAGACATTGCCAAAGCCATGATGAGTATTAACGCGGTGAAGGCCGTAGCTATGGGAGATGGTTTTGCCGTAGTCGAGCAGCGCGGCAGTCAGCACGGCGATGCGATGACCCCGGACGGTTTTCTGAGTAATCATGCCGGCGGGGTGTTGGGCGGAATATCTTCTGGTCAGGATCTGACGCTTTCGGTTGCCATCAAACCTACCTCCAGTATCCGTATTCCCCGTCAAAGTATTGATATTCATGGTCTGTCCCAGGAAGTGATAACCACCGGTCGCCATGACCCCTGTGTGGGTATTCGTGCGGTACCCATTGTTGAAGCCATGCTGGCTTTGACTTTGATGGATCACTGGATGCGCCACCGCGCCCAGAATGGAGATGTACAGTCTCCACTTCCCCCTATTTCTGCATAAATAATGGGCATTGAACGGGAAGGGGGCTGGCTCGCCACCTTCTATTTTGTTTATTTCTGCGCCTTGGGTGCGTTTATGCCCTACTGGGGACCCTGGTTGCATGCTCAGGGTCAGACCCCTATGGCTATTGGCATCCTCACCGCTGCCGTACAATTCAGTAAAGTTCTGGCGCCCAATCTCTGGGGATGGTTATCCCACTTCTGGGGGAGCCGCCGGATTGTGATGCTGGGGACTTTGCTCACCGCTGCCGGATTTCTGGCACTGGAATTCAGCGCCGGTCATTTCCTGGTCATTCTGCTCATCACCTTGGCATTTTCTTTTTTCTGGGCCGCAACGTTGCCATTGGTGGATGCGGCCACTATGGACTGGACGCAGCGCCGCTCGGCCTCTTATGGCCGCATCCGCTTGTGGGGTTCATTAGGCTTTATTGTGCTATCCCTGGGAATGGGAGTGTTCATCAGCAACTGGGGAATGCGCGCATTTTTACCCGGTATTCTGGTGTTTTTAGTGCTTGCCTGGTGGGTAAGCCGTCATTTGCCCTACGCAACCCATACCCATCCTTCGCATCAGCTGCGCCCGCGCATGAGTCCGGTGTTGCGGGATGCCGGGCTCTGGTTTTTTTTGTTGGCGGGCCTGCTCGAACAGGCCAGTCACGGCGTATATTATGCATTTTATTCGATTTATGCCGAGGCGCATGGGCTTAGCAGTAGTAGTGTTGGCATGCTTTGGGGTTTTGCCGTGCTTTGCGAAGTAGCCTTTTTCTGGTGGGGAGATCGTTTTACCCGTCGCTTTGGTGTGCCACTGGTTTTTACGGCCTCCTTTTTTCTGACCGCGCTGCGCTGGGGAGTGATTGCCTGGTGGCCGGGTTTACTCTGGATCGTTCTTGTCCAGAGCCTGCATGCAGCCAGTTATGCAGCTTTTCATCTGGCCGCTGTACACTGGGTATCTGATCGTTTTCCCGGAGCCTTGCGGGCCCGGGGCATGGCGCTTTATGCCAGTATGGTGTATGGCCTGGGCGGCGGCATTGGTGCCCTTGCTGCGGGCTGGTCCTGGGCCCATTGGGGTGGACAGCTGACTTTTGCTGCTGCCGGTCTGGTAGCCTTGCTGGCCAGTGTTTTTCTGATCAAAGGATTGCGGGGATCACCTGCCCTTGAAAAAAAGACCAGCTGATCCCATGTGATGGTCAACGTTTATTCCATGGAGCTTTAGCATGCGCACCGATAAATTGACCACTAAATTTCAACAGGCTTTTCAGGATGCTCAAAGCCTTGCTCTCGCTCAGGATCATCAACAAATTGAACCCATCCATTTTTTGATCGCTTTTCTGGATCAGGAGGGGGGGATTGCCCGGCCGGTTCTTGCCAAAGCTGGCGTGCAGGTTGATGCCCTGCGCAATCAGCTGAATCGCGCACTGGAAGGCATGCCCAAGGTGCATGGTCAGCCAGGCGAAGTGCAGGTGAGTCGTGACTTGACCAACATGTTCAATCTGGCCGATAAAATCAGCCAGAAACGCGGCGACAGCTTTATTTCTACCGAGCATTTTCTGCTCGCCCTGCTGGAAGACAAGGGCGAGGCCGGACGCTTGCTGAAAGCTGCAGGGGCCACCAGCAAGGATCTTGAGCAGGCCGTTCATGATCTCCATGGCGGCGAAAAAATCAACGACGCCAATGCCGAAGAACAGCGTCAGGCGCTGGAAAAATACACCACTGATTACACCGAAAGGGCCAGACAGGGCAAGCTGGATCCGGTCATTGGGCGCGACGATGAAATTCGCCGCACCATTCAGGTATTGTTGCGACGCAGCAAAAATAATCCGGTGTTGATTGGTGAACCCGGCGTCGGCAAAACGGCCATCGTTGAGGGGCTGGCTTTGCGTATAGTCAATGGCGAAGTGCCGGAATCCCTGCGCGACAAGCGCCTGCTGGGTCTGGATTTGGGGGCCTTGATTGCGGGTGCCAAGTTTCGGGGTGAATTTGAAGAACGTCTTAAGGCTCTCTTAACAGATCTTGAAAAAAGTGAAGGGAAAATCATTCTTTTCATTGATGAAATTCATACCTTGGTAGGGGCTGGTAAGGCTGAAGGTTCCATGGATGCGGGCAATATGCTCAAACCGGCGTTGGCGCGGGGTGAACTGCACTGTATTGGCGCCACTACTCTGGATGAATATCGCAAATACATTGAAAAAGATGCGGCGCTGGAACGCCGTTTTCAGCGGGTACTGGTCGATGAACCCAGTGTCGAAGACAGTATTGCCATTTTGCGGGGTCTCAAGGAGCGTTATGAGGCACATCATGGGGTACGCATTACCGATCCGGCGTTGGTGGCGGCTGCCCAGTTATCGCATCGTTATATTCCAGATCGAAACCTTCCCGATAAAGCCATTGACCTGATGGATGAAGCAGCATCGCGCATCAAAATGGAAATTGATTCCAAACCTCAGGAACTGGATGAACTGGAACGACGTATCATTCAGTTGAATATTGAGCGGGTCGCGCTGGAAAAGGAAAAAGATGAAGCAAGCTTGAAGCGTCTGGATATTTTACAGACGCAAATCAAGGAGCTGGATAAAAAATATCAGGACCTGGAAGAAGTCTGGAAAGGTGAAAAACTGACTATCGAAGGCACTTCGCAAATTCAGAAAGAACTGGACCGCAAACGTGTGGATCTGGATACAGCGCGCCGCGCCAATGATCTGGAGCGCATGGCAGAATTACAATATAGCGTCATTCCTGCCCTCGAAGCCCAGATCAAAGCGGCTGAAACTCAAGGCGAAGGCGCAAAGCAAAAAAAGCTGACGCTGCTCCGCACTGAAGTCGGCGAAGAAGAAATAGCTGAGGTCGTGGCCCGCTGGACAGGTATTCCCGTTTCGAAAATGCTCGAAGGTGAAAAAGAAAAGCTGTTGAAAATGGAAGAACGCCTGCAGGCGCGGGTAGTGGGACAAAGTGAGGCAGTGGCTGCAGTTGCCAATGCCATTCGCCGTTCCCGTGCAGGGCTTTCTGATCCACGCCGTCCCAACGGTTCATTTTTGTTTCTCGGGCCTACCGGGGTGGGCAAGACCGAATTGACCAAGGCATTGGCAGAATTTCTGTTCGACAGTGAAGATCTGCTGGTCCGTATTGATATGAGTGAATTTATGGAGAAGCACTCGGTAGCGCGATTAATTGGTGCCCCGCCCGGATATGTCGGCTATGAAGAAGGCGGCTATTTGACCGAAGCGGTGCGACGTAAACCCTACTCGGTAGTTCTGCTCGATGAAGTGGAAAAAGCCCATGCCGATGTGTTCAATGTCCTTTTGCAGGTGCTCGATGATGGTCGCTTGACGGATGGGCAGGGTCGCACGGTGGATTTTCGGAATACGGTCATTGTCATGACTTCCAATCTTGGTTCGGACCGGATTCAGGAATTCAGTCGAAGCGGCAATTATGACGCCATGCGGGTCGCCGTAATGGATGTGGTTCAGGATCATTTTCGTCCGGAATTCCTAAATCGTATTGATGAGATGGTCATTTTCCATCCACTGACGGCTGTGCAACTTCGGGAAATTACCAGTCTCCAGATGGACGCTTTGCGAGCCCGCCTGAAAGAGCGGGATATGGATTTGTTGTTAAGTGAGGGGGCGTTAGATCGTCTTGCCGAAGTGGGTTATGACCCGGTTTACGGAGCCCGTCCCCTGAAGCGAGTCATTCAGCGGGAAATCGAAAACCCTCTTGCCCAGCGTTTACTGCGCGGGGATTTCAGTCCGGGTGAAATCATTGAAGTGATGCTTGAAGGCGATAATTTCACCTTCACCCCGCGTCGGCTGCACTGATTTATTCTGAACACGGCGGTTGGCTGGGCGGCTTTTTGCGCCAACGTTACGGAGTTCGAGCAGATGCAATTGCCGCTCGGCCAACTGAAAAATCACCACCCCAGTGGCGACAAAGTCGATTCAGTCCAGGCTCGGAGGCGAGCAGGTCAGGGGGGCGTGTCTGTAGCTTGTACAGACAAGTCAGGGCTTCTCTGATGTCTGCAAAATGGTTGTAGCCGAAGCCGTCTTCAACCATTTTCTGGGGCTCTGGCCAACCGCTGTCAATTCCTTCACAAATCATTCACTCAGATGCCCAATCATATGGTGGCAGAACATCCGGCAAGCTATATATCATGATAATTACCTTAATATCATAATGTTAAAATATTTTATCAATCTTGTGGTTTATGTTAATTCTCCAATAATTTGTTTTATTTCATAATAGTTTTTTTGAGCCTTGATGCCAGAACGCTTGATTGTTATTAGATATTTAGATAATCTTCTATATATGAATGCTCAACCTCTTTTTCAGGCTTTAGCTGATCCTAGCCGTAGGCAGATTCTCAGAATTCTTGAGAAGGAGCCTTTTTCGGTTGGGGATCTGGCCCGGCATTTTACGTTTTCCCTGGCATCACTATCTCACCACCTCTCAATCCTTCGGTCCGCCGACCTCGTGCGCACAGAACGTAGGGGACAACAAATTTTTTACTTTCTGAATACATCAATTACTGAAGATTTGTACCGACTGATCATAGAGTTATTGGAAATCACATCTGGTGAGTCGGCCATCACCTCAGGAGAGTCCAGATGAAATTTCCGTCACTTTCGTTTGCCAACGTCATTTTTGTGGTCGCGAGTTGGGGCTTAGTCTTTATATTTTACAATCACTTGCCAAACCCTGTGCCGATTCATTGGAATAGTTCTGACCATATCAATGGCGCGATGGATAAACCGTGGGGAGCTCTCTGGGTGCCTTTGACTGTTACGGTTTTGTGGGTTTTCCTGTACTTACTGCCGATCATATCCCCTCGCGGTTTTCGTATGGACAGTTTCATTAAAACCTGGCGGATAATAATCACGATGATCCTGGGTTGCACGTTTTTGGTTGAAACCATCGCTTTGCTTAAGGCGTCAGGATTTCCAGTCAATCTGGCACAGGTCATCCCGATTATTATTGGAGTTTTATTCATCTGGTTGAGCAATTTTATGGGAAAGCTTCGCAAGAATTTTTTCGTGGGTATACGGACACCATGGACCCTTTCCAACGATACCGCATGGTTCAAGACTCACCGGCTTGGGGCCTGGTTTTTAGCCATGTCCGGACTCACATTCATCGGAGAGGGAGTCAGAGTGTTACCTTTATGGGTTCCGCAAATCGTTCTGGCAATTTTTATAATTATTCTAATTGGTTACTCCTATCTGGTCGCGAAGAAGAATGAAGCGGAACCACCGGAGATGATCCCCTGACGCAAATATTTCATAAGAAGGCTATTCGTTCGATCGAATGCATGGGGCTGTCTAATGTTAAAACCTACCGCATCTTGGATTGCACTTTTCATATTTTGTGTATTGATTTCCACCACTGCACAGGCCGAAACTTCGAATCACTGGAGCTTCCAACTGTATGGCCCTGATTCAGTCCGGGGTACTGAGGTGCTTGTCCAAAAGCGGCTCATCAGCGGTTGGGAAATCAATGCAAACACGACAATCAAGCAGGGTTTACTTATTCTTGCACATCTGCACAGCACTATCCGAACCCGCCATGACGGAAGCACCATAGATTATGCTTCAGATGGTAGTGCGGAACATGGACAAAGAGCCTATCGGCTGCAGTTAAAAGTACAGAAGCGCAATATATCTGGAAAGCTCCAAATGAATGGGCAAACAAAAGAACTTAACTACCATATCACGTCAATATCGCCGAAAGTATATATGATCGGGAATAATTTGGTGAACGGGCTTCAAGCCATGCTCTATGGCCTGAAAGGAAAAAACACGCATGAAACCGTGTTCTTCCCATTAAAAGATCTCTGGTTAGATGCAGTTCTCCAATCTGGGAAGCAGCAGTGGTTATATGGTAAGCAACACATCACGGCATTATCAGTGCGCCTGACCCTCAACAAAGGAGGAAAGCCAGTTGTTGTGCAAACACTATGGTGCACTCCCCATCGCCATAAGCTCCTAGGTTTGACACAAGGCAACGTATCCATTATGCGTGCCGGTCTGGCGCCTTTTGCTCAGAAAATAGATACTCAGGAAAATCCCTTAACTTCCTTTTTTCCCTCGCGCTCTCGCAATGTAAAATCTATACATTTGCACTTAACCTCAATGGGTCGCGACATGGCGGGTGTATTGACAATTCCCCGTTTCGGACCAATATATGGTGCCATCCTCCTGATCGGCGGTAGTGGTCCAACCAATATGGACGGTAATAATCCACTAGGATTGCATGATTATATTTATAAGCAGTTAGCCTACGACTTTGCGGCAAATGGTTACGCCATGTTGCGTTATAATAAAGCAAGTATCAGCCCTGCCGTTGGGATAAATCCTCCTGCACTAACCTTGCAAATTTATGCTGAAGACGCAGCTGCATGGTTTTCCCTTATGGAAAAGCAAAGTAGCTTACATCGCTTACCAATGGTGTTGATGGGACACTCTGAGGGAGGGTTGGTTGCCTTGTACGCAGTGCATCATGGTTTAATCGACCCACAGAGGATGGTGTTATTGGAATGTCCAGGAGCACCTCTTCGTAAAGTTCTTTCATCACAAATGACTTATCAAGCAATATTAAGGGGCGAAAACACTTCGATAATTCATCAAATAAATAAAAATGTTGCTATTCTGGCGAACCACATTCGAAAAGCCAAAGGCGATACAATACACTTCAACGATGAATTTTTAAGGCAGTTCCCATTAGCAGAAATTTTTATGCAACCAAGTTTCCTACCATTGTTTAAAAGCCAATTTTTAGCGAATCCAGAGCATCTCATCACAGGAATAAATATTCCGACTCTAATAATTCAAGGGGACAGAGATGTGCAGGTACTTCCGTGGAATGGGAAACGATTAGAGGATGCCAACCCAGAACATGCTACACTATTATACATAAGCAAAATGAGTCATAACCTTACTACGGTGAGCAGTAGTGACATTTTGCATCCTGCGCCCCCCGGTCGCCGTCTGGATCCTGTCATGATTAAAAGTGTTATCAGTTACTTAGAGAATTAGTCTTACTGCTGGGAATTTCAATCATGTTTAATGATCTACACAACATATTACCCTCGGTTTTACTATTTCTTCTTGGCGTCGTTTCCATTGGAGTCGGACTACCTTTGTATTGGAATCAAATTCCTTCCAACCCATTTTATGGCATCCGTATTCCCAAAGCATTAGAAAGTGAAGAGTCATGGTATGCTATCAATCATGTCGGCGGTAAAAGAATTGTTGTGGCTGGTATTTGCTTTATTATGTTAGCGTTTATTTTGATTTTTTCCCCGCAAATATTTCATCATTATGACCGCCAAGAAAATGTTTTGCTTTTCCTTGGTATTGTTTCTATTGGTGTAATTATTGGAATTACAATCCCTACAAAAAGCAATAAAAAAGAGCAATGACCATCCCCGGGGTAACATCTCTATAGTTCATAATTTCTATGTTTTGAATTCTTCTGAATTGGCAGTATCTCTTTGACAGGAAGGGGGATGACGAAAATCGGCCTCAAAAGGCCATTCCTGCGAAAGTTGTCAAATGGGCAGGCCAAAGTCGCTGCAAAGCTTCCCGGCCCACCGCCGTGTTCAGGCTTACGCAGAACTCAGCGTTTGTCCTGACCCCCCAGTTGCTGCAGGGTACCCGCATCTTCCAGGGTGCTGATGTCCTGCGTTACATCCTCGCCCCGGGCAATAGAGCGTAACAATCGGCGCATGATTTTGCCCGAGCGGGTCTTGGGCAGGGCGTCGGTAAAGCGAATATCATCCGGCCGGGCAATGGCGCCAATCAATTCAGTAACCTGCACCCGCAATGCCGCGCTGAGCTCATCCCGATCATCCCCTTGATGTTGATGTTTCAGTATAACAAAAGCACAAACGGCTTCTCCCTTGATTTCATGGGGAATACCTACTACAGCAGCTTCTGCTACCGCCGGATGGGCAACCAGGGCCGATTCTATTTCGGCCGTGCCCAGGCGATGCCCGGATACATTGAGGACATCGTCAATCCGACCCATGACCCAGAAATAACCGTCCTGATCCCTACGTGCGCTGTCACCGGCTACATAGTAACGATTATTGAATTTGGCCCAATAACTTTCGATGTAACGCTCCGGATTCCCCCAGACTCCACGCAACATGCCTGGCCAAGGTTGATCAATCACCAGATAACCCCCGGCGTCGGGAGCGTCAACAGGATCTCCCTGGTCATCCACAATCCGGGCACTGATACCGGGTAAGGGGAGGGCGCAGGAGCCGGGTTTGTTGGCGGTGACGCCAGGAAGCGGCGCGATCATATGGCCGCCAGTCTCGGTTTGCCACCAGGTATCCACAATAGGGCAGCGCCCCGCACCAATTTGTTGGGAATACCACATCCACGCTTCAGGATTCATGGGCTCGCCAACGGTACCCAGCAGACGCAAACTCGATAAGTCATGCCTGGCCGGCCATTCATCGCCCATTTTCATGAAAGCCCGGACGGCAGTAGGGGCCGTGTAAAGCACGCTGATTCCATGGCGGGCTATCATTTCCCAGAAACGGTCGGGCTGGGGATACATGGGCGCGCCTTCGTACATGAAAATGGTTGCGCCATTGGCGAGGGGGCCATACACCACATAACTATGTCCGGTAATCCAGCCAACATCTGCCGTACACCAGTACACATCTTCGGGCTTAAGATCAAAAGCCCAGCGGGTGGTCAGCATAGTCCAGAGCAAATAACCGGCGCTACTGTGAAAAACGCCCTTGGGTTTGCCGGTACTACCAGAGGTATAGAGAATAAACAGCGGGTCTTCTGCAGCCATGGGCTGAGCGGGGCAGGCGGCGCTTTGTCCGGCAACAGCTTCCTCCCACCAGATGTCGCGTCCTTCCTGCATGTCGATGTCCGCACCGGTCCGGCGCAGGACAATGACCCGTTTCACGGAATGTTCGTGTTCGCGCAGCAATGCCTGATCGGCGTGATGTTTGAGAGGCACTTTTTTGCCAGCACGCCAGGCCTCATCTGCGGTAATAAGCATCACGGCAGACGTATCTTCAAGACGATTTTTAAGCGCCTCGGCAGAAAAGCCGCCAAATACTACCGTATGAATGGCACCAAGACGGGCACAGGCCAGCATGGCCACGACGGCTTCCGGGACCATGGGCATGTAAATGGCGACCCGATCACCTTTTTTGACACCTTGATGAGTGAGTGCATTGGTGAAAATGCTGACCTCCCGGTGCAACTGCGCATAAGTATAGGTGCGGACTTCTCCGGCTTCACCCTCCCAAATCAGTGCCGCTTTATGGCGCTGTGCTCCATGCAGATGACGATCCAGGCAGTTATGGGTCACATTGAGCTTGCCGTCGCTGAACCAGCGATAAAACGGCGCGTCGCTTGAGTCCAATACCGTTTTGAACTCGGTGTCCCAGTCCAGATGCTGGCGCGCCAGATCAGCCCAAAATTGCTGAGGATCGCGTGCGGCTTTTTGCTGGAGTTCTGCAAACTCCTCTGCGGTCAGGTTTGCCTGGGCGGCAAAATCTGCGGGTACTGCGAAAAGGCGGTTTTCGGTCAGACTGGAATCAATGGCATTAGTCATAAATCACTCTCAATTTTTTTGTGTGGTCCGCATGTTCAGATAATGCTTTAACATAGCATAAGGAAAAGCGTTCTTGGACTATTCGGCTACTGGTCGGCTTGAAAACTTATGCAGTGACTGCAGTTTCCTGTGCCGTGTTGCCTTCAAGAACATACAGTTCGGCTTTGGTCAGTGCTGCGGGGCTACCAAATAAAACCAGTACGTCTCCTGTTTTCAATACGGTGTCCGGGGCCGGATCGCGCCCGCGAATACCGTGCCGCCGCACGGCCACCACAGACACGCCAAAACTGGTTAAATTCAACTCGCGAAGGCTAAGGTGCAAGCCAAAAGCGGTTTCACCCAAAGGGATAGAAGCCAGTCGCGCCGAAGCCTGGTCTTCGCCGGGTTCAGAACCGCCCCAGAATGCGCCCCGGAAGAACTGGTAGCGCTCCTGACGAAAACGTCTGACCCGACGTAATACCGTGCTGATGGGGAAACCGATGAGTAATAAGGTCTGAGAGGCGAGCATCAAGGCCCCTTCGTTTACTTCCGGCACCACTTCATCGGCTCCGGCGGCTTCCAGTTTTTCCAGTTGGCTGTCGTCATGAGCACGGACCACCACCGGCAATTCTGGTCTCAACTCTTTGATTATGGAAAGAACCCGCTGACTGGACGCCACATTGGCATAGGTGATCACCACCGCCCGCGCCGAGAATATCCCCGCTGCCTGCAAAACGTCACGCCGACTGGCATCCCCATAAAATATGGACTCTCCCGCAGACTGCGCTTGACGGACCCGCACCGGATCCAGATCCAGGGCAATAAAAGGAATAGCTTCTTCTTCGAGTACCCGGCCTACACTTTGACCAACCCGACCATATCCACAAAGCACCACGTGGGCCTTGAGATCAGCAGCGCGTATTTCAGTGAGTTGCTGATCACGATGATTGCGGTAACTTCCCACCAATTTGCGCGCAATCCAGCCATTACGTTCTACCAGAATGGGTGCCAACATCATGGACAACAACATACCGCCCAACACAGGCTGCAACACATGCGCGGGTAACAATTGGTATTGATTGGCCAGTGCCAGCAATACAAAACCAAATTCTCCTGCCTGCGCGAGGACAATGGCAGAGCGCAATGCCACTCCGGATTCATAACCGAATAATCGACTCAGCCCCCAAACCAGAAAGCCTTTTAGAAACACAATCAGCAACAACACAGTGAGCACCCAGGCAATATTCGCCCACCAGGCGGGCAAATCCACTAACATACCGATGGTGACAAAAAACAGCCCCAGCAGAATATCGCGAAAGGGCGCAATATCTGCTTCTACCTGATAGCGATAAGCGGTTTCGGAAATCAGCATGCCCGCTACAAATGCGCCCAAAGCCAAAGAAAGCCCGGCCTGTTCTGTAATCCACGCCAGAGCCAGGGTCACCAGTAACACATTGAGCATGAACAGCTCGGTAGATTTGCGGTTGGCAACCAACTGAAACCAGGGCCGCATTATTGGCCGGCCAATGACCAGCAACACCAGTAAAACTATCACCGCTTTCAGTCCGGCCATGGCGAGATCATGAGGAAGGTTTTTGGCGGATCCTGCCAGCGCTGGAATCAGAATCAGCAAGGGTACTACGGCCAAATCCTGAAACAGCAGCACACTGACCGCTATACGACCATGACGAGACTGCATTTCCATTTTCTCGGCCAGTGCACGGATTACCATGGCCGTCGATGACATCGCCAGAATGCCGCCGAGAATCACGCCGGTTTTCCAGGAAAGGGGAATAATCAGGGCAATACCCACAAAAATAACGCTGGTGAGCAAAACCTGAGCAGCGCCCATACCAAAGATCAGTCGTCGCATGCTCATGAATTGTGAAAGACTGAATTCCAGCCCAATGCTGAACATCAGAAACACCACACCAAATTCTGCCAGTTGACGGGTGCTGGCCAGATCGGGCACGACAGCAAGGGCATGCGGTCCGAGAATGACGCCGGTCAGCAGATAAGCGAATACTGCGGGCAACTGCAAAAAGCGCAGCACCCCCACCAGGATCACGCCCGTAGCGAGTAGCAAGATGATGATTAGCAGTCCCTGATCGTGCATAGGTCTCCTCAGCAAAAACGCCAGAATCTAAGTCATGGCGCTTGCGTGGTTTTCATAGGTAGGGTCGACTGAGTATTTTCACTCCCCGAAAGGGATATGGGCTTATGTTCGGCAGCTGCCCACTTTCTGTTATCATAACCGGAAAAGGAGAATCGCGCATGTATATTGTCACGGGCGGAGTTGGATTCATCGGCTCCAATATTGTTAATTCACTGAATAAACAGGGTATTTCAGATATTCTCGTGGTCGACCACCTGACCCGCGCAGACAAGTTTCTCAACCTCACCGATCTGGAAATTGCCGACTACATGGAAGCTGAGCGTCTTCTGGAGTTGATTGAGCGTGATCAGCTGCAAGGCGTGGAAGCCGTTTTTCATGAAGGTGCCTGTTCCGATACCATGGCCACGGATGGTCGTTATGTCATGGAAAATAATTATGCTTTCAGCAAGGCGTTACTGCATTGGTGTCAACGGCACAATGTTCCTTTTCTGTATGCATCCAGTGCTTCTGTTTACGGCATGACCGGCAGTTTTACGGAAGAACGCCAGGCTGAGTCTCCCCTGAATATTTATGGTTTCAGCAAGTTTCAGTTTGATCAGTATTTACGGCGCATGTGGAATGAGTTGAAGGCCCCAGTACATGGTTTTCGCTACTTCAATGTCTATGGCCCCCGGGAGTTTCATAAGGGTCGCATGGCTTCTGTGGCTATGCATTTTTACAAGCAATATCGGTTGGATGGGCATGTGCATCTGTTCGCGGGCAGTGCAGGTTATGAGGATGGGGAGCAACGTCGAGATTTTATTCACGTAGATGACGTAGTGTCCGTCAATATGCACTTTCTGGATCATCCACGCTGCGGTATTTATAACGTGGGCACGGGGCAGGCTCAGAGCTTCAATGATGTGGCTGTTACAGTGGTCAACAGCATGCGGCGTATGGCTGGTGAGGAAACGCACGATTTACCTGGCCTGCAAAAATCCCAAACCATCCGCTATATCAGCATGCCTGAAGCACTCCATGGTAAATATCAAAGTTTCACTCAGGCAGACATTCGTCAATTACGCGCTGCCGGTTACAGCAAAACCTTTCTCTCCGTAGAACAGGGAGTGGAGCGTTACATCGACTGGCTGGCTGAACGGGATCAATAATGGATACGCGGGTACTCATCACCGGCGTTGCCGGATTCATTGGATTTCACCTGGCGCGGCGCTTGCTGGCCGATGGATGGATTGTGCAGGGCCTTGATAATCTTAACGACTATTATGATCCTAACCTCAAAAAAGATCGTCTCGCTCAACTGGAAGGACATCCGGCTTTTCAGTTTAAAAAAATCGATCTGGCAGATCGCTCCGCCATGGAAACGCTTTTTGCGGGACCCCATTTTGATGTGGTGATTCATCTGGCCGCTCAGGCTGGTGTGCGTTATTCATTGCAGGCTCCGCACAGTTATGTGGACAGTAATGTGACCGGTTTCTTGCACATCCTTGAGGGATGTCGGGCGCAAAAGGTCGGGCATTTACTTTTTGCGTCTTCCAGCTCTGTGTATGGTGCCAACAGTCAACTTCCTTACAGCGTTCACGATCCGGTGGATCATCCAGTCAGCCTCTATGCGGCCACCAAGCGGGCAGGGGAGTTGATGGCGCATAGTTATGCGCACCTGTATGGCATTCCTTGTACGGGTTTGCGTTTTTTTACCGTATATGGTCCCTGGGGAAGGCCGGACATGGCGTATTTTAGCTTCACCCAAAAAATTCTTGGCGGTGAAAAAATTCCGGTATTCAATCATGGAAAAATGCAGCGGGATTTTACTTATATTGACGACATCATAGAAGGTGTTACCCGTCTTGTTCCGAAAATACCCGGCCCTCAGGCCTTCTGGCCTGCAGATCCGGCATCAAGTGCCGCGCCTTTTCAGATACACAATATCGGCAATCATACACCGGTAGCCCTGACGGACTTCATTCAAACGCTGGAAGAGTGCCTGGATAAAAAAGCAGAAATCGAATGGCTGCCCATGCAGGATGGAGATGTGGTGGCTACTTACGCGGATGTCTCTG
Organism: Acidithiobacillus sulfurivorans; assembly: GCF_018853815.1. GTDB lineage: Bacteria > Pseudomonadota > Gammaproteobacteria > Acidithiobacillales > Acidithiobacillaceae > Acidithiobacillus > Acidithiobacillus sulfurivorans. The sequence goes on along the minus strand of NZ_JAAOMP010000153.1, from coordinate 82,378 downwards.
CGCTTCAGGAGGCCGTCGCTTTTGCTCCGGACACGCCCTTGCGCACAGGATTGCAACACTTTGTGGACTGGTACCGTCGGTATTATGGCAATGCCCAATAAGCCACTTCATCTTCAATCCATTCATTTACGCAGCCACACGGAATTTATTTGGCATCAACTGCGTTATACCGCCATTGGGCTGGGTTTTATGGCCATCTCTTTGGGGGTCGGTATCCTGGGCTATCATTTTCTGGGGCAGATCAACTGGATCAACAGCCTGCTCAATGCCAGCATGATTCTGAGTGGTATGGGGCCGGTGTCCAGTCTGCATGGGTCTGTCGCTAAGCTTTTTGCCAGCGCCTACGCTCTATATTCGGGCATTGTCTATCTGGCAGTTTCTGCTGTTCTTCTTTACCCGATCGTCACGAGGCTCCTGAAGACTTTACATCTTCAGGCCCTTAACACCGCTTCGGATAATTTGCATTCAAAGCCGAACGTCTATGAAGATGATGAATAATCAGCAGGCTGTTTTCCCGGAGTAAATGCCGGCACCTGCTGAAACACTCCTCTCAGAGGTTTTTTGTTCCACCCAACTGCGGCCGGAACGAAAACTCATCCATTGCTTTGCGTCATAATCATAGAGTTTGCAGGTGCTGAATATTCGGCGCACGGCTCTAAAACTAAAACGCATTTCATGTAGATATATACCATAGGCCGAGCGCAGGTCTTCATAAGCTGCTTCAAGATGATAATACGGGATGCGCGGATCTACATGATGAGGCGCATGAATCAGGATGTTATGAATAAGCATCTCGCTGATTTTTGAACAACGCACGACTGTACTGCAATATAGTTGGCCAACACTCTGACTCCATTCTTCTTTTTCCATAAAAAAGGGGATGTCAGGATGGGTGTGATGAAGGTAAACAAAAAGGGCAATGTAGTAATTGAAAACCAGAAAGGGGAGCAGTACTGCTGCAACAAAGCCCATCGGACCTGCCGCCCACCAAGAGAATGCAGAAAAAACCAAGAAAAACAGTGCGGTAATGATTTTACTTAAGGTAAAAGCACGCCTGTTTTTCTGGTCTGCTTTGAAACGCACCATTCCGGGCCACCATACGCGCAGCAGATAATGCAAGGCACAGGTATAAGGGCTCCGCTCCAGACGATATATCAGTTTTTGAAAGGTGCTTTTTTGGCGATATTCCTGGGGTGTTAATGGTTTCCAGATCCAGTCAATGGGGCTCAGACTGGTAAACCCATGATGTACGCGATTATGTCCAAAAGCCCATAGGCGATACATATTGAAGGAAGGCAACATGAACAGCGTGCCCAATACTTCGGCCAGATGCCGATTTTCAAATAAGGCGCCATGTGCGGCATCGTGGGCCCAGACAAACATGAAAGCGACAGCAGATCCTGCCAACAAGCCGAGCAGTAGCTGTGCCCACCAATGGGGAATCAACAATATGCCAGTAATCGCCGCTAGATAAAGCACTGCGTCAAAAGCATAGCTGAACAAAGCCTTGCTGATATCGCGTTGATAACATTCCGGACGAATAGCCTGGCGAACAGTCTGAATTTTCAGCGATTTCAATGCTTCAAAGTGCTTTGCTGGATCTGCTTCCATCTGAGTCGCCCCTATATAAATATAATAGTACATCATTATACATATTAAACCGCGATCACCAAGTATTTTTGAATGCCTGGTCGAGCCGGTCTTGGAACTCACTGCCAGACCAGCAGGCAGGGCCGGTATTTGGCATGGGAAAAATTAGTGCTAACATGATACGGTCATTTGCGCTATAAATGATGCGTAACTGAAGCTGTCATCCTGTATTAACTATTAGGAGAGTGAAAGAAATGTTGGATATCGCTAAGATCAAACCTGTTGCTCGTATTGTTCTGGTTGCTGGCGCCATTGCTCTGGCATCGGCCTGTGCCAAGAAAGAAGACACCACCGCTGCTGCGGATAGTAGTGCAACCACCACGACAGAATCTGCTGCTCCGGCGACCACGACCAGCACCGACACCAGTGCTGCCGCTGCGCCTATGGAATCAGCTGCGCCCGATACCAGTGCTGCGGCTGACACCAGCAGTGCCGATTCTTCGGATACGGCTGCCAGCGACAGCTCCGGTGCATCTACAGACTAAGTTGTTGCAAGGGTAGTCCATAACCAGAAAAAGGAGGAGGCGTATTTATGATGAACGTACGTAACATCAGTCCGGTCATGCGTCTTCTGGTACTCGCCAGCGTGGTAACTCTCGCTGCTGCCTGTGCCAAGAAGGAAGAGTCCACCACCGCGCCCAGTGATAGCTCTGCTACCAGCTCGGCCATGAGTAGTGACCAGGGTTCTGGATCTACCCAAAGTGATGACAGCACTGGATCAACCACCTCGCCATCTAGTTTTGATGTGCAGGGAGGGAGCGGGCACTTTGTGAAAGTGGCTGCATCAGCGGCCACTATGAATACGGATCAGATGGCTAAAGCAAAATCCTTGGCAGAAGCCAAGGGCTGTTTTGCCTGTCATCAGGTTGAAGTCAAGGTTGTTGGGCCGGCTTTTGCTTGGGTTGCCTATAAATACAAGGGTAATCCCAAGGCAGTTGATACGCTGAGTCATGCCATTGAACACGGTGTATCGGGTGTATGGGGTGGAATGCCGATGCCAGCACAAAGCGTGACACCGGCTCAGGCTAAAGAATTGGCGGCCTGGGTACTGGCCCAAAAGCCTATTGCTCCGCCAAAATCAGCCTGACATTTTTCAGGCCCGTTAAAACCCCCGCCCAGCGGGGGTTTTTTATATGGAAAATGCTGTGGGTATAAAATTTAAAAAACTTTCCTGGATTGCCAGTACTTACTACGCCGAAGGACTGCCTTATTCTTTGGTGCAACAGGTTTCTGTGCAGTTTTTTACTTATGCTGGTGCCAGTCTTCAGGTTATTGGCTTGCTCTCATTTTTTGGGCTGCCCTGGAATCTGAAACTATTCTGGAGCCCGGTCATTGATTTATTCGGGAATAAAAAACGCTGGCTGGTAGTCATGGAGTTGATTTTAGGGGTTGTAGCCGCCTTGCTGATTTGGCCCGCACAGCATCTTAATCTGGATCTGGCTGCCAAGATTTTTATTCTGATGGCCTTTATGTCAGCAACACACGATATGTCAGTCGATGGTTATTATATTCAGACCCTTGATACGGCTGATCAGGCGGGGTTTTCAGGACTTAGGGTCGCCGCTTATCGGGTGGCGATGCTGGTAGGTAATGGCGCACTGGTCATTTTAGCAGGATGGATATCATGGACAGCCTGTTTTTTGACTGCTGCAGCCATGATGTGGGGACTGGCCGGTTTTCATAAATGGATACTGCCAGCACCACCACCCGCCAGTACCCAGCATCACGGTCATCGTTGGGCAGCAGTACGTGAAGCTTTTCAAACCTATTTGGCGCAGCCCGGCATCGTTTGGGCATTGGCCTTCATTCTCTTATTTAGAGCCGGGGATGCCATGATGTTCGCCATGGGTACCCCTTTCCTGAATCATCTGGGTTATGGATTAATTGCGCGCGGGATTCTAACTGGCAGTGTGGGTACGGTGACTGGTATTGGAGGGGCATTACTGGGTGGTCTCATTATTTCGCGTTGGGGTTTAAAAAGAGCCCTTTTTCCGCTTACCTTAATTCAGTCTCTGGCCATACCGGCCTATGCCTGGCTGGCCTGGGCAGATCCATCCATCTGGTGGGTGGGTGTTACCATCGCCTTTGAACAAGGTTCAGCCGGATTGGGCACGGCTGTACTTATGGTTTTTTTAATGCAACGCTGTCAGGAAAACTATCAAGCCACCCATTTTGCCATCGGTTCGGCTTTGATGTCTGTGGCTGCCACCGTAGTAGGTGGCTTTAGTGGCTTTCTCGCAGCGAAAGTTGGATTCGTCGATTTTTTTCTTTTGGCTTTTGTGGCCGCGATACCCAGCCTTTTCTTAGCAATAGGGATGCCGGACAAGCTCTATCAGGACAAGAAATCCCCGGTATAAAATAATCAAAAAGGAGCGTTAGACATGTTGCTTAATGTGTCGAAGAAAAAAATATCAGACTGGTTGATAAATGTTATTAGTTTGTGCTTATTGTTGGGGATGCTGGGACTGTGCGGAGTCAGCTGGGCGGCAACCAATGGTACTCACGAGTCCAACGCCAATGGCGAGCATTGGAGTATTGCACTGCGCAACATTCATGATGCCCGCCTTTTGCTCAATCAGGAAGCAACGCATAGTCAATTGCCTGCATCTACGGCCAAGTTATTGACCACAGCCTATATTTTGCAGGTATTAGGGGCGGAGGCCAGGCAACATACTCTGGTTTTGGGAACAGTTGAACCGACCGGCACAGTCACTGGACCACTGATTGTGCTGGGCGATGGAGATCCCGATATTTCCAGTCGACACTTTCCGTTTATAGAAAAAACCGAGCGCGGTGACCCTATGCTGCCGATGCGGAGCATCGCCAAAAGTCTCTACGCACGGGGCGTTCGTTATGTTCCTGACGGTATTGTCGTGGATGCTGGAAAGTTTCCAGAAGATCACCATATACCGGGTTGGACGGCAGATGATCAGCGTTTCTGGTATGGAGCGCCGGTCAGCGCATTGATGTTCAATGACGCCATGGTTAGTATTGATCTGCTTCCCGCACGACGGGCGGGTAGACTCGCCACAGTAAAAATTACGCCTAATCCACTGAATATCATCATTAATAAGGTGGAGACAGTTGATTGGCAAGGAGAAGAAAGGGCTGTTCAGCTCATTCAATCCGGAAACCAATATCAGCTTATTGGTGCCATATGCGCCAATGCTGGAGGTTTTTCAGCACTGTTGGCACAACCAAATCCACCCTATCTTGCGGCATTAGCCCTGCAGCAAGCTGCAGAAGAGGAGGGGATAGTGGTTGGACCGACAATCAGTGTTGATCGTCACCCCAGTTCGGATGCCTGGCGTGCCAGATATCCAGGCGCTACAGTTCTTGCCGAAAGAGTGTCACCGTCGCTTGCAGAAGAGATAACGGTAGCTAACAAAGTCAGTGAAAATACGCATGTAGAGGTTTTACTGAGAGATGCGGATTTGCGTCGAGGGGGTGACGGCAGTCGTGCCTCTGCCATGCAGGGATTGCATGACTGGTTAATACAATCAGGAATATTGAATAACGAGTCATCACAACTCGTGGATGGCTCCGGTTTGTCACGGCTAGATCGCCTTAGTGCCAAAGAGTTGGTGTCGGCATTGGTGTATTCTTATCAGCAACCCTGGGGCAAGATCTGGCGTGATTCTTTACCCGTTGCGGCAGTAGATGGCACTTTAAGGCATCGTTTCCGTGATCTGCCAAAGGGCTCCATAAGGGCCAAGACAGGTACTTTACGCAATGCAGTCACGCTCGCCGGATTACTCCGCAATAAATCAGGAGAAGCTTATGCCTTCGCGATTATGGTCGATCATTTCCGGGGCTCCGAGGCTGAGGCCAGAGCCCGGGTGGACCAAGTCGTGCGCGACATCATCCTGGGGAAAAGCCAATTATCGCATTCAAGAGACACATAGGTTTGCCGCAAATGCTTTGGATTCAACCTACCGAAAAAGCCATTATCTGGTTCCCGGTCAGCTTAAACTCCATATCGGTGGGCCGGCTTATGGTGTACGTGCTGCAATTATTACAGCCTGGAATCCCCAGTCAGAGCAATTGAGTCCATGGCAAAACAGAAAAAGACAACGTCGTTTATTCAGGATATTGGATGCCAACGGCTATCGATTTTTACGATCCTGTTGCGGTGTTAATGCATGGTGGGAGGAAAGTCTGATTGTGTTTACTATGAACGAGTCAGTGGCTGTCAAGCTTGTCCGACAATTTGGACAAAAGGCTTTTGTCTATCTGGATGGGAGACGTGTATGGCTGGTGTATGCTTGATTATTTGGTTCGCATAATGTTTATTATGTTAAATCAGGAAATGAACTTCGACCAGGGATCATGGTCCCACTCTGTAACAAGAGTGATTTCAGAGGGAGCACGATGACACACTACTCTTTTTCCGGCAATCGGGCACCTTGGTGGGTGCGTTTGTTGACCGTCATGGTCGGCATGGTTTTATTGATTGGTTTGTTTTTTTTCGCAATTTTCGCATTTATTGCGGTGGCGATCTTGGGTGCAAGCGGCATGGTTTTCCTCTGGTGGCAAAAACGCAAGATGCGCAAAAGCCCCAGTCAGGACATTGTGGTCACCCAGTATCGGGAAATCCACCAAAACACCTCTCCTTTCGATAGAGAGAAATAGTTCTATTCTGAGCGTGTTTCCGCTCCCCTGCATTTGCTGAAAATCATGTTAGAATCATTACGATCGACAAGATGAGTCCAGCACATGGAGATGCGGGGGAGCTTCTGAAAAAAATTCATTCACGAACAGCATGTTACTTAAAAGGTAAAAGTCGTGCCTCGTTAAGATTTGGGGGGGCATGCGTCCTATCGCTGGGATTTTTTTCGGTCCCCGCACTGGCCGACACCGTTCATTTTGGATTTGAGGATCTCCCTACTTCCATGGTGGATAAGCTGAACAAAGCTTTACCCCCCGTGACCATTAGCGACAAGGCAGACCGCCTTGAAGAAGCAGAAATGTCCGCCAGCCTTCGTCTCAAAAATGCATTACAGGCCTATGGATACTACGACGCAACATGGAAAATCAGTAAAAAACTTAGTAGTCCCAAAAATTATCTGCTGCAATTTTCAATTTCACTAGCTAAGCCAATTATCGTTCGAAAAGTAGACCTCCAAAAATCTGGAACAGGCAGGAATACCCCGCAAATAATCCATTTTTTCAAGGTTTTTCCATTAAAAGATGGGGCTGTACTTAATCAAATCGATTATGAAGAGTGGAAAGGTAAAGCGCTAGAGGTGTTAAATAGGCAAGGGTACGCCAAAGCAGAATATACTCGCCATGAAATATTAATTGATAAAAAAGAATTTTGGTCGGATATTTATCTATGGTTAAATACCGGACCTCGTTTTCGTTTTGGTTCTATCACTGTCCATGGTGCGGAGCATTATCCTCGGTGGTTTGTGGAACGTTATGTTTCTTTCAAAGAAGGAGACTGGTACGCACCTGCAGCACTAGCAGTTACTCAAAGTAATCTGCGTAATGCGGATCGTTTTTCAGATATTTCAGTTCATGGCGAGTTGAATGCAGAAAAACACAACATCGTTCCTGTCAGCATTAATTTGAAAAGTATGCCAGCACAACATATCAAGATTGGTGCTGGTTATAGTACCGATATTGGTCCTAATGCAGCATTGATTTATGATAATTACAATGCCTTTGATGAAGCTCAGCATGTACGTGTTTCTATTTTGGCGGCTCAGCTTAACCGAAGCACCAGCATACTTTATAAATGGCCTATCGGAAAAAATATAGGATCCGAATATGTCGCACAAGCCAGCTATCAGAATCAAACGCTCACTGCTTACGATAGTAATGAGATACTGGCGAGTGTTGGGCGACAGTGGTCATTGCGCGATGACAATAGCCGCAACAAAACCACCACACTGGAAGCCTTGGTTAATTTTGAGCAAGCTAACTACACGGTAGCAGATGAAGTCAATAACAGTTTTTATATTTACCCTTCTCTACAATATACAATCCAGGATTTTCGCAATGTATTACGACCTATATCCGGATATTCGCTAACTGCTCGCGCCGAGGGGGCCAGTAAAATATGGGGGAGCACCGCTAATTTTGTTCGGTTCAGTGCACGAGGCAGCTGGAATGTACGTATTAACCGGCAGTGGGTCATAGGCACAAGAGCAAAAGTGGGTGCGATGTGGTTAAATGGCCCCATTAGTGTCTTACCGCCTAACTTGCGTTTTTTTGCAGGTGGACAAAACAGTCTTCCCGGTTACGCCTTTCAGTCACAAGGTCCTGTAGATAGCGATGGAGCGGTGGAGGGTGGCAGATTACTGGCTGTGGCTGGCTTCAATATTCAACGTTTTGTCAGCAAAAATTGGGCGGTTGTCGCTTTTTATGATGCGGGCAATGCTTTTAACAGTTTCTCAAATTTGCACATACTTCAGGATGTAGGAATTGGTTTCCGCTGGTATTCTCCAGTGGGGCCCATTCGTTTTGACCTGGCACATCCCTTGGTGAATCCTAAGACTCCTGCTGTGCGGATTGCTTTTTCAGTAGGATTTAGCCTGTGATGCGCTTCAGAAACCTGGTTATTTTATTTTTTATATGTACTTTAGGGGTTATTTTTTCTGCACTATTTTGGTTATTGAGTACCAATAACGGTGCACGCTGGGCACTGGCTCAAGTTCCGCATTTAAGTGCAAAAAAAATCAGTGGAACTTTGATTGATGGTTTAAAAATATCCGAGTTGAACTGGTCCAGCGGAGCTTCTCGCTTTACCGCTCAAAATTTGCAGTGGGTATTGCATCCTAGCCATTTATTATGGGGAGAGCTAGATGTTGCAGACCTTAAAATTGTTAATGGTCAACTATATCTACCAAAATCTTCCTCAAAGCCGAGCAAACTAAATCTTACATGGCCGGCCTTACCGCTGTGGTCACGATTTATCGCAATACATATTGGACCAACCACCATTGAAAAATTACGGGTATGGCAAGGACAGAAAACTGCCTTTAAATTAACGAGTAGCACATTTAAAAATATCTCCTGGAATCATGGAAATATCCATATTGACGAACTAATAGCAAATCTTTTCGCTGGTAAGTTAAAATTTTCTGCACAAGTCCAAATGGAAAAACGCAGTGTCGCCACTAAGGGAGACTGGATTGAGCCCTCCCCTGCTCATACTAGCCTCCATTGGAGTGTGGCATGGCATGACATGGGCAACAATACATTTGGTGGCCCAATTAACCTGATACTGAATCAGAAAAATTCACTGAGTAGTATCAGCGGCCTGATTCAGATTGCTCCGCACCAAATTGTATTGAATTCTATGGACTTAAAAAATCCATCTCTCAGTAATACTACCAATGGCTTCTGGAAAATAGACCTTCCAGAGAATAGCGCTGGTGACTTCACGGTGTACGGAAAACTGAGTAACATCGTTGTCAAAGACATTCCGAAGTCTGTGCCGACCGGTCCTTTGTCATTGAAAATACACCTGCATGGGAATTTTCATCATTATATTGGTGCGTTTGCGATGAATGGATCACCAAAATTTGGTGGCATTCAAGGGAGTATTAAAGGTAGCGAAACAGGCTTAGAATATGATTACGCGGGTGACATGCTCGGTGCGAAACTGCTACCTGCAAAAATAAAAATTGATTGGCAACCACTGATGAATGTTCAGGGTGAATTACGAATTAGAGGTTTACAAAACCAACGCATTTTTTCTACTATTCCCGGCCAGTTGTCCTGTAATATGACCCTAAATGCTGCACAAGCAGCAAAAAGTATGAATGGACGCCTCCAATTGCAGCTGTTACCTAGTCAAATATATAAAACCAATCTGATAGGTAATGCAGATCTGAGATTCGCTGGAAATCAGTGGGATTTGCAAAACGCGAATTTTCGTGGGCCAGGGTTGACCATCAATGCTTCTGGAAATTTGCAGAAACATCTGTCATTTTCTTTTAATATAGCAAAATTGCAAATGTTATCACCTGATGCCCGTGGTTCTACTAATGCCCATGGCTGGATTGCACGGACCAATCAGAACTGGGTAGGTAGTATAAACGCTCATGCTCAAAAACTGCTCTATGCAGGGATTGCAATCCACAAAGTTAATGCCCAGGCCTCACTGCTTACTCATGATAACCTGCAAGCCAATCTGCAGATTGAAGGCGCAGAATACAAACAGTATCTGATCAACCTACATTCACAGGCTCATGGTACCCTGGCGCAATTTGGAATGGATATTGAAGCGCAATCAGATGGTAATGAATTTACTCTGCATAGTTTGATCAAACATTCTCATTCAGCATGGATTCTATTATTAAATCGAAGCCATTTTCAAAGCAAGAGTCTCGGACTTTGGCAACTAGAGAATGCTTCGACATTATCCTGGAATTCCGGTGTCATTCGAATCAGTCCTCTCGTATTCAATGATACTCATGGAGCAAAGATCAGCGTTCAAGGATTTTATAACCCAGCGCAAAACCTGGCCAGTTTAAATTTGAATATTTTATCTCTTCCACTGGATTTTAACAAAAAAAATAACGATATATCTCTTGAGGGATATTTGAATGCCCATTTACAGGCGCAATGTCATGGTGTCTGTCATGCCGAGGGCAATTGGGATTCCGAGAAAACCCAATTGCACTGGTTATCCGATGATGTGCCTCAATCTATTGATTTGCAGCAGTTCAGCGGCCAAGTGCGTTGGGAACCTAAAAATCTGACCTTAACGTCCCATCTGGAATTGCCAAAAAATTGGGGCTCTGCGCAAATTCACCTGCATAGTCCGGTTACCCTCGCCCTGCCCTGGCGTTGGAATCAGCAAGCAACACTTCAAGCGACCGTTCAAGCAAAATTAGGTGCTCCTCTTTTTGCGGCTTTGCCCATTGGAACCCTGAAAATGCGTGCCCAAGGTAGTGGTAATATAGAAGGAAATCTCACTGGAACTTGGGCAGATCCAAAATGGCATGGCACTGCTGAATTACAGGGACTTGGCTTGTATGTTCCGCAAGCTGGGCTCGATTTACAAGGGGTCGGGGCCAAACTGCTAGGTAATGGTCAAGAACTGCAAATTAGTGACATGCACGCAACTTCGGGAACAGGCCGTATTTCAGGAAATGGTACCATCTACCTGCGGCCCGAAACACATTTTGCTTTGAAGATTACCGGTCATGAATTTACAGCCTTGAATCTTCCTCAGGTACAGGCGGCTGTCAGTCCCGATCTTCATATTAGTGGAACCTTACAGAAAATAAATATTGGTGGTGCCATTCATACTAATCGTCTGCGCATTCTTGGTACGGATTTTAACGGACCAAAACCTTCCAGTGATGTGATTTTTGTTAAAAATATCAAGAAAAATAATGCAGGTCCTGCTCTAAGCGTGAATTTGCAGGTCACTCTGGGTAATGATGCCAAAGTCTTCATCAGTGGCTTACGAGCTGATTTGGTAGGGGCTCTGGATGTCAGGATGCAGGATGGAAATAGTCCTGTTGTAAAAGGAATATTGCGCATGGTAAATGGTCATTATGATATTTATGGCCATAGCCTGGATTTTGAACGAGGCTCCATTAACTTCCATGGGGAAGCCAGTCAGGCTAATCTGGATGTACTCGCGGTACGCACTATCAAGAACTCCGACAGTTTTGCTGTGGATAATACGCCAGTGAAAGCAGGCGTTCAGGTAACAGGGACTTTACAGGTCCCGCAAGTTAATCTGTATTCCAACCCTTCCATGTCTCAGGCTGATATTTTGTCTTATCTGGTTCTCGGCACGCCTTCAAGTAGTCTGGGCAATCAAGATGAATTACTTTCGGCTGCAGCAGGCACTCTCTTTTCTGCGAGTCGTGCAGCGCTTTTCGGAAATAGTCTTAGCAATACTGGCATTGATGTTGGCGTAACCTCTAATGGTCAACAAGGTTTGTCTGGAGCCATGGTTACCTTGGGCCATTATCTGACACCGGATTTATATCTGAGTGTAGGCCAATCGGTAATGGGAAACGGAACGGTTGCCAGGTTGCGTTATCGAGTGAGTAAGCATATAGAATTACAAACTGAAAATGGCACCCAGAATGGTGCGAACATATTTTATCGGATCGATTTTTAACTCACCATGGAGCCTTTCAGGTGCTGAAAAAACGAGAAAGCATTGTCCTGATCGGGGCTGGAGTTATTGGAATGCTTGCCGCAGTTCGGCTTGCTGAGGCAGGTTTTGCCATAACCATTGTGGATCAGGGACAAATTGGCCGGGAGGCATCCTGGGCTGGTGGTGGAATTCTCAGTCCTCTTTATCCTTGGCATTATCCTTCAGAATTACTTCGATTGTCATTTTATAGCATGTCGCTTCATCATGCTCTTTCTTCGGAGTTAGCCTCTCTCACGAGTATTGATCCTCAGTGGACCTTATCTGGATTACGCATTATTGAAGGAGAAAATGAAGTTTTTCCAAATGATGTCAGACATTGGGGACAAAATTGGGGCCTGAACTGGCAAGTCTCTGACTGCAAAGCTACAACTAAAAAAACTCTCTGGTGCCCTGAAGTAGCACAAGTGCGTAATCCCCGTCTTCTATCCGCTTTGGCTGAACGCTGCCGACAGCTTGATATAAAACTACTTGAACACACTGAAATTACAGGCTTTAAACATAAAAACGAACAACTGCTCGGCGTGGAAAGTAAACAGGGGTTTCTAGCTACAGGCAAGGCTATAGTGACAGCAGGCGCATGGACCGGAAAATTACTTGACCAAATTGATATTCATCTGCAAATTTATCCGGTACGCGGCCAAATGCTGTTGCTGCAGGGGTCTCCAGGAATGCTTGATTCCATGTTGATGCAAGATAATCATTACTTGGTGCAAAGACAGGATGGTCTCATTCTAGCAGGCAGCACCAGTGAGAACGTGCAATTTGACAAGTCCGTTACGCCGTTAGCACGGCAAATATTGTGGAATTTTGCACGTGACCAGCTTCCTGGCCTGAAAAGTTCCAGCATCATCAGACAATGGTCGGGACTGCGACCGGGCAGCCATGAAAGTGTTCCCTATATAGGCCCCCTCCCCGGCTGGAACGGCCTGTATGTTGCTGCCGGTCATTTTCGTTATGGCCTCACCAATGCGCCGGCAACGGCAGAAATACTCACTTGCCTGCTCACCGACAAGGCACCACCCTTGGATATCACACCTTATAATCCGGTAACACATTATCAGAAGCAGAGGCAGGTCTTCCCCTGATCACTGGATAGAGCTACAATTATACCTAGTTTAGAATTATAGAGGGACTATACATGGACAACCAGGATTGGAATAAGCAGCGTGTTTTGGAAACGTTACGAGATGCAGGTGTTAATCCCACCAGTCAGCGTGTGGAGATTGGCTATGCTCTCTTCTCATCGTGTGCCCATCTTTCTGCTGAAGAAATCATGCAGCGTGTCAATGCTGATTATCCCGTGGTCTCCAAGGCTACGGTGTACAATACGCTAGGTTTATTTGCAGATCACTCATTGGTTCGTGAAGTCATTGTAGAACCAGGCAAAGTCTTCTACGACCCCAATGTTTCCATGCACCACCACTTTTATCATGTGGATACCGGCCAATTACAGGATATTCCTGCAAGTTCCCTGCAAATCAGCAAGCTTCCTGACATACCCGCTGAAACCGAAGTGGAAAATGTTGAGGTCGTCATCCGGCTCCGTCAACGCGTAGCCCATTAGATTGATTAAACGCCTCTTGCCTTCCTTTTCTAAATCCTTATAATGCATGATCCTTGGGTTGTTAGCTCAGTTGGTAGAGCAGCTGACTCTTAATCAGCGGGTCGTGGGTTCGATCCCCTCACAACCCACCAAATAAAACAGGCACTTAGCGCAACTTGCTAGGTGCCTTTATTTTTCCGGGCTAACCCAGGGCTAACCTCAGGAGGAAAAACGCAACAGCACCACCCAAAAAAAAACCCCTGCATCCACCCGTTACGCCGTAACACCAGCATCTCGGGTTTCGCCTTCCGTTTGTGGTGCAGAATTCTGCACAAGCTGCGGTACTGCTCCGCCAGTGCTGGTGGCCTGCCTCGCCATATTCGGCAGCCAGGCGGTCGGCGGTTTTCGGGGGTTCAATTTGATCCCCCGATTTTTGATTGCCATGACCGCCGTCTTGCCGCTTCACACGGTTATACCTGCGGCCCAGAGCCAGTTCACCTCGGTGATAAGGCGTCATACATGGGGTGTTTCGCAAACAATCAGGAATGCGTCATATCTGCCCTGTACTGCATCCTATGGCGCAACTGGCGTACGGTGACTCTGGCCTGTTTACGCGCCTTCAGGGACATTTCTGCCCGCGTCTCTCGGTCAGCATGAACAAAATTCATGGGCACAAGACTTGCATTACTACTAGCGGATTCCGTTCCCGGTGAATTTCATTCATGACGCCTCGGTCACGGTGATAGCATCGCGGCATAGAGCGCCACGGCATCGGGGCACGGCTCTGCTCCTGCGCTGGCATCAACGGACTCTTGCGCCAGCTTGGACAGCCCACCCATAGACGCCATGACTTCGCCGGGTTCCATACCTGCATCGGTAACAGCTTCGGCAAACGCTGACCATAACGATCTAGCGCGGTCCCTGCTCTCGGTGGCGGCACTCCAGAATACATCCAGGCTGGGATCGTCTATCCCCTCGCTGTGCAGTCTCGTTGCCCAAAAACAGCGATTAGCCCACACCTGCGCGGTTGCCTGTTCTATATCGCCACGCGCAAGGGCAGCGGTCAGCATGGCGCGAGTGAATGGATTGTAAAAATCGCCAGCGGTATATATCGCGGTCGGGGCGGTATCAGCCAGGCGGTTGGCTTCGGTGAAGTCCTCCCGGCAGAGCGCCGAGAAAATAACACTGCATCGCTGCGCGGGATTGAGATTGCTCAAGAGGTGATCCGATATGCCCTTCATCGCTTCACCTCAGCTTTTAGGACACGCTCCAGCGCGGCGGTGCGCTGCTCCAGGTCATCAATACGCATGAGCGTTGCAAGCTGAGTGAGGAGATACGCAAGCTTTGTGGCGTCCCCCACTTCCATCTGCCCGGTGCGGGCATCGCGGTATAGCCGGGCCATCTCCATGCGTACTTCGGCAGCAGTGCCCAGCCGGGGGGAGGGGTGCCTGTTTATTTCCGGTGTTTCGATAACTTGCAGCGTTTTGGTTGGCGCGATTGGCCGCACGTTGGTTGCTGGTGCTGGTGCCTTTGGTTTCGTGGTCATGGCTGGAACCTCCCATAGTCGTCAAAATCATCGTATGTAGACGCCGGTGATGCGGCGGGTGCAGGTGCAGTGCTCCGCCGTGGACTGGATGCCCCGCGCTTCGGTGCCGGTGCGGTGATGGCCTCGGCCTTGGATGCGATCATCTTCAAGCCGCTGTGCTCAGTGCCGTCTTTGCCGGTCCAGGTGTTCAACGAGAGCACCCCAATAACAGAGACTGCATCGCCTTCGCCAAGGTGAAGTGCATCCAACTCCTCGGCCAGAGACTTGAAAGCGGTGATGCCCAGGGCGTCGGTGCCCGCCATCCCGAAGCCGGACCAGACGGGCATCGTTCCATCCTTCACCAGTTTGAAGGACGGGGACTTCTTCAACGTGATAACGCAAGCTGCGGTGATGGTCATGTGAGTTCCTTGTGGTCGGGACAGGATCTGGGTGCGATCGGAAAGCAAGCGCCATAACCACGACTGGCGACGGGTGGCAGTCCGTTCGCCGTTCGGGAACAGGTGCCTATGCCGAGTGGGGTTTTACCGGGCTCGAACTCGGCGCACGCTCCGCATGTGACGGTGGCGGGTGCTGGTGGCTGCACAGGTGGCCGGGTGATTTCCATGGCGGGGAGATACCGGATTGTCATAGAGCCGTCGGGGTGCTCGGTGGCTACACCCGCTCCGTAAGGCCCCATATCCGGTGCCGGATACATGATCCGGTGGAGAATCGCGCCATGCTGCGCCGGGGTTAGGTCCGGCATACCCTCGAAGCCAGGAACATCGTCGAAGCCTCGATCCAGGGGTAGGTCATCCTCAGACTGAATTGCCAGACGTTCCTCAATGGCGTAGTCGTCGGTGTGAACATCATCTCCGGGCTGTGGACTATTCGCGTCCGGGGGGTATAAGCCGGAATCCATGTTCACAACGTTCACATGTTCACACTTTTGGAGCTCGGCCAGCAGCGCGGCCTTATGCAAACGTAGTTCAGGGACCAGACGGGCCGGGGTATCTCGGAACTTGAGCCGGTCCCCCTCGATCCAGATTTCGCCACCGACCTGCTCGATCTCGGTGATGATCTCGGCGGGGGTCATACCTCACCATCCACGGTTACATCCTCGTCTCTGTGAACATGTGAACGTTGTGAAGGTGGTTTCCCACTGCCAGGGTGCTGACGCGAATAGTCCGTATCCTGCCGAGCAAGTTCACAATGGATGCCATCTCGCCGGGATTTCTGCTCTACGGTGGCCTTAATGCCAAGCTGACGAAGGGCGGGAGAGTAGCGCCGGATAGCATCGCCCAGCCCTCTGGGCGTCCTCGGCCAGTAGTCATCTCTTTCATGATCCGGCTTGGTTGCGCTCAACTCGGTCAGCAATCCTTTGACGGTGCCAGTGTAGGCATTGCCACGGCTGACATACTCCACCATTGCCGTGGCCACCGGACTGGCATCAATAGTGCGCCCTATGGCCGTGCGGCGGTGTTCGTCGTAGAGATTCAGGAAGTGGCCTTCGGGGTATCCCTGAGTTCTGGCGATGGCCTCACCCAACATCGCAAAGTCAGCCATACGCGGGCGGCGATCCGGTGGCATTGTCACCGATGGCAGAATGGCCAAGGCATTGCTAAACAGCTCCAGCAATGCGCCCATGATGGCCGGGGCTGCGGCTTCGGTAGCCTCTCTGACTTCGGTATCAGTCTTACGCCGTGCAATCTCCGGCAATGTCACCGATACGGCTCGATCCAGCAGGTCCGGCCTAAGTACAACGGGACTGATACCATTCAGCACAACCGGACAATGCACGGTCAGGATGGATTCTTCGCCGTTTGTGTAGAGTTGCCGGGCTGCGTAACCGCCCCCGGTGCAGCAGGTACAAAGCGCGTCTGACTGGTCATTAGATAAACCAGAGAGATTTTCGTAACTCAACAAGTGCGCGTTGGCGGCTCCAACAAAGATATCCTCCACCGTCTTTGGTTTGCCTCTGAGTTCCACCTGATTGGGGTCAATAAAGCGCCGGAATATGCGCTGCGCTGAGGACTTCGCCGCCCCCTGTTCGCCTGTCAATTCCAGGAGCGCAAAGGGCGTATCTGGCCGGAAGCACTCGATAACCCATGTCAGCACCAGTAGCCTTTCCTGCTCCGGCACATTCACCAGATTCCAGAGAGCATCCACACTGCCACCAGATACAGGCTCAGGGAGAGGCCTGGTCGCCTTGGTCCGTATCAGCCGCACAGGTGGCTTGTTCATAACGCGCCAGCCAGTAGGCGTTATCAAAATCGCTCGCCAGAGGTTGTCCCCAAAATCCAGCCAATAACCGGCCTCATCCTTGGCGACGCGGCGGCGGGGTTCATGCTCTTCACCGTCGAACTTGCCCTGTCCGGCCAGAGCGTTGCATGTGGCCTTGATCGTTTCCGCCGATGGTGCCGATTGCAGTTCTCTATGCGCCAGCCAGGATAACCAATCCTTAAAGCCTGTAGAGTCTATGCGCCAGTGCTCGCGGTGCTCATCGCCGTTGATGGTGGCATAGGCGTTATTCTCGGTATCGTGCCAGAGTTCACAACGGGATGCGGCCAAATCTGCCAACTCTGTGGCGGCACTCGATACTTCGCCACCATCACCACCGGAAGGACTGATAAACCCGTCCAAACTTTGAATGTTGATCTTAGAACATGCGCCCTTGATCTCTGCACGCCACGCCTGATATTCGGCAGGGTCATCATCCATTATAGGTCTGAGCAAATCGGTCTTGGTCTTGAGTGCTCGCCAAAATGCCGGCGCGTCTCCAGCCTGTGCCATCTCCAGCAGTTCGGCCATTGCATTAGCCGGGGCGTTTTCCTGCTCCGTGTGCTGCTCTGTAGCTGCGCCCGCGACGGCTTCCAATGCTTCCCGTGGGTCGATAACGCCGGTCAGGTCAATCATGGTGCGCCCCACGAACAGCAGCGGCAGCGGCGCTCAGGCTTCCGTTGTGGTATATCGCTGCATAGGCGTCAAAGGCATCCAGCGCATGTCCGTTGTGCATGGGGTCATCGGCATGGTGGCAGAAGATGCGCCCCTCGATCTCCACGATCCCAGGCGTACCACTATGACTATGGGGTGATACCCAGCGTTTGCCCTTTCTGGTATAGCCTCCATTTTCCAGCACTTCCTCGATGGTGTGCTGTTCATTGAATTGTGCGATGACCGAGACGCCACCACGCGCCGCGATCCGTGTTGCCATCGCCTTGGCCTGTTCCTTCTGGGTCTCTCTTTTGCGCTGCATGGCGGCGGCGATTAGGGTCAACGTCCGGGCACTCAGCGGGGCTGATCCTCCAGCGTAGAACTCATACTCTCCTGCGCGATCTGGTGGAGTGGCTGGTGCATAGAAAAGCCGGGCGCGATCCCCCAGACAGGCGCGATCAATGGCCTGTGCGATGGCTCCGGGCAACTGGTCCACCACATAGGATTGCGCGTCCCTCAGCGCGTCGGGGTGCAGCGGGGCATCCAGAGCAAGGATGATCCGATACCGGGGAGACTTGGCGCTATGGCTCCAGGTGGAATAAACCACATGCGCCCAGCCCTTACGGGATAGCTCTTCATGCGCGACAAGAGGCGGCAGCGGGGCCTGATCCTTGCCATCCACATCGAAGCCCAGCGCCAAGACTGCGGCAACATTCTTGCCAGCGCGGTGCATGGTGTTGAACTGCGCCAGCACAAAGCCGGTGCCGTCTTTCGTCTCCCGTACCTCTGCCCTGCTCAGGTATTGGCAGAACTCGCTCCAGGGCAAAGCGCGGGGGGTGATCCGGGGATCATGGGCATTACGCACCACGCCGATGGTGATATGATTGGAGACGTTCGATCTTGCGTATGCCGTCCCTGCTCCGGGGCGGCTTTTTTGTGTCTGCATGGCTTACCCCTCCATGCCAGTGCGACGCTTGGCGATCCATTCGGCCAGGTCAGCGACGCGGTAACGGACAAGGCGGCCAGTCTTCACATAGGGCAAGTTATAGCGGCCAGTACAGCGCCAGTTACAGAGGGTCGCGGGCTTCACGTCCAGAACAATGGAAGCTTTCTGTTCATCAACCTGTGTGGGGATGGCATCGGCGGGGCAGCCCAGGGTGCGGCCAATCTCCGCGATGATCTGGTGTACCGTTTCGGTTTCGGGATACATGGTTAAGCGCCTATCGGTGATGGATGATGGCGCTTATGTTGCGGGGGTATTTCGGGGAAGTCGGGGAAATGCAAAATGCAGATTGCAATTACAGAAAATGCAGACTACTTCCCGAACTTATCCCATGCTGCGCTGATTGTTTTTTCTATGGTTCCAGGCTGGCGATCCACTAGCTTGGTGTCATTTATTGCCTTGGCAATCTGTGCGGCGTTGGGTGTGCTTCCATTGTTGTAGCCGGGGAATTTACTGGCGATGATCTGAACCATAGCTGCGATCATGGCCTGATATTTTTCTTCTGTTTTGGTATTCAGGTCATCGTCGTCGGCAGGTTTTTCTTTCGTGGCATAATTTCGATTTTTAATCTTTTCAATTTCTGCCCTTGGTATAATTAAACCGTCAAGCCTTACAGGAATTGGTCGGCGTCTGGCGGGCGCTCCGGCTAAAATGTCCGTAAGCGTTACAGGCTCCTCAGGTCCGGCAGACTGTAATTCCTTGAGTGGCATATAGTACCAACCTTCAGGTAATTCATCAGGCGGCCAAGGAAGGAACCGTAATGGATAAAAGGGCTTGGTTGCTGGGTAGAAACGATCATCTATCAAATACCCCTTGCGTGTTGGCAGCAGGCTTGGGGTGTCGAGAACAGGGATGTCACGCGGGTGAATGAGTAACTTTCTTTTCGTCACAACCGCATCCATAACGCCAATGTTTTTAGGCTGCTCAATTCCTTTGCGCTTTAATTCTTCTTCGGATACTTCGCAGTCATCCCCATCTACTTCACGGAAGATGATTAACTGTGGCATCTGGAATGCCTCTATTCCTAATTTTAACTCCCCATTGTGTCCATGCTTCATTAGTTCAGCATACGAAACATTAAGCCACTCTATTACAGATTTAATGCGGTATCCGCTCCACGTAATATCGGAATCTATAGCCATAACATCGCGCTCCCTATCTGCGCCCCCTCAAAAATAGGTGCCATGCTCAGAGTGGGAAGGGTGCCCACCTTTTCGGGGATCAGCCTAGAGCATGGCGGTACAACT
The DNA here is from genome assembly GCF_018853815.1 of Acidithiobacillus sulfurivorans. Taxonomy (GTDB): domain Bacteria; phylum Pseudomonadota; class Gammaproteobacteria; order Acidithiobacillales; family Acidithiobacillaceae; genus Acidithiobacillus; species Acidithiobacillus sulfurivorans. The sequence continues at coordinate 62,344 of NZ_JAAOMP010000153.1, read as the reverse complement.
CAAATCATTGAAGCGTGAGCTTCCTCGACAATGCCTTGTGCTTCGGCATGGGCGGCTACACTCGCGGCATCGTCTGGGTCCAAAGGCGCAAGGCCCATGATATGTCCCAAGGCTTCCCCATCCTCCAGAGCAGCCTTTACGTCTTCATCGGTACTTGCTCCTGCATCGCGTATTGCCTCGATCAGATCTTCAGCGTTCATACATCCTCCTTAAACTTTATGGCGGTACAACTCAAATCATCAGGCGGCGTGCTGTGGTATCGGCCATGCGCCGGATGCCTTGGCGTCCAGGATCACGATCTCCACAATACTTCCGTCATGGGCATAGGCAATATTCAGGTTCCAGTCTTGCGACACCTCACGAGTGACGGGCTTGTCGGTGAAGTGCAACACCAGAATGTCATCGGTCGGGTCATAGTCGGTTTTCATGGGGATACCTCCCAAAAGGTCATGATGGTTTTGATGATGATAACGTCATCCAGCAGAGCAGCCACGCACAATAAATTGTCTTGCCGATCCGGGAACTCTCGGTATATCCATGCGCGGCGCTCATCCTTGGCGCGGATAGTGCCTGTCTCGACAATTTCCATGATCTCAGCGTCACTGATATTGCGCTCCTGCATCCTGTTCCGGGCATGGTGAGTCAGCACAACCGGGCGTTCAAAGCGGCGGCTATGCACTGCGCTTGCCTTTTTTGCCCATCGGCACAACCTCAGCAGTGGGCTTAACACCAGCGGCCACCAGAATGGCATCGGTACCCTTCTGCCAGGCGTCGGCAACAGGGTCTTGCGCCAGCCTTGCATACACGGCGGTGGTTTGCTGGGAGTGGTGCCCTAGCCCCTTGCCTATGACGGCCAGAGACACCCCCGCGTCGATCTGGAATGACGCCAGGGAACGTCTCAGGTCATGCAAGCGCAAGTCCTCGATGCCTGCCCGCTGCAATAGCCGTTGCCAGCCCTTTTTAGGCTCTACAAGGTGGCCTGTCTTGCCTGCGCCGGGGAATACCCACCCTTGCGCTCCATTGGCCTCTGCGCGGGCCTGTAGCACCTCTATGGCGGCGGTGGTCAGCGGTACGGTGATATTGTCCTTAGCCTTCGCCTTTGAGCCGGGGATGGTCCACGTCCTGCGGTCCAGGTGGATTTCCTCCCAGGTCATCGCTTGCACATTGGAGCGACGCGCTCCGGTCAGCAGTGAGAGCATGACGTAATCCCGCATATCGGGGTTTTCCTCGGCGGCCAGCGCCTCGAAGAACTTGGGCATTTCGTCGGGGTGCAGGCGACGATCCCGGCTTTCCTCTCGATTCATCTTCAACCCGGCTGCGGGGTTGGTCAGTCCCGGTATATCCAGCGTCTTGATCCCGAAGTTGAACACGGCGCGGGTGAGGGCTAAAACCCTGTTGGCCTGGTAGATACCGGACGCGGTGCCGATCTTCCGGTGTAACGTGCGGATATGCTGGCGCTCTATATCGGATAGCTTCTTTTTCGCCAGGGTGCCCAGGTGCAGACGGTAGTTGCGCTCGTCGTTGCCCAGGCTCTTTTTGCCCTTGGCTTTACATTCCTGTACCCACTCAGCGAACAAATCAGAGAATGTCATCTCCGCTTTCTTGATACGCTTCTGCTCGGCGGGGTTGGTTCCTCTGGCAATGTCGTTGATGATCCCGGCGGCGGTGGTTCGTGCTGTCTCAATGGTCACGGCGGCGGCATCGCCTATGCGTACCCACTCCACTTTTCCCTCCACCTTACGGACACAATAGAACGTCTTGGCTCCGGCTGGTGTAACGCGGATACAGAGTCCCTTCTGTTCCAGGTCATAGACGGTGATCCGTTTGCCGGGGACCGGCTCCAGCGCCGCTAGGCGGGCCTTGGTGAATTGCATCTTTTCGGGCATGGCGTGCTCCCTTTGGGCCTTGAGACTCCAGTTAGCCGGGCTAACCCTGGGCTAACCTATTTCCGGTAAATCGGTGAATATCGGTAAAGGTAGTATCTGCCTAAGTGTTTGATGCGTCAAGATACATGGGGGTAGATAAAACGCCATAAATGCCCGACTTTGAGACTCTTAATCAGCGGGTCGTTGGTTCGATCCCCTCACAACCCACCAAATAAAACAACTACCTAGATATTGCCTTTGAACATTTTTTATTTTCTGGGTAACATTCTGGGTAACAATCAAAAATAATACCCCTTGTGCCTATAGGTGGGGTCTTGGCGTGGAAAAGTGTGGTTCAACTGGCTGCCTTTTATCCATGTTACGTTCTACCAGTTTGACCAAAGCAGTGGTTTTCTGCCTTGGTGATTTCAGAAACATCTCTGGCAATATCCCCTCATACATAATGTCAGCCCAGAAAATCATCCACCAGCTTGATCTTCAACCCCACCCAGAAGGTGGCTGGTATCGGCGTACCTCTACGTCGCCAGCAATGCTGTCCACGCTACAGGGACACCGCCCTACCCTAACCAGCATTTTTTACCTGTTAGCAAAAAATCATTTGTCCCGCTGGCATGTGATCCAATCAACTGAACTCTGGCATTTTTACAAGGGCGCTCCGTTGGAGATGGATAATAATTTTGACGGGTATGGATTGAATCGTATACACTGAACGAATCGAACGATATTGAAGAGGTAACAATCAATGGACGCACTTTCTGCCAATGAAGCCAAAACACAATTTGGAGACATGCTGCTAAAAGCGCAGCGCGCCCCGGTCCAGATTAATAGGAATGGCAAACCTGTTGCCGTAGTTATCTCAATGGACGAGTACGAGAGTATTGAGACGCTCAAGCTGAGACTATTGCAATCGAGGGTGGCCCAGGCAATGACTGACATCAAAGCAGGCAACACTGTCGATGGCGAGTCCTTTTTTGATGCGCTTGAAAAAGGCGAGCATGACTGACCACGTTATCCCGCCAATGTTAAATTATCGCTTAACACCGGACGCACAGTCTGATTTCATCGACATTCGCCGGTATACCCTCAAGCAATGGGGGGCGACTCAATCGCAAAAATACCTGTCCGAACTCCGGCAGACTATTCGCTTGCTGACCGAAACGCCTTCCCTGGGTAAGTCCAGGCCGGACGTTGGCGAGGACGTTTTGAGTTTTCCTCATGTCAGTCACGTCATTTACTATTTGGTTCATGAACGGCAATTGGTCGTGTTTGGTTTGCTACACAAACGCATGGAACCGGCAAATCACTTAGATGGACGCGAGGTGATTTGATGTGGCTGACAGTTCGGCCTCATTAAATTGGTACAGATGATGGAAAATATCAAGCGTATTCAACTGTTATCCAGCACGGAAGTTGAAGAGTTATATGCTCGTCCTGATTTCAATACCCACGAACAGTATCTTTATTTCGCTCTGACGCCATTGGAGCGCGAAGCCTTAACGCAATTCAGCCAAACGAAAACGCGCATTTTCTTCATTCTTCAGTTGGGCTATTTCAAAGCCAAACAGCAGTTTTTCAACTTCACGCTTGATGAGGTCAATAGCGATGTTAAATTCATCGTGGATACCTATTATACCGAATCAGCAGGAATGCCTTTCACGGGACGAATTTCTCGTGACTATGTGCGAATCAAGAGGCAAATAATACTACCAATGTTCAATTATCGCAATTGGACGTCTGACTTTGTCCCCGAGATTACAACTCATATCGGTGATTTGCTTCGCTACTACCCCAAAGGCCATAGCGCATTTCGTCAGTTGTTGGTCTATCTTGATCATAAAGGAATTGTTATTCCTTCCTATACCACGCTTCAGGATATATTCAGTCGTGGATATGCCGAGGAGGAAAATCGATGAGATGTCGCTGTCTCCACGTTACCTGCATCAATTTCAGAACAGCTTGCGGCTTTAGTGCATCGGAATGATGGCATCACAGCGCTCAATATCATTCGCGCTGATCAGAAAGATTTTCAGTACACGGCAGTCAAAACGGAAGTGGACAAAGCTCTACGCATCGAGGAGCTTTATGAGTTTGCCAAGGGCTTCATTCCGTCACTGGGCTTATCAAAAAATGCCGTTCATTACTACGCTGAAATTGCTGAGCAATATGCCGCGTCCCGATGGCGCACATGGAGCACAGCTCCCAGGTGGTCACAGACTTTCCCAAACTGGCGAAGTTTTTAAAGTGGTTTCCGAACCGGAGCCCTAACATGAGCCAGGACGAACTGAATGAAACGGCCTACAGACTGCTACCCAAAAAACAGTTTTCCGCTATGGCAGAATTTCTGGAAGGAAAATCGTCTCGCATATTCTCGTTGTACCTGCGCCCGATATTTACAACGGTGAAGCTGGAGTACTACAAGGAAAACAGCTATATCGGCGAATTGATCGGCCTGTTCCTCGCCAACTTCACGCACTAACCACTTCGATAGTTCCAGTTGCACGATGGTGGGGACGATACATTGAGATTTTTTCCGGGAAGTGATCTGCCAGGCATCTCCCGGTGGGAATGTCAGCAAGCCATTCAATCCATGCTGAGGTATCGACCACGCAAGGCACTAAATCCATCAGAATCGATCGTTGCGATCACGAAAATCTTCAATGCGAGCCCCCTTAGCAATGCCGACCAACTGTTCTTTCTCGGGCACGGATAGCACCAGGACGCCCTTACCTTTGGGGATGAAGACGAACTCTTGTCCGTCTTCCCAATGCTGTTCATCACGCAAGGCCCTGGGAATGGAAATCTGGAACTTGCTCGATAAAGTAGCTGTGGCATTCATGGTTCATACTCCGTGCTGATCGATCAACTTCTAGTAAGAATACCTAATATCAAATCGCAATACCACGCAAATTCAACGATCAAGCAGGGGCATCCACAGTGCCACCCTGCCTGGGTCGCCACTCCTTTGGCAAGTGTCATCTCAGTCAACGTACAATACCTCACCAATCCTCACTCACTCCGCACTGAAAGTTACCCCAGAGTTTGGCTGATTTTAGCACAGAGTTTTTTTGCTCTAAGGTATAAGCATTCTTAGTAGCCTGCTCCCGCTTGTAGTCCCAGACTTCTTTCTGAAAAAATATTCCGACTCTTACAGGAAAACAAAATTGCCAATCATCATCACGACAATGTTGATCTTTTTTGTAGTAGAGCGGCATACGCTCAACGCAATCACGACAACAATAAACTTTTAGTGGTTTACTCATGAAAATATCCCCAAATAAAATTAAAAGTGAGTAAATACTCATAATATTAATAGAGGTAAAATTTTCATTTTGATGCGGATTAATCAATGAAGTATATTCTTTTTTTTTAGTTTTTTAACACCTCATATTATATGACAAGTTATGCGTTAAATTTACGGTTCGTAGACCAGTTTTCCAGTGCAGCACGCTTTTCCGTGTCGTAAGTGTGACGACCATAAATGGCTGTTACGCCACCTTCTACGTGGTTCAGTATTTTCGAGATCACCAAACGGTTATGCCCCAGCATGCCGATGTGTGTTGCAGCGGTTCATCGGAGGTCATGTGGCGTAAAGGGTGTGATTTGCATTCCCGATAGATTTTTATGTAATGCGCGTGACAGTGCTGTTGGGCTCATTTCTCAGTCCCTCCCCTCCTCCGTCACCCTCAATGAAGGAAACAAATAGCGCTCAATCCCCATAAACTGTGCTTCATTGAGGATGCTCATTGCCAACGGTGACAGTGCCACACGATGCGCACGACCATTTTTTGCGAACTCAGCTGGCATTATCCACCAATTCCCGTCGATCTGTTCCCGAGTCAAATGACAAACTTCTCCCAAACGCTGACCGGTAACCAGCATAAAACGCAACGCCAATTTTGTCATGAGCGACATGGCTGCAGGGTCCAGACATTTCCAGAACAGAACGATCTCCTCATCATTCAAGACGCGATCTTTCTGGCGCTCCTTGGATGGAGACTGGACACCCAGGGTACGATTGGCTGCTATAGGCACTCATCTTGCGGCAATCCGATCCAGAAGGGCCACGACTTCTTTGCGGGTGATACTTTCAGCTTTACGTGTACCCCAATGCGGCAAGATATCCTTAAGACGTGTGGGTCGTTACCGTAATAGCGGTAACCGGCGTCATCATGGGATTGGTTTTGCAAAATCGGAATATTTCAAGTGGTAACCAATGGGCGTATGGCATTAAATCCACCATCAACAGATAAAATTTGCCCCGTTATTTGTGGTTGTTCAAGCAAGAATAAAATAGCCTTTGCAACTTGATTTGACTGGATCAACTCACCAAGAGGATACTGTTTTTGAGCCATTTTACGACTTTGTTCATTGCGCAATAAATGCGCTGCAGCCCTTGTATCCATTAGGCCAGAGCGGACTGCGTTAATGCGTATCCCGTCGCGGGCATGTGTGGCTGCAGAAGCCCTGACTAGGGATTCAAGGCCACCTTTTGCAGCAGCGACCGCTTCATGAAAGGCGACTCCACTTTCTGATACCACCGATGATACGAAAACTGCACTACCGCCGGTACCATATTTTCTTCGCATAGTCACAAACGCCTTCAACATAAAAAAGGCAGAATCCAGATTGGCTGATAGACAAGCACGATATTGTGTCTCAGAAGTCTGCAATAATCCGGCTAATAAAAAAGAACCCGCGAGATGCACAAGTCCCTCAGGAACTTCATCACGCTCCTTGAAAAAGTTCACAACCGAATCTGTACCCGTCATAGTCGATACGTCGGACTGAAGAATCGTTATTTCTGATGACTCAAAAATAGCGGGCAAATTTTTTTGACGGGTGACTGCCAATACCCGCCAGTCATGCTTTAAGGCTAAAGGAATAATAGTTTCAGCAAGCGAACCCGAAGCACCAGTTACAATCAACCAAGGTTTCATATAATTTCTCCTGCGAAGAATGGTTATCGTTTCTGGCGTCATTGATTATTTTGTCATCGCTAAGATCCTACATAGATCTCTTGTTTCTGAATAGAGGATCGCGCTCAATATTTCCATAATAATATTATACTCATCAAAAAAAATATCTATCGTTTAAATTTATATTAGAAAAGAATTTCCGAATCATTTTACGCTTTACATTACAGTTATAATTAAGCATAATAGGATTTATATATAAACAGACTCTTAAGATTACTTTAAGATGCAATACTACTTTTGAAGATCAGGAGACTACCCATCCATGCACACACCAGATAAGCTTTCTCTAATCCCCTCTTGCAACCTCTGCAAAGAGGAGGAGCCTTTGGGCTTTGACTTTACTTTTGCATTCCAACCTATCGTTCATGTGGGTGAACGCCGGGTGGTTGCCTACGAGGCGCTGGTTCGCGGCCCGCAAGGTGAGCCTGCGTCTTCGATCCTGGAACAACTTAACGACGCCAATCGCTATCGCTTCGATCAGAATTGTCGGATAAAAGCCGTGCAACTTGCAGCAGAACTGGGAATATCCTGTGATCTGAATATCAACTTTTTTCCTAACGCGGTTTATCAGCCTGAGCAGTGTATCCGCACCACCCTCTGGGCGGCAGAAAAATACGGGTTCCCCATCAATCAGATCGTCTTTGAAGTTACCGAAGGAGAAAAAATCCAGGACCATGAACATCTTCGCCGCATTATTGATTATTACCAGAAATTAGGGTTTCGAACGGCCATTGACGATTTTGGTGCTGGTTATGCAGGGCTTAATTTGTTGGCGAACTACTTGCCTGACTATATCAAGCTGGACAGAGAGTTGATTATTGATATTGACCGCCACGAGCGTCGTCAGGCCATAGTGCATGGTATACAACTGACCTGCCGCGAACTGAATATCGGGATTCTGGCAGAAGGTGTGGAAACCGTTGAAGAATATAGCTGGTTGCGTATGCAGGGTATTGATCTGTTTCAGGGGTATTGGTTTGCGAAGCCTGGGTTTGAATCTCTGCCAGAGGTGCCTAATCAATGTTACATAACCTCCGCGCATTCAGCAGGAGACTCTTAATAACGGAACAATACCCGGTTTTAATGGTCTACAAAAATATGTTTGGAATTTCTGTAACATGTAAATACACAAGGAGATTTTGATGGATCTTAAAAAACAGTCCGATGGTACTTTTCGACTGAGTATGAGCAAAGCTGAGGCTGATAAAGTGTCTGATGCCCTGCTTAAAAAAGCAGGGGACTTTAATCGCTCGACGTTGGATTTCGCCTATCTTTCTGCAGAAGCAGTACTTTCCATGGATAATGAATTCCGTCAACCGAAGTCATTTTATCAAGGAGAATCTCATGCAGATTAATATTGAAGATAAAATGGTCGTTGCCACAATGACCGAGCGCGAAGCGGGCAAGATTATGGAATCATTGGATAGCATGCCATCCATACCGGCAGACTTGAAGCCTTTTCAGGAAGTATTTAAAGGGATCAGCATCCCAGGTAAAAGAAGGGGTGAGGTCCGGCATGAATGGGGTGATCCGCTTGATTTGGATCCAGATATCGGCCCGGCGTAACGGAAAGGCTGCCAAAAGGCGTCGTCTGCAATACCTGAATAAAGGGTCGATCAGCCAGGTTACCCATACATTATTCTTATTGTTTACCATCGCGCGCGTGCTTGGGTAGTTTATCAATTACCCTCCACGTGCCGTGGCTATCTATTCATCCCACCCAAAGTATTCCAAGGTACGGTCATACGCTGTGTCCCCACCTGTATGCTGAACCACCAAGCAAAACCTTACCGGAAAAAATTGGAGCACAGCTCGTTTGTATCTTCTCAGAAGGGCCCATGAAATTCATGGTGTCTCGCCCCTTGCAAAATAGTGGGCATGTGCTAATTGGGAAGAAAGACGGGGATGGACAAGGTGAACAGATGGCAACAGCACTAGGAAAAAAGGCGACGGTGAAAGAGGCGAAGACCTACGACTTTGTCTGGGAAGCCACCCTGCCCGGCGCCAAGGACAAGAAAAAAGGCGAAATGAATGCTGCCAGCGCCAATGTGGTGCGGGTTTCCCTGCGCAAGCAGGGTCTGGTGCCGGTCACCATCCGCAAGGTCCCCCAACCGCTGTTTGGCGAAAAAGGGATCAAGGAAGCCCAACTGGTCGTCATGGTCCGCCAGCTTTCCACCATGATCAACGCCGGGGTACCGTTGGTACAGGCTTTTGAACTGCTGATTAGCGCCACCCAGGGCGCGGCCATGAAAAAATTGCTCAAGGGTATCCTTAAGCATCTTAAGGAAGGCGAATCCCTTTCCCAGTCCATGGCGCATTTCCCCAAATATTTTGACCGCCTGTTTGTGTCCCTGATCGCCGCCGGTGAACAAGGCGGCATTCTCGACACCATCTTGCTGCGTCTGGCCGAATACCGCGAAAAAACTCTGGCCCTCAACAAAAAGGTCAAATCGGCCATGTTTTATCCGGCAGCCATCATTACCGTGATGCTGGTGGTGGTGGTGATTTTGATGATTTTCGTGATTCCGGTGTTTTCGCAACTGTTCAGCAGCTTTGGAGCCACCCTGCCCCTGCTCACCCAGATTGTCATCAACATTTCCAACTGGATGAAAAGCCACTGGTATATTGTGGTACTCCTGCCGATTGCCGCCGTGTGGTTATTCATTTTCACCTACAAGCGCAGTCTGCCCTTCAAAACCGTCATTGACCGGATTTCCCTGAAAATTCCGGTGCTCGGTGACATTTTGTTGAAAGGCGCTGTCGCCCGTTTCATGCGCACCCTGTCCACCATGCAGGCGGCGGGTGTGCCCATTCTTGAAGCCCTGGGCACACTTTCCAAGGTTTCCGGCAATATCATCATCGAAAAAAGCGTATTACGGTCCCGCGATGACGTCGCCGCCGGTGGCCGCATCAGCACCCGCCTCAAAACCGATGGCGTCTTTCCCATCATGGCCACGCAAATGCTGTCCATTGGCGAAGAAACCGGCGCCATTGAAACCATGTCCGGCAAAGTTGCTGACTTTTACGAAAGCGACGTGGAAGAATCCGTGAATCGCCTCTCCACCCTCATGGAGCCCATGATCATGGTAGTACTGGGTGTGATTGTCGGCACCCTGGTGGTCGCCATGTATATGCCGATCTTCAAGATGGGCGCGGTGGTGACGCATGGGGGGTGAAGGCTTGCCCGAAACCCTGCCCGGAATCTTGGGTAAAGGCTTTACCTTGATAGAGCTGATGGTGATTATTGCCATCATGGCTATTATCGCGGCTATTGCCATCCCCCAGTACAATATCTGGATGGTGCGGGCGGCCATTCAGGGTGCTTCAGGTCACTTGCAGCAGGACATTACCTGGGCGGAAGGATATGCCATCCGTAGTGGCTACCCGGTGCAGGTGTCCGTAACCAGTGGTGGCACAGGTTGCTCGTGGACCATTACCCCCGCAGCCAGCAACGTCAAACAGCAAATCCCGCAGATGTCTGCAACGGAATTTGCCAGCCGTTATCCCAACACGGTATGCAGCGTTATTAGCGGTGCAACCTTCAGTATTACCCCAACCGGTATGGTGTATGGCAGCAATAACACGATTACCGGGTCTGCCGTGACCTTTGGTAATGCGGGCCAGAATGCCGCTACCTATGGATACTGGCTAACGCTGCTCAGTGGCGCGGGCAATGTGCGCAACTGTGCCACCAGTGGCCCCGCCAGCAGCGTGTGTAACTTGCAATGAGAACAAACACTTTCGCTTTCCGGAAAAACCGGGTGCTCAATCCCACCCAAACAACCCAGTCGGCCCGTTTTGATCAAGGTTCCTGTCCAATCAGCCAGCAGTGCATAGCGCCTTCCCTTCGCAACGCTGAAGCCGCCACCCAGGCAGGTTTAACCCTCATTGAAGCCATGGCCGCGCTGGCGATTTTCGCCATCGGCTCCTTGGGTATTTTGAGTATATTCCTCAGCAGTTTTGCCATGACCAACCAGAATCAGAATCTGACATCCGGCTACGAAATTGCCCAGAGTGCCATGGGCGTACTTCGGGCCAATGGTGCGCAGGCGCTGAGCCTAAATGGCGCAACAGTCAACGCCAGTCAGAACAGCAATAATACTACTTTATTGAACCCCGTTTCAGCAGTGATGAGTGCTTACGGAATGCCCGCACAAAGTCAAGTGACTCTGGCTGTTACATCGCTCAACGGTAATGGGTGCCCCTGCACGGCCACCGTAACCGTCACCTGGGGTGGCGCACAAACCTATACCACACAAAGCATAGTGGGCTACTGACATGAATCGACTTTCTTCCTCGCAACACCCCAATGTCGGATGCCATGAAAACGGCCTGACTCTGGTGGAGTTACTGGTTTCTCTGGTTGTGGTGGGCTTACTGGCTACCGCTGTTTTCACCTTTTTTCTGACGACCAGCCAAAGCGTCAGTCAGCAATCTGCCAGCGGCGAAATGTGGCAGCGCGGCCGCAATGCTTTGGCGATTATGCGTCAGGCTATTGAGTCGGCGGGGTATGGGTTGCCGAGTTACACCCAGTGTCCGAATGGGGTGGTAGGCTACTCGAATACAGGAAATAGACCGTTAACTTTGACAGCCATCACGGCCTCTGTTCAGAGTACTGGTTATACCTATGGAAATCCTTATACCTTTAGTACAGTGATCGGTGGTGGCAGTTTTGGTGGTGCCCCGGCAACAACAGTCGCCAGCCTTCCCAATCTGAACTCAGCAAGTCTTCAGGTAAATAACAGCGCCCCATTGGAACCTGGAGATATGGCTTTGATTGTCCCCGCATCCAGCGGTGGCACCTGTATTTTTGGAGAAATTTCCACTGTGGGTGGCAGCGGCTCGTGTAATGGGAATGGGAACGGCGGGAACGGCGGGAACGGCACCATCACCATGAACTCAGGCGGAGCATCCTGCGCAAAGATCAATACGAATCAAATTTTCTCACAATTAAGTGGCGTTACTGGATCAACAATATCAGCAGGCGACTTTACTAATGCCCCACTTTATGATTTAGGGAATGCTGGTTTTGTTGTTAATCAGTTTCAGATTTTGGATACACCACCAGGTTCTTCACAGGTAGGGACACCAACATTATATTTGACCCAGTACACTACCAGCTCCGGAAGTACACCTACCCCACAGGCTTTAGCGATAGGTGTAGTTGATCTTCAGATTCAGTACGGTGTAAATACCAATGGAGTGATAACGTGGATTACGCCGAATCTCTATACGCCATCAACGCAGAGTATTGTCGCCGTACAAATCGCAATGTTAATCCGTTCATCGCAGTACTTGCCAAACACCTTGAGCCCTGAAACCTTCAATGTTCTGGGTACTACATATACTGTCCCAAGCAACGGTCCAGGTTGTTTGCAGGGTAGCTGCAGAAACTATGAATATCATTTATTTCAGGACATCATTCCTGTGCGCAATCAAATCTTGCAGGATAATTAAAAATGTCTAAAATTAAAAAAACATGTTCAGAAAAGACATCAGACCACGGCGAAGACGGGGCTATTTTAGTAGTGGTACTGGTTTTAATATTTGCGGTGACGCTCGCCCTTCTAGCGTATTTATATATGAATAAAAACAACAGCTTGATAGCCTCTAATTTGGCTGTACAGAATGCCGCACAAGAAGCCACAGAACAGGGAGTCTTGGAAGCTAGTAACCTCCTTTCTCAACAGGGGGCAAATCCTCCAACCGGAAATATAAGCCCTTGGTACGTAGTACCAACTTCAGGAAGCACTAGACCAAGCGCACCAACAGCTAGTTTTTGGCAGACTTGCGCCCAAACTAATAATTGTGGATCGATGCCAATTAATTACGGCAGCTTTAGCTTTAATGTTAACTACGTTGTTTATCCAATTGGTCCAAATACGACAAATGGGACATATTACTACATAGCATATGTACATGCTGCTAATACCAATGGTGGTGGTTTGGGCGTTACGATCGAAGCCAACCTGGAGAAATAAAAATGCAGATAAAATTACATAACAAATTATTAGCCAGTTTTTTGATAGGTACCGTAACATGCCTGCCTCTGAGCGCATGGGCAACCCCCCAACAACCGGATGTGAATATCAATAACACGCCTTCTGGAAGTCAACCGCAGGTAATGATCATTATTGACAACTCCCAAGGTATGGCAGGCGTTGTAGAAGATCCAATTACCGGTCTTTCCGGAGCAATTATGACCGGCTCTGGTGTCGTAGCGGAGAATAACAGCTCATCATCACCAGTGAACTATAATTCAGGAGATACTACTCCCATAGCATATGGCAACGCAAACAGTTCGGTTCCTTACACGGTGAACTGTGATAATACATCAGGTTTTACGGCACCTGCTCTAAGCGCTTGCCAAACAGTTTCAAAGACAGGTTATTCTACCTATCTTGATAATAGCCCTTCCATGTTAAATGCTGCCAAGCAAGCCATATCCAATATAATAGGAAATGTAAATTACACCAACAGCATCCAGTTTGGTCTTGAAGATTATAAATATTCAGCGAGTCTAAACGATCTAAATTCTTCGATATATTATATGTTTTCTAATGGATTAAACTCAAGTTCTTTTTCATCAACGGCGCCTTCTGGTATATTAGGGATAAACTATGCAATAAATCCGTGCTACCAAAATTCTTCTAATTCATGCCAATATATTGCATACAATTATTTTAATCATAATTATTATAATAATTCCCCATCCTATCAATATAAATACCTAGAAATAACTGATAGCAGTGACAATCCATTAATAAATAGCGTGCTTTATTCTTCTTCATATTTAGGAAATAATATATATTATAGTTACCAAGGAACTTATAAATATACAATATCAAATTATGAAAATCAATTGATATCACCCATTAATTCTCCCTATACAAAATATAATGCATCCACATATTATTCTGGATACAGTACCTTTGGCCCCTCGAATCCTGGATATTTGACACAAACGCCGCAAGTTTGGACAGCAGCTCGAGGTTATGCGTTTTTTGGTAGCACAGTGAAAACACAAAGTAGCAGCACACCTCAAGGAAATATAATTGCCCTGATTGGTTCAAGTGCGGCGTTATCGAAAATCGCTAGTGCCATAGAACCAGCACCATTAATGAACCCGGCCAGCGGTTTTAATTACAATCAGGCATCGGTACCTATTGAAGCTGGGGCTGGTCATACGCCAATGGCTGGTGCTTTAAAAACAGCATTAAATTATTTTGGACGTACAGGAAACAATGCACCTCCGTCAACCTGTGGACAGAAATATGTCATTATTATTACCAACGGTCAACCTACACAGGGTTTGAATGGGCACCTATACCCACCTCTTGGGAGTCAAGCAGCTACTACTTTTGGTTTTCCACTCATCACCGCAGCCACAGCGAGCAGCAGTTCAACCGATTATAATAATGCTGCTGTAGAAGCAATTCAACAAATAGCAAATTTAAACAGTGCTGGTATCAAAACCTATGTATTAGGGGTTGGTTCTGCCGTCAACCCCAATACTGCTGAAAGCACAAGCCAAAATACCGAGGCTACCCAGGGGCAAGCAATTTTGACTGCAATGGCCCAAGCTGGAGGCACTGGATATTATTACTCAGCACAGTCTACCTCACAACTAAATTCGGCGTTATCATCAATTGTTGCCAATATTTTAAGTAACACTATCACTTCGCCTATTGCTGCAACTGGTACCGCAACCAGCAGTTCATTGGAATTTGTTCAGGAAAACATCAATAAAAGTAACGGACAGGGCAATATGTTTGCATTCCCATTCAATGCAAACGGTGTAACCGCATCCACCACTTCAAATGCTGTGTGGGACGCAAACACTGTAATATCCTCTTCTGTTTCTAGCTCTACGCCACCGGTTTATACCACAGCACCCACTAGTTCTAGTGGTAGTATTATATCAGGGTCTGCAATCCTTCTATCGAGTGCGGCAACTTCCTACCCAAATGCTTTTGGAACAAATTTAGCTAACGGTTTAACGCCTAGCATCATAGCAAATTACACAGTGAATCCATCCGCTTCAAGCAATAGCACTTATCTAGGAGGTCGGGCCCCCAATTGGACACTAGGCCTGCCCACTACCAGTACGCCGCAGATTATTCTTCCGCCTGATAATTCAGCTATGCTTTCCGCTGGCAATGGTAGTAACAGCTACACAAGCTTTGCCAGTTCAAATACAAGTCGCAAGAATATGGTTTTGTTTTCTTCTAATGACGGAATTTTATATGGTATTAGCTACAATGGTGCTACGGGAGGTTCTCCATCTTTAACCTGGTCGTGGGTCCCATATGGTTTACTCAATCAGCTACAATCCTACAATACATTTTGGCGCGGTCAAAGCATGCAAGGTGGATTCAAGTCCATCAGTGCGACCGATGCCAATGGAAATTGGAATACTTATGTAGTGGGTAGTGCTTTAGGTGGTGGCATATTATATGACCTAAAGCTTTCTACGGTTAACAATACGGCCAACCTGAATTCGGTTATCTATGAAAATGATCTTGGACCTTCTTTTTCTCAGCCGATTACGCAATCACCCATTTTTTACCAGATTAGTTCTCCAGGTTCTCAGTTTGGACAAACTTGGGCATTATGGGTAGTCAATAATAATATCAATTCTACATCTACAAGTTATTTAGTTGGTGTTAATGTAGGTTCAGGCGTTTCTTTTCAGGATCAATTACCCTTTGTAGCTTCCAGTGCTTTAAGTATCGATACAAATAATAATATCTACCTGGGAAGCTCGAATGGATATGTTTATTCAATGCCGGTTACAAATATTCCCCAAATTTCTGGAACCAGTACAAATTCCACAGTAATTTCTTCAACCAGCTTTCCTCCGGTTATTACTGCATCTAGTTTTGGTTCTAGCACTAGTGCAAATGCCGCCTCTTATGCACCATGGGCTTCAAGCAGCTCAGGTTTAAGCTCTGTAGTTCAGTATATGACTACCAGTTATTATTTAGGTAATTATTACTTAAGCGTACAAGGCCAAAATGGTTTTACCGTCTTTCAAAAGTCTGCTAATAACTGGCAAGCTTTATGGGCAAGCTATACCGGTGGTAGCAAAACATATTCAACTACTAATACCCCACAAACAATCACAGGACTCCCCAATTCCTCTGTTATTTCTGCACCCATTGCCATCAACAATGGTGCCATTATTGCTCCAGTCACTGTGAGCCCTGCCGCTAACACTTGTGGCGAAAATACAGCCTATTATTTTCTATATAAACTTTTGAATGGTGCTTTTCCCTCAGGCTTTTTTGACCTAAACGGTACAAGTGCTACTGGACCCATACTCATAGGTTATGGCACAGCATATACACCGACGATTATCTCAACTAATGGCAGAACCCTCATACAATCTGCCGCAGGTGATACTGGTTCATCCGGACAGTTCCCGGCTTTCTATCAAAATGGCAGCACTGTCAAGGTAATAGGCTGGCGCGTAATAAATTATTGAAAATCAAATTTGGCGGGGGTCGCCCCGCACAAAACACGTTTCAAACTTTTTACGTTCCGGAGATGGCGATCAACTTGATCCAGTCCACGATTAAGACACCAGACTGCTTTCGTGGTTTTCATCATTCGCGTCAATGCCATCAGGTGAATCACCACATGGGCAAATACAGTTTGTGGGGTTGCTCATGGCAGGCAATAAAGCCATAGTGCTTTTAGAATCGCACGGCATTTACATTTTTGGCATCTACAAATATTCCTGCACTGCCTACTGACAATGCGGCATTGCGAGAGCGAGTGACTGCATCAGCCAGCAACAAACGTCCCAGCCCCTGCCCTTGCAGATTAGAACGAATAGCCAGCCTCCCCAGTCGGGTAACAGGAATCTGGCGCTGTCTTGTCTGCCGAAGCCAGAG
Source organism: Acidithiobacillus sulfurivorans (assembly GCF_018853815.1). Taxonomy (GTDB): domain Bacteria; phylum Pseudomonadota; class Gammaproteobacteria; order Acidithiobacillales; family Acidithiobacillaceae; genus Acidithiobacillus; species Acidithiobacillus sulfurivorans. The sequence goes on along the minus strand of NZ_JAAOMP010000153.1, from coordinate 45,583 downwards.
ATTCAGGACCTCGACACCACAATCAAAGCCCTTTCGGTCGTGGATGCCAGTTAAAGCCTGTATCTTCATCGTCTCGCCTGGCTTCCCCATAGTGTTGCAGTGCCGCCTTCAATTCAGCATTGGGTGGTGGCGGATTTTCCAACGCCTGAATAAAGGTCTCTGTGTCTTGGGCAGATAAACGGATGACCCGCTCTTGTTCGATGATACGCTCGGCTTCACGCAGGGATGACTGGGCCATGAATTGAGCGGCGATCAGCGTGCAGTACGGTATTCTGTCGCATCCAGGCGATCAAGTATGGCTATGGCTTGTGGAATGTCACCCTTGCCCGCCAAAACCAGATTTTCATTGTTTTCCATTGCCGTCGCCCCTAGGTGTTTGTTCTGTATGCCAGTGCGCGCTTCAATTATCCACCCAATTTTCCACAGTCAGGCCGGGGAACACACAAAAGTCGGCCTCGTTGTTGGTTACCAGGGTAGTGTTTAAGGCAATAGCATGGGCAGCGATCAGTTTGTCGAGCGCGTCACGGGAGCGTTCTCTGGTGGCCCATCTGACCGGCCCGTAGGCGCGGGCGGCCCGGGAGTCGAATGCTGCGACGGGAATATCCTGCAGCAGATCGTCCAAAGCCGCCTGATTGGCAAGCTGATTTTCTGCCGAGCAGGTGATGCCGTATTCAAGTTCAGCCAGCGTAATAGCTGAAATAACGACATCCCCCACAAAACATGCTTCAAATTTTTTTCGCACCGATGGTGGTTGCCTTTTCATCAGATAAATGCAAATGTTGGTGTCGAGCATATATTTCGGCTTCATAATGCTTCGCGTTCATCTTCCTGGTTGTCACCACGTCCATTTGCCATAAAATCCGAAGAAAACCTGGCAAATTTTTCAAGGACGTTCCCCATACGCTGCTGCGCTGGGCGAATGCACAGTTCATCGCCGTGACGCTCGATGACCAGCTCCATCTCCCAATTCTTGAAAGCCAATTCCACCGGGATGCGGACGGCCTGCGAATTACCGTTTCTGAAAATTTTCGTAATCACTATGATTCCCCCATTTTACCCATGCCCGATTATATTCTGGCTCATTTGAGTAGTACTGTAAATACATGGATGTACATGAAGCGGGTTATTTCAGCCTGACTGTGGGCCAGATCGACACAGTCGATGTTCCCGAGCGCATTCGTCGAGGAATGGGCCAGTACCCGATGCCGATGCATTCTATCGCCGTTTCGGATTCGAACCGACGCCAGAGAACGAACGGCAACTCATCCTGCTACTCAAGGACGCGCGACGCTTCGCTGCAACACCGCAAGCGTGGATCACCACATGGGCAAATACAGTTTGTGGGGTTGCTCATGGCAGGCAATAAAGCCATAGCGCTTGTAGAACTGCACGGCATTTGCATTTTTGGCATCTACAAATATGCCTGCACTGCCTACTGACAATGCGGCATTGCGAGAGCGGCTGACGGCATCAGCCAGCAATAAACGCCCCAGCCCCTGCCCTTGCAGATTGGAACGAATAGCCAGCCTCCCCAGTCGGGTAACAGGAATCTGGCGCTGTCTTGTCTGCCGAAGCCAGAGATTCAGGGCCTCGACACCACAATCAAAGCCCTTTCGGTCGTGGATGCCAGTTAAAGCCTGTATCTTCATCATCTCGCCTGGCTTCCCTATAGTGTTGCAGTGCCGCCTTCAATTCAGCATTGGGTGGTGGCGGATTTTCCAACGCCTGAATAAAGGTCTCTGTGTCTTGGGCAGATAAACGGATGACCCGCTCTTGTTCGATGATACGCTCGGCTTCACGCAGGGATGACTGGACCATGAATTGATTGGTGGTCGCACCAACCATCGACGCTGCCAGCTCCAGGGTTTTCTGGACCTGCACAGGTACCCGAGCGGAAATCCTGCCGCGTTCGATAGTTTTACCAGACATGGTCGGCACCTCAATCGTCCATCAAAAATTGCTGATTGGCGCCATTATGGCACCAAGAAATGAGCTTATCCGCGCCGCAGCCACTCGATGTGCAACTCCTGCTACTCAAGACTGTCGAATGACCAGCCTTTGGAGCTGCAATACCGGGACCTCGAATTGGACAAACACATCCATAAAATTGTATCTAAATAGATCCATAGTGGATATTATAGTATCCATTATGGATATTGTGCCTAACAAAAATCTGCAGCGGGCTGAGTCGGTTCAGGGTCAATCCCGCCGTATGGAGTCCTCTCTGCTGAGCCTTGCCGAGCGGCTGAAACGCGCCCGTAAACGCCGTGGATGGTCACAAGACGAAACTGCCCGATTACTGCAGGTGAGCATTGTCACCTACCGCAAAATGGAAAAGGCGGACCCGGGTACTGCCATTGGCACCTGGGTAGCAGTTTTGTCTTTACTGGGAATGCTTGGGGACCTCGATAACCTGCTGTTGTATGACCGTGACTACCAGGGGGCGACCCTCGAACAAAGTCTGCGTACCCGCCGTCGATCCAGAGGGGTTTCACCCGATGATCTGGCGGATAGGCTATGAGCCGATCTGATAATACGCCGTTGTTCTATGTGTACGTCTGCCCGGATGCGACACAAAGGCATTTGGCCGGCATTCTGACCTACCACGAAAGCGCGGCCATCAGCACCTTTCAGTATGTGCGCAGTTACCGTGAACGCGAAGATTTGCCGCCCATCGCCCCTATGCCCACATGGCGGAAAAACGGCCCACCTATATTTACCCAGACGATGAACCGGGGACTACCGGGACCGATTCGGGATGCCCTGCCGGATTACTGGGGCACGCTGGTTTATGCCAAAAAGCTGGGTGTTTCTGTAGAGTCCGTGCAATTCTCTGACTTGTTGCAGGCGGACGTTCAGGATCGTCCCGGATTTCTGGCGTTTTCCAGAGACCTGGAAAGCGGTCCGGTGATCCCCGCGCCTGTGAATAGGACCGATGACGTGCTGGACCTGGCCACGATTGTGCAGGCGGTCGAGTCGCTGGAGCAGGAAGGCCCATCATCCTATCCCCTGCAGCCGCTGGCGGATTTTCTGGTACAAAGAACCAGTATGGGGGGCGCTCGCCCGAAGCTGTCGGTTTATCACCAAGGCCAAATGTGGCTGGCCAAGCTGCCTGCCTATCGGGACAGTTATGACGTGGCTCTATTGGAGCAGGCCTCCATGATTCTGGCCCGCCGTGCCGGGATCACGACGCCTAATACCCAACTGTATCCACTCCAGGATGGCCGCCATGTGTTTCTGTCGCAACGCTTTGATCGGATCGGCACACCAGAAAACAGGCGACATCTGGCCATGGTCAGTGGCCTGTCTCTTTTGAATTTCGATGAAGGCGAAAACCGGCTAGGCAGTTATCCTGCCCTGGCCAGCCACCTGAGAATGTTCGGGGATCTGTCTGGATCGACGGAGCTTTTCCGGAGAATGATATTCAACTGGCTGATCCGAAATACCGATGACCATCTGCGTAATCATGCGGTGATTCTGGGCGTGGACGGAACCTGGCAATTATCACCGGCATATGACATCAACCCAACGCATAGTCGCCCCGGTCTACATACCCAATTCGACTTATCCATCGCTCTCGGTAAAGAAGGGCGTCAGGCCACTTTGCAGAACGCGCTTTCCATGGTGGAGGCCTTTGGTCTGGATCCATCCAGAGCTACACACATTGTCAACGCGTGTTGTGAAGCGCTGCAAGGTTGGCGTGAAGTTTTGCAGGACCTGGGATTGTCACAGAAAGAGATCGATTTCTGGGAGCACAGTTTTTCGGACCAAAGCAAAAAGGTTCTTTCTCCCTGTTCTTGAACGCCAATTCCGCCGGGATGCGGACGGCCTGCGAATTACCGTTTCTGAAAATTTTCGTGATCACTATGGTGCCCCCATTTTATCCATGCCCGATTATATTCTGGCTCATTTGAGTAGCACTGTGAATACATGGATGTACATGAAGCGGGTTACTTCAGCCTGACTGTGGGTCAGTACCCGATACCGATGCATTCTATCGCCGTTTAGGATTCGAACCGACGCCAGAGGATGTTAGGCTTTCCGCAATTCCTGGACCTCGCGCTCCAGGCGCGCAGTGATTGCGTCGGGATAAGTGCATCCAACCGAGAGTCCATGCGGGCAAAGCCCTGTTCCATACGTTCCGTCAGATGCTCCACGCGACCATCAAGACGATCCACACGCTGGCCGACTTCCTGAACGCTCTTTTCAACACCATCAAGCCGCGTCCGCAGCTCCTTGACGCTGGGAGCGATGACGCTTTCCAGTGTTAAACAGCGCTGGCTCCGCTGGTTAAGCTGGCTTCATTTTGCCGATCGACGCCTGGACGTGTAGCGTCATTTGTACTAACGTTGTGCCCAACGTACATCAGGAGGACCGTTGTCATGCTGACCACAAACACTACGACTCGCTCGGCCCGCCTCGGACTGCGCGCGACACCGGCTCAGGAAACCGTACTGCGTCGCGCCGCCGAGGTCGCACATAAATCGCTGACCGATTTCATTCTGGATGCCGCTTACCAGGCCGCCGAGCAGACCCTGCTCGATCAGCGACTGTTCATGGTGACCGGCAGTCAGTATCAAGCGATCCTGGAAATGCTGGACCGGCCGGAATCTGATAACCCCGGATTGGCCGACCTGTTCTCCCGACCTTCGGTATGGGCCAAGAAATGAACTTATCCGCGCCGCAGCCACTCGATGTGCAACATCGGCTGGAAGATTTTGACTGCGGGAAATCTGGCCTCACCGACTGGCTGTTGCGCCACGCTCGCCAAGCGCAAGGTAGCGGCTCGGCGAGAACCTTCGTGGTCTGTGATGAAACCCGAGTTGCCGGTTACTTCAGCCTGACTGTGGGCCAAATCGACACACTCGATGCACCAGAGCGCATTCGTCGGGGAATGGGTCAGTACCCGATCCCGCTGGTCATTCTGGCACGTCTTGCCGTGGATCTCGATTATCAAAAACAAGGTATCGGCTTTAGTTTATTGCAAGATGCTATCCACCGGGCTCTTGCAATTGCCGAGCATGCGGGCATCCGGGCTTTACTGACGCACCCCCTTGACGCCGATGCCGATGCATTCTATCGCCGTTTCGGATTCGAACCGACGCCAGACAACGAACGGCAACTCATCCTGCTACTAAGGGACGCGCGACGCTTCACTGCATCCGATGTCGAAACAGCCAGGAGGCAGCCGCCATGGAGCACAGGGCGATAATGGCCAGGGGCCAGTATTGGGGCCAGAGCATGGGGATGTTGTCTCCTTCCAGAAAAACCCCGCGCACAATAATCAGAAAATAGCGCATGGGGTTGAGATAGGTCAGGTATTGAACCGCTTCGGGCATGTTGGCGATGGGGGTGGCGAAACCCGAAAGAATGATGGCCGGCACCAGAAAAATGAACACGCCCAGCAAGCCCTGCTGCTGAGTGACCGACAGGGAAGATATCATCAGGCCGATACCTACTCCCGCCAGCAGAAAAAGGGCCAAACCGAGGGCAAGAGCGGGGATACTGCCGACAAAAGGCACCCGAAACCAGAACACCGCCACCAGAACAATAAACAGCCCTTCCAGCGCACCGATCACAAAACCGGGTATGGCCTTACCCAGTAAGATTTCCACGGGGCGCATGGGCGTCACCAGCAATTGATCAAAGGTACCCTGTTCACGCTCTCGGGCTACGGACAAGCCGGTTACCAGCAGCGTCACCACCAGCACCAGCAGTGCCACAATACCCGGCACAATAAACCAGCGCGACAGCAGATTAGGATTAAACCACGAACGAACAACCAGTTGTGCCGGTGGCTTCCCCCAGTGGTGTTCCTGCGCCCAGCGCAGATCGAAGTGCATCAACACCGTATTCACATCATTCAGTGCCAGGGTGGCCGTATTGGAGTTGCGACCATTGATGATCACCTGCAGGGGTGCCGGATGATGCATGAGCAAATCGCGGGTAAAGTGCGGGCCAATATTCAGGACGAGCAAGGCTTTTTCATTATTGATGAGCGGAGCAATTTGTCCTTCGTTGTCAATGGTTGCAACCTGCTTAAAGGCTGTAGATCCCTGAAAATCGCCCAATAATTGCCGGGAAGCAAAGCCGCTGTCCTGGTTATAAACCGCATAGGGAATATGGTTCAGGTCGTAGGTAGCGGCATATCCAAACACCAGCAACTGGATAATCGGTGGTCCTATCAGCACAAAACGGCTTTTTTTATCGCGCATGAGCGCGAGAAATTCCTTGATCACCAAGGCCCATATGCGTGCCAGCATCAGTCTAACCTCTTGCGCGAACGTCGCCAGGTAACCCCCAGAAAAAACAGGGCCATCAACAACAGGGCCAGACTATTCCAGAGAATGATGGACCACACATCCCCTGCAAGAAACACCGTTTGCAGGATGCTGACAAAATATCGGGCGGCGACAATGTGGGTCATGAAGCGGATCGGGGCCGGCATCGACTGGATGTCGAAAATGAAGCCGGAAAGAATGAAGGCTGGTAAAAAGGTGACGATGATGGCAATTTGCCCTGCCACAAACTGGTTGCGGGCCGCACTGGAAATCAGTAGACCCATGCCCAGCGCCGCCAGCAGAAAAAGCGCCGAACAGACCAGCAACACCCAGAAGCTCCCCACCAGCGGCACAGCGAAAAGCCAGACGGCCAGAGCCACCGACAACAACAAACCGCCCATACCCATGATGAAATAAGGAATCAGTTTACCCAGCAAAATCTCGCCCATGGTGACCGGTGTAGCCATCAAGGCCTCCATGGTCCCGCGCTCCCATTCACGGGCGACCACCAGCGCGGTCAGCAAGGCGCCAATGAGCGTCATGATAACGGCAATCAAACCAGGTACTAAAAAATCCCGACTGCGCAAGGCCGGATTAAACCAGATGCGAGGTTCGGCATTGATCGGGATAATCAGCGGCTTGCCCGCATTGAGGGCACGCTGTTGCAACCAGTTTTGCCAAACGCCCTGTATATAGCCTTCCATAATGCGGGCATTATTGGCATCCACCCCGTTGACCAACACCCCGATGGGCGCCGTTTTGCCCTGAATGACCTGGCGACTGAAATCGGCGCGCAGCCAGACAATCCCGTCGGCCTTACGGTCCATGACTGCCTCTCGGGCCTGATGCAGACTGCCATATATTTCCGGCTTGAAATAAGGTGAATGCTGTAGCCCACCCACAAACGCACTGGTTTCTGCGGTAGGTTGATCCACGACTACCGCTATGGGCACATGACGGGCATCGAGGGAGACACCGTAGCCAAATAAAAACAGCAGGAATACCGGTAAGACAAAGGCAATGGCTATGGCCGAAGGGTCCCGCAAAATCTGGATGAACTCCTTACGAATCAGGCCGCGCAGGCGCTGCAGATTCATGAGGATCTCCGGATTTGACTTTCATGATTCTGAATCAGGAGGATAAATGCGTCCTCCATGCTGGGGTCAGGGTGTTCTTCACTGCGGGCCTGGGCGCGCACCTGCTCAGGACTTCCCTGGGCCAGTACTTCGCCGAGCGACATCAGAACCAGATTGTCGCAATATTCGGCCTCATCCATAAAGTGGGTGGTAATCATCACCGTCACCCCGGCTTCTGCCAGTGCATTGACCCGCTTCCAGAATTCCCGCCGGGCCAGGGGATCGACGCCGGAAGTGGGTTCGTCCAGAAAAAGAATGGGGGGTTCGTGCAACAAGGCGCAAGCCAGGGCAAGTCGTTGCTTGATGCCCAGGGGAAGCTCGTCCACATTGACGTCGCGATAGTCTTCCAACTGGAATTCCTGCCGCGCCCAATCCAGTCGCTGCCGTCGCAAAGCCCCGCGTAAGCCATAGGCTGCCGAGAAAAAGCTGAGATTCTGATCACAACTGAGATTGCCATAGAGAGAAAACTTCTGGGAGACATAACCTATGCGTGCCCGCGCCTCGGCGCTGGCGTGGCGCATGTCCACCCCGGCAACGCGCAAGGTACCCGAAGAGGCGGGGAGCAGACCGCAAAGCATGCGGAAAGTCGTACTTTTACCGGCACCATTGGCCCCTAACAGACCAAAAATCTGCCCTTTCTGAACGCTGAAACTATTATCCTTGACGGCTTCGAAATGACCAAAAAACTTGCAAAGATCATGTACCTCAATGACGGTTTCCGGCGTGGATTCGTCCCTGGGCGGCATAGGAGAAGCCTGCTGTACTGGCTCTGCCGCCGCAGTATGGGAAGTCACCGGTGCATCAGGCGTTGCCATTGAAGCACCCAGTAAATCCACAAAAGCATCTTCAAAGGACGGGGCAACCGCTTGCCAGCTCTCTCCCGCCCACGCTTCCGGCTGCGTCGTGGTTCGGCAAAGTACCCGCACGCCATTGGCGAGAATACGCGCATCCTGAATACCCGGACGGGCTTGCAAGGTTTCGCGGAGATGCCGCTTGCTGACCGTCTCGTCGCTTACCAGAAAACAGCGCCCATCAAGTGGCGCGCTGAATGCCGCCGGAGTATCTTTTTTGAGCAATTTACCCTGATGTAACAGGAGAATTTCATCGCAGCGCTCCGCCTCATCAAAATAGGCGGTACTCATCAGCACGGTCAGGCCTTTCTCACGTAATCCCTGAATGATTTCCCAGAGTTCACGGCGGGCGATGGGGTCCACGCCCACTGTAGGTTCATCCAGCAGCAACAATTGCGGCGCCCGTAACAGGGCGCAGGCCAGGCCCAATTTCTGTTTCATGCCGCCGGATAGGGCTCCGGAAGGCCTGGCACCAAAAGGACCCAGTGCCGTCAGCTTGAGCAACTCCTGCTGGCGGCTCCGCACCGCCTCTCGACTCAATCCTTGCAAATCCGCATAAAGGTCCAGGTTTTCCTGTACGCTGAGTTCTTCATACAGACCAAAACGCTGGGGCATGTAGCCGATTTGATTTTGAATCACATTGGCCTGACTGCGGGTGTCAGCACCCAACACACTCACGGTACCGCTATCGGGTAAAAGCAGACCCGTAGCCAGACGCATCAAGGTGGTTTTACCGGCACCGTCAGGCCCCAGTAGTCCAGTGATGCTGCCTGCCTGCAAAGTTATCTCCAGATGATCCAGGGCCTGCACCCGCTCCTTGCCACGGGCAAAGCTTTTGCTGACATCAGCAAAATGCAGCGGCGTAACAGCTTCGCTCACGACTCAGTTTCCGCAGGGATGCGCAGACAATTTTTGCGGATGATTGTTTTGCAAGGAGACATGCACGGTAACGGGCATTCCGAGACGCAACTGATGCCGGGGATTACAGGCATAAACCCGCACTCGATAGACCAGTTCGGTGCGCAATTCGGTGGTTTGCACGGTCTTGGGCGTAAATTCTGCGGTGGGTGAAATGAAACCCACCCAGCCGGAAAATGTTTTGCCGGGAAAGGAATCACTTTGAATATTTGCTTTCATGCCCAGGCGAACCTGACCCAGCGCTTTTTCCGGCAGGTAGGCACGTACCCAAACCGGATTATCCAGCGCCAGGGTAAACACTGGCGTCTGCGGAGAAACCATATCGCCCGGCTCCAGAATACGGTCCTGAACCACGCCGGCATCGGGTGCGTAGAGACGCGTGTCTACCAGCTCGCGCTGCGCCAAAGACAAACCCGCCTTATCGGCCCGCAGCATTTGCCGTGCTGCCGCAATGTCCTCCTTGCGCGGTCCCTTGACAGCCAGAGCCAATGCCTGTTGGGCGTGGTCGGCATTGGCACGGGCGGTCTTCAGGACAGCCGCCGCGTTATCGACACTTTGTTGAGGGACAAATTGCTGGGCAGCAAGAGACTCCTGGCGTTTCCAGGTGATTTCGGCATTCGCCAGCGTTGCCCGGGCGGCTGTAGCCTGCGCCCGAGCCTCGGCAATTTCTTCGGGACGGGAACCCGCCAAAAGGCGCGCTAAAACCTGCTCCTGAGCAGCAACAGCGGCGCTGGCTTTGTCTACCGAATCCTGAAAGCGCACTGGATCAATGTCTGCCAATGGCTGGCCTTTTTTGACCCGGTCGCCCTCCTGAACCAGGAGATTGAGCAGCCGGCCATTATCATCAAAGGCTGTCTGCACCTGACGAATATCGACATTACCATAAACCGTTACCTGATCGCTGGGTGCAGTCGGTCGTGTTTGCCAATAGGCGACTGCACCCGCAATGGCGAGAGCCACTACCGCCACAATGATCAGCTTTTTTTTCTGGATAGCCATGCGTTAAATACTCCTCGGCTGAAAACCCGACAATGGTGCTGATACCAATCGCATAGGGTGATCTACATTATGCTGCGGGCGGCCTTGCCAATACCCTCGGCTGACATCGGATGCTGATCGGCAAAGCGGGCCAGGTCATAGGCCGTCATCCCGCCGGCAATGGCCGTACCGACCTGACCAATCAGACTACCTGCGTCAATGCCCACAATCCAGGCACCACGAATCCGCAAACTTCCAGGCTCAAAGAAGAGCCGTATTTCGCCATCCATACGTTCCAGAATTTGCGCTCTGGAATCTTCCGAAAATGCATAGTGGGCTTCCAGCAATGATCCGGGAGGCGCTTTGGCTGGAGTCAGACCAATATAAGCAGCCGCCGGCAAGGTGAATACCGTTGTGGGCACATGGTCAAAATCCGCATAATCAGCAGGAACATTCCCCGCCAGAATATTGTGGCCTGCCACCAGAGACTGGCGCACCGCCGCATGAAAAAGAGGCACCCGCCCGTTGACATCCCCTGCCGCATAAATATGCGGAAAGCGGGTTTGCAGACTGGGGCCCACCTGAATACCATGATGATCAAACGCAATGCCCAGCGCTTCTGCACCCTCTGGAATGACCGGACGACGCCCTACGGCGAGCAGGACTGCATCGACCTCCTGATTTTGTTCCTCGCCGTCCTGAAGCCAGACAACTCGACGACCAGTGCCTGTCTTTTCAACGCGCTGCACCTCTACATTAGTGCGTAGTTCAAGCCCTTTGGGAAGCAAAGGCAGCAACAGATTGACCATAGTCGGATCCATGCCGTTCAGGATTTGTGCACCTTTTTGCAGCAAGGTGACCTCAGTACCCAAGGCAGCAAAAAATGTCGCCGTTTCCAGACCTATGTAACCGCCGCCAATAATCAGCATTTTTTTGGGAAAGGTCCGCATGGCTGGCGAAGGTTTATAAAGATCATGACTGGTCAAGCACCATTCAGCACCGGGCAAGGGCGGAGTGAACACATCCGAGCCACTGGCTATCAGGATATGCTGGGCATGATAGGTATCCGTTCCCGCATCCGTATCTACTTTCACCGTGTGAGGATCTATCAGGCGTGCTAGTCCCTTGGTCAAGCGGATACGGGGTTCTGCTGCCAGTTCTGCTGCGTGCTGGGCATAACGCCGCTCCTGAATGGCATCTTTGTGCTGCATCATGGCGGCAAAATCCACTTGCAGATTGCCCGCGAGACCGAAGGGCTGAAAACGCTGAGCATCCTGGTAGAAAGCGGCTGTTTCACGAACCGCCTTGGAGGGAACGCAACCTTCATACAGACAGTTTCCACTCATGACCCCCTTCGGATCGACCATGAGCACTTTTTTTCCGGCTTTTGCCAGACGAAAAGCGGCCGGATAAGCCCCTCCACCAGCGCCTACGCACAACAAATCCACTTCATTAACGGTCATTTTGCTGCTCTCCACGTTGAATCCAACCCATAAAGCCTAGCATAGCCCACAAAAAGAAACAGGCAGATATGAATATACCATTAAAATTCATGATGGTTTTCTCACGTTGTCTATACTCATGATCATAAACAATGTGAAGCCCGATTGACCGACCGAATCTTATGCTATCTTATATTAGGATATTGAGATTTGAATTGTGAAGCAGCTACAAAACGAGTTTGGGTAGCGGAGAATTTTCATAAAGGGAGACCGTCGCATGCAACCGGTTGATGCAAAGAGTTTTGAAAGCCTGGATTTGGATGCCAGCTTTCAGGCTCTGGAAAGTAGCGATAAAGGTTTAAGCAGCAGCGAAGCCAGTGCCCGTCTGGCGCAATTTGGCAGCAACCTGCTGGAAGAAAAAGAAACACCGCTTTGGCGTAGATTGATTTCCTACTTTTGGGCACCGATCCCCTGGATGATTGAAGTTGCAGCCATTTTGTCGGCCATCAACAGCGACTGGAAGAGCTTTTTCGTCATTTTTGCCATGCTGCTCATCAACGGTGGCATTGGCTTTTGGGAAGAAAAAGGCGCCAATGACGCCCTCAAGGCGCTGAAAAATCAACTGGCCCTCAAGGCGCGGGTCCTGCGGGATCAACAATGGCAAAACATTGACGCAGCGCAACTGGTGCCGGGTGACGTCGTTCGTCTGCGCTTGGGGGATATTTTACCGGCAGATATCAAACTCATATCTGGTGATTATCTGTCCGTGGATCAATCGGCTCTGACGGGCGAGTCTTTACCGGTCAATAAAAAACCCGGAGATGTGGCCTACTCCGGAACCATTGCCAAGCAGGGTGAAATGCTGGGACTGGTCTATGCAACAGGTTCTGCGACTTTTTTCGGACGCACGGCGAGCCTCGTACAAAAAGCCGCTCCCGTTTCGCACTTTCAAAAAGCCGTACTCAATATCGGTAACTTTTTAATTGTTCTGGCACTATCCCTTTCATTATTGCTGATTATTGTAGAATTAGTCCGTGGCTTGCCTTTTTTAACCCTGCTGGCTTTTGTCCTGGTCGTGGTGGTGGCTTCCATTCCAGTCGCCATGCCGGCGGTGTTGTCGGTCACCATGGCCCTGGGGGCTCTTGCTCTATCGCGCATGAAGGCCATCGTTTCCAAATTGACTTCTATTGAGGAAATGGCCGGAGTAGATATTCTCTGCTCGGACAAAACCGGAACCTTAACGCAAAACAAGATCACCCTGGGTGAAAGTGCCCTGTTTACTGCACAAAACGCGCAGGAAATCATTCTCGCCGCTGCCTTGGCGAGCAAGGCCGAAGACGCCGATGCCATTGATAATGCCGTGCTTGCCGGACTTCCCGAGCGCGATAAAACTCTGGCGGCTTTCACCCAGGACAAATTCATTCCTTTTGATCCCATCTCCAAGCGTACGGAAGGACAAATTCACGGAAGCGACGGACAAAAGTTTCGGGTGAGCAAGGGGGCACCTCAAGTCCTCATTGACATGGCCAAACTGACTGACAGCGAGCGCGGCAAGGCCGAAAAAGTGGTGGAAGACGCCGCCGCCAAGGGGTTCCGTACGTTGGGTGTGGTCCGTTCCGACGATGATGGGCAGAACTGGAATTTTCTCGGCATTCTTTCCCTGCTGGACCCTCCCCGGGTCGATTCCAAGCAAACCATCATGGAGGCGCAGGAACACGGCATTGAAGTCAAGATGGTGACTGGAGATCATCAGGCCATTGCCAGTGAAATTGCCGGCCAACTCAATCTGGGCACCCATATTCTGACCGTTGATGACCGTCTCTCGAAGTTTGCCGAGGGCGGGGCGTTATCCCAGGCACTGGGCGATGAAATCGAACACTCCGATGGTTTTGCTCAGGTATTTCCTGAACACAAATACGCCATTGTCAAAGCCTTGCAGCAACGCGGGCATATTGTCGCCATGACGGGTGACGGGGTGAACGATGCTCCGGCGTTGAAACAGGCGGATGTGGGTATTGCTGTATCTGGAGCCACCGACGCTGCACGCGGTGCTGCTGCCCTGATCCTGACGGCTCCGGGACTGAATGTTATCGTCAAAGCTGTTGAAGAGGCGCGGCGTATTTTTGAGCGGATGACCAGTTATACCGTGTATCGAATCGCCATGACTCTGGATATTCTGTTTTTTGTGGTCATTGCCATGTTGATTTTCAACGCCTATCCGTTGACGGCCATCATGGTGGTCCTGCTCTCCCTGCTCGATGACATTCCCATCATGACCATTGCCTGGGACCATACTGCCGTACAGAAATCACCCGTTCATTGGGAAATGCCGAGAGTACTAAGCCTGTCCTCGGCCATGGGTCTCCTGGCTTTTGCTGGTACTTTTGGACTCTATCTTATCACCCGCTTTGTGTTTCATATTCCTTTGCCGGAAGCACAGAGCATTATGTTCCTGCAGCTGATTGCCGGCGGACATCTCCTGTTGTTCCTGACCCGGGTGCGCGGGCCTTTCTGGCGCCCACCCTACCCTGCTCCCATTCTCTTGCTGGCCATTCTGGGTACCCAGATTGTGGGCGTGGCTATTGTTGGCTTGGGCTGGCTGATGACGGCGGTACCGTGGACGACCATTGGACTGGTATGGGCATACAACATGGTGTGGATGCTGCTGGCCGACCTTGCCAAATTGGGCATTCATCGCCTGATGGATCATGAGGCAGAACATCAGAGCCGGTTTTTGCGCACCCTCAATCTCTCTCTGCAACCCGCGCTGACGCAGTTTGAACGGGATGGTGCAGGGTTTCAACGGAACATTCGGCAGGCTTTTACCCATTTTATGAGAGGCGGAGATTCAAAATAATGTTCCCGTAGTTCACACCCTGATTCGGAGAAATACCATGACCGCTAAAGAACGTATCGCCGATGTAAAGCAGCTGATGGAAAATCTCAAGCAGGATTATCCAGCGGAAATCAATTCCTTTTTGGGCTTTATGGGGAAGGCGGAAGGAAACCCGGCCCTAAGTGCGGTACAAAAGGAATTGATCAACGTGGCCCTGTCGGTGGCCGCGCAATGTGAATGGTGCATTGCCTTGCACACGAAAAACGCCATTGAAGCCGGAGCCGGTCGCGATGAAATCATGAGTGCCGGTTTCATGGCGGTCATTATGCATGGTGGCCCGGCCTTGATGTATCTGGTACCCCTGAACAAGGCGCTGGATGAATTACTGCCGGAGGACCACCATGGATAGACTGCAGATGCGCGCCATGCTCCGGGACATGCTTCGTGCCCGCGCTTTTGAAGAGGCCGCTGCACAGGGGTATGCCCAAGGACAGATTGCCGGCTTTTTGCACCTGTATCCGGGTGAGGAGGCGGTAGCGGTAGGCGTATTGCATGCCGCCGAACCGGGGGACTATGTCGTCAGTACCTACCGGGAGCATGTCCATGCCCTGGTCCGGGGGATTCCCGCTCAGGAAATCATGGCGGAATTGCATGGCAAAATTACCGGCGTCAGCAAGGGAATGGGTGGTTCCATGCATCTTTTTGATGCCAGTCGGCGCTTTCTGGGGGGCTATGCCATTGTCGGCGAAACCTTTCCCATCGCCCTGGGAGCGGCTTACGCCGTCGCCTACCGTCGTCTGCCGGAAGCCGTGATCTGCTTTTTTGGCGATGGAGCGGTCAACCAGGGTACTTTTCATGAATCCCTGAATATGGCGGCTCTCTGGAAACTTCCCATTCTCTTTGTCTGTGAGAACAATCATTATCAGATTGGCACGGAAATTCACCGCCATTCGGCCATTACCGAGGTCTATAAGCGCGCCTGCGGCTATGGGATTCCGGCGGAAAAAGTGGATGGCATGGATGTTCTTGCTGTGCATGCTGCTGCCCGAAAGGCTCTGGAGCGGGTCCGCAGCGGCGACGGCCCCCAGTTTCTGGAGCTGGAAACCTACCGTTATCGCGGGCACTCTATGGCTGATCCGGCGAGCTATCGCCCCAACGTGGAACTGAATGCCTACCAGGCCAACGATCCCATTGCCGCAGCCATCCACGAAGCAGAGTCCGCTTATCCCTCAGCAGACGCCATGGCCGCCGTCGGGGCCGACTGCATCAGCCACTTTTGTGACCATTGCTGCCAGGAAGGGCATCTCGACAAGGCGGAAATTACTCGATTACGTCAGGAAGTGCAGGCGGAAGTAGATGACGCCGTCCGTTTTGCCCAACAAAGCGCGGAGCCGGATATGCAGGATGCCTGGTCCGTATTTCATCACAACCGCCGTTATGAAGTACTGATGGAGACAGCCCCATGAGCGACCTATTTTATTGGCAGTCGCTGAATCGTGCCATGGATGCAGAAATGGCGGCGGACGAGACCGTCATCACGCTGGGCGAAGACGTGGGTCTTTATGGCGGGACCTACCGGGTGACGGAAGGTCTCATGGCCAAATATGGCGAATGGCGGGTGCGCGATACGCCTATTTCCGAAAACAGCTTTACCGGCCTTGGTGTGGGTGCCGCCATGCTGGGTCTGCGCCCGGTCGTCGAAATCATGACCATCAATTTTGCCCTGTTTGCCATTGACGCCATCATCAATATGGCTGCGAAAATTCCTTTCATGTCCGGCGGGCAATTTCCCATGCCTCTGACCATTCGCATGCCGGGAGGTATTGCCCGGCAACTGGGTGCCCAGCATTCCCAGCGCCTGGAGCATACCCTGATGAACGTGCCCGGATTGCGGATAGCCGTTCCGGCCACGCCCCAGGATGCCTACTGGCAATTACGTCAGGCTATTCATAGTGATGATGCGCTCATTGTCCTGGAGCATGAACTGCTGTATTTCAGTAAGGGCGATGTCAATGAAAAGGCTGTTGCTCCACCTATTCATCAGGCCCTGCTCCGTCGTTCCGGACGGGACGTGACCTGCATCGCTTATTCCCGGATGGTGATTCTGGCTCTGGAAGCTGCGGAGTTTCTCGCCAAAGAAGGCATTGAAATGACGGTCATTGATTTGCGCAGTCTGGCGCCCATCGACTGGGATACCTGCGTGCAATCCGTGCAGCAAACCCATCACTGTCTGATTGTGGAAGAAGACTGCCGTTTTGCCGGAGCGGGTGCGGAATTGAGCGCCACCCTTCAGGAACGCTGCTTTTATTTTCTGGATAGACCCATCCAGAGGGTGGCCGGCCTGGATATACCCACCCCCTTCAATGGCAAACTCGAAGCGGCCAGCATCCCGCGTACGGAAGACATCATTAGCGCAGTCCGCCAAATGTTGGGCACGCCCGGAGGTCAGTCATGAAAAATCCCATTACCATGCCAGTATTGTCGGATACCATGCAAACCGGTCGTCTGACGCGCTGGAACAAGTCCGTTGGCGATACCATCCAAAAGGGCGAGGCCATTGCCGAAGTAGAAACGGATAAAGCGATTCTGGACGTGGAAGCCTTTGCGGATGGTTTTCTGGCTGGACCGTTGGCGGCTACGGGCACGGATATTCCTGTACGCCAGGTTATCGGGTACATCGTTGACCAAAAAGATGAGCCGACCATTGCGCCGGAGCCTCATGAAGTGGCTGCGCAAGCTGTACCGGTGCCTGTTCCGGTACCGGGAACAGCAAACCCCGTTCCAGACCCGTCCCAGGCAACCCCTTTTGCACCGACAAGGCAGAGTCCCGTGACAGGATCGGAAAAGTCCGGCGACCATGCCGACGGGGCGCTGATTTCTCCTTACGCCCGCGCCCTGGCGGCAGATCTGAATCTGGATCCGCGCCAGATCACGCCGGGAGCGGATGGTGTGGTACATGCCAGTCAGGTGCTGGCTGTAGCGTTAGCGCCTCAGGACGTGGACTTGCGCATGGGTCCACCCTACCAGATGGAAAAGCCCAGTGCCCTGCGGTCTGCCGTCGCCCGTAACATGTCAGCCACCCTCCATACACCGACTTTTTTGATCAGCAGCCGCTTTGATCTGGCCCCCTTGCAAAAAGTAGCCAAGGACAACAAGTGGAGTTTCACCTTGGCGCTGGGCAGAGCCTGTGCCCTTTGCGTCGCCGAAGATCCCTGGTTCAATCACGTCTGGACCAGCCAGGGTCTGGCCAAGCGGCAGCGGGTAGATTTAGGGATTGCCGTGGATACCGGTGAAGGGCTGATTACTCCGGTGCTGCGGGATGCTGCAGGTCGGGCATTATCCGAGCTCGCCGAGGATTGGCGCATCCTGCTGGGCAAAATCAAAAAAGGCCGGGTCACGCCCAGGGACTATCAGGGGGCCAGCTTTTATTTGTCCAATCTGGGAATTTTCCCGGAAATTGAGCGCTTCAATGCCATTGTGCCCACGGGGGCAGCAGCCATTCTGGCGGTGGCTGCTGCCGGTAGCGACGGGCTGACGGATTTCACCTTGAGTTGTGATCATCGGGTTATTTTCGGTGCAGATGCGGCGCGTTTTCTGCAACGTCTGGGCAAACGTCTGGAGGACCTGTCTTGGCTGACATAACCCAGATTTTGTCCATCAATAGTGGCTCCTCTTCCATCAAGTTTGCCCTGTTTGCTTTCGGCACAGGGCTTGAGCGGCAGCAGCTTGAAGGAGCCGTAGAACGCATTGGTCAAAGCGTGGGAAGAATATGGCTGGAACAGGCCGGTCAACGGGTACTGGACCGACAACAAGCCTTCCCGGATCAATCGGCCGCTTTGCAGGCCATTGTGCAGGCATTGACCGAACGGGGTATCACCCATCCCGATGCCATTGGTCACCGAATTGTTTCCGGCGGACCGCATCGCCAGGCGCATGTGCGCATTGATGAGGCCGTCCTGCACGATCTGCGCAATGCCTTGGCTTTTGCTCCCCTGCATTTGCCGGCTGAAATTGCCGCCATCGAGTCCCTGCAAAAAATCTGGCCGGAGAAAACTCAGGTCGCCTGCCTGGACACGGCTTTTCACCAAAGCATGCCGGAAGTCGCCGCACGGCTGCCGCTGCCGCGCAATCTCTGGGAAGAAGGGGTGCGCAAATATGGCTTTCATGGCCTCTCTTACGAGTACATTGTCAGCCAGCTCCCGGATCAGGGGAAAGCGCCTACGATCATTGCCCATCTGGGGAATGGGGCCAGCATGGCGGCGGTTGTGGATGGCCACTGTCTGGACACCACCATGGGATTAACCCCCACTGGTGGCCTGGTCATGGGCACCCGCTCCGGGGATCTGGACCCCGGTGTTCTTCTTTATTTAATGGTCGAAAAAGGCTACACCGCGCCGCAACTGGAGCGGCTGCTCAATCATCTTTCCGGATTGCTGGGGATTTCGGCCTGTAGCGGCGATATGCAGACCCTGCTTCAGCAACGTGAACAGAATCCGCATGCGGCAGAGGCCATTGCCCAGTTTGCCTACAGTGCCCGCAAGCATATCGGCAGCCTCATGGCGGTGCTGGGCAGCGTTCAGCGCCTGATTTTTACCGGCGGCATTGGCGAACACGCAGCGGCCGTGCGCTGGGCCATCTGTCGCCCTCTGGAAGCGCTGGGGTTTCATCTGGACCCCGTGGCCAATTCCGCCGTCGCTCAGGCGGCCCGCAGGATTTCCGCCCGGGAAAGCCCCATTGAGGTACTGGTGATGCCTACCGATGAGGATCTGATGATCGCTCGCCATACCCTGCGCCTACTGGGCACGGGTACCCCATGAATCTCAATACGTTATATGGATAAACCCAACCCCGGAGGAATCAAAGATGTCCTATCCACACTTCGATGATCTGCTCGCTGCCATAGCACCCCTCCCGGATATTCCTGTAGCGGTGGTGGATGCGGCTGAGGAACATGTGTTGCGCGGTGCCTGTGAAGCCAAAAAACAAAGCATTATTGAACCCATTCTCATCGGCGATCCGGATAAAATCCGGCATCTGCTCCAACAGATGGAGGCCGATTCGGGTACCTGTCCCAACTTTCAGATCGTCGCCGCCGACAATCCCGATGATGCCGCCGCCAAGGGCGTGGAGATGGTTCTTTCGGGAGCAGCAAAAGCGCTGATGAAAGGGCATTTGCACAGTGATGCTTTTCTCCATCCCATTCTCGCCAAACTGCGTACGGAAAAACGTCTTTCCCATATATTCGTCACCGATATTTCCAGCTATCACAAACTGCTGCTGATTACCGATGCGGCCATCAATATCACCCCGGATTTGCCGACCAAAGCCGCCATTTTGCAAAATGCCATTGACCTCGCGCATATTCTGGATGTCGCCCACCCCAAGGCCGCTATTCTTTCGGCGGTAGAAGTCGTCAACCCGGCTATTGTCTCGACCATGGATGCCGCCTGTCTCTCCAAAATGGCCGAGCGCGGTCAAATTACCGATGCGCTGGTCGATGGACCCCTGGCTTTTGATAATGCCATTTCCAAAGAATCGGCGCAGATCAAAGGCATCCGCAGCGAAGTCGCGGGAGATGCCGATATCCTGCTGGTACCCGATCTGGTGTCTGGCAATATTCTCGCCAAGGACCTGGAATATCTGGCCGGAGCCACCATGGCTGGCATTGTCATGGGTGCCAAAGTGCCCGTCATCCTCACCTCCCGGGCTGATCCTGCCCGGGCCCGACTGGTTTCGGCGGCCTTGGCTGCACTGATTCACTACCACAAAACGGGAGCCCATTCTGAATGACGGAATCTGAGCCATGTCAGGCCATCGCCACCCTCACCCTCAATCCGGCGGTAGATATTGCCTATGAAGTGCCGCACCTGATTCCCGATCAGAAAAGTCATGCCCTCACGACGCGCTATGATCCTGGCGGTAACGGCGTGAATGTGGCCCGCGCGCTCAAGGAGCTCCTGGTCTGCGCCCATAGTTGCTGCATCGTGGCCGGGAATATTGGCGAACTGTTGCAAAAGCTGCTGCAGCATCAACTGGACAGCCCGCATTGCGTGCATGTGGAAGGCGAAACCCGGATCAATGCCACCATTCTCCAGGGAGATCCCCCTGCGCAGTTTGAAGTGACCGGTATCGGTCCACGGGTTTCCGAGCTCGCGCTCAGTACCGTCAAAGCAACCTTTCTGGAACTCTGCAAGGGCGGATATGCGGTGCTCACCGGCTCGGTTCCTCCGGGGGTGCCCGATCCTATATATGGCGACATGGTGGATCAGGTGCAGGCTAATAATGGCAAGGCCATTGTCGATGCCCATGGCGCGTTATTGCAAATGGCCCTTCACCACCAGCCATTTCTCATCAAACCCAATCGCTATGAGTTATCTGTGCTCAGACAGCGCGAGTTACCGACACTGGAAGACGTTGCTCAGGAAGCCCGCGCCATTCAACGGGAAGGCGTCCAGTACGTTTGCGTCTCGCTGGGCGGTGATGGCGCCCTGCTGGTTGGTCCCGACGGCAGTTATCTGGCCAAGGCCCCAACCGTAGCGATCAAATCCACCGTTGGCGCCGGAGACTCCATGGTTGCCGGACTGGTGGCAGCGCTGGCACGCCAGCAAAGTCCCGCCGAGGCGTTGCGGCTGGCCGTTGCTTGTGGCAGCGGCACGGCGGCACGGCCTGGTACGGAAATATTTACCCACAGTCAGGTGGTTGACCTGCTGCAGCAGGTCAACGTCAAGATGCTCGACATTTAAAAGGAGTTTTATGACATGACGGAAAGTACAACGGATATTCTGATTATTGGCGGTGGTCCCGCCGGAATGATGACGGGCATGACCGCCGCCCAGTTTTCTCCCCACAAAAAGGTTCTGGTGCTCCGTCCCGAAACGGACGCCGTCATTCCCTGCGGGATTCCCTATATTTTCGGCACCCTGGGGGGCACCGAAGAAGACATGGCCGGACGTGCGCCGCTGCTCGCGGCAGGGGGGCAACTTCAGGTTGGTAAAGTCGCCAGCATAGATCGCAGCGCGCACACTGCCACCCTGGAAAACGGCGATCTCATCCATTGGCAACGTCTGGTTCTGGCTACCGGGGCCGAAAACTTCATTCCGCCCATTCCGGGCACCCAACTGGAAGGCGTTTTCAGTATTCACAAGGATTATGACTATCTCGACAAACTGTTCAGTACCCTGATCCCGCAAATCAAAAAGCTGGCGATTATTGGCGGAGGGTTTATCGGTGTGGAATTTGCCGACGAAATCCGCAAGCGCGGTATTGAGGTCCACATTGTCGAGATGCTGCCCCATTTGATGCAGGCGGCCTTTGATCTGGATGCCTGCACGGCGGTGGAAAAGCAGCTCAGCGCGCACGGCGTCCATATTCATACCGGTTGCAAGGTGGAAGCCCTCATTGCCGACGCTGATGGCAAACGGGTAGGCCAAGTGCAGATCGCCGGACAGGATGGCCTGGAGGTTGATGCCGTTCTGATTGCCATCGGCACCCGTCCCCAGGTGGATCTGGCCAAAGCCATGGGCCTGACCCTGAGCCGCTCTGGCGGTATCTGGGTCGATGCCTTTCAACGCACGCGGGAAGATCCGCATATTTTTGCTGTGGGTGATTGTGCCCACAAACAGGACTTTTTTACGCGCAAAGCCAATCATGCCATGATCGCCTCACAAGCCGCCGCTGAAGGTCGCATTGCCGGAATGAATTTGTATGGCCTGCGTCAATTGCGCTCCAATGCCGGCTCGGTAAGCGTCTACGCCAGTGAAATTGATGGTTTGGCCTTTGGGGTGGCCGGGTTGACCCAACATCAGGCCGAACAGGAAGGTTTTCCGATTTTGAGTGGAGAAGCCCGCCTGCCCGACCATCATCCGGCCTCCATGCCCAACACCACGGAAATTTTCTGCCGCGTCATTTTTGCTGCTGACTCCCTGCAAATCCTGGGCGGACAGGTCCTGGGCGGTGCCACCACCGGGGAACTGGTCAATACCATCGGCCTTGCCATTCAGATGCATGCTACCGCACCCGATCTGGTCAGCATGCAGTTTGGCAGCCAGCCGCGCCTGACCCCTTCCTTGCATCCGCTGGTTGCCGCAACTGGAGATGCCCTGCAACGCCATTACGCCCTCCTCCACCCCTGCGTGGATGACAGCCAATGATGAAGCTCCCCAAACATCGCAGCAAAATTGTCTGCACCATCGGACCCGCATCTGATGCGCCCAAGGTCCTGGAACAGATGATCCGGGCGGGTATGAATGTCGCCCGCCTCAACCTGGCCCACGGCACCGCCGATGAACATCGGGCGCGTATTGCCCGCATCCATGATGCCGCCCGCAAGACCGGGCATCGCGTCGCCATTCTGGCCGATCTGCCCGGCCCGAAAATCCGCATTGGCAGCTTGCCTGCCCCGGTCACTCTCAAACATGGGGATCATGTTCTGCTGGCTCCCGGCGCGCCGGGCACAGCCCAAGCCATTCCTTTGGAACTGCCGCGCCTTGCCAAGCCTCTCGTCAAGGGCGATACGGTTTATCTGAATGACGGTTTTCTGGAACTTCGGGTAGAAAAACATGATGCGCAGGGCGTTTTATGTCTGGTGATCGTGGGTGGCTTACTGCTTTCCCATAAAGGCGTCAATTTACCGGGTGTTTATCTGGAGGGTGGCGCGCTCACCGCTGCCGATCGGAAATTACTGGCATTTGCCCTGGAGGCCGGGGTCGACGGTCTGAGTGTTTCCTTTGTGGAAAGCGCCGAAGACCTGCACGCCGCCCGCCGCGAAGCCAATGCTCTGGGATTTCATCCCTTTCTGGTCGCCAAAATCGAAAGAGCGCGGGCCTGGAAGCATATTGATGCGATTATCGACGCCACCGATGCCATCATGGTGGCGCGCGGGGATCTGGGCGTGGAAGTGCCTATCGAAGAAATTGCCATTATCCAGAAACGTCTGATCCGTAAGGCGCGGGCCGTGGGTAAACCCGTTATCACCGCCACGCAAATGCTGGAGTCTATGGTGCATAACCGACGGCCAACCCGTGCGGAAGTGACCGATGTAGCCAATGCCATCCTCGATGGTACGGACTGCATCATGCTCTCGGAAGAGTCCGCCATGGGCGATTTTCCGGTAGAAGCCGTAAAAATGCTGGCGGAAATTGCGCGCGTTACCGAAAAAAACCGGGCGGAACTCAATCCCCTGAGTGCTGACGATCTGCAGGATACGCCTAGCGTGGAATCCATGATTGCCAGCAATGTTCGGCACAGCGCCGAGCGGCTGAATCCTTTATTTGTAGTAACCCCTACAGAAACCGGAACAACGGCCGCACGCATTGCACGGTTTCGTCTTGAACCCTGGATTCTGGCCATGAGTCCCCATGCTGCAACCTGTCAGCGCCTCTGTTTGCACTATGGGGTCTATCCTATAGAAATGCCGAGCCCTGAAAGTGGCTGGGAAGAGGCGGCGCGCCGCTGGCTGCTCAGTAACGCTGTTGAAAAAGGCTTGATTTTACTGACACAAGGACCCAGCAAGGGTCACCCGGGAGGAACCAACCGCCTGGAAATCATTCATCTGGATGTTTCTGCCACGCAATAACAGGAGAGTATTTTATGGATAGCTTGATTGAAGACATTATCGCCCGCGAAATTCTGGATTCGCGCGGCAACCCCACAGTAGAAGTGGAAGTGTATCTCAGCAATGGGCAACACGCCCGCGCCGCCGTACCCTCGGGAGCTTCCACCGGCAGCAAGGAGGCCGTGGAACTCCGTGATGGCGACGCCCATCGTTTTGGTGGCAAAGGCGTTCGTCAGGTCATTCAGAACATTGAAGAAATCATTGCCCCCGACTTGCAGGATCTGGATGTACGCGACCAAAAAGCCATTGACGAGACCATGATCGGTCTGGATGGCAGCGATAACAAAGGCAAGCTCGGTGCCAATGCCATTCTGGGCGTTTCCATGGCTTGCGCCCGTGCCGCCGCTGATTATTGTGACCTGCCGCTTTATGCTTACCTCGGCGGACCGGGTGCTACCCGCCTGCCCGTGCCCTGTTTTAATGTGTTGAATGGCGGCGTCCATGCGCACTGGCAGGGGGCCGATTTTCAGGAATGTATGCTGGTTCCCTATGGGGCTGACAGCTTCCGCGAATCTCTCCGCTGGGGTGCGGAAATCTACCATGCCCTGCAGGCCCTGCTCCTGGAAAAACATCTTTCTGTCGGTGTCGGTGACGAAGGCGGCTTTGCCCCCGCCGTCGATTCCAATCATGAATCCTATGACCTGCTGGTCGAGGCCATCCGCCGTGCCGGATTTGAACCCGGAAAAGATTGCGGCATAGCCATTGACCCGGCTTCTTCGGAATTCTTTAAAGACGGAAAATACCAGTTACGCACGGAAAACCGGGCCCTGAGTAGTGCCGAAATGGTCGATTATTATGCAGAAATCGTCCGTAATTATCCGGTAGTTTTGCTGGAAGATGGTTTGGCAGAAGATGACTGGGAAAACTGGAAACTGCTCAATGAAAAACTGGGCAGCAGCATCGAACTGGTCGGTGATGATATTTTCTGTACCAATCCGAAAATCATTGCTCAGGCCATTGAAGACAACATTGCCAATTCAACGCTGATCAAGCTCAACCAGATTGGTACAGTGACTGAAACCATCGCCGCCACCCGGCTGGCCCAGTTTCATGGTTGGGGGGCTTTCGTCTCGCATCGCTCCGGCGAAACTACCGATGATTTTATTGCCGATCTGACCGTGGCCCTGGACACCGGTCACCTGAAGTCCGGAGCGCCAGCCCGGGGTGAGCGGGTGGCCAAATACAACCAGTTACTGCGGATTGAAGAAGAACTGGGCACGGCCGCCAGCTTTGCCGGTAAAAAGGCCTTTGTGCGGCCAGTGCGCGAATAAAGCAGTTGACACGCGAGGAACAGCAGCCATGAGTCTTGAATCCGGTTCTTCCATTCACACCAGCAACGGGCTTAGCAGTGCCGAGGCGCAAAAACGTCTGACACAATACGGACCCAATGCCGTCGTCGAGGAAGCCCCCAAAACCTGGCTGTTGTTCCTTCACAAATTCTGGGCGCCTGTCCCCTGGATGCTGGAAGCCACCTTTGTTCTGGAGGTGCTGCTCGCCAAGTGGCCGGAAGCCATCATTATCGGATTACTGTTACTTTTTAACGGGATACTGGGCTTCAGCCAGGAACGCAAAGCCCAAAACGCCCTGGCCCTGCTGCGTGAGCGCCTGCGTATTCAGGCCCGGGTGTGCCGGGATGGCAACTGGCAAACTCTGGCAGCTGCCGAACTGGTTCCGGGTGATCTGGTTCATGTGCGCGTGGGGGATATTGTTCCCGCCGATCTGCAGCTGACGGATGGTAATGTCCTGGTCGATCAATCCGCCTTGACCGGAGAATCCATG
Source organism: Acidithiobacillus sulfurivorans (assembly GCF_018853815.1). Taxonomy (GTDB): domain Bacteria; phylum Pseudomonadota; class Gammaproteobacteria; order Acidithiobacillales; family Acidithiobacillaceae; genus Acidithiobacillus; species Acidithiobacillus sulfurivorans. The sequence continues at coordinate 19,749 of NZ_JAAOMP010000153.1, read as the reverse complement.
CCCGTCGATTGTACGGCAGACAGCACCCTGTATTCCGCCTCCATCGTGAAACGCGGAGAGGCCAGTGGGGAAGTCACCGCTACCGGGGCCAAAAGCTATTTCGGCAAAACCGCCGAACTGGTCCGTGGCGCGGGTGCCAAAAGCCATCTGGAAGAACTGGTTCTCAGTATTGTGCGCTATCTGGTCGCCATGGACGTTCTGCTGGTGCTCGCCATTCTCGCCTATGCCATGGTGCAACAAATCCCGCTCGCCAACATTTTACCCTTCGCCTTGATTTTGCTGGTCGCCTCCGTACCTGTAGCCCTGCCAGCCACCTTCACCCTCGCCACCGCCATTGCTTCCTTGCATCTGGTCCATCGCGGGGTGCTGGTGACCCGCCTGGCCGCCGTGGAAGAGGCTGCGGCCATGAACGATTTGTGCAGCGATAAAACCGGCACCCTTACCCAGAATCGTCTCAGCCTCAGTCAGGTTCAGCCCTGGCCGGATGTCAAAGAGGAGGACTTGCTGCGCATGGCCGCCCTGGCCAGTGACAGTTCTACCCAGGATCCCATTGATTTGGCCATTCTCCAGGAAAGTAACAAAAGGCCAATCAGTCCGCCAACCCGTGCGCAGTTCGTGCCTTTTGATCCGGCCAGCAAGCGCTCTGAAGGCACCTTTACCCAGGAGGGCAATCAGTGGCGCGCCATGAAGGGTAGCCCGCAAATCATCGCCAAGCTCTGCAATGATGCAGACTGGGAAAGTCGCACTGCACAATTGGCCGCCAGCGGCGCACGAGTACTGGCTGTTGCGGCAGGACCCGATGGCCAGCCCCGCTTTTTGGGTTTGCTGGCCCTGTCAGACCCTATCCGCCCTGATGCCAAGGACGTGGTTCAACAACTCCAGAAACTGGGCGTGCAGGTCCGGATGGTGACGGGAGACAGCGTCCAGACCGCGCAAAGCGTCGCCAGCACCTTGGGTATTGACGGTAAGGTCTGCGAACGGGGGCAAATCACAGAAGATTGCGGGGTTTATGCCGGGGTCTTCCCTGCCGACAAGTTCCATCTGGTCCAGGGGCTCCAAAAAAAGGGCCGGATTGTCGGCATGACCGGCGATGGGGTGAATGACGCTCCCGCACTCAAGCAGGCAGAAATGGGGGTAGCGGTGGAAAGCGCCACCGATGTGGCCAAGGCCGCTGCCAGCATTGTACTGACCACCCCCGGACTGCAAGGGGTACTGGAAGCGGTTATCACCGGCCGTCGCGTGTACCAGCGCATGCTCACCTATACCCTGAACAAAATTGTCAAAGTCTTTCAGGTGGCCCTGTTTCTGAGTCTGGGATTTTTATTTTTCCGCAGCTTTGTGGTCACTCCCCTGCTGGTCCTGTTGCTGCTCTTTGCCAACGATTTTGTGACCATGTCCCTGGCAGAAGATAACGTCCGTCCCTCACCCCAACCGGATCGCTGGGCAATCCGTACCCTGGTCTTCTCCTCCCTCGCTGTCGCTATCGCTTGGCTTGTCTATATATTTGCGGTCTATGCCGTGGGCCGTAGCCTCCATTTACCTACCCCCTCAGTACAGACTCTGGATTTTCTCGGCCTGGTATTCTCAGGATTAGCCAATGTCTTTCTGGTCCGGGAGCGCGGTCATCTCTGGGCCTCCAGGCCCGGAACATTCCTCAGCGTCGCCAGTCTGATAGACATCCTGATTGTCAGTTTTCTGGCAATAGTGGGATGGTTGATGGCCCCTATTCCCTGGATTTTTGTACTTTGTCTGCTGGGAGCGACTGTTATCTATACGCTGTTGCTGGACCAGATCAAGGTTCCCCTGCTACAAAAACTGACGCACACCTAAGTATTTTATCTGGAGCAAAGAAATACCATGATCGAAAAGCCACGTCATTTTCGTCTTCAGATCGTCGATGTTCATGGCGAAATCTATACCGGTCTGGCCACTTTTGTGGTCGTGCCCGGTGAATTGGGTGAACTGGGCATTTTGGCCGGTCATGCGCCGTTAATCAGCATTCTCCGGGCTGGCGAATTACGCATCACCCCCGTTGAAGGGCCACAGGAAATTCTTTTCATTGAAGGCGGACTGGTTGAGGTTCAGCACGAAATGGTTACTGTTCTGGCCAACAACGGACTACGCGTAAGCGATATTGATCCCAAACTCAGCCAAAATCGTATCAGCGCCGCTGAGCGCATTCTGAAAGAGCGTAAGGCCTCGGAAATGGACTTTGTCGCCGCTGAATTGGCGTTGCAAGGTGAAATAGCCAAGCTCAGGGCCTTTCAAAAATATCAGCAGGCGCGACAGGGAAATGAAAAGCTGGAATACCGCTGGGAACGCCCTCCTCTGGAAGGCGTCCCTGAAATTAATGTACAAACATTGGAAGACTGAATCTTACAAATGGATAGCTGATAGTCCCTGAACTAGCGATCTTACAAAACCCGGCGGTACTCTGCCGGCAAAGGACTTTCCTGCTGCGCCTGCTTTTCACCATGGGTTTCGGACCAAAATTGAACATCCCGAGACTGGATTTCGTTATTCAGGCCCCGGCAATACGCCGTAAAGGGATATATTGTATGTTGATCCGTTTACCGGATTCCTTAACATAACCGTTGCGTTTGAAATCTGCCATAACCCTTGAAACATGTGCAGCAGAAAATCCCAGATAATCCGCCAGTTCTTTGCGCTCAATAGGAAAGGGTACCCAGGCACCGTCGGGAAACACTCTGCACCAATGACATAAAAACGCAGCGACGCAGGCTTCGGCTTTTCCCGCGCCGATTTCAACCAGTTGAAACTCCGCCTCTTCCAACGCACTCTGCCATCGCCCTATTAATGCCTGGCGAACTTTCGGGCGATCTTCGGACAAGCGATTTAACGCAGTCAGATCCAGCAAGCACAAATCCGATGCATCGAGAGCCGTCGCCGTATGTTGATAATGAAGGCGCGCTTGATTCAGGCCTTCAAATCCCAGCAAATCGCCATATCTCAACAGACGCACAATACGGTTTTCATCCTGATGGCGCCTATGAACGCTGAGCTTCATCGCGCCGGATCGTAATGTAAAAGCATACCGTGCGTTTTCTCCCTGACGATAGAGAGTGGCTCCTGCCGGTAAGTGAATATCTTCCACCACCATACCCAGAGGAGACAGATCCTCTATGGTGAGCCCTGCAAAAATGCTGAGTTGGCGCATTGGGCAAAGTAAACAGTCTGATTCGCCAGTCATTTTCCACGACGGATTTTGCAATAGGTTCATCCTCGTCGATTGAAAAACGGATTACTCTTTCATCTCCCAAAGAGGGATCTGCTGATCATGCACATCCGTAATACAACGGGGTGCACCAATAATTTGTTGGGCCGCCAGTTGGTGAATAACGGGCTGGATACGCTCCATACCCAAATGGAGAATACTAGCCATTTCTGTAGCTGTCATGGGGCCTCCCCGCAAACAGCCGAGAATCCGGTTCATATCATTGATAAAAGTGTCTTGTTGTAGCATGGATTCGCAAACCTCTTACGGGAAGCACTGCTCGCTCCGCGTTCTGATCAGGTTCTGCCGCAGCACCCGGAAAAACCGCTGATAGCGCGACAACTCCTGCTCCATGAGCAAACTGCGATCGGACACCTTTTTTTGAGACTGATTATCCAACACCTGCTCTTCATTCAGGGTGGTGAGTTCTGCTCGCAACGCATACCATTGCTCATTGACCAGATCATGGCGTGTTTCCAGTACATCGAGAATATCCAGAATGGCACGGGCATCGAGTTGAGCTTCGGGTTCGCTCTGAACCGTTAAAGAAGATCTGATTTTCATAAATAACTCCATGAATAGTTTCCGTCTGCTACGCAACATGGGGAAAGGACAGCGAAAAGCCTGCCCTTCCCTTCAGGTTCTAATGACCGCCGTAACTGGCCATTTTCGTCGTACGACCCCGGAATACCCAGATTTGATAGGCATTGTACATAATCATGATGGGCACAAACCCGGTCATGAACAACGTAAACACGGCAATGGAATTAGCCGGATTGGCGGCCGCCTGGATGGTCCAGGTTTCCGGAACAATGTAGGGAAACATGGTGGCCCACATAGCAAACCACAGGAGAACCACAACCCCTTCACCCCACAGCAAGGCAACAAAGTCTTTTTGCATGGAATGGTTCATCATGGATTTGAAGGCGAAAAACAGGACCACCAAGAGCCACAAAGCCCATACCCACCAATAAGGACCTGTCCATTTTGCGGCTGCCCAGGGGAAAATGGCATAGGACCATACCAGAGTAATAACGATTGCAATCAAGGCCAGATAAGAGAAAAGAGTCGTCCAGCGCTGTGCCTTGACGTTGATCGGATCGCCTTTTTCAAAGCGTGCACACAGGTAAAGACCGCCTGCCAGCCCGGCCGTAATGACGGCTCCAAAACCGGTGAAGATACTGAAGGGGGTCAGAAAAGTGAGTGCCGTCCCGGTAAAATGTGGAACGGGCGAATTTACAAAAAGGCCTGGAGCCCCTTTGGCCATGGCCGCACCGGCCTGCATGGGAAAGCCCTGCAAAGTGGCTCCCAAGGCCACACCAGCTCCAAAAGGCGCCATAAAACTCCCGACGGCAAATGCCCAACCCCAAAAACGCTTACTTCCGGTTGCATGGACATGAAACTCAAAGGCTACAGCCCGCGAAATGATCCCCCATAAGGCGAACATCAAAGGAATCATCAGATAGTTGAAAGCCGATCCATAAACCAGAGGAAAAGCGCCAAACAGGACGCCACCGGCCACGACCAGCCAGGTTTCATTGCCATCCCACATACCGGCCATGGAAGCCATAATGGCGCCACGTTCCTGCTCTTCCGGAGAAAAAAGAGCAAACACCCCGGCGCCCAGATCGGCACCATCCAGGGCAATATAGAAGAGAAACATCAGACTGAGTAACAGCCACCACCACGTCGTCAAGGTGGTGGCGATTCTGGCAAGATCAAACATGTTGTATTACTCCTTCAATCAAAATCCCTGGAAGCCGCGCTTGGCCTCCGGGACGTACCCCGCAGCGTACTGCGGGGTACGGGTAGCACTTAATGAGATTTTCCGAAGGTGGGTTTGGCAAAGGTCGGTTTCGCCAATCCACCACCGGCGTGTTCCTGATCAGAATCCTGTTCTGGCTCACCCGGTAAAGGACTTTCCAGATCAGGACCCTTGCGGATCACGCGGGAGAAGAAATACCAGGCACCGGCCCAGACGGTCAGTTCAAATACGCCATATCCGAGAAACCAGACAATTTCCTGTCCCAGCCCCATGTGACTGGTGCCTTCATAGGTGCGCATCAGGTTATAAACCACCCAGGGTTGACGCCCTACTTCGCGGGTCCACCAACCCGTCCATATGGCCAAATACGGTAAAAAAGCACTAAAGACCATCGTCCGCAAAAACCAGGGACGTTTACGCAATCCTGCCACGGTGAGTTGGCCACGCAGGATGAGCATGGTGCCCCATAGCGCCATAAAGAACAGGAAGAAGCCGATGGCTACCATGATCCGGAAGGAATAGAAAGGCACCCAGACATCGGGGCGATCCTTGGCCGGGAACTGATCCAGACCGGGAACCACGCCATTTAAGGTGTGTGTTTCCAGCAGACTTAATACATGGGGTATCCGAATCGAAAACAGACTTGCATCGTTGGCGGCGTTGGGAATGGCAATCAGATTCCAGGCAGTGTTTGGTTTACCATCGGGTAGATAAGTATGAAAATGTCCTTCCATGGCGGCCAGTGTGGTCGGTTCACTATGGGCCACATCGACCCCCAGACTATCCCCTAACCAGATTTGTATCGGCGTCGCGATCAATAACGCCAGAATAGCAGGCTTCAACATCTTGACGAACAAATCGGCGTGACGATTCTTGAGAATAAACCAGGCACTGGTCCCGGCCAACACAAAAAAGCCCAAGATCATGGTAGCCACCCACATATGGGGAAAGCCCCAATTATTGCTCTCATTAAAAATGGCACTCCACCAATTCGTCACCTGAAACAGGCCGTCTTTCAGCACGATGCCATCGGGAGTCTGCATCCAGCCATTGGCCACCAGAATCCAGTAGGCCGACAAACTGGAAGCAAACGCCACGTTGAAGGTAGAAAACAAATGCATACCTTTGCCGATCTTGTTCCAACCAAAAACCATGAGGCCAATGAAACCGGCTTCATACATAAAGGCAGTAATGGTTTCAAAGCCGAGAATATTCCCAAAGAAGGGACCCACGGCCTGCGAGAACGGCCCGTAAAGAATACCAAAAGCCATTTCCATGGTGACACCGGTAGCCACACCGGCCCCGAAATTAACAATAAAGATTTTTTCAAAGAAACGATTCAAGCGATACCATCGTTCATCTCCAGAACGCAGCCAGGCCACTTCCAACCCGAAAAGAATCCAGGACACCCCGATGGTTAATGGGGTCCAGAGGATGTGCATAGAAGTAATCCAAGCAAAGTCGAGTCGACTCAACAGGATGGGTAATGAGTTTTCAACAAGCATAACAAACTCCTTCAACGAAAAAGTTGGCATGATGACCGCTTTAAGATACCAGTCAGCATTCTCATATGCAGCATAATCTGTGCCATTTTATTGGCTCTATAACAATCAATATATTACTGATCTGAAATGATTTTTGTCATTCTTATATTGTGTATTTCAACCACCAAAAATCTAATTGACCATGGTCATATGCACCAGCCGTCCACGAAAATGACTATTGATAATCTTTGGCTGAAATTCGAAACTGATAACGAGAGGGAATTTGCCCATGCCTGTAAGCACTATCCGTGACGCCCCCCTTCCAAATGCGGAAGGGTCTCGGGATAAGCACGTTCATCGACAATACCGGTTACAATGACATGAGCAACTTTTCGACGGCGGCGCAGAACAATACGTCGCTGACCTGTTAGGGACTTTGGGCTACGGACAAGCCTCTTACAAAACCCGGCGGTACTCTGCCGGCAAAGGACTTTCCTGCTGCGCCTGCTTTTCACCATGGGCGACGAACAAATTAATCACTTGTCCGTGGGCCTGGATCAGGGTCACCACATTAGGATCATCGCTACGTTCTTCAATCATTACGCCATCTGGAATCAGGCTGACTTCCATTTGCACTTTGTCATGCTGAGCGAACAGCTCGGCGAAAGCCGGATCCCAAAAACGCAGGCCAAAATTTTCGTGCAAGCGCTGCTTCATGGCAGGAACGTGATCATGCAATAAAGTGACCACTTCCGGATTGTGCGAACGGGTTCGCGAGCGAATCCCATCGGGCAACATTTCCAGATCACGCTGAATATCATCGTGCAACGCCAGAAGGCGATGGAAAACATTCTGGTCATGTTGGTGACGGGTAGCCCGGACAGGATCACGACCCGCCCCACGCATACCAATATTCATATTTTGCTGTGAGAACATATAGATACTCCTTAAGTTGAGCCTGTAGGCCGCCCAGGCGGTTAGCCGGTACAGCTACATCAATGGTTTTTGATATCTGGTGAATACAACATCATCAGAACTTACTTAAGGGAGAGTATCCTGCAGCCACAGCAGAGCGGCATTGAGAAAAATCAATTTTGACTGATTTAGTCGGGTTTGTGCTCATCCGGCATGCCGGCGATATGCGCAAGACTTTGTGGCTTCAGGATTTCCAGTTGACCACCCTGCTCCTGAATCAATGCCTGACGCTTGAAATCTGCCATAATCCGACTGACATGCTCGGTAGAAAGACCCAGAAAGGCGGCGATATCTGTTCGCGTCAACGGGAAAGGTAAACTGCGCAATTGCGGATAGCGCTGTGCCCACTGCAGCAAAAAAGTCGCCAGCCGGGCCTCGGCCCGTTTAGCGCCCAGTTCAATAATCCGTTCTTCACTTTTTTGCAGGGCATCCTGCCAACGCTGCAAAATGGCCTCCCGGACTTTGGGCAGACGTTCCGACAAGCGCTGGAGTTCTGCCAGATCAAGTCGACAGAGCTGGCTCGGAGCAAGAACAATAGCACTATGGCGATGACATTCTCCCTGCATGCCTTCAAAACCCAGCAGATCTCCGTGATGAAGCAAACGAACGATCACTTCCTGACCGCTTTCCAGAGAACTTACCAGCTTTACCGCGCCGTTACGCAAGGTATAAGCATAACGGGCAGGTTCTCTCATCCGATAAAGAACGTCTCCATGCCTACAATGTATATCCTGCACTTCCATACCCAGACTGCAGAGTTCTTCGGTATCCAGTCCGGCAAATATACTTTGGTCACGCATGCGACATTGCAGGCAATCAGAGCGTTTAATGGTAATTTCGCTATTCATGAAACCATTTATTCAGGAGCCCAATACTGCGGATAGGCACCCTTCTGCCCGGATTTTTTGCCAATTCCCGTGGCCGCTGATCCCGCCTCGCTTTTGCTGGATTGCGGCCCCACCAGCACACGAAACAGGTGGTTGACCGAAAGCGTCCCCACGCAGGCTTTGACACCCGCTTTATCCACTTGCTGCAGCAATTGTTCAGCCATACTGACTTTTCCAAAAGCACCCAGTTGCACATACCAGCCCGCTTGTTGACAAGGATGGGGAGTTTTTACCGGTTTTACGGCTGCAGGAACAGCTGCCAGAACTTTAGCAGGGCTTGGCGCTGAAGGTGCAGTTATCTGTGAAGAAAAAACGGACCGGGTTGCCGAAGTGATCAACAGCGATTTTGCTGTGGAAACTGTGGGGCCGGTTGCGGCAACCGTTTTTGGCAAGGTCAGAAACACGCTGCTAGCACCTGAAGTACTCATTTTGGCTTTTTCCGGTACAGCAACGGACCACGCTTTCCACATGAAAGATAGAGCCAGCAAAATGACCAGAAAAAAGACGATCAAAAGCAGTACACCTAAGCGGTTGTGTCTGCTTTGCAATACCTGGGTCGGTGTGGAGACAGTATCTGTATTTTTCATGCGTTTTTTTGGCGGTTCACCCGCGCTCCGAAGATCTTCAAGGTATGCCCATACTACAATTTTGATCCGCACAAGCCTAGCTTGAATAGACCGGTTCATATGAACCATCATGGTTCATATGAACCGGTCTATTGTGGGTGATATAAACCGGCGAGCCAAAATAGATCACCGAATAATAATATAAGCTCATGTTTTTATATGTGTTGAATCCGAGCAATTCAGTCAGGAACAAAAGATGCTTTTATCTTCGGTGGCAACACCTAAAAATAACCGTTCACTAAGGATTCAACTATGATTATTGAAGACACTTTACCCGTGCTTCTCAGTCGCCTCGATTTTGCCTGGATTACCTCGCTACATATTCTGTGGACTCCGGTGACCATTGGCATGTCCTGGCTGCTTTTTTTTCTGGAAATTGCCTGGCTGAAGACCGGCAATGAACACTGGTATCGCCTGCAACGCTTTTTTGAAAAGCTGTTTATCGTCAATTTCGGCGCTGGTGTGGCCACGGGCGTGACCATGGAAATGGCCTTTGGCATTCTCTATGGTCCTTTTTCCCAGGCTGTTGGCCCTTTTTTCGGAAACATTCTCGGCTTTGAAACCATTACCGCCTTCATGTACGAGGCCGGTTTCATTGGCCTGATGATTTTTGGCTGGGGAAAAATCGGTAAGGGGATGCATGCTTTTTCGACATTCAACGTCGCCCTCTCGTCCAGCCTTTCAGCTATGTGGATTCTGGTCGCCAATGGCTGGATGCAGTCGCCGACCGGGGTTGTTCTGAAAGATGGTCTGTTTCAGGTCACCAACTGGTGGCAAGCCATTTTTAACCCGAACTTTAACATTGGCTTCCCGCATATGTGGGTAGCCACCGTCGAATTAGCCCTGTTTTTCTTTGCGGCGGTCAGCGCCTGGTTTATTTTGAAAAATCGCCAGGCCAATTTGTTCACCAAACTCCTGAAGCCGACTTTGCTGGCCCTGATCATCATCACCCCGCTGCAGATTTTTATTGGTGACGAACTGGGGCGGGAAGTGGCGCACGATCAACCGACCTCTCTCGCCGCCATGGAAGGCCATTTTCACACCTATCTGCCCGATGGCAAACCCAATACCAGCTGGAATCTGATTGCCATTCCTGATGTTTCCGCTGGGAAGAATCTGTTCTCCATCCAGATTCCCCATGTCCTCAGCTTGCTGGAAACCCATACCTGGGACGGCGTAGTCACCGGCATGGATCATTTTGCCCCGAATGATCGGCCCAATGTGTGGGTCCCTTTTTATGCATTCCGGGTGATGGTCACCATCGGCTTCTTCCTGTTTTTCATGGCACTCTGGGGTAACTGGTTGCGCCTGCGGGGGAAATTGACGGCGGAACATCTGCGCAAAAATCCGCTGTTCCTGCGCCTTATGGTATTCAGCGGCTTTTTACCCTATCTGGCCGTCTGGACCGGCTGGTGGACGCGTGAAATCGGCCGTCAGCCCTGGGTCGTTTATAACCTGATGCGGACCTGGCAAGGTGTCAGCCACATGAGTGTGACTGCTGAATCCTTCTGGCTGATTGGCTACATCATTTTCGAATTGATGGTTTGGGGGGGTGCCTGGTACTTCTTTACCCGGGTTATCCAAAAAGGACCCGATATGACCAGCCCGGTCATTGGTGCTTCGGATCATGATGCACATCCATCCGGTGGCGGAATTGCCAAGCCGACTTTCGCCAAACCGACAATGAACAAGCTGAACTGAGGACCGATACCATGCATGAAATATTTCGTATTCATAGCACCTTAAGTACATTCTGGTGGATTTTGTTAGGGGTTTTCTTCGTCATTTATATTGTTCTCGATGGTGCAGATCTGGGAGCCGGTGTATTTTCCCTGCTCCTCAACAATGAGAATGATCGGGCGGCCGTCATGTCCTCCATGGCGGGCACCTGGGATGCCAATGAAACCTGGCTGGTGGTGGCCGGTGGCGTGATTTTCGGGGCCTTTCCTCTGGTTTATGGGTCCACATTCAACTATCTGATGATCCCGTTGATGTTTGCGCTTTGGGGCATCATTTCCCGGGCGGTGGCCTTTGAATTTCATGTCCACGCCCAAAGCAGCCGCAAATTCTGGGGCTTCATGTTTGGCCTTGGCAGTCTGGTCGCGGCCCTTTTTGCGGGGATTGCACTTGGAGCTACCTTGCTGGGCTTTCAAATGAATACCGGCAACGCGCAAGGCATTCAGGTGGCCAATGACCCGTTTGTGAATACGGTTCCGCACTTTTCCGGCAACGCCCTGAGCTTTCTTTCTGCTTTCAGCATCTGGACAGGCATTGGGGCTTTGATCGCCGGTGGTCTGGCAGGCACCTTGTACCTTTGTGCCCGTTTTGAGCAGGATGATCCTATTTATCTCAAGGCCCACAAGTCTGCCACTCTGTTTTCCTTCCTGGCGCTGGCGGCGGTAGTCATCACCTTGATCTGGTCCTACGCAATCATGCCCGATGCCGCCCAATGGACGGGGAGCGGCTGGTTCGGATGGCTGATCCTGCTCATTGCCATCCTGATTTCTGCCTACAAAATGATGAGCAATCACGCAGCCCACCGTGATTTCGCCGCACTGCTTTGGTGTGGGGCCATTGTCTTGTTCATGTGGGGAGGGATGTGGGCAACCAATTTCCCCTACATCATCCCGCAAACCTGGACCATCAGTCAGGGCGGTAATCCGGCGAATGATCTGGCCATTCTCACCCTGTTCATGACTGGATTTGTGCCCGTGATGATTACTTATAACGTTTATCAAATCTGGGTGTTCCGCAAGCGCATCACCCATCTGGCAGGTTATGAAAGTCATTAAGCCATTTCCCTGGTGATGTTCTGTTTGGGGCCGTATGGCCCCTTTTTTTAGCTTCACATAATCGTATGGAAATGTTCTATAATAGTCAGGTATGCTCTACCATTACCTTGGCAGCACAAACCATGCAGGAGTCCCGAGATGTCTAGGAATAAAAAAAATAGTACTACGCAGTCACTTCAACACGATGCACAGGAAACGCAAGACGCACACGAAAAAAATCATTCTGATGAAAAAGCCCATTACAAGGCAGAACTGCGTGCCCTCCAGATTGAACTGGTCAAATTACAAAGAGATATTATTCGTAAAAATGAAAAAATACTGGTGATACTCGAAGGTCGGGATTCAGCCGGTAAAGATGGTTCCATCAAACGCATCATCGAACACCTCAGTCCTCGCGAAACCCGGGTGGTTGCATTAAGTAAGCCTTCGGACAAGGAAGAAAGTCAGTGGTATTTTCAACGCTACATTGAACACCTGCCCTCAGCCGCAGAAATGGTCTTTTTCAATCGCAGTTGGTACAACCGTGCGGGCGTTGAAAAGGTGATGGGATTCTGTACGGACCAGCAATACGAAGAGTTTTTCGCCGAAGTCAATAATTTTGAAGGTATGCTGGTGCGGTCCGGCATTCATCTTTTCAAGTTCTATCTGGATATTTCCCGCGACGAACAGAAAAAACGCCTTGAGTCTCGCAAGGATGATCCACTCAAGCAATGGAAAACCAGTCCCATTGACGAAAAAGCTTTGAAACATTGGAAGGATTATAGCGAAGCACGCAATATCATGTTTGCCCGCAGTCATTCTCCTTTCGCACCCTGGATTATTGTCAATGCCAATGATAAAAAGAGAGCCCGGTTGCAACTCATTAAGGGGATACTCAGTCGCCTGTCCTACTCCGGTAAGGACGAAATGCAGGTACTTCCTGATCAATCCATTGTTTTTGAATATGAAGCGCTTTATCTGGACAATGCCATGATTCAGGAATAACGATTCAGCCATCTCCATTACTTTTCCCAATTCATTTTGACCCGGAGGAAATATGTCCATTATTGATTTAACGTCAGCCCTGTCTCGCGCCCTCTCTCTCAAAAATCAGGACTCCCTGGATGCAGCAACTATTGCGGCAGCAGAACAACTCAGCAAAAAAGAAGGATTATCCCTGAATGCTGCCGTGGGCGTTCTGGGCAACGATCAGCTTGTGGAGCTGATTGGCTTCCTGAATGACAGTATGAATTGTGAACAGCTTTCTGCTCTCTGTGATCCGGAAAACTACGATGCGGAGCAGGCTCGGGAATGGGAGGTCACCAAGGATCAATACCTTCTCGCCCATGAAATTGCCGTCCTGAGCCACCGTGTAGCCAAGCAGCGAGATGTAGCCAAGTAAAATCTTTAGGTCAAAGCACTTAATTGCAACAACGAGATGGACCAAAACGCTCACGGTTCACGTCCATCTCCTATAATCAAGTCAACCACATTTTCCCTTTTAACCATGAAAAAGGAGTTGACAGGCATGTCTCAATTCAAGCATCCCCCTTTGGGTATTCCCGTTGACAGCGCTAAACGCTGGACAGAAAACTACCAACTCGCCACGCAAGAAAGCGGGCGTCTTTTTTTAATGGCAGGCGATCAAAAGGTCGAACACCTGAATGATGATTTTGTCGGAGGACAGGTTGCTGCGGACGATGCCGACCCCGAGCATCTTTTTCGGATTGCCAGTGCGGCCCCGGTAGGTTGTTTCGCGGCTCAGATGGGTCTGATCAGCCACTATGGAATGGATTATCCTGAAGTGCCCTATCTGCTTAAACTCAACAGCAAAACCCACCTGGTGAAAACCGCCCAGCGTGATCCTGCCAGTTTGCAGTGGCAGAGCATGGCTCAGGTATATGATTTTGTCCGGCACTCTGGCCTGAAAATTGTTGGCGTCGGTTATACCATCTATCCCGGTTCACTGTATGAGCCCGAGATGTTGTCTGAAGCCGCGCGTATCATCCAGGATGCCCATGCCATGGGTCTTTTGGCGGTTATCTGGGCTTATCCTCGGGGACAGGCCGTCGGTAACAAGGAACAGGATCCGCATATGATTGCCGGAGCCAGCGGCCTCGTTGCTTGTCTCGGTGCTGATTTTGCGAAGGTGAATCCCCCCTTGGATGCACAGGGAAACATGGATGCCCGCCTGCTGGGTGAGGCCGTTGCGGCAGCGGGACGTACCCAGGTCATTTGTGCGGGAGGTTCAGAAACCGACTCGAAAAGCTTTTTGCAGCGCCTGTCTGAGCAAATGCATATTGGTGGCACACAAGGCTGTGCAACAGGCCGAAATGTTCATCAACGCAGTCAACCGGATGCCATCCGCTTTTGTCAGGCAATTCATGCCTTGGTAGTAAACAACCAGAGTGTAGAAGAAGCCGTTAAATTTTTGGGAGAAAACCATTGACCGTTTCATTGCGGAATATCAATGACCTTTTCGGATCGCCAAGCCATATCACGATAAGCTCAAGCCCTGACATAGCGGAGAAATGTTTGTGACTATTGCACCCTGTTACCTGCTCCCGCAAATGCCGGAATCTCTCAGTGGCCTGGCTGATCTGGCTCTGGATTTACGCTGGTCGTGGAGTCATGCTGCCGACTCCCTCTGGTCCGAAATAGCGCCAGAACTTTGGGAGCAAACGCGCAATCCCTGGTTGATTTTACAGAATATCGGTAGTCAAACCTTACAAGAATTGGCGCAAAATACAGCATTCATTGAACAGCTCAAGGCATTTACTGCGCTGCATCAGGAACAATTAGCCCAAAGCAGTTGGTTTGAACAAAATCATGCTCCGGCTTCTTTCCGGCAGGTAGCCTATTTCAGTATGGAATTCGGACTCTCCGAAGCCCTGCCCATATACTCTGGAGGGCTGGGAATCCTGGCTGGCGATTGCCTGAAAACCGCCAGTGACCTGGGCATCCCATTGCTGGGTATTGGCCTGCTCTGGCAACAGGGCTATTTTCGCCAAACGCTGGATGAAAACAGTCGGCAACAGGAATTTTATCCCTATAACGATCCAACCCAGATGCCTGTCACCCCGGTTCGTGACAGCGAAGGAGAATGGTTGCGCCTGCAACTCCCCTTCCCTGGCCGAAAAGTCATATTACGTGCCTGGCAAGCCCAGGTAGGCAGGGTAACTTTGTATTTACTGGATAGTAACGATCCCCTGAATACTCCGGCGGATCGAGGTATAACCGCTGAGTTATATGGAGGCGGTCCGGAAACCCGCCTGCAGCAGGAAATCTGTCTTGGCATCGGTGGCTGGCTATTATTGCGCCGTCTGGGTGTTCAACCCGAAATTTGTCATCTTAATGAAGGGCATGCCGCATTTGCCATTCTGGCCCGCGCATACAGCCATATGCGCGATCATGGCTCGGCGTTTGAATGTGCTCTCAATGCCACTCGGGCCGGAAACATTTTTACCACGCATACCCCCGTATCTGCTGGTTTTGACCGTTTCCCTGCAGAATTAATGACGCGTTACATTGCAGGAGCCCCAGAAGCTTTTGGTGTCGATGTGGAAAGCATCCTGGCGCTGGGACGGGAAAATCCCAATGATCCGCATGAGCCATTTAATATGGCCTGGCTGGCGATTCACGGCAGCATTATTGTCAATGCCGTCAGCCGCCTGCATGGAGAAGTCAGTAGACGTCTGTTTCAGCCGCTTTTCCCACGCTGGCCCGCTGACGAGGTTCCAGTAACCCATGTCACCAATGGTGTGCACATGCCCTCCTGGGATTCTGCTGAAGCGGATGCCCTGTGGACATCCTGTTGCGGTAAGCAACGTTGGCTGGGCGACTTGCAAAATCTCGAAGCAGAATTCCGTAAAACACCCGACAGCTTGATCTGGGAATTACGCAGCAAAGGCCGTCAGCAGGTGATCCATTTCGCGCGGCAACGGCTTCAGCAACAACTCGCGCAGGCGCACGCGCCGCTGGAGGATCAAGAACGTGCAGCGTTGGCATTGGATCCTAATGCGCTGACGATCGGGTTTGCACGTCGCTTTACTGCCTATAAACGTCCCAATCTGCTCTTGAGTGATCCCGACAGACTGAGGCAATTGCTGACCAATCCACATCACCCGGTACAACTGCTCATTGCCGGAAAGGCTCATCCTCAGGACGAAGTGGGCAAGAATATGATTCAGCAGTGGACCTTGTTTATTCATCAACATCCCGAGCTGGCCAATCATATTGTCTTTATTGCCGATTACGACATGCTGGTGGCCGAGCATCTGGTTCAGGGCGTCGACTTGTGGATTAATACGCCGCGCCGCCCTTGGGAAGCCAGCGGGACCAGTGGCATGAAAGTGTTGGTCAATGGCGGACTTAATTTATCCGAGCTGGATGGCTGGTGGGCTGAAGCCTATTGTCAGGAAACCGGCTGGGCTATCGGTGACCGCGCCGAACATGATGATGATCCACAATGGGATATCCAGGAAGCAGAAGTACTTTACCGGTTGTTGGAAAATGAGATTGTTCCTCTTTTTTATCAGGATCGCGATGCCAGCGGTTGCCCGCAAGCCTGGATTCAGAAAATTCGCGAAAGCATGAGTCGGCTTACCCCTTTGTTCAGCAGTAACCGGATGCTTCGCGATTATGTGTCCACGCTGTACGAACCCGCTGGACGTCTCCTCGCCGCTCGTAGTGAAAAAAGTCAGATTGAGGAAATTTGTACCTGGCAAAAAAACATTCGTCAGCACTGGTCTCTTCTTCATTTTGGCGATCTCCATGCCCGTACGGAAAATAATCGACATTATTTTGAAGTGCATGTTTATCTGGACGATCTGGATGCGGAATCTATCAGCGTGGAACTATTTGCCAACCGAAGTGATCAATATCCTTTAGAAGTGGTTCCCATGCAGCGTGGTGAAGCACTGAGTGGAGCAGTCAACAGTTACAATTACACGTTGGACATACCTGCTGATCGTGACTTGGCAGACTACACCCCGCGCATCATTCCTTGCCATGAAAATTGCCTGGTGCCCATGGAGAGTGCGGAAATACTCTGGTACCGTTAAAAGGAACAAAAAATTGAATCCCAACATTCCTGATCTGCAGAATATCATTGAAACCGAAAAGAAAATGTTCGGTAAATACTTACTACCTGTAGCCATTTTATTAATTATAATCGGAATATTTGGACTTTTAAGCCCAATTATTCTTTCTGCAGTAACTGATGGCATTATTGCAGCCATGCTGATTATTGCCGGATTCACCTGGATTGCACACAGCATTCAGATGCACGAGCATCAACTGGCTGACTGGCTGAAACCCTTACTGCTTTTTATCACTGGTGGCATCATGATTGCCTTACCGAAAGCAGGAATTGCTGCAATTGGTTTGATGTTCATTCTGTATTTCATCATTGATGCTTACCGAAATTTCACGCAAATGAAAATCTATCCGGGGCATGGGCGGGGCTGGTCTATATTTAGTGGTATTGTAGATATTTTCATTGCCCTTCTCTTCGTTGTCACCTGGCCTCGAGGTTCATTGATCCTGGTCGGCATATTTGTGGGCGTCAACCTGATATTTGATGGAATCATTCTGCTGATGTTGCGCAATATAAAACCCGGATAAATATTTTCTTGAAAGTGTGTGCCCACAGATAACTCCTTGCGCAGAGACTTTCCCAGCCATTCCTGACATCTCTTTGCAGACGTCGCCAGAATGGACGAGATGTTCGGTGCTCCGCAGACCATCCGCGCTCTTGAATAATGGATTGCAGCTTCTCATCAATAGAAACAAGAGCAGGTTCAAGAACCAACATGCGCAATCCATGCAACCAGTATTGATCCATCATCTTATCTACTGCGTCACGCATTTTTTCAGTATGTTTCAGTAATACTTTGGCGGCTTCTGGTCGTATAAGATAGGCAGCCGTTCCCTGTGGCTGTCGAACGTAACGCATCAGCCGAAATTCATTATTCACACGACGATACAGTTTACCACGCCGATCCCAACGTTCACTCATCAGACGCAAAATATCCCACTCCCCGGCAGTATCCATAGCGAGCGCAACTTTTCCAACAAAATCAGGCCCTAGTACTACATCATCCTCGAGAATACACCAAGCCACATCCTCTGATTGTGCGCATAGTTGCCACAATGCACGATGACTCATAAAACACCCGACTTCGCCAGGGGCCATTTCATATCCGAAATACTTTTTTCGGTACGCCCGATCATAATAATTGGGGTAATCAGCAATGTGCCTAGGTGCACAAGCTTCAAACAAATTTAAATGTACTTGCAAACGCCTGGCTTCTGCTGAAATATGATGACGGCGTTCAGGGTGACTCGCCATGGAAATCACATGAATAGGAGGCATACGTTTCTTCAATGCAATGATCCTTTCCCTGTGTTGATATTCTTACCGTTATGCCTAACCATAAATCAACCTCTTCAGGAAACTTCCTCGCCGTTTCCAGTGGTAATCGCTTTCAGCATCGAGCTCTTCAAGAATGCTTTGACAACGTTGATATTCTTCATAACATGCTGCCCATAGAACCCACTGTGCGTTACTTTCATTTTGTTTAATGGCGGTTAGAATATGATATATTTCATCGAGCAATGGCAACACCTGTTTGGTATAATCTTCATCATGAAGCGAAACAGAATGATGTCTTAGAGATTGACTTAAAAACTGTTCAACATATTTTTTGAGTTTATTCTCGTCTATCGAAAGCGCCAGATGTAAAGCGATTTTTTCCAGGATAAGTGCTGGCTGTTCCAACAAATCATCATATGAAATAAAAACATGAGGATAATTTTTAATAAGCGGCAGAAAAGGTAAGATATATGCCGCCCACATCAATTGGCCTCTCGTAAGGGATATACCATTGCGCTTTTGCAGCGATAGCGCCACGGCATAAGGGTGCCGCAGAGCGACGACAAACTGAAGATTAACCCCTGACTGTTCTGCAGCATGCAACCAGAAAGGCAAGACTCTTAAAGTTCTAGGATCTTTGAATCCCCACATGGCGTATTGATCTGCACGACTGATCAATAACTTTTCCGCCTGAGCATGGAGATCTTTCAGTGCTGCACCTAAAAAAAGAGCTTCCGGCACAATCCGGATGTCATTCCACGCAATATTTAAACGTTCAAGAACTTCCTTGTTGATTCGCAAGACCTCGGCATCTTCCCAGTAGCCCCTCGGATTGTCTTCTCCGGGCGCAATCAAAGCATCCCCCATATTGAGCCCCAAACACTCCAGACCTTTGGCAATGGCACTCGTACCACTTCTATGCATGCCGATGACCGTTACGATAGTTCTCTGAATTTGTTGACCATCGGGGGCATGCTCCAAAAACTCATTAATCACTATAAAACCTCTTACACGCTGTAATGTTGTATAAAAAAGCTCCACAAACACATGGTCAACCTGAAAACAGGCTAAAGACCAAGGTTGCAGTGCACAGTGTAAGGTTTTAGGGCCACTCCAGATAAGACATAGCAACAATCAAAATTGTTAAGAAATATGAAAATCCTTTTTGTAAGAATAAAAAAGCTTGATTTATGATAACATATAAGTATCTATATATATTTATAATGACTTGAAAAGGCGTTATGTGTTAATTTCGTAGGCTATTACTAAAATTCAAAGAGGATTGAACCATGTTAATGAACATTATTGTTTTTCTCATCGTCGGTGGAATCGCTGGCTGGCTGGCCGGATTACTCATCAAAGGCCGGGGGTTTGGCACCATCGGAGACATCATTGTCGGCATCATCGGCGCTTTCATCGGTGGCTTTGTCCTGACGACGATTGGCTTGATTGGCCTTTTTGGGGCGGGCATTATCGGTGCCATTATTGTTGCCTTTATTGGTGCCATTATTCTTTTGTTTATCGTCAAGCTAATCAAAAAACTCTAAAAAATAAACCGTTATGAACATCATGCTGATTCTGGCAGGTCTGGTTATTCTGGGCGCGGCCAGTCAGTGGCTGGCATGGCGGG
>NZ_JAAOMP010000152.1 GCF_018853815.1 Acidithiobacillus sulfurivorans | reverse complement strand
GGCGACGATGATTTTGCGATGTTCAAAGCGGCCATGTCCGACCTCTGTGGTTTCAGCGCTGAGGGGAAAAATCGCCCCAAGGGAGGCACGTCAGACGGTCGCGGAGTTTGCGTTGATTGCCTTTGACGGCGGTAAAGAGATAATCGGCTTTTTTGTCTTCGACGAGGAAGCGGGCGGTCTCCCGCTGGGTTTGCAGGGCATCGGCAGTGACGACCTTGCCCGTGATGTCGACATCCGAGAGCAGGTTGCGCAGTTCTGGAATTTCGTTGGTTTTCCGGGCGATTTCCTTTTGCGCGATGGTGGCCCCCTGTCCATGCAGGAACGCGCTGAGCAGGTGCACCTGAGCGCGGCACATAACGCTGAGTCCGGGGATTGAAGCGGGCGCGGATGCGCTTCAGTTGGGCCTGGGTCAAGCGACTGGCCCACTCGGCGATGGCGGCATAACTTTCGGCCTGCGTCAGAACGGCGGCCACGGCCACTGTCAGAATGGCCGGGAGGGGATGCTGCTTGCCCAGTTTGCTGCGAGTATCGGGAAGGTGGAAAAAGATTTGTCGCAAGCCTTCCATTTGCGCGTCGCTCAACGTCACCGTTTGCATAGGAGTATGGGTCCATTCGAGTTGGGGCTGCGGCTGGGCCAGCCAGAGACGCGCCTGTGGGTGGAGAGGAAAGAGC
>NZ_JAAOMP010000151.1 GCF_018853815.1 Acidithiobacillus sulfurivorans | reverse complement strand
CGCCAGGTACGCACTGGCTACTGCATGTTTGGTTCCGCCCGCGACCACCGTTCCCAGCGGGGCATCCAGATCCAGAGAGCGCGGAGCTTGTCCTGCCCGTTCGCCGTATCCGGTCTGGACGAGAATTGGGCTAATAACTCCTAGCGCGTGTGGAGCACCGGCAGGTCTTTTTGCATTCCCACCGGATGTAATTGTCGGCATAGGCGCATCCATGCGGGTGCCAACACTATCCCCGCGTAATTTTGCGAGAACCGGAGAAGCGACCGCAAAAGCCCCGCCTTTTGGATAGGCCGTTATCGTGCGTAACGGCTCCTGGGCAGGCTGGCAGGCATCCCGCCCGTTATAATGCGCGATTGGCACAATAAAGGGGTTTGCACTCTCCAGCACATATTTTTTCAGGCCTCGCGCAATGCGCCGCAACGTGGCATCCGCCAGAGGCTTTTCCCGATCAAAGATAGACGGGCACGGAACCGACCAGTCAATACATTCGGCGGCTGACCGCCAGCGTTTTTTGCCTTTGGTTTTGAACTTGGTATGGGTAGGCTCCGGCCAGTGAATAGGCTGCCCATCACAGCGAGCCACCATAAAAAGACGCTCTCGCGTTGTCGGTGCGCCGAAGTCAGCGGCACAAAGGATTTTCCATTCTACGGCATAGCCCATATCACGAAGCTGAGACACAAAAGCCTGCCAGGTCCGACCAATCCTTTTTTGTCTGGCACCAGATATTGCTTTCTGATCGGGACCACTTCACCTGGTTCGGCTATTGTTCCGTCCAGTTTCAGTACACGGCCAGTAGCCTTGTCGCGCTTGGCAACCAATGGCCCCCATTGGAGGATCTGCTTCACATTCTCCAGCGTGATAACGCGGGGCTTTACTTGGCCTGCCCAGCGTTTACCCACCCAGGAAAGCGCCCGCGTTTTGCGATCTCTTGGCTGACCGCCGGACGCCTGGGAGTGGTGCGTACAATCAGGACTCAGGTGTAAGAGTCCTACGGCACGGCCATCACTTGCCTCTCTCGGATCCACCTCGAAAACATCACCAATATAATGTCTGGTCTGAGGATGATTGGCCTCGTGCATGGAAATGGCCTCTGCATTATGGTTTACCGCCACATCCACATAACGGCCAATAGCCTGTTCAATCGCCGTGGACATGCCGCCACCACCGGCGAACAGATCGACGGTAATTTCTTCGTTAATTCCAAGAATGAATTGCGAATTCAGCATTAATTATTTCTCATGTTCGTTAATGGATTCGAGAAAGTTGCTAATCTTTTCCGCTCTTGTGCCAGGCCGCCAGTAATTCCAAGCGTTAAGCTTGTACTAGCTTTGCTTAAAATTGCCAACGCTTGAGGCCAGTGAAGACTCTCGACAAAAGCCAATAATTGACCTTCTTTTTCCGCTTGCATCCGTGTAATTCGCATGGATCAATGCTAAAACGGTCAACAAAATTCCTGGCACCATTCGATCGCTTCTTCTTTGCTCTCCCCAGTATCCATCATGCGTTTGATGACGTTTTCAGTCATTTCATCAACTTTGTGTTCGTCGAATGTTCCCAATTCATCCATGACAAAAAGGCGAATTTCTTCTGTTTCACCTTCTTCAAAGATACAGGCCTCCGTATCATCATCATTATATTGAATCCGCATTGTTTGATATCCTTATCAAAAAAGCCCGCCCAATAGACGGGCAATACCATCACCATGAAAGAAAAACGTACCGCACTATCATTGTAACGCTATCATGCTGCTTTTACCGGTTTTTGTCAATTTCTCTATTCACCAGAATGACTGCTCTATCCCAAAGCCTGCCCAACCTCTTCCAGCACCTCATCCAGCCGGTCTCGCACATCGGTCAGGGTGTAGCGCAACACCCGCCAGCCATGCGCCACCAGGATATTCTGACGTTCCAATCCTTGCTTGAAACCTTTTTTGGAAAAACCATGATATCGGTATCCGTCAAACTCGATGGCGACCTTCTCTAAGGGAAACGCAAAATCAATACGGAACTTGCGGCCTTCGATGGGTGCATGCTCACGGAGCATCCGCCCGGGGAACCGTGCGTCCAGCGCATCGCCCAGCCGATCCGCGTAAGGAGAGATTGGCGCGCCGACCTTTTTGCCCGGTTTTGCCTTCGACAAGGGGACGTGGGCGCCACCGAATTGCGCCATCACCTGCTCGCGCATCGCGGGGGGAAGATCGGCGAGTGTCAGGCGGGCCATTTATTTATCCTTCCCGTTCCAAACGGTACACCAGACCAGGGCTCACCACGACCTCTTCGTCCGATAGCTGCGCCAACGGAATCGTGCCATCCCGATCTACGGTGGCGACGTGAGAGAACCGTAGGACTTGCTGGTCGTCGTATGCCAAGAAATCATGGATCGACTGGTTTTCGTATTGACCGATGATCGGACCTTTTTGGACGATAGTGGCCCCGCATATCTTTTGCATTAGCACTCTTCCTGGCGGTTTTAATGACTAGGCACCCAACGCGAGCACGTCGGAGTTCGACAGCGGTTCCAGATGGTCGGTCGAAAAACACCCCTCGATATAGCCGCAATCCGGGCAAAGCCATCCCTCTTTGGTGGCCAGCAGACAACCCACATCGACCCCGTTGTCGTGATGCGGCGTAATCGACCGGTTCGGGCAGGTGCGCGGTAACTCTTGCAGGTCGCTATCCCCTTGCAGGGAGCCACCCTCTTGCCGATTACCTCGCTGAATACGGTTGAGGTGTTCAATCTGTTCCTGAGTCCAATTTGTCAATTTACTCTCCCGTGCCGCCCAAATGCACCACATGTCGAACTAAAAAAATGACTACAACAATCACCTGAGACAGGATTCCAGCCATCCCGTAATAGACAAGCTGGTGTATCTGAACTTCCCGGTTTCCCAGCCCAGCGATCAAAAAACAATAAGGAAAGACGACCCAGAACAACAAAATAAGAACCTTGATTTCCACAAGGACGAATCTGCCTATCCGCTTCAATTCCAGCATCACTGGCATGAACTCCCGCCCCCAAAAAACCCGGAGTCCTTTCCGGAAGGTGGTCGCAGACCTACTCACGCTGCCCTCCCCGTCCGCTTCAAAAACTGTTCTACCAGCACCGGGAAATCCATCGGATCATCGATTACCGTTACCCCATATTCCGTGTCCGGCAGCCCGGTATACCTTCGGTTCAACAGGACTGTCAGCCCCACCACAGGGAGAACTGCGTTGACGTTTTCTGGATGATCATCCAGAAAAGCGACCGGCTTATGTCCAGCACGTACACCAATGGTATGCATCGCCAGCATCTTGTTCTGTGCGGACTGTTCTCCTACACAGAGAATTTGCGATTCCGGTATTAACCCCTCCAACGAAGCCGCCCGATCCTTCTTACGCAGATCCTTTACGCTGGTTACCGCCCATACGGTGCCAAGCTGCTCCAGAGCATGTATCAATTCTGCGGCATGTGGGTACAACGGCAAGCGATGCCACTCACCGGCATGGTAAGCAGCCCAAACGGCATCACATTCTTTGTTGGTCAATGCATAGCGAGTGCGCAGGCTATGATCATCACTGACCTGCGGGACTGGCCTGGCCAACACTTGTTCTGCGCACTGACGCCAGTGGTCATCAAAATTCGTAAGAATGCCGTCTACGTCAAGTGCGATAGGAATAGCCACTTATTTTCCCCAAATTTTCCGGACAGCCGCCTTTGTCTCGGCGTCTAAAGCAGAATCCAGCAATAATTTTGCTCCCTCTTTTTTCGCCTTGATCAACAAAACAGGCACCGTATGGAGACCCGGCGTTTTGATCGCATATCCATTATCTTGACGCACCAACGGATAACGAAAATCCCGGAACGTACTATTAGATACCACTAAAAATCCAAGGTGTTGCATATAACTCCCCACTTTTTGATCTGTGAAACTAAAAACACCGCTGATAGCGATGCAATAGTTTGCCACTTAATTCATGCGCGCCTTGCCACAAAACAAGACGCGCGGACACATTCGAAAAACTATTCGGCGTCGTTGCTTTCGCTGTTGTGCTTCGCGGCCTTAAACACCAGCACGTCTTTGGCCGGCACGTGCACTTCTTCGCCGGTTCCAGGATTACGCGCGGCATGTGCCGGTTTATGCTTCATCCGAAAGGTGCCAAAACCGTGAATACGCACCTTCTTACCGCTCTCGACTTCCTGCGTAATCCGCTCAAACAACGTGGAAATGACCGCCGCAGCGCCCTTTTTCGTAGTGGCGAAACCGCCTTCTACCAAATGATCCACCAGATTGGAAACCGAAACGACTTCGCTGCTTCCTTTGCTCATACAATTCTCCTTTGAAATGAATAGCGACGGGTTTAACTCAATTCGCTATGTTGTGTATTCTAGCGGTTATATTCCCAGCCTGTCAAACTGGTACGACAAAAGAACCCTTGCGTAACAGGGGCTCACTCGCCTTGCGCTTGTTTTGTTTTAACGCTATCATGCCTATATTATAGTTTTTTGAGATTTCCTTGATGCTTTCATCTTCTCAGGATCCGACGCCGCCATCTCCCAGGCACTTCCGCCCTTCCCAACAAACCCAACCCGATATCGGCGACCCGCAATTTCAGGAATGGTTTGAACGGAATCGTGGCGCGAAAGACTTGAACCTTCAGTCCGTCAAAGATTTATGTATGGCGAGCCTGATCATGGCCGCCAGAGACCTTTTGGCTACACAGCCCTCTGCACAAGAAGATAAAGCTTCCGCACAATATTGGGTAGACCATCCGGAAGAGACAGCCCTCCCCTTTTCTTTTTGCTGCCACATGGTCGGAATCCGTCTTTCGGTTCAGACGGCCCAACGCATGTATCTGGAAAACCTGGTAGCCATTGCCGGATTGAACATGCCTAACACAGGTTTCCCTTTAGAAAGCCTCTGACAACCGCATGTTAGCGGTTATTTTCCTGATTTCGATTGGTGTTATTCGACGCGTTCCGCGCAGGCTCATCCATCTGACTTTCGTCATAAGGCAAACCTTCCTGGTTCTCCCGGTTTTGCAGTTCGGAAAGGATGTCTGCAAACAGAACGTCTTCCACCGCTTCATTTTTCACATTATCCACCAGGCCTTCCCGGTGCGCAGACCAGTATCGAATCTCTGGGGCTACGGCCATCAAGGCTTCCAAACGCATTTCAATCTTCGACGAAACAGGCTGGGTAGCACCCGGTTTATTCTGCGTATCGACCGCTTCATCGTCTGAAACCGCCAAGTCCGAAGCTTTCTCCACATCGGAAGAATCATCCACCTTCGCCAGACGCGCGTGCGACGCGAGTAAGTTTTCCTGTAAGGTTTGCAGCTTTTCGTCCAGGACAGCAGATTTGCGCAACCCCCCTTTCAACGCCATGTCCATGCAATAGTTCATAGCGTCTACTAACGCCAAACGGTGTTGCTGTGGGAAAGCTTCGTCACAGACTCCGCCCGCCTTCTGTGTCAAACGGTCATACTCCTTCTTATACGCGGCCAAACTGGTTTGTCCTGCACGTATTTGCTTCTGCAAGGTGTTCGGCACGTCCTGAATCGCTTTTATCGCATTCAATACACGCTGACCTAGCCCCGTACCAGATTTACGCAACACCTCCGGACCATCCTTGCCTTCCAGCGCATAAAGAAAACGGACACCTTCCGAGAAAGCAAACGAAGAGACCCACTTACCATCCCGGTCCAGCCAGTCCGCGCGCGCAAGGAACGTATCATCACCCTCTGGAACGTCATGCGTCTGCGACATTTTCCACTCGACGTCTGAAAGCACCAACTGTAGCTGTTGATCTTCGGTACCCACTTTCAGCAGCGGAACCCCCACGATAGACACGACGGCGTCCTTGATCGCCCCACGATATCTATCCCTTCTCGCTTGGTTGATCGCCGTTCTCAATAAACCGCCGCTCACCCGCAGAACATCCATACCCATATCCGTGATGCGTTGGTCCTGTTTCTCCATGAATTCGGGAACGCCATCCACTATCTGGGCAACCGCCTGGTAATGCAGCGGACCACGCACATCATGCCCGATAACGGCATCCTGGGCATCCTGGTCCACCTTATCCGAAGGCGTCAGTTCCAACGGCGCATCAGCAGCCTCCTGCGCATCCGCCGGCGACGTATCCTCATCCTGAAGTTCACCCTGAGCGGCGCGTTCAGCTTTCCGTGCGGCACGTTCAGCCGCTCGCGCCGCTCTCTCTGCCGTGCGTTCAGCCTCTAATGATTCCTGCCGTTGTCCGACCTCCTGCAACCAGGACTGGGAAACCAAGGCGGCTTCTTTCACAAAAGGTAGCCGCTGCGATAAGCTTTTAATGGAAGACTCACTACGGCTCATGGCTCCGCGCAATTCGCGGAGTGTGTTATTCCATGCGCTTTCCATCGTACGCAACTTCTTGGAAAGGTCTGAAAGCACCGTCTTATCCATCAGGACATCGCTGCCAGAAGATTCCGCCTTGATACGAGCAGGGTCCAGGGCCTGCGCCGACGGGTCTTCAACGCGCCGCAACCCATCGTTCCTTTGCGCATACTGGTCAATAAACTTTTTCTTGAACTCCAGGATCTGCCAGCGTCCAGCATCTCCAGCCCCTTCCGTCACGTAATAATTGACAGCCATCTGGAATTGCTCTGGACCATATTTTTCCAGCAATTTATTCCCCTGCCGCAGCCCGCGTCCATTGCGCTGTTCAATATCCAGGGGGCGATAAGGGGCGTCCAGATGATGCAATGCCACCAAGCGGTCCTGCACGTTCATGCCGGCACCCATTTTGGAGGATGACCCCATCAACACACGCATTTTCCCGGAACGCATCATCCCAAAGAGCTCCGCCTTGTCCTGCGGTTTTTCATATTCATGGATGAACGCGATCTCCTCTTCGGGGATGCCACGCTCTACCAGCATCTTCCGCAAGGCCTCATAAGCTGACCAACGATCCTCACCATCGCCACGCAGTTTATTTTCGACATCCTCGATCTCTTGTGGAGGGAGCGCATCCAGACGCTCCTGCGCCTGTTCTGCCTTGCGCTGCAAAGCCTCATCCGCTTCACCATAATCTTCCAGATCACGCTCATACTTTCGTACCGTGTCCAGATCGTTCAGTATCGAAAGATCAGCCGCCGAAGGTTTGCGCACGGCCCCCTTGCGTCCGGTTACAGGGGTAGAGAAGTCCAGGAAGACCAATTGGGTGCCCCGGTCGTTTTCCCACCGTTGATACAGGTTGACGATTTCATTCACGCAACGGAGGAGTTTTTCTCCGTTGTCCACATCATCCCGCCCATTATCCCGACCGTCCACCGCCCGCAAATCCAGTCCCACCTTACTCATTTCCCCGGATAAGGAAAGGATGTTGTCCTCGCCTTTCCCCGGCCGCCTCGGCATGTTATCCAGGCGATGCATAATGGAACCTTCATTAAACTTCGGCGATCCATCTTCTTTCTCGCCGACCTCTTCGCCAATATACCATTTTTGATCCTGGGTCGGCTGACAGACAACCACCTCTGGCTTGCCCCCAGCAATCGGAGGGATCGGCATATCCGGCAGCCCTTCGTCGGCGAGCATCTGACGGACATCTGCGATGCTGACGGTATCCATGAACTGCTGGGTGAGCGCCCTCAACTCCGGCAGGTTATCAAAGACAGACAAGTAAGCTTTTTCCTTGTAATCCCCCGTCAAAGTAAAGGCATAATCCCGCGTAATATCCGCAAAGGCATTTTGCCACGCGTCGAAATGCAGGATGCCCATGCGGTCCAAATCCTCGAAAGCGAAATGGCGCATCCAGGTATACAACTCTGCCATCGTGTTCGATAAAGGCGTGCCAGAAAGGTACACAATGCCACCATGGTCATCACGCATTTTCTGAATGCTGCGCGCTTTCACATAGAGATCCTGCGCCTTGGATGATCCTTCCGGATTACCAAGGCCGGCCACGTTTTTCAGTTCGGTAACATAAGGCAGATTTTTGAACTCCTGCACCTCATCTACAAACAGGAAATCCACCCCAATATCACCCATGGTCAACCCGGCATCTTTTTTGCCGGTATTGCTATTCGCCTCGGCAATTCTGGATTTAATCCGCTCCACCTTCCGTTCCAACTGCTTGATGGTGCGCTTGTCTGTTTTGTTGGATTGGTTTAATTCACGGATAGCGTCCTCGAACCCGAGCAATTCTTCTTCCATGACCTTGCCGGACCAATAAGCGTCTGGCGCGATTCTGGAGAACAGGCTATGCGGAACAATGACGGCATCCCAATCCCCGTAAGCGACCTTTCCCAGAAAGACCTGACGGTTTTTTGCGTCCCCGTCAGCAGGAGACGCCGTCAAAACAGACGCAGCGGGATACAGGTCCATAAACGCAGAACGCCATTGATCCACCAGATGGTTCGGAACAACGATCATCGGTTTTTGGGCGCGTTTTAACCGGCGCATCTCCATGGCAAGGCCGACAGCGGCATACGTCTTTCCGGCGCCTACTGCATGGTCAAAAAAGGTTTTGCCCGACTGCATTCCGCGCCAGATCGCGTTTTTTTGATGCGGGCGCAATGTAATCGCCGATGACGAGCCTAACAGATCCAAATGCCGGCCATCATACCTGGGTGGCGAAAAACGGTTGAAGGTCAGGTTGTAATCTTTTTCCAGCCGATCTGCGACCGCCTCATTGGTTTGTACCCACCGGGTCCACTCTTTCTGTATCTCCTGAGACTTCTGCTTGGCAATTTCCGTTTCCTTTTCAAGGACTATCGTTTGCCCATCACGAGATTTATAGGTGACCAGCAGTGGTTGCCGATTCAAGGTTTTATTCAAAATCCAGACCGGAGATTTAGCGCCCTGAACCCCCCATCGGAGCTCTTGTTCCTGCGGAAAAGCGGCGGAGACTTCCCACTTTGCCAACGCTTTACTGTAACTGAAATCCGGAAGACCGACGGCACCCATAATTTCCCGAACGAACTGAGCATAGATATCCGTGCTGACCCAGGATGCGCCAAAACGCACGCCGATATCCCGCATGGGAACCTGCTTCGGGCGGGATGCCTCCAACCCTTGCTGCAGCCGGGTTATCTCGTCGACACCGACCAGCGTGTCGGTAGATTCCATACGGGAAAGCAATCCTTCTACCCGCGCCAACTTATCCAGAATATCTCCACTCAAAGCCGTTGCGCTTTCCTCGTACGTCCACTCGATCATCGGCCGGGTCCAGAATTCCGTGCCCATCGCCGCATTCAAATCCAGATAAAGATGATCTCCCAACTCGTCACGGATATCGGCCCAGGTTTTCGGGCCTTCTACGGTTTCTTGAAGCGCGTTTTCCATAAATACGGGGTCAATCTTACCGAACTGCGAAAGCGACAAACGCAGCGCGTCCAGCGGGGTATCAGCGCGGTCTTGCATCGTATAAGGCCACTGTGTCCGCTGGGTGAATAAAATGGATTTCTCTGCCGATTCAGGACGGGGTTCTTCTCCCGTTTTACGTGCAACCGCCGCGCTGATTTCTGGTGAGTAATTTTTCTCCAAAGCCAGCAAAGCGCCCGAAAAAGTGTCTTGCCGAAATACACGCTGGTTGATCGGGCGATTCAACAAACCATACTTTTTGGCAAAGGTGTCATAAGCCGTATTGAGGTCATCGCGTCGCGCTTCCACGTCTGCATCCTGCAAATGCGGATTGCCCTGCGCTCTGATCAGCTTCTGCAAAGCATCGCGAATCCCCACCAAACCCGTGATTCGCTGTATCTCTGTGTCCGAAAAAGCCCTTTTTAAGGCAACCTCTGACGAATCCATAGCCGTTGAAGGGGTTGCCTGCTCCTCAGATTCTTCTGATGAACCATCCTGCCCCTCTTCCTCTTTGGTGACCTTCTTCGCGGGTACCGGAACCATCATCTCTGAAGCAAACTGAAACCCCCGATACGTGGACACCCGCACCGCAAGACGGGGTGGATACACGGCGTCCAGGCGCTTCAACACCTCCTCAAAATCCTCTTCGGTTTCGCTGAAGACAAACCCGTTCTCCTCACGGGCAACCACGGGATCTGCATGGATCATAAAGAACGATCCAGCAGGTACCGCTTCTTTCATTTCGTCCGTCACCGTATACAGGCGGTTCGCCTGTTTCCAGCGTTCTTCTGCCAGCAGTCGGGATTCCGGCCAAACGATGTTCTGGTTTTTCAATTCCGGGACGATCACCGCACGGATACGCTCACCCAAATCCTGATCACGGTTCGGAAGGACGACAGGCTCGTCCCCCTGGTACATCCCACGCACCAATACAGGTATTCCCAGCAAATGATCGGGGTGCGCTTCATAATATCGGTTGCCGGGAACGCCACGCCCCGTTTCCGGGTCCTGCCCGATGATCCCGTCACCGCTCACCCAGTCGGGATATTGGGTGTGGTGATTGATCTCTAAAGGCTCCATGCGCTTACGGAAGAAAAGGATATCCGTAACCACCTGCGTGCCCGCATTGGCCATGAAGGCATTGCGTGGTAACCGTACCGCCGTCAGCAGCTCCGCGTCACGGTGAAACCGTTTGCGGAAATCCTCGTATTCCGTACTGCGGGCATCCAGAAAATAGCGAGAGACCACAAAAGCCTGTACACCCCCAGGCTGTAATTGCTCCAGTCCTTTCCGGAAAAAGTAACTATGAATGTTGGGCGCATCTTCAGACCACTCGGGGTGCGCCGGATCAAAAACCGACTGATCTCCAAATGGTGGATTCCCGATCACTACGTCCATCATCCCTTCCAGATGATTCACGTTCTGAAAAGGTTGTGCATCGATACGGGATTCCGGGTACAACCACAGGGCAATATTGGCGCTCGTTGGATCCATCTCGACCCCAAAGCGCCGACTCTGTGATTTCAAAGCCTCCGGCTGCAATGCGAAAAACAGACCAGTACCCATGGAAGGTTCCATGATGGCCCCGCCCTGGAATCCCGTCGCTTCAAGGCCTGACCACATCGCAGAGATAATCGTGGCGGAGGTGTAATGCGCATCCAGCGTAGACCGTCTGGCAGCACGAAGCTCTGCATCCGTGAGCAACGACTCCAATTCCGTAGCGACATCTTCCCAATCCGGGTCCACTTCCCCCGTAGTGGTATCCCGAAAAGCTTTTGGTAAACCGCCCCATCCCACATAGGCAGAAAGGGTGTTCTGCTCCTCGGGAGACAGCCCATGGTGCTGTATGGAATGGGTCTGATTCAGATGTTGCAACAGACGGATGGCGGCCATGTTATTCCGGGCTTTTTTCTTGTCGCCCACGTAGACCCGGCTTTCGAACGTTTCGATAGATGCCTGCGGAATGGCGAAATCCTGTATGGGGAAATCGGACACTGCGGGAGATGGCTCAGACAATGCAGTTTGCGATACTTCCGGAGCTTCCGGAGCTTCCGGAGATTCTGCAACGGGCACATCGGCATCCAACCGTTCAGACGCTATTCCACCCGCATTCAGCAATTCCACCCGCCGGGCTTCCCGGCGAGCGAATACCTTGTCCAATCCAGTGCGGTCCCATTCGTAAGTCCGCGAGAGATAAGTCTCTTCCGGGATTTCCACCCAGCTTTCGGGACTGCCGTAGGTCTGCGCCACCAGTGCGGCATCCTGATCGTCCTGCAAGTCGTAAGCGATCCGCTGGCGCACTCCGGCTACCAGCTTGGCCCAAGGGTCCACCAGATAGCGATGATCGACTATGGCAAAATCATGACCGCCCGGATGCCATCCTTCACGAACCACGTCACAGTCCGAATTTTCTTCGTTGGCAAATCCCACTACCTGTACAGCGCCGGCAGGCAAGGCTTGTTGGATATGTCGTGCGTAATTCGTGCAATTGGTGATGCTACCATCGGGGAAAAAGCTGTCCAGATCGCCTTCATAGGACGATATGTCCTCATTCGAGATCGCTTCCCCGGTGTCCGCGTTGATGTATTGCACACCGAATGCCGCATCGGAACCGAAGCGTTCTTCCAGAAACGCCCGCGTTTCTATCTCGGTCCCGTCCACCATTACCGGATCAGAAAGGACCGCTTCCTGTAATGGGGTATTCTGTACAGGTTCCGCCTGTACCGGTAACGGGCGCGTGGACACCCCGCGTGCGGTTTCTACGGCAGTGAGCACCGCGTACTCGGCCATGGCACGATCATGGTCTGCACCCATGCTGCGTTTGTAGGCGTCGGTCAGTGGGTCTATGGCATCCAGGTCCATTCCGAGCAACACGGCCCCTGGTACCCGCTCCAACACATTTTCAGGGAGGATCGTGTAGGCGATATGGTCCGCGCCACTCATGCTGGGCCGCCCGTCCGGCCAACGGTAGATACGACGCAAACGGAAATGTTCCGTGCCGTTGATGTCCCGACTATCCAGAACCACCCCTTCCAGCTCGGTCTGTTGATCCGTCAAAAATCGCAGGTACTCACCACGAGACGGGATTTGCCGTTGTGCAGGAGCCGCATCTTCTGCAGGCGCAGGTGTGGCACTGGACGCATTCCGCTCAAAACCATAAGCGTTTTCCAGATCAATCATTGAAAAACTGCCGTTCCGGCCGTAAACGGTAGCTTCCATGCCCACATCCGGGCCAGATTCGGCACGCAGATGGTAGCGTACATCCCCTCCGCTCGTATCCTGTGCAGCAATCACTCGGCCCGAATAGACGGTTCCCTGCAATGGGTTGGGGTCGTGCGGCTCAAAGCGTACCAGATCGCCAACTCTTGGACGCTGAATGCGCTTTACGGATTCCTCCATCAGGGTCGCAATTCCACGGAGGTTATCCGATTCCAGTTCTAAAGCGTCCGCGTAATCAACCGGGTTGTCCCGCAGCGCTACAGCCCATGCCTCGGCAATATGGGGATGCCGCATGGCGTGCTGACGCACGAATTCCTGGGCATTGGCCACACTATCACCTAATCCACGCCAATCAGGATGCTCGCCCTGTCGGACAGATTGACGCTCGCGCAAGTGCGCAATTAACGCCTGGTCCAGCTCTAACGCCTGACCCGGCTCTAAATCATCCATTACGACAGGCTCTTCCTGGTGATTCAAGGCGTCTGCTTGCGCTTGTAGGTAAGCGTTCAGATCGGCATTCCAGGAAACGATGGAAAGATCGCCCAGCTCACCTTGTATCTGCACAAGTGCGGTCGTATCTTCATGGGGCTCTTCCGCATTGGACATCACGATGGTGTCCGCAGGAACCGGCATGAAGAAATAACGGTTTACATCGTCTGACGACATCGTAACGTTAATACCCATGCCCCGCAGACGTTGCGTCAGGTCGCCAAAAGAGGCTCCGGAGATGATCGCTTCCTCTACCGCGTCCCGGAGGGTTTGGACATGGGCGATTCTTACGTCTTCCTGAACATCTGTAGGTTCAACCCCCATCCGCTCCGCCATTTCCACCATATTTTGAATAAGCCGTTGGGCGAAGGACTCCGCTTTTTCACGGAAGTCGTCCGCTATAGTCGTTGCCGTGCGGCGACCTGGGCCGTTATTCACGGTCAATTGGTATCCCCACTTGACCAAGTTACCGCCAGAGCGGGAGGATGTGCCGCTGCCCGCGATGCGCACGCCAAGGAATCTGGGGTTTTGAAAACCTGCAGCGCCAGAGCGTTCCCATCCCTGAGCCATTAACGCATCGGCAACCAATCGCGCCCGCGCCTGAATAAGCGGGTCGAGAGCGTCCTGTTGGCGATCCTGTAGCGCGACGTTACGCTGTACGGCATCCCATCCGCCGTCCTCCTGGAGGTCTTGCAAGATTCGCTCGTACGTGTTGTCTTGCGCGGCGATTTCTGCCAACCCTAAAGGAATTTCAGGTTCATCGGGATAAGGATCACCGGAGTTCTCTGCTGCCGTCCTTTCAGCGGCGTCAGTCAGCGCCTCTGACGCCATGGTATGCAGGGCATTGGCAATTTCCGTGCTGGATCTTTCCAGAGTGTCGCGTATGGACTCTTCCAGTTTCCCGTTCTGAATGATCTGATAGGTGAGTCCAACCATGTAGCCCATGGCGTCCAAGCCTGGCTCCAGGTGAATGACGGTTCCCACAAAAGACTTACTGGTCAGATCACCGCGCGGGGTGTCCGATCCCCATCCTTTTTCAGCCAGTGCCAATTCGTTTTGCCGGACACGGTCTTCGAGAATAACGTTGATTGCATCCGCATATTCGCCTTGGGCTGACTCCCGCGCGTAAAGCGCCTCCACAGACCCCTCCTCCACAGGCCCCTGGCCCAGCAGGTACGACAGCGTATACGGAGAAGTCTCAATGCGTTTCAGCATTTCTTGCGCTATGTGGTCGGTAGCACTAAAAGATGGGGAGTTGTCCGTTGCCTCCGTCTTGGTTGCCAGTGGCACAGGACTGCTGACATCATCATGCGGGGCCACAGTGCGCGTCATTTCGTTGAAGTGGGCCATGACCTGCTCCGTGCCACGGCGGTCCCATTGCAGATTTTCTTCTGTGACGGAAACCCACTTCAACGGATCGCCATACGTTTCCGCAACGATTCTGACATCCTGGTCGTCCAGCATGTCGTAAACGATTCGTTGGCGCAGCCCCTCTACCAGCTTGGCCCAGGCGTCCACCAGATAGCGGTGGTCAACAATGGCGAAATCGTGCCCGTCTCCCCAATTTTCACGGGATACCGCGCAGTCTGGATTGTCACTGGTCTCAAATCCCACAATCTGTACATCGTGGTTGGGCATCGCCTGCTTTACCTGAAGCGCGTAATTGCTGCAGAAGACAGCACTCGTGCCATCCGGGAACAGGCTTTGCCCACCGCCGTCTACCCCTGATTCGACATACTCCACCCCAAAGGCCTCATCGCTACCAAAGCGAGCTTCCAGCATCTGGGTATTCAGAGGTAAGGGGTCTGTGCTCTCCCCTAAAAAAGAGACGTCATTGGTTACTTCTCCGGAGCTTGCTCCGGTTCCTCGTCTTCCGTTTCCGATGCCGTCGCCAGCAGGTTCGACGTCTCCCCGTGCAACCCCTGCATCCCCTGCGTTATCTGGTCGTTCAGCGGTATTTTCCCCCGGCTGATCTCGGTTTTCTCCATCTTCTCCATCGCTACCGTCATTTCGTTGACCTTCGGGGCTTCTTGCATCTGATAGTCCAGATCCTGCCCCCAGTTCTGGGATGGCTTGCCCGGGTTGTTCTTGTCCTGTGCGCTCATAACCGATGACCTCCTGATCCATGTTCACCAAACGCGATACAGCCTGATTCAGACGGTACCCTTCCATCAGTGACGCTCTGGAAACCCAGATGCGCGGCAAATCCGAAAGGCGCGCGCCGTGCTCCTGCATCCATTCTTCAACTGATTGATTATCAATATAAAGCCGGTCATCTACCCATGTCAAATTAAGACTAGGACGATCGGCCGAGGCGTTGACAACGGAGAAATCAGGAATCAGCATGGAACGCTCCAGAATGGATGTACTTGAACATAAGTATTATAGCGGTTTTATGTATTCAAAAAAACAAAAACCCCGCCGAAGCGGGGCTCAGTCTTATCCTGAAAACCAACCAGGATTAGATCATGTCATCATCAAAAGTCATCTCATCACCGGCCACCTGCTGATGATCATGAGCGGCTGCTTCATTCGGCAAAGCATCTTCGTTGCTGGACTGACGATCCGCAGCGCCTTCCGCTTCCTCATGACTGTGATCGTCGCCAGAAGCCTTCCGCTCTTCACGATACGACTCGAAACGCTGGGCAATGACTTCGATCTGCGGCAAGGTCTTCTTGTATTCCACCTTGAGCAGCTCCTTGGCGATGTCTTCGTTGTCCTCACCTTCAGCCTTGAGCTTGGCGCGCATAGCTTCCCGTTCTTCATTGGGGAAAGGCAGCACCGGCTTAACCGTTTCGCCATTCTGTTTCAGCCCCACGGTATGGTTGCCATACATGCGGCCATCCTTACCTTCTTTCATCTGGGCAAACATGGACAACTTGGTGTCATCACCGAACTGCGCGTTCACCAGTTTGTGCACCAGGCTTAATCCTTCGTTGGACTTCAAAGGCACCGAAAGGAAAACGGTGGCAGGCTTGAGTTCACCCTTGGCGTTCGGCACTTCTGTCCGCATGCCGACTTTGACATACTCGCGCTCAATACCCTTGCCGTCAGTACCCTTGCTGATGGCAAAATAGGTCATCTTGCCTTCCAGGCTGCCGTCGAACAGTCCGCCTCCGTCCTGGACCTGCTTACGCAGATCGCGAGCGGTCTTATCGTTGAAACCCGCACGCTTGACCTCGTCCGGGACGGCGCCCAGAACACTTCGGGAAGCATCGCTTTCCAAATAAATCTGACCCAACAGCTTGCTGTACTTCGCGTTATGCGTATCACCAGACGACTTGTTACCAGATCCAAAAGCCATGACTATGCACTCCTTTGTAATGTGCAAAAAAACAGACCGAATACCCTTTACAACTTTTCATGTTACCTACTATAGCGGTTTTTTCGTCTTGAAAAAATAATTTCCCCCACTACAACACCGCGTCCTCCGCCGTATCCAGGATCCCCCGCTCGGCGGCCAGCACTCCGCCCTTCCCCCGTTCTTTTTCGACCAGGCCAATCACCTTGTTCAAATCCGTAGACTTGAGGTCGTAACGCTCCGCCAGCACCGCTACGGATTCTTTAATCCCTTCCTGCAGCGTTTTGATCTTCTGACGTTGATTCAGTATGTCGTCAATACCATCCCTTAATGCTTTGTCCATTTACTGCTCCTCTTGAGTTGACCACAAAAAAACGACTACTTCTTTTTAGGCGACCATCCCGGCTGCATGGAGGCAAACAATGCGTGGAGACCTTGTTCACTGGGGAATCCACCCAAAAAGTAAGCGCGCCCATTGCCCGCTTGCCAAACCAAAAAGGGGGTACCTTCACCCGTATGATTCGCTGCCGACAAGTTTTTCAGCCAGTCTGTATTCCCCTGAACGATCCGCGCATAAGACGACAGAGCGGGCCCGGAAAGTCCGGCAATACCGCCTTCCTCGCTGTTGACATCGAATCGCTGTTCATCCCGTAACAAAGCGGGCCAGCCCTCCTTCGCCACTTCTGCCGCCTTGGCGATGCTGGACTGCTTCAGGATCGCCACGGGCACATACACCACCCGCACGCCAGCTTGCTGAAACTCAGCTTGATGCGCCTGCACCTCGTCAAACAGTTTATGGCAGAAAATGCAGTTGGGATCGACAAAAGCGTACAGCGTATGCGGTCCAGTCAACCCGGGCTGGGGAACCTGAACCATCGTGCCACTTTGGGACGCCTGGATGAATTTCCGCAACAGCGATTCACCGTCTGGTCCCTGCATCGTCGTATCCGATGCGAGCACAGGCTTCGGTGAGACCGGGAGCGGTGCGGTTTGCGCAGAAGGCTTATCCTGAAACGTTGCCGGAGGCTTCGAGAGATACCGGATACTCGCCTGCATCGTCAGGTTTTTGTTGGTCTTGGTGTCCACGACCCCTCCCACAATAACCGCGCTTTTCGTGTTCGTAATCCAGGAAACCACAGGGCCCTGCTGCCCGGAAATAATGACACCGGTCAAACCTGCAGGGCCCTTGAAGACCTGTGTCACACGCGCTTGATGATGGGTCAGCTTGCCCACAATAACGTTGGCCTGCGCCTTGGAAACAGAACCAGAAGCATCAGACCCTACGTGCATAATCGAGGCCGCCGCAAAACCAGCCACGGCGCCACCACTGACCATCAACGCCAAAGCCAACACGGTAGATATTTTCTTTACAGACATGCTTTTCTCTTTCAAATGATTTCCTTTTTTCGCCAATCGTTATTCAATATCCATGAGCGCATCAAGATGCGTCACAGCTTCCAACCCATCCGTCTCTGGCTCGTCCTCATCCAACTCCACGAACCCCTGTACATCCGGTTCAGCCTCTGATCCCGGCACCTCCAACGCCACGTCCTGTAGCGTTTTTTCCGCCTGCCGTTTCTCGGCTTCCAAAATAGCATTGTCTGAAACGCGCCAACTGAACGACCTCGAAGCGACACCTAAGCCCAACGCGTTATCCAGAACGCCAGCAGCGATGACCCGCGCATCCTTCATGATCTTTCCGCTATCCCAGGTGTCCGGCCCCATAAAAGGTTCCATGTCTACTTTCTGTTCTTTCAGATAAGTGACCACCTTGTCCGTATCCAGAACGCCCGGTTTCTTCCAGGCCTTCATGATTTTGGCGTCCTCGAAGATTTCCGGTGCCGCATCCTGCAGTAAAGCCACCAGGCGATCGGTGTCTTCCGTCTTGTAACTGGCCGCCAGGGTGGACAGCGTTTCCTCTCTGGCTCCGGTGACATCGGCGGCGGATAATCCACCTAGAAGTTCCGACATGCGCGTTTTGACCTGATCCGCTTGATCCTGCAACGTCTTGATCTGCGCGGTCATCTGCACAAAAAGGATATCCAGAGATTTCAATTCCTCAGCGGATGCTTCGTCTAAAACAGAGGGACGCTCATTCGCCATCAGCGCCTGTGCGAAGTTCCTGGCAACCACGGGAATCTCGCGGGCCAGTTGCTCGTCGAAATCCACCTGGTAAAAATGCAACACTAACGCTGCAGGCTTCGCCAGACTTTCTGGGTGCTCTCCGTACACCAGCAGCATACCGTCCACCTGCAGATCACATTGTTCTTCCAAAACAAGCTTTCCTTGATGTAACTGTGCCACATACGAAAACGGCTCTTGTTGCGGGATGATGCCGCTGTACGGTGTCTTGTAATCAATCAGAAAACGCCGTCCGTCCGGCAACAGAAAAAGATCGTCCGGGCTGTAAGCCATATGATCCCGGAACCCCCCGTCCCGCGCGTGATTGGCCAGTGTCGCCAGCCCATCGGCATCTCGGACCCAACCTTTCGGAGTGACCTGTGCTACGAAAGCATCCGCAATCTGCGCTTCACGCTTGGTGCCAAACCGGGTGGCCGCGTTAGACGCCTGATACCGGCGCATCATCTTTTCATCGAACAGAATCCCCGGCGTTTTCCCGAAAGGCGCAGGCAGGTGCCGTTCTGCCGACATCAAAATGCCGATCTCAGATCCCCCCACCAGCGGGCCGTGCGCATTCCCCATGCGGCGGATGTACCACGCCAAGGGATGCACCCCTTCTGGTGCATCATTGAGCACCTGTTCCTGCCAGGAGCGGGCAGCCGCAGGATCAATATGGTGCGCATAAGGCACCCGTTCCTGCACTTGCGTCCAAAAATCAGCAAAGTCCGCATCGGAAACTTGAACAGGCCGTGGGGCGCGGCTTTTCTCATCATTGCTTGCGAAGGCCATCAGAAATCTCCTTGCCCGCGACTCAGGTGCGGGTTCCTCTGCGCCTCGTTGACCTTTTCATCAAAAAAACCATCCTGATTAAAAGGCAACGCAACCACTTCACCGGGATTTGCCTGTCGAATGGCCGCCATTTCCAACGGAGCCAAAATCTCCCGTGTTAAATCCACCATACGGGATGACGCGCGAATACCGCGACTT
This sequence comes from Acidithiobacillus sulfurivorans, assembly GCF_018853815.1. Taxonomy (GTDB): domain Bacteria; phylum Pseudomonadota; class Gammaproteobacteria; order Acidithiobacillales; family Acidithiobacillaceae; genus Acidithiobacillus; species Acidithiobacillus sulfurivorans. Next base: position 8,405 of record NZ_JAAOMP010000151.1, on the reverse strand, counting down.
TCCCACTGTTTTTGCGAAAGGCTGTCCTCAATGGGGATGCCCATGGTGTATTCGCTGCCGGACCGCAAGATGGCATCCAACGCCGTATCCCGATGCCTTCCGACGCTATCAAAAACCACATTTCCACCGCTTTCGCCCCCATGGTCCGAAATGGCGCGCATCACCTTTTGCACCATATCTACCGGGAATTCCTGGCGGACGGTTTTGGTGATCCAAACCGTCAACGGCAATTCGCCCGCAAACGCTTTCCGCATTTTCTCCACGCCGTCCATGATTTTCTCACGGCGCTCTGCCGACGCCCGGGCAGCATCCGCATCCGTTTTCACGGGGATCACAGGACGAGCTTCCGGCGCCAAACTGGGCCAGGCGTTGCGCTCCGCAAGCTGGAGGCAGGCATCCGAAAATTCCAAAAGATTTTGGGCTGCCGCTAAATCACGATAATAAGCTTCTCCTTCCTGATAACCGGCGAGTATCCGATGATCATGAGCACGCTCTTTCATCTTGTCATGCAAGCTTATGAGCTCTATCCCATTCGGAGAAAATTGCTCGCGAAATACGGCGTCGGTAAAAAGATGACGGTGCCCATCTTCCGTCTCAACGACCCAATCGCCTACTTGCCCCTCCATCAGGGCGGGAACATCTTCCGGATAACGGGCACCAAAAGTCCAAACCGCTTCAGGCCCGCCGATCTGTGCAGCATCGGCCAGGGCACCATCTTTCATCCCCAAAACAGGAATAACCCAGGTTCGGGGGGAATCAAACCACAAAGAAACATTGGACTCAGACATGGCACAAACCTCAATGTAGACTTATATTAGATATAAGCATGATAGCGGTTTTGTGTTATCCAAAAAAACGCAAAAGAAGCTGAACGCCTTTTCCTAAAATCCAGATTGTTCCGCCATGAAAGCCATCATTTCCTCCATGGAACGACGCCATTCCGATTGAAACCGCATATAGCGATGAATCGCCAAGCCCTGTTCATTCAAAGCTTCACGCACGGCTGCCGAGTGTTCGCTCGCCTGTTCCATGCACGCCTGAGCCTGCAACCGCCGGCCACGAAATGCAAAACCAAAAAACCCGAAGCGTTTCTTCTGCGCAGCATCCGTCAACCCTTTTTCGGCCAACATAAACCGTGCACGCGCCTGCTGATCCTTGTCTTGAGCCGCCAGAAACACTGCCTCCTGCTCTTGCGTCTGCATTTGCCAGGAACGCACATTGCGGGCATACACGATGACCGCCTGCCGTACCCCTTCGCGGCGCGCTTCAGGAACACGGGTAATCCATGCAGAAGCCTGCCGGAAAAGCGCTTCCTGACGTCGCAAGAGCGCCGTTTCATTCTGTGAAAACACCAACATTTCCCGATTACCCGCCTTTTTGACAGAGTCCGCGCCCAGCGCATCGGAAGGATGGATGACAGGTCCGACATCCAAAGTATCAGAAATGGTATCCGAGAGTTCTCCGACAGACGTCGATTCAACATCCTTGGCTCTCGTCGATGCCCGGACAGACTTCCGAGGGCGTCTAGTGGCGCTCTTTGACGATACGCCATCTACCGCTGTCTCAACCGCCTGCGCTTTGTTCTGAAGAACTTCTGCTAACATAATGACATTCCCCTTTTCTCTCTTTGTTTGTAAAATCACTTTACGTGCCTATGTTAGCGTTCATTTCCTTGCCCGTCAAACATCGAGCCACGCATGATTCAACCGGTAAGCCAACAAGGTATCCCTACCCGCCCCTACGTTCTGCGCAGCCTTCCTGCCCGATTTTTCAGAAAGGTACAAGCGCAAACCTTTTTTGGCGCGGGTCATCCCCGTATACAATAAAGGGCGCGACGCCATGAACCAGTGCTGCCCATGCAGGATCATGATCACATAAGGGTATTCCGAGCCTTGCGTTTTGTGAATCGTCAATACCCCTGCCGGACGCACACGGCTCACGCCGCTTGATGGATACCAAACCACTTTACCCGCATCTTTACCCGACAAATAACTACTGAACGCCTGCATATCCGCGATTTGCCAATCGGACAAAGGTTTTTCCTTATGGTATCGGCGCGCTTCCTCCATGAATACCGACAACTTCGGCAAGTCACCTTGCTCGAAATACACGCCCAGCATCGGGGCCTGATCGACACCCTCGGGCTCCGTCCAGACAACAACGCCCATATCACCATTGAACACATCGTTTGCATAATCGTTCTTTACCTGGATCACCCGATGGCCGATTTCCCAGACAATCGGCTGATCCTCCCACACACCCATCTCCAAGGGGCGAAGGAACTCCGGCCACAAAAGGCGATCCTGATCCCGCATCGGGTTTAACAGTGTGGTCATTTTAGGATTTAACGACACCACGCCCAGCGTGCCATTTTTCTGCGGCGTCAAAATCTGAATATCTTCAACAGACACTCCGCGATCTAATAAATGGCGAATATCCTGTTCCACAGCAGATTGCACACGATCCGAATGGAGAGAAAATAACGCATCTTCCTCATCGCCCTCATCGGCGTCAGCAGGCCTTTGCCGATCTACCCATTGTGTAGAGAAAAACGTCTCCTGAACGCCTCCTTCGCCATAAACAGGCGTCATCGGACACCCACGATCCACCGGCAAGGCACAAGGCAGGCGACCAGAAATTACCCGAGAAGCCCCTGTGGCAATATCGGAGGCCCCACCCTGACGGCGGTTCTCCGTCAATCGTCCTACGGGGACAACGCCAGAACGAATAATATCCCCGAAAATACGGCCTGGGCCTACGGACGGCAATTGTTGATCATCGCCGACCAGTAACACACCAGCCGTGTCCGGGATAGCGCGGAGCAAGTGTTGCATCAGGTACACGTCTACCATTGATGACTCATCGACGATAAACAAATCAGCCGGATAAGGGTTTTTTTGGTCAAATGTGGCTCCTCCATCGGGACCCATCTTCAATAAACGATGGATCGTCTTGCCCGGGAGCCCTGTAGCCTGTTTGAGTCGCGAGGCGGCCTTCCCGGAAGGCGCACAGAGTTCCACGCGCAAGTGACAAGCTAAAGCCGCGCGCGCGACCGTATCGAGGCAGGTGGTCTTGCCGGTGCCTGGCCCTCCAGTCAAAACCCCAAATCGGGCAGAACAGGCTTGCAATACCGCCGCCCGCTGAGAACCGGAAAGAACCACAGAGGTAGCCGAATTCCCTGCATATTGGGAAAATGCCGCCTGCAAAGCTTCCTTCGGCAACATACTGGCACCCTCTCGAACCTGCGACATTTCGAGAATGCGTCGAGCCACATAGCGTTCTGAGTAACCGCAAGCTGCCCGGGCTATCCATTTCTGGACCATCTTACCCTCGTCAGAGGGCAACAGGGGATCACGCGGGATATCCCAACACAGGATACCCTCCATACCCTTTATCCCTTTGTCCCGATCAACAACCCATTGCGACAGCACGTCCTGTAACGACTGCAGCGCCTGGACCGGATGCGCCATACTATCGACGCGCAACACATCCTTCCCACTGGCCAACACCAAAAGGTCTTCTTCTTTTGTCGCCGTGTGCCCATCCTTCTCGCGCAAATCCAGCGCATGGCGGAGCCCCGCCCGCAACCGCGCCGGGTCGTCTTCGGCAATACCCAGCGACCTCGCCACTTTGTCGGCCACCTGAAAACCAATTCCGGAAACCCCCGTCAACCAATAGGGATCCTCTTGCGTGCGCGCGACAACCGAATCCACCGTCCACGCCTCGCCTTCTTCCAGATATTGCTCTTCGAGATGCGCCAAAACCGAATGAACATGCCCCTGATTCAATCCGTGATCCAGAAAAAAGAGGTGCAATCGATAACTGCGGCTTTCCCGCAGAAAGGATTCCGCCATCGGCCCACAAACCTTTTCCGGGAAGATCTCCTGCAGTCGCAAGGGGTCGGCCAAAGCGTTCAAAATCTCCGCTCCGAAATGTTCTACGGCCTTTTGGGCCCGCTTTTTTGTCATGCCCATGATGCGATGGCGCGATTGCCCCGTTTTTAAGGTCAACCAGCGCAGGATGTGATCCATATCCCGCACGTCCGGTAACGGCTCGACCATAACGCGCGCTTCAAATTGTCGTCCGTATTTCGCGTCCTCTATACATTTACCATGGCACAAGATCTCCATCCCCACTTGTGGGTCACCGACCAGGGCACCTTTGACCGTCCATGTGCGTTTGGATGCCATGATTTTACGGCCGATAACCGCAGCTTCCGAAGCATCAGACAACGATCCTTCCTTTTCAAAAACCGTATTGAGAATAAAAATCCCCCAACCACTACCCATGCGCCCATCTTTTTGAAGCACCCCGGCCGGTTGATGATAAAGAACCTTTTGCAAGACCCCTCGCCAGACGATCTCCCCTGGCGGGAGCAAAGAGTGTGTGTCATCGCCTGCAATAGGCGGCAAAGGTGTCAAAGGTGTCAAAGCCGTTTCACGAACCACTGCCGCCGGAGACAGTTTGGGGGGAGCCTTTTTCTTTTCTTTTGCAATCGGCGTGCAGCTCGACCCAAACCCTTTTCCTTTAACAGGTTGCGGCTTTGTATCAAAAGGTTTTAGAAGGTGTGCAGCAAAAGCCAATGGTATACCCCTTTTTAATTCCGATATAACCCCTTAACATATTTATGTTAACGGTTTATTATGAGGAAGGCAAACTATGCGGGCATAACCATACCGCCCGCAGAGTTTGCCGCTTGGTCCTAAGCAGGCCAGCCCGAAATGTCCGCCTGATCACACAGCTTCCATTCCCCAGGAAGGTTTCCAAACCCCGGCGCTAGAACGGTCGCTTTATCCAATGCGTCTGCATTCCGAACGGCTAACCCGCGAACGCGGGGAATCGCATCTATGGGCAAATCCCAGGTTATCGCCTGCAAAGTAGGGAAGACTTCCCAAAGCGTCGTGATCGTCAACAAAGGATTATCCGCAAGCGCCTCTTGCAGATGGCTATACCGCAACAAATCGTCTCGCCCCGGAGCTTCGGATTGTGCAACCCTGCTCCAAATAGCCGACAAGTGATCCTTGTACAAGTGATAAGCCTGCAAATACGTCAGTTGGTCCCAATCCATCGCGCTGCCCTTGGTGTATTTGTCCACCTGCACATTAAAGGTCAGTTGGAAAAATACCGGGGTCTGCTTTTGCGCATGCGCAGCCAGCGTTACCTTGCGCGAAATAGAAGGACCGGACTCGCTCATATTCGCGACATAAAAAAATCCGGTCGGGCCCCTTTCTCGTGCACGTTTCAAACTCGTCTGATCGAAACCCGGCAAGCAAACATCCGGGACACAGCGTCCCCCTTGAGCATCGCTTCCCGCTTTCAGAAACGCGCCCATCGCAAGCGGCAAGGACTCTTTGATGGCTGAATTACCAACCAGGAACCAGGAAAGCCCCCTAACCATATCCTTGGAACGCCCAGTTTTATGCACTTCTTTCGTCATCTTCATTTTGTTACCATCATGACCAAAATCTCCTATTTTGCCAAAACTGGATGAATAACGCTATAGTATCTAACATCATGTTATACCCATACAGAGGGGGATGTCCAATTGAAGCCGTCAAACACACCAAAAGCCATACAGAAAACCACCAAAGCAGAGAGCGCCTTGCCGTCCATGGAAGTATCATGGTCTGCCGGTTTTCCGAACAAGCCCATCCTCGCCAAGGATATTCAAAGTTTGCGGTATACGTTGGGTTACTCGTACCGCGAGACGCTCTATCTCCTGGGCTACCCGCGAAAGGTGCTGCTGGGCGATAAGGAAGCGGATGATACCGCCGCCAATCAGGTGGTGGAACCGCCCTTGGCCATATTGATCCGCTTGCTCTGGGCCTATCCGGAAGATTGTCCTATGCCAGAGATGCCTAGCGTAGAGGATATGCGCAAGCGGTTTGCTCCCCTGGCGGAGAAGCGCGGAAGAGATGGCATGGCATCGGCAAACTGGATCGCCGTACTCTCCGGATCCCGGTATAACAACGGATCCGACTGGCAGTCGGGCGGGAAGTCTCCAGCCCCGACCACGAGACGTCTTTTCTGGTTGATTAACGAAATGGCCCAGCAGTACGGCGAAAAAGAAGCGTTGCGGCGCTGGATGGAGGCCTCCGAAGCCGAAGCCGAAGCTCGGGGGACAACTTTACAGGCCATCATCGACAAGAAAAGTGGATGGCCTAAGTTGCCCGGGGAAAAAGTGCCTGGCGGCGGGAAACGTAGTACCCATGCTGTCGAAGAAGACGAGGACAGCATGGGCGAAGATGTATCCTAAAGCGGATTTTGTTTTATGCGGCAGATGATCTTTGTTCGGCCATCCACCCGCAAGCGACTACACTATCCAGTAACCCACGCACGAAAATAGCAAACTCTTCGTCTGGCAAATCTGAAAAATCCAAACCTGAAGCGTCCAAATCCGCTTCAGGCGGATTACTGACCGGCTGAAGATTAACATTATCCCACTCCCATTCCGTACCCATGGCATCCATCCACGGTCGAGACAAGGCCGATACGCCTGGTAACATGGAATGCCCAAGGCCAATTGCATTTAAGCCAAGCTTGACACCACGCGTATACACAGCCTTTCGGCTTGGAGACGAAAGGCTGACGTTCAACAAATCGTCATTTTCGTTCAACGCGTTGACATGTCTCGCATAATGTCCCAACCATTCCTGCACCTGGCCCAGTTCTTCATTATTCATACCGAAAAAAACACCAGGACGGTCTCCCCAAACAGCATTTACTTCACAACAAACAGACATACATATACCCTCTAGTCAACTGTAAACCCAAAAGCGCCTGCTGCACGCAATCCCTATATATTCTAATATGCCAAAAATGCCATAATTAATTTCGGCCCCGTCGATAGCTTTGCCAATCCAAGCGCAACAGCATGCCGTTCTCACAAAGACGATCAAACGCCGCTGCTCCAAGATAAGCCTCGATATTTTCTACAGTTTCATTGGAAAGCACCACCGTAGGCTTCATGTCCAGATAGCGCCGGTTAATCACTTCGAAAAAGTGGACTTCATCCCCCTTGCCACCAAACTGCTTGCCTACCTCATCCAGAATCAGCAGGTCTGCACTCGCAAAACCGTCGATGATTCCCCGTTCAGAACGCCGGGAATCTGAATCAGATTGCCCCCTGCCCCACGTTTCCCGAATCTGTAGAACCATCTCACGCGGAGTGGTTTGTACCACGCTCAACCCCGCTTCCAGCGCTACCCGAGCAATCGCTGTAGCCAAATGGTTTTTCCCCGTACCCGGATTGCCCGACAAGATCAAACACGCACTCTGAGACGTGCGCTTTCTAAACCCCTCCGCATAATCCTGGCACGCTGCAAGAACTGCTTTCTGTGCTTCCGTCCGCGCTTCAAACGTCTCAAAACGGCAATCCTGATGGCGCCTGGGAATCGCCGCAGAACACATCAACTGCGCCGATAACCGTTCTGCCCGACATACCGGACACACATTGGGTCGATAGCGCATCACCCCTTGATCGTCCTGCACCGAGAGCGCAAACGCGCCGTGACGCTCGCAGACACCTTGCAGAGGTGCCCCCTCTTGCAGAGTCTCCCCTTCTTGACCCTCTTCACTTAAACGCAACCCCAGACGTGACAACAGGTCTTGAGCATGATGATTAAAGGCTTTCTGCAACATCCACTTTCCCCCGTTTTTTATCTCAAATTACAGCCGCGTTACCGCTGAAAAAGAACCCTCTTTGATCTCAGCATGGCCCGATGAAGGCAGGCTTCCGCGATGCGCCATACCACTGTTTCGGTTTCTCACGGCGAATAACCCCATCCAACCCGCTACCATGGCGGTTTCAATCACTTCTACGGGGTCATTGCCTTCTGCCCGAAGCCGTGCCAGCTTCTGAATAGCCATATCACGCGCCTTGACCGTCAACGGTTTACCCATCTCGAAGCGAAAATCCACATACTGTTCCCACAGCGTTGCAGAAAGCCATTCTGGCAAATCCACTGCTAGCAAGGTTTCTCGTAAAACCTGTTTTTTGGAGGCCGGTGTCGATTTTTTCCGCCCTTCATGGTTTCCACTCTGCGAAGGGCTTGCAGCCGGCAGACTTGCAGCCGGTGAAAGGCTTGCAACCGGCTGATTTGCAGTCATCGGCACATCGGTCACCGTGGCGCCACTGACGGATTCCTCCTCCGGCATCAATGGCACCTGTTTCACCATTGTCGGAAGCGAAGCGGCGTCTTCCATCGCTTTATGGACATTTTTACGCGGGAGGTCTGCTTCACCTTCCCCCGTCGCATCCTCCGTAAAGGCAGTATCTACGACCTGCAAGGATGACCAGCGAGCATTGGCAGCAACCCGTGTGTCAAACAGCGTTTAAAAATGACCAGGTAACAGCGTATATTTTTGACCAGTTTTAGAGGGGGTGGCTGCGACGTTTTTTGAAC
>NZ_JAAOMP010000150.1 GCF_018853815.1 Acidithiobacillus sulfurivorans | reverse complement strand
AACGTCCTCCAGCCACTCCAGCCAGAAGGTATCCTGCGGCGGGGCAACGGGGGTCAGGCGGGTCTCGTAGAGTACGTCATCGCGGAAGTAGTGGAGGCGCAGCGGGCAGCCGGGGATGCTGCTGCTGATTTGCCCGGCGAAACTGTCCGCCGTGCTGCGCATCCCTTCCAAAGCAACGAGGAGGTCATCGGGTGACAAACCAGCGGCTTCTGCCGGACTGCCATTAAGCACCTGACGGATTTGTAATCCCTGCGGCTGAGTTTGCCAGTGGGCACCAATCCAGGCTGTCGGCACGGTCGCAGCCGTCTCACCTCCTGAATCACTCTGCTGCGTGGCAGGGCGGCTATGCAGGGCAATCCCCATGCGTGCCAAGAGAGCTTCCAGAGGCAGTTCGGCGCGGGCTTCTATCCAGGTTTTCAACTGCTCTGCCAGTTGCGCGCCAGCAAGGTCTGCTATCTGTTGCAGCGCTTCTCCTTCGGGCAGCGCCTTGCCAGTCTGACCGTGCTCTTTCCAGAGACGCATCAGCAAGATATCCAGACTCAAATGGCCTTCACTGTCCAGGCGCAGGCTCAAGTCCAGACAGAGGGCGAGCAGCGCCCCCTTGTTGTAATAACTGATTTCAAAATTGGCGCTGTTGACATGCGGGTGATAAAGCTTGAGCCAGGCATCTTCGCTGGATTCAGCCAGGCTTTGCAGATATTGGCCGGGGCGTCGCTGCAGGCGCGTCCATTCCTGCCCAATACCTTGCAGATATTGTTCTGGACTGCTTAAACCCACACGACAAAGGCAAAGATCATCGTAGTAAGAGGTGATGCCTTCAAACACCCAGAGATCCCGGGAAAGTTCGGCGCGCTCCAGGGAGCTGGCGCTGAATACCGCAGGCTTGATGGCTTGTACCAGCCAGCTATGAAAATATTCATGGCTGACCAGACCCAGAAAGCGCCGATAGTTTTTGGGGTCGTGGCCGGTCAGGTCATCCCGGGCGCAAACCAGAGCACTGGAAGCCCGATGCTCCAGACCACCATAGTCGTTGCTGCGCGCCTTGCACAAAAAATGATACTCGCTAAAGGGCGACTCGCCCCAAAAATTCTGCTGCCAGTCACAAATGCGGGCCATGTCTCGCCCCAGCGCTTGCAGATCGGCCTGATGTTCTCCCTGAATCAGTAAGTGGTGAGGTAAACCGCCCGCCTCAAAATTCAGTAGGGTCAGCGTACCCATCAACACCGGATGATCAATGAATGCCCGATAATTTTCTGCCTGAAACTGACCCCAGCCCCAAGTTTCACCAGCCACGCGGAGCATGGAAGTCCCCAACTGCCAATGATCCGGGCCAGTAATGCGCAAGGCGTGGATTTGCTGCTCCTGACCGACCACCCGTAAAAACAGGGCGGGACCATTAAAAAACCCGCCCAGTTGATCCAGAAAAGCCGTGCGCACCGACTGATCCAGCGCATAAACACGATAAGAAATCTGGAGAGGCCCTTTTACAGCGGCACAAACCCAGCGGTCGGTAGCGACTTTGCGCAACTGCACCGCTTCGCCGCTTGATTCTGCATCTATCCGGGTAATGTGGCGGGCCAGATCGCGGATGGTGTAACTGCCGGGAACCCAGGCCGGCAAAGCCAGTACCTGTCCATCAGGATCTGGCTCCGGGATTTCCAACGTCACCCGGAACAAATGCGCCTCGGGTTCCAGATGGATACTGTAAAAGAGAGCAGGGGATTGCATGGGAAATTACTCCGTTTCAGCGCCAGGCCGGGGCGAGACTCCGAAATTGGGGATGGGCCGCATCTCCGAGCCATTCATAAAATACCGACTCTGCCACCGTGACGGTAATGCCCGCCTGACGCAGCCGTAACAGAGCCGATTGGGCATTTGCGTCGTCGCGGCTGGCGCAGGCATCGGCGACGACAATGGGCTGCCAACCAGCGCTGTGCAGGTCCAAGGCGGTTTGCAGAACACAAATGTGGGTTTCGACACCCGTCAGGATGACTTGGTGACGACCCTGCCCGGTTTCCAGCAAGTTCCTGAGCGGAGCATGCCGCCAGCAGGAAAAAACCGTTTTATCGAAAGATTCTGTGCAAAATGACCGAAGATCAGCACGAATCGGCCCCAGTCCTTGGGGATATTGCGCAGTAGCCAGGCGCGGAATTTCCAGCGCCGCCGCAGCGGCCAGCAAGCGCGCAGAGTTTTCAATGGCTTTATTGCGTTCTGTCTCGGGAATGGCCCCCAGCAGACGATCCTGCATATCGATGGTCAGAATCAGACTCTGCCGGGCTTCAATACGCATAGCGACTCAAAAAACAAAACGACCAGGAACCGGGGCATGCCGCAAGGGAGTGATTTCGGTTTCAAAAAGTACGGCAGTTTCATAAACGTCCTGCCGGGTGCGCGTGATGCGCTGGGCGCGCATGGCTGGACCCTTACCGATAATGGCTACCAGACGTCCTCCCACCGCCAGTTGTTCCTTGAAAGCCTCGGGCAATACGGGCAAGGAGCCGGTGACACAAATGGCATCATAAGGCGCATGACCAGCCCAGCCGCATGAACCATCGCCGACATGTAATTGCACATTATGAATGCCTTGTACGCGCAGATGGCCTTCCGCCAATTGCGATAAATCAGCACGATCCTCAACGCTATGCACCATGCCACTCAGTCTGGCCATGAGTGCGGCCATGTAGCCGGTTCCTGTGCCAATTTCCAGAACCCGGTGATGTTCGCGCAAATCCAGCTCCTGAAGGACACGGGCCTCCATTTTGGGGGTCCACATATATTCGCCGTGAGCAATGGGCATGGCGTAATCCGCAAACGCCAGATGACGATAGGCGGTTGGCACAAATAATTCCCGCTTGACCTCGGTGACGATGGCCAGCACGCGCGGATCAAGCACATCCCAGGTGCGAATCTGGGTATCAATCATGGTACGGCGCAATATGTCAAAGTCCATAGGTTCAAGGGCTCCAGAGGTTTTGGCTCATTTAGTCATGGGTTTCCGGGCAAGTCAATGACTTCCATTGGGCCAGCAGGCCATTCAGAAGGATTGGCTTGCAACGGTTCCTGTGCTCCAATAGGGACATATCTCATTCAGGAGCTACCTTCTTGGAAAGCCGTGCGCACGCGCTGGTCGCGGTAGTGTTTTTGCTGGTACTTGGCGTCGCGGTCGCGATTGTCGGAATGTGGATGCATCACGGCGCAAAACCCGGTGTCAACTTTGATGTGATTTCACCCTACAGTGTTACTGGCCTTAGCATTCAGGCGCCCGTGCGATTCAAAGGGGTGAGGGTGGGTGAGGTGACGGCCATTGGCCTGGACCCGACCGACCCGCGTATGATTCGGGTGAAAATCAAAGTCGATAAATCGACACCCATCACCCGGGCGACTTTCGCGGAACTGGCTCCTCAAGGGGTCACCGGTCTCAGTTACTTATCCTTGACCGACAAGGGAACCGATTTTGCCCCTATTACGCACAAGCCGGGTCAGATTGCCGAAATTCCCATGCATCCCAGCTTTTTTGAAGTGCTGTCCCGCAATGGTGAGTCTCTGGTAAACCGCAGTAATGAGCTGGCGGACCGACTGAATGACCTGCTCAATGACCAGAACCGTGCCCGTTTCGGACAAACCCTGACGCATCTTGATCAGGCTACTCAGGACCTGGTGCAAATGGAAAGTGCCATGATGCCTGCGCTCAAGGCGCTTCCCGCCATGGTGGCAGCCACCCAATCCACCATGGTCGCCAGCCATCAACTTATCCAGCATTTAGATACCCTGGCAGTACAGGCGCAAGCCCCCCTGGCGAGTGCTACCCAGGCGGCCAAATCCCTGCAAAAACTGGGCGCATCCAGTGAGCAGGCCATCAATACCCTGAACTACCAGACGCTTCCCCAGGTGCATCAATTAACCAGCAGTCTGCTGCATAGTAGTGAAGCGCTGTCCAGCCTCAGCCAGTCCCTGAAACAATCACCCCAATCCTTGATTTACGGAACCCAAGGACCCCCCCCAGGTCCGGGTGAGTCGGGTTTTTCTGCAGGAGGTCACTAAGCTCATGATAGTTGTTCGCATGCCACGTTTATGGGGCTCAGCCCGTCTGGGATTTTTGGGGACCGCTTTTTTGCTTGGCGGTTGTGCCACGGCGACTCCCTGGCAGGTGCCCTACAATATCAGTGCGCTACATTCTTCGGTGCCTGCCGAAGCCCAAAAAGCATCGCACAATGCTCAAGTCGTATTGCAACTGGCCTCGGTCAGTGCGCCTTCCTGGCTGGATACCAATACCTATCAATACCATCTGCTTTATCAGAATCCCCAAATGCTCCTCTCTTATCGGGATGCACGTTGGGTAGGGACCCCGGCGGAAATGCTGGATATGCGCCTGCTGCAGCATCTGCAGCAAAGCCAGCACTGGAAAGCCGTGCTTTCCGGGCAGTCCAGCGGTGCTGCACAATATGTGCTGCGCCTGCACCTGAGTAATTTTGTGGTGAATTTCACTGCACCCCAGGCTGGTCAGGCGCTGATAGCGGGCACGGCCACTTTATTGAATGCCCACAATTATCAGGTCATCGCCCAGCAGTCGTTTCGGCAAACTGTGCCGCTAAAAACCGCTTCGGCGGCTGCCGGGGCTGCCGCCATGACCCAGGCTGGCAGTCATTTTGTGGGGGCAGTCAGTGCCTGGGTTGACCAGTATCAGTGATTGATCAACTGTGTTTGATCACCAGCACCGGACAGTGGGCGTGGTTGAGCACGTCATTGGCTACAGAACCCAATAATAAGCGTCCAAGACCACTATGACCATGGCTGCCGACCACCAGCAGGTCGGCCTGATGGGCCTTACCATAAGCGGCAATGGCGCGGCCAATGTTATCCGCACTTTCCTCCAGCACCATTTCTGCTTGCATCCCTTCGCTGTCCATCGCCTTGTGGAGCTTGTCCATTTCGGCGTGGGCCAGGTGCAGCAGCTTTTCCCGAAGATCCAGAGTCGGAGGCAGGATTTCCTCGGGCATTTGCAAATTGAGCATTTGCGGGTTGAACACATGGATGACGGTGAGTTTGGCCTGATGCAGCCGGGCTTCCTGAGCCGCCGCCAGGGCGGTAGGCAGCGCCATTTCTGAAAAATCTACGGCCACCATTACATGCTGCACTGGAAAGTTATCCATGATCCTGATCCTTATGGTTGATGAAGGGGCGAACTCGCATTAAGGCGGTCCATCAGTTCGGCTTCATTCACCAGCGTATTTTCGCTGGCGCGGCGCGCCCGGTATTCCCAAACATTCTGCGCCAGTACCTTGTCACTGACCACCACCCGATGCGGCAAGCCGATCAAATCCATGGTCGCAAACTGCACCCCCGGTCGCTCATCCCGATCATCCAGCAGCACACTGAAACCCGCCTGCTCCAGACGATCATGCAGGGCCTGAGCGGCGGCGGCAACTTCTGGAAATTTGCGGGCATTGATGGCGACAATGCCCACATCGAAAGGGGTCAAAGACGCGGGCCAGATAATGCCGCGCTCGTCAAAGTGCTGCTCCACCGCCGCTGCCACCACCCGTGATACACCAATTCCGTAGCAACCCATGGTCACTGTGGCATCGCGTCCGCTTTCATCCAGCACGGTGATTTTCATGCGCTCACTGTATACCTGCCCGAGCTGGAACACATGCCCCACCTCAATGCCCCGGCGGATGCTCAGCGTACCGGTACTACAGTGGGGGCAAGGGTCGCCCGCCCGGACATTGCGCAAGTCGGCGCAGTCCGGGCGGGAAAGATCACGATCCCAGTTGAGATTCACCCAATGGGTGTCCATCTGGTTGGCACCGGTACTGAAATTACCGACATTCAGGGCGCGATGGTCGGCCAGCACCCGAAGAGCCGTGCTTAAATCCTTGGGGCCGATGAAGCCCAGGGGGGCACCAGTCGCAGCCTCTGCCTCTTCGGGCGTTGCCATTCTGACTTCATCCACCTGCAGGGCATGAGCAGCCTTGATCAGGTTCAATTCGTCATCACCGCGCAACAGCAGCATGACCGATTGCTCACCCGCCATGACCAGCACGGTTTTGACGATCTGGCTGCTGGAAATGCCCAGTACGGCAGCCTGTTCGGCCACCGTCCGGATGCCCGGCGTCTGCACCCGCGCCGCCTCCAGAGGGGCTTCGACGGGCGCGCCTTTGGCGGGGCTGCTGGCTTTTTCCATATTGGCCGCATAGTCACAGTGGTCGCAGGACACAATGGCATCTTCCCCGGAATCTGCCAGAACATGAAATTCGTGGGAACGCTTGCCGCCAATCGCCCCGTTGTCGGCCTCCACCGCCCGAAAATCCAGACCCAGGCGGGTGAACGCCCGTTGGTAAGCGTCATACATGGTCTGATAAGTGATTTCCAGAGAAGCATGATCCACATGAAAGGAATAGGCGTCTTTCATGATAAATTCGCGGCCACGCATCAGCCCGAAACGGGGCCGGATTTCGTCGCGGAACTTGGTTTGAATCTGATAAAAATTGACGGGAAGCTGCTTGTAGGAATGAATTTCACGGCGCGCCAAATCGCTGATGACTTCTTCATGGGTAGGGCCCAGACAAAAATCGCGCTGGTGGCGATCCTTGAGGCGCAGCAGTTCCGGCCCGTATTTTTCCCAACGTCCCGATTCCTGCCACAACTCGGCGGGCTGAACCACCGGCATCAGCACTTCCTGGGCGCCGCTGCGGTCCATTTCCTCGCGGACAATGCGCTCCACCTTGCGCAATACCCGTAAACCCAGAGGCATCCAGGTATATAATCCCGAGGCAAGGCGGCGAATAAAGCCCCCGCGCAGCAGCAACTGGTGGCTGACGAGTTCTGCCTCGGCGGGAGTTTCTTTCAGGGTCGGAATGAAAATCTGACTGGCGCGCATAAAAATCTCAAATGGAAAAGTAGCGCACAGTGTAAGAAAGGCCACAGCACAAAGAAAGAGGTGAACTTCAGGTACTTCCGAGAATCCCACGAGTTTATGGATAAGCGAGCAACGCGGAAGCATCAAGTACTGACTTACTCATGTTTTGCTGCGAGGCGTCGTTCGGCGTCGCATTGCAGCTTGGCGGTTTATACGGCAAAATACCGTATACGGTATTTTGCCGTAATCTCTGGAGATGGATATGACGGCAGCTCGTTTTGAATTGAAAATGGATATAGAAGAAAAGGAAGTTGTAGCGCGTGCTGCAGCCCTGGCGGGCACTACGATGGCCGCATTCGTACGCAACGCAGCCAAAGAAAAGGCACGCGACCTGTTGGAACGGGAGTCACGCATTACGATGTCGAACGACGATTTTCAGGCCTTAACAAGGGCCCTGAACGGGGCATTTATGCCCAATGCTGCCTTACAAAATGCGATGGATCTTGCGCGTAAAGTTCGGCGTGCTTGAAATCCAACTGTTGGACCCGCAGCGTCATGACCGTCAGGCTTTTACATCTGCTGTGGACGCGCTGGATGAATACCTGCATCGCTTTGCCGTTCAGCATGTGAAGAAGGGTATTGCAGTGGTTTATGTACTGGTTGATACAGACAAACCGAAAACTATTCTGGGTTACTACAGTTTGAGTGCTGCCCAGATTGACGCCATGCAAATGGACGCGCTCACCCGAAAAAAGCTGCCGCGCTACCCCGTGCCCTGTTTCCGACTGGGGCGTCTGGCAGTGGATTCAGCGCATCAGGGGAAAGGATTGGGGCGCCTCCTCATAGGTTGTGCTGTTGAACATTGTCTGGAGGCCCGTAAAACAGTAGCTGCCTATGCGCTGGTGGTCGATGCCAAAGGGGAAGAGGCCAGGGCGTTTTATGTGCACTACGGTTTTCTATCATGCAAAGATGATCCGATGACCCTGTACCTATCTTTGGGCTTTTTCTGGCAGAGCTGACCTTCCGGTGGCATAATCCCCCGCCAGCAGAAGCACTCGGCAGCACACTCCTATTTGGCGGATACCTACAAATTTGACCAGTCCCAGCCTTAGCGCGCAAAACGCCCACATTATTCTCATTAATTGGAATAGCCTTGCCGATACGCGGCGTTGTCTGCGGGCGCTTAGGGAACTCAGCGAAACCCCGGGGCATATCTGGGTAGTGGATAATGGTTCGACGGATGGCAGTGACGAGGCTCTCGAAGCCTGGATAGCCTCTTGTACTTTGTTGCCGGCCACCCTGATTCGTACCGGCGAAAATCTCGGTTTTGGCGGGGGTTGTAATGTCGGCATCCGTCACGCTCTGGATGCGGGTGCTACCGCCCTCTGGATCCTCAATAATGATGCCATTGTCCACAAGGACGCCCTCAATGCACTGCTGGCAGAGTTGCAAAGCAATGCACAGGTGGGTGCAGTCGGCTCAGTGATTTACGATCTGGAACATCCGCAAGAGGTGCTGGTCTGGGGCGGCGGTCATGTCCTCTCGTGGTTGGGTCTGGCGCATCATGCCAAACGCGCGCTTCCCGCCGCGCGGCTGGATTATCTGACAGGAGCCAGCCTGCTTTTGCGTCGCGAGGTGTTGGAGCAGGTCGGCTTTTTCGACGACGGCCATTTTTTCATGTATTGGGAAGACACCGACTTGTGTTACCGCCTGCGGGCACAGGGTTGGCAACTGGCGGTGGCCGCCGAATCCCATATCTGGCACCAGCACTCCTCCAGCCTGGGACACGATCATCCCCTTAAAGACTATTATGTGACCAGCTCTGCCGGGCGTTTTTTGTCCCGCTACGCAGGCTTACCCCGACTAAGCTGGACGCTAGGTTCTCTGGTACGCATCAGCAAGCGGTTGCGTGCTGGTCAATGGAACAATATTCGCGCCATTTGGGAAGCGCGCAAGGGGCTGGCCTACAGCGAACAGGTTCCCATGCCGGTACCTTTGCCGCAAACCGAAAGACGCCGCACCGTCCGCGTAGCCATAGAAGCCACCACGATGCAAGGACGTCCAGCAGGCATTGGTCATTTTTCCGAAGAACTGATTAAAGTCCTGACCCAGACCCCTGCCGTGAATCTGACCTATTTCACCACCACCAGCTACTCCGACCAGCCCCCTCATCCCGTCGGATTACGCATTCCGCAGCGGGGCGAGTGGAAAAAGAAAATTCCATTGGGCCGTGAAGTGCAATTTTATCTGCAGGGACGGCAACTGGAACGCCTCAAAAAGCGCTGGCGACCGGAAATTATTTTGGGCATGAACTACGTGCTGCCCAAGGGTCGTTCCTCACAGGTGCTGGTGGTACATGACCTGTCGCACATGGACATGCCCGAAGCGCACCCTCCGGGACGGGTACGTTTTCTGAATCGTCATTTGCGTCCGGCCCTGGAAAGAGCCAATGCGGTGGTCACCATCTCGCATTTTTCCAAGGGCGAACTCCTGAAGCACTTTCCGGAGTTGGCAGGACGCATTCATGTTCTGTATCCGGGTATTTCGGAGCGATTTTCGGCTCCGGTAAACGATGAAACCCGGCGGGCATTACGCGTCGCCCTGGATGGGGATCCGCGTCCCTATTTTCTGTTTTTATCGACGCTGGAACCCCGCAAAAATATGGAGCGACTGCTCCTTGCCTATGAGGGGTTGGCAGACCGCATCAAACGCCAGTATCCCCTGGTGCTGGTGGGTCAGATGGGCTGGCAGGAAAGCCATTTTGCGCCCATCCTGGAACGCATGCAGACCCGGGGTGAAATCGTCCTGCTGGGCTACCTGCGCGATGAACTCTTACCGGCCTTATTGGAGCGGGCTGTGGCACTGATTTATCCCTCCCTCTATGAAGGTTTTGGTTTGCCGCCCGTAGAAGCCATGGCCAGTGGTTGTCCGGTGCTGGCCAGCCATAGCACGGCTATTCCTGAAGTTTGTGGGGACGCCGTCCTGTATTGTGATCCGCTCAGTATAGAATCCATCCGCGATGGCATGACCCGACTGGCGGAGGATAAAGCCTTGCGACAAGATCTGGCCAAAAAAGGGAAAACGCAGGCGGCGCAATATCACTGGCAGCGGGCAGGGAAGCAGATGCTGGGGATTTTGCGGGAAGTGGCGGGGCGGGGGTAGGTTTATTGACTGTCGTCTGCTTAACGGTTGCGAAATACCAAAGCCCGAGAAGCCGTAAAGTTAAAAATCAAACCGGCCAGTGAGCCTGCTGCCACTGCAAGCACAGGATAATGTGCCATTAGCGACAAGGTTAAGATTAAAACGACATAGACACCGTTATTAACAATCGCACCCAACGAATTTGCAGATACATAGCGTAACCATTCTCGCAAAAGACGGTGATCGGCCCAATGCGGAAATGTGTACTTGCGATTCAGCCACCATGTAACCGTGACAGCCACAGAAAAAGCGATGCCCTGGGCGATAATTGCATTGATCCTAAACTGTGTTAATAACCAGACAATGCTCGCATCTACAGCGAATCCTGGGGGTGTAAGAATTTTTGTGTAAATGGTCATTTGGCAGGAATCTGCCGTCCTGTGAAAAAGGAGTTGTAAATGACTATTAGCAATGAACTGCTGGACAGCCTGTTGGCTGACTACCAGTTGCTCATTTGAGTCGGAAACCCTTTGTAGCAACAGTACGCCACCTCATTCAAGTCAGTTGTAATGCGCCCGCACACCACTTTCAAGCATAACTCCGACCTTGACGATAGGCGGCAAGCCGCTAGCCTTGGCGTTTTCCAACCAGGGCTTTCAATAGAGTAGTACCTTGGTGGCGATTCTTGATCGTAAAGATGTCCTGGAAGGTCAGGCGGTACTGGTACGCCTGCGCCGTCTTGAGGTTCTGGTTCTGGAGTAATTCCTGCAGTTTTGCTTTCAGGTTGCGGTCATTCTTGAGCCATACCCAGCGCGTCTTTTTGAGATCTGGCTGACTGAGTGCTTCGTTCCTGCGCACGGCGTCCACTGCTTCATTAACGAGCTTCATGAGGTGAAATCGATCGAAGGTCACCTGGGCGTTGGGGAGATACGCATCGGCCCCTTTCTGGAAGGGCGGAGACAAGTCCATGCTGACGTCCGTGATCGCTTGCGCACTGCCCCCGTGGGCTTCGAGGTCTGTGGCGAATCGCGTAAAGGTGGAGGCGTCCTTGCCGGGGGTAGCAAACAATAACTGCCGCGCTTCCAGATCGACGAAGAGCGTGATGTAGTCGTGGCCGCGCCGGCTGCTGGTCTCATCCATACCGACCGTATGAACGGCGGCCATATCTACGCGGGCACGCGCGGTTTCGACATAATGGTCAATGATCCGCCACAGGCGCTTGTCGGTTTCCCGTACCAGGCGCGCCGCCGTCAACACGGGCATCGCCCGTACCAGGGTCATGATCAGCGCCTCGAACAGCAGGGTGAAATGGGAACCCTCCCGTGCCCAGGGAACAGGCACCTGATGCACCCCATGCTCCGGACATTTCACCCGGGGCACACGCGCATGCAGATAGGCTTCATGCTGGAAGAAATCCATGTGTCTCCAAGTCTTTTTCTGAACATCATGCACTGGACATTCCGCGCCGCAGGCGGCGCAGGAGAAGCGGCTTCCCTTGGGAAAGGTGACATGCAGATCCAGTCGCTTCTCTTCGACTTTGAAGGTCACGTCATCCACCATCCACGGTGGTACCAGACCCAAGGCCAAAGTGAATAACAGATTCTGATCCATCTCACTCTTCCTCATCTTCAGATGTCACATACCCCAGATTCTACCCCTGAGTCCACTCGATGTGTCGAGGTGCCAAACTACTTAACGTACGATTCTCCTTTTTATGAATGGGGGATCACCAGGGCTCCGTCAAGCTCGCCAGATATAGTAGCAGAGGCGCTTTCTGCCGCTGATTTGAGTGGTGGCTTGAGGGAACCGTGTTGGTGGAAATGCGGCATTTTCAGGCTGTTTTTGGTGCGGAATCGTGAATGGGGTGGCGGGCGGACGCAGATCTCCCTCCGGAGGCATTCCCGGATAGGTAAGCCCCGTGGTGGAGGCTCAGTATCCGAGTTGGCGGAGCGTTTGAGGTGCGCTGGCGGCGAAATCCCGGCACGCTTTGGCGATATTCTTGACGCCGGTGAGACGCATAATGCTCATGGCGAGTTCGCGCAAGGTCGCCATCATATGGGGACCATTCTGGGTGCGGACTTGGGAGAGGTCCTCGTGGAAAGTCACGTCGCGGACATGATGGTTCCGGTTTTCAATCTCCCCATGGCCACGGGCCAAGCCCAACAGATTTTCGGGCGTGGCGCGCTCTGGGGTCAGGCTGGTGAGTCCGAAGGCGTAATCATCCCG
>NZ_JAAOMP010000015.1 GCF_018853815.1 Acidithiobacillus sulfurivorans | reverse complement strand
ACGCACAAGAACTTTATCAACCTGGCCTACCTGATCCTGGGCAAGCTGGATCTCAGGCTACCCACTTGAAATGACGAGGAACCAACTTTTTAAAATTTCCTGTATGGTCCGGGCATCCAATTCATCTGGTTTCTCTGAATGTTTCAATGGACTTGCGACTCCACTTGGACTAGGAAACTTGTGCCAATACCTGTTCTATTAGTAAATACTATCATGAGGAACGCAGGATGTCACCATAAGTAAATGATAATTATGTGTTATTTTAACGCCCCCAACATGCTAATTACAGGCCCTTGATTTTTCTCTGTTGATCCCACCAGTCATTTTTGCGAATGCGCTTCCAGGTAGCCGCTTTCTGCTCAGGGGTCATGGTTATCCACTGGCAAACTTCTTCAAAAGTTCGGCCGCAGGACTTACACACGTCATCCCCCAGAGCCGTAGTGCAAAACCCCAGACATGGAGAATCGGGTAGAGAGGAATTAGTTGCCATCGGCAGTGGGAGCTACGTCAGGGGCAACCAGAGCCAGAATCTGATCGCCAGCACGCGGCTCCGGCTGGTTTTGGTCACTGTTTATGACTTGCAGTTTTCCGTTTTTATCCAGAATAAATAATGCCAGAAAGCCTGTGGCAAATTGTTGCTGGTATTGTGCCCAGTCAAACTGCTCAGTCAAGCCTGTTGCTTTCAAGGTCCATCCCTTTTCCATTTTATCCAGTAAAGAACCGGCAGTGGCATCTTCACTGAAAAGATGAAGACGTCGATGCTGTCTTGCCGTGCGGTTACGGGCACTGGTTTTGCGACTGCTGCCATCGGCCAGGGTAAACACAGAACGATGACCGAACTCAGGATCATAACGCAGTGAGGCGATCAGATTACGTGCAGCATCGGTAGAGAGAGCCAGCAGATAACCAAATCCAATCAGGTTGAGTTGACGATCAGCGGCTTCTGAAACCAGGCTACCCAAAAAAGTATCCAGTCCTGCCATGCGTGCCGCCTGGATTTGCCGATATTCATCATCCACCAAAAGTGGCCGGAACCCCCATTCCTTGAGTTTTCCAGCAACGGCGATGGCAAATGCGTTGGCCCCCACAATAAGAATGCCACGAGGGTCTTTTTCAGAGACACCCAGAAGCCTTGCCATGGGACGCGCCGTAAAACTGGCCAGGAGTACGGTGACAATGATCAGCGCAAAAGTCAGAGGCACAAACAAGTGGGCCTTGGGATAGTTCAATGCTTCCAGTTGGCTGGCATATACGGGTGCTCCCGCAGCTGCGACAATTCCACGCGGAGCAATCCAGCCGGTCATGAATCTTTCTTTCCAGTTCAGTTCCTTCCCATCGTAAGCCAGCAATATTTTGACAGGTTGGGCAACCAGTTGAATGACCAGCGTGAGCAGTACGCCGGAGATAATGACTTCTTTCAAGGCGAGCAGATTCAGTCGCGCAGCGAGGAGAATGAAAAGAATGGAAATTAATAAAATGGATAGACTTTCCTTGAAATTCAGAATGTTTTCCAAAGGAATGTCACGCATGTTGGCGAGCCAGACACCCATCAGCGTAACAGCGAGCAGTCCGGATTCGTGGGCGATCTGATTGGCTGCTGCAAAAATAATAAAAACGCTTCCCAAAGCCACTACGCCATGCAGATAATCGGGAATAGCCCTTTTTCGGAGTAACCACCCCAGGCTTTGACCAGCCAAAACGCCCAATAACAGGCCCGCAGCAAGCATTTTGAGAAAAACTTCCACGGCAGAGCGGATTCCTGTGGAGCCATGATGGGCAATAATGGCTTCGAAAACCAGAACGGCCAGTAGGGCCCCAATGGGATCAATGAGGATGCTTTCCCACATTAATACATTGCTGATGCGCGAATTGGGTCTGGCTGCTCTTAACACCGGGCCAATCACAGTCGGTCCAGAAACGACCACAACTGCGCCAAAGAGGATCGCCATGGACCAGTTAAAGTCTGCAATCCAGTGAGTAGCTACCGCCAGTATCAGCCAACTGCTGATGGCTCCCAGACTGACCATTCTGCGAATAACGGAAGCAAGGCCACCTAGTTCCCGCAGGCGTAAATTCAATGCGCCTTCAAACAGAATAACTGCTACAGCCAAAGAGATGCCGGGAAATAGTAGTGGACCAAATAGCTGATCAGGATGAATCCAGCCGCTGACTGGCCCAGCGATAATACCAATACCCAGAAGAAATAAAATGGCGGGTAGT
>NZ_JAAOMP010000149.1 GCF_018853815.1 Acidithiobacillus sulfurivorans | reverse complement strand
AATTCCACCCCTTCCAGACCCGCCCCACACATATTGTTGATGGCGTTACCACCACCACCGCCGACGCCGATGACCTTAATGACGGCGCCGTCCTGTTCGCATTCGTTTAATTCATACATGATATTTCTCCTGATTCGTTAAGTATGGGTGTTGGTGGGGATCAGCCGAAGCTGGTCTGGACCCAGTTGCGCATTTTCCGGAAAACACCAGCAAAGCTGGTGTCCATACCGGCATGTCCCTGACTGTGATCTTCATAGGCCGCCTTGGGCTGGGTAGCGACTGCGGCTTCGCCTTGCCCGGCAGGTTGATTATGTAATCCGTACATGACCAGGCCCACGCCCGTGGCATGTCCAGGTACCCGAACCACGTTTTCCATTCCCGGCAAATGCATGGGTTCACCGACGCGAACCGGCAGGTGAAGGATTTCTTCGGCCAGTTCGGCAATGCCTTCCAGAAGGCTGGAACCGCCGGTAATGACGACGCCAGCGGCAATCAAATCTTCATAGCCGGTGCGCCGCAGTTCTGCCTGGATGAGTTCAAACAATTCCTTGATGCGGGGCTCAATGATGTCACCGAGAATGCGCCGGGAAATAGTCCGGGGCGGGCGGGTGCCGACACTGGGTACCGAGATTTCATCATCCTGCTGAATGAGATCGCCTAGGGCGCAACCATATAACTTCTTGATTTGCTCGGCTTCGACGGGTGGGGTGCGAAGACCCAGGGCAATGTCATTGGTCACCTGATCTCCGGCGATGGGAATGACGGCCGTATGGCGGACAGCCCCATCGCGGAAAATGGCGATATCGGTAGTCCCGCCACCAATATCCACCAGGCAAACGCCCAGTTCTTTCTCGTCCGAGGTGAGCACTGCGTCTGCCGAGGCCAGCTGTTCGAGGACCAGATCCTGGACTTGCAGCCCGCAACGTTCCACACATTTGGCAATGTTCTGGGCGGCACTGACAGCACCCGTAACAATATGTACCCGGGCTTCCAGGCGTACTCCCGACATCCCGACCGGTTCGCGAACCCCTTCCTGGCTGTCAATCATGAATTCCTGGGGCAAAATATGAATGACGTTCTGATCTTGCGGGATCACGATGGCGCGTGCTGCGTCCATGACCCGACCTACATCATCATTGCTGACTTCCTTGTTTTTGATGGCGACAATACCGTGGCTGTTGTAGCCGCGAATGTGTCCGCCAGCGATGCCGACCACCGCGCCATGAATCTGCACACCGGCCATGAGCTCGGCTTCCTGCACGGCACGGGTGATGGCCTGAACAGTGGATTCAATATCCACGACAACGCCTTTTTTCAAGCCCCGGGAGGGGTGCTGACCAACACCGATGATTTCTGCTTCACGACCACCTTTGGACTGCGCAACAATACAAGCCACTTTGGAAGTACCAATATCCAGGCCGACGATGAGTTCCTGATGTCCACGTTTCATTTGCTTTCTCTCCTTCGGATCCAGGATCCGTTACTGACTGTTGACGGTGGTCGCTGAGGGCATGGCGACCGCAAAACCATTGGTATAGCGCAGATCCATTGTGGCTCCGGCTACCAGGTATTCCTTGACCTGGGGGGCAATGGCCACCCAGCGTTTTAAAGCAGGGATCACGTCCTCGCTGCCCAGCAGCAGGCGGACCTGATTATTGAGAATGCAGCGCCATCCACCCCTTTGGTCTTCCTGAAGGGAAATGACTTTCAGGCCGAGTGGGGCAACAATGGTATTAAATTTGGCCAGTTGCGCGAGGAGTTGGCTGCCACTATCGGCGGGTCCGGCAAGATTGGGGAGTCCATTGGGTACTTGTGCCGGGGGAACGCTGAATACCTTTCCCTGGGCATCGACCATTTGCCCGGCGCCACCCAGCCAGCGGGCGACCGGCGTGTAGGGTTTGATATTGACCGTCAGGCGGTCGGGCCAGACCCGCCGGACCTCGGCATCGGCGACCCAGGGCAGGGCATCCAGAGAATGGCGG
>NZ_JAAOMP010000148.1 GCF_018853815.1 Acidithiobacillus sulfurivorans | reverse complement strand
CAAAAAGGCAGTGCCGCGCATTTCGGCAGGGCCGGATAATCCGGACAAGGCAATGGCGATGATGGATGGAAAGAGGCTGCCCAGGAATATTCCCACGAAAGCTTGTGGCCACAGTAATTCACTGAAAGAGGCCGGGTGATTGTAGGAGGAAACCCAAAAACTGGCGGCAGCAAACCCCAATAAGGAGATAATAGCCAGAACGCGTGCATCTACATGATTCAGCAGGCGTTGGGTCAGCATGAAACTGATTTTCGAAAAGATAGCCATGGGTAATATCAACAGGCCGACCATCCACGCGCTGTAGCCCATGACCAATTGAAATCCCACAATATAAATAGCGATGCTGCCCTGAAAAAACAGGGCGGTAAAAAACAGCACAATACTCCCGATCATGAAGTTACGTCGTTTCAGGAGGGTTAGTTCCAGTAAGG
Organism: Acidithiobacillus sulfurivorans; assembly: GCF_018853815.1. GTDB lineage: Bacteria > Pseudomonadota > Gammaproteobacteria > Acidithiobacillales > Acidithiobacillaceae > Acidithiobacillus > Acidithiobacillus sulfurivorans. Next base: position 1,807 of record NZ_JAAOMP010000148.1, on the reverse strand, counting down.
GATGCGTGCCATACCATTCCCAAATCACAAACAAAATCAGTGTGATCAGGCTGATAATGCCGAGAAAAAGAATAGTCTGGGAGCGCCACCAACTGATGACTTCCCCGGCATTAAGGGCTGACTCCAGAGTGGCCAGGGCAATCAGAAGTAAAAGCAGGCCCGGCCAGTCCAATGAGGGATGGCGGTGCTCCATTTCCCGACCGAATAACAAAATCGCAATGATGACAGCCACGCTGATGGCAATGGGTATATTCAGGTAAAACAGCCAGCGCCAACCGATGCTATCGGTGATCCAGCCACCAATAACCGGCCCCAGGGTAAAAGGGGTGAGAGCTGCAACTCCCCACAGCCCCAAGCCAATATTACGGCGATGTGCCTGATAATGGCGCAAGATAATCTGCAAGGAGACCGGGATGGTTAATCCACCCGAAAATCCTTGAAGAATACGGGCACTGAGAAAAGCATCATAGTGGCTGGTTTGCGCGCAGATGGCCGAAGCCAGAGCAAACGCGATAAAGGCACCCGATAAAACCCGCATTTCACCCCAACGCTGCAAAAACCAGGGAGAAGTCGGAAAGGCCAGGGCCATGGCCAGAAAAAAATCTGCCTGGGTCCAATCCGCAAAATCCGGGTTGACGCCCAAACTGCCAGCAACATGGGGTATCATGGGCAGATAGGCGCCAGTGTTGAACAGCACCAGAAAATGTCCGAGCCCAATCACCAGGTTCAGCAGCAATGCCATGCTGGTGCTGAGTGGGGAAACTGCCGGAGCATTCTGTGAAAAAGCCATGAATAGGAAACCGCTTCTATGCTGATTAAGTAAACGCGCCGATCATGCGGAGCATGAATACATAGGTCAAATTGGTAATATATATATAATCTATCGGGCATAGCGATATATGGAGACAGAACTTTTGTTAACCTTTCTGACAGTGGCCAAAAGTGGCGGGATTAGTGCAGCAGCGCGGATACTCCATCGCAGCCAACCTGCGGTTACTGAAAGATTGCAGAAATTGAGCCAGATGGTCGGAGAACCCTTGACGATTCGTCATGGTCGCGGTATTCAACTGACCCCCGCTGGTGAGGCGCTACTGACTACCGCCCAACGTATGCGTGAAGTCATCGACGAGTTCGAGGATATGATTTTACGTCGCCAACGCCTGCAAAGCGGGGTTTTACGCATCGCGGCTACCAATACCGTGGCCAACTATTTTTTACCGGAACGCCTGGTTGCTTTTCAGCAGCAATTTCCTGATGTGGAAATCCAGTTGCGCGGAGGGGTTATTGACTGGGAAAGCATTGCTTTGTCTGACTGGGATTTATTCTTTCTGGAAGGTGGTTTGGATCTGGAAGGTTTGCCTTCCTATTACTCCGTAACACCCTGGCTGGATGATGAAATCATGACGATATTTCCGCAAGGACACGCGTTGTTGCAACGCGATGTTCTGAATTTGGAAGATCTGATGGCCTATCCTCTGATCTGGCGCGAGTCGGGTTCCGGAATACGCCGCTCCGTCGAAAAAGTTTTTCGGGATGCCCGGTTGACGCCCAGACAGTCTATTGAGGTGACGGGTGTTGAGGCGGTCGGCGCTGCTGTGGATGCAGGACTGGGCATCGGTTTTGTGACAGCTGCCGCCTTGCTATGCCGAAAAGACTGGCGCGTACAGGCGCGGCGTCTACCCGCGCCGCTTGGCATCCAGTGGACCCTGTACATGGCCAGGCCACAACCAGCTTATCAGTCTCATACCATACGCGCTTTTTTGGAGTTTCTGGAAACCAGTGTCGTAGGACTACAGCCGATAGTTGG
>NZ_JAAOMP010000147.1 GCF_018853815.1 Acidithiobacillus sulfurivorans | reverse complement strand
TCCCTGGCTATGGAGCAGGGCATTGCCTGACTGCAAGGCGGCATGGGCCTCCTGACTGGCCGCGTTCAGTGATTTCAGGATGGCCGGTAATTGCTGGTTGGCTGCGCGCGTCAACGCATCCAGATGGGCCATAGTCTGCTGCAAATGTTGCAAGGTCTCGCGTGTTTGTGGAGAACGGCTCAAGGCCGCCAGATTCTGACTCAGTTGATTGAGATTGGCGGCGATTTGCTGGAGAGGAAGGGCATGGATTTTTGTCAGTATGCCATTCAACTGGTGAATACTGTTCTGAATGCCTGCTTCATGGACCATGGGAATGATGGGTGGCTGACCGGGCAGTAAACGGGCCGCTTTTGCACCTGGAACCAGACTGAGATCAATGACCTTGGAACCCAGCATCGGAACAGTGCTCCCCAACTGCGCCCGTAAACCCTGAGCAATCAGGTGGCGGAGGATACCATTCATTTGTGCAGAAGGCTGGGCCATGTCCCATGGCTGTCCATGTCGGAGCGGAATCGCCTCGGGATTGATCTGGATGTTGATGACCGTCGATAGTGCTTGCTGCCGGGTATCAAAAAACATGTGCACAGCAGTGACGCTACCCACACGAGTCCCTTCCAGCATGACGGCGGCACCGGATTTCAATCCCTGTGAACCACCAGGCATCTGCATTTGATAGGCCACGGCATTTTCCAGGGGAGCATTTTCCGCAGCATTAGCATTGGCATAAAGGGGGAATTGCTCATTGTTATTCACGGTGCTGCCGGTTTTGGGAGTGGAAAAACTGATGGCCCCGCTGATTAATGCCGGGATAGCAGGTATATGAACGCCAGAGTGTTCCCCAAACAGGCTGATAGCGATATTGCCCGAACTCCAGAAACGACTATGCGTGTTGACCAGATGCCGGTTTTTTTCGGGAATAAAAGCGTAAATTTCGAAGCCATCACCGTTTTTTTGTAATGTTTCACCGCGTATTTCACCAACGGATTCCCCTCTGAATAAAATAGGTGCACCGCGTGAAATGTTCCCTTTTTCCGGAGTGTGCAAAATGAGGGTAATGCCTTTGGATTCGCTTTTCAGAACAGGTTCTTCATTCAGTCCGATGACATGATGAATAGTGGGGCCACTATGCGGGTCAATACCTATGTAGGGGCCGGCGATGATGGATTTCAGAGAGCCTAGGTTGGAAAAGCTGACTTTTTCACCAGCAATCCAGTAGCGCGTGCCCTTGCCCAGATGATGAGCCATGTAATTGTCAAAACGAATGGAAACTGAAATTTCGCCGAGGGATTTTGACAGTTTGACAGCGATGACGTGACCAACCGTGACGCCACGATATTTTACTACCGTATGGTCGGCTTTAATGCCACCCTCAGTTGCAAACTGCACGGTCACCGTCGGACCCTGGTCCATATAGGTGCGTAAGGCCAGCCAGGCCACAATGGCGAGAGCTGCGACAGGTACGGCCCAGATCAAACCGGGCCAGCGGGAGCGTCGTATTTTTGCGGTAGGCAAAGAATTATTCATGCGGTTCCATTAGATAAGCGGCCCAGAGTGCGCGGGGATCAAAGATTTCTGTCGCAATCATGGTCAAGACGACTACTGAGAGAAAGGCGGGAAGTGCATCTCCCACATAAACAGCCAGCAATCCGGATAAGTGCATCAAGGGCAAAAAGACGGTAACGGTAAATACATCGACATGTGACCAGCGACCAATGGTTTTTATCAAGCGATAGATTTCTGTTTTTAATCTTAGCCGTTTAACCGAATGGAAATGTACGGAAATAAAAAACCAGCTCAAAGAAAAAAGCTTCAAAAAAGGAATCACAATGCTGGCAATGAAAATAATGGCGGCAAACAGAAAAAAATGCGCATCAATCAGTTTCATTACCCCAGTCATAATCGTATAACCCTCCATTTTCCCTATCTGATAGTTATATTCCATAGGGTAAAGATAGGCGAAGGGATAACAAAAAAATCCCGCCAGGGCAAAGGCCATGGTACGCATGGTCGATTGTGGTTTATAGCGCCAGACTTTTGCCGCGCAACGTGGGCAGGCTTGCCCTTCTTGATGGGCGGCAACGGGCATCCCGCAATGGCCACAACCTATATATTCCTGGTCCAGATCCAGAGATTCCAGATTAGGACCAATGCGCCGCCATATTTCCCGTCTTTCCAGGGTCGCCCGCGTGAGCATGCTGAGAAAGGCCAGCCCCACCACGCACCAGCCTCCAGTACCCACTTCGATAGGTAGAAAAGGCGCGACCCGTTCATAACCGATGCCAAAACCAATCAGAAAAACATCCAGCATGGCCCATTGGTCCAGCCATTCAGACCAGCGAAACATCCTGCCCAGCCAG
>NZ_JAAOMP010000146.1 GCF_018853815.1 Acidithiobacillus sulfurivorans | reverse complement strand
GCCATCCTGAAATCACTGAACGCGGCCAGTCAGGAGGCCCATGCCGCCTTGCAGTCAGGCAATGCCCTGCTCCATAGCCAGGGAAGCGCCGCCAATGCGCCAGAATCCACGACCCTCCCACGCGCCTTGTATGAATTATCACGAACCGCCCAGTCATTGCGGGAATTGACCGATTATTTGAACAGTCACCCCAATGCCCTGATTTTTGGAAAAAGACCATGACATTGCACAGAAAACTTTTCTTGTTGGGAATGGCGGCGGCACTCGCTGGCTGCGCTTCCGTACCCACCCAGTATCTGACCCTATCCTCCCCATCTCCTGTTCCGGCCAGACAATCCTTGCAGGCCCATGGACTGCCCATAGTCGTTGCGCATGTGCAGATGCCCGCAGATATTGATCGTCTTTACCTGACCACGCTCCAGGGTAAACATCGTCTGGACGTTGCCGGTCATGTCCGCTGGGCGGCGCCTCTGGGCGGTATGGCGCAAAAAG
>NZ_JAAOMP010000145.1 GCF_018853815.1 Acidithiobacillus sulfurivorans | reverse complement strand
CCTCACCCACAGCCACCCTCACGTGCCGGACATGCATCATTTACATAAGCACTAACTCCTGCCAGCAAAGGATTTTTTCAGGAGTCTATAAAGGCGCCACCCGAAACGTTTCAAAGAGGATATCTACGGCAGTATGCTGGGCACCGTGGGCAACAGCGTCGAAAATATCCTGATCCGTCCAGCCTTCCTGGCGCAGTTGGTCGACCTCAGCATCTTTAACGCCATGGGGATTCCGCACCGCACGGACCACATAATCCAGCAACAGGTTTTCACGCTCCGCCAAGGGTCCGTTACGGGGATTCTCGACGGCTTTCTGTATAGCCTCTATCTGGATTCCTGCATTGACCAGCAGCGACTGATTGAAACCAATGCAAAACTGGCAGTGTCCATCTTCTGAAAGAATATAACGCAGCAATGCCAGAAAGTTACCCGAAAGGCGTGGATGCTGTCCGAAATATCCCAACAACTGCATTTGAATGGCCAGCAATTTGGGGCTGACACCAAATAATTGCAGACCTTCCGGGACGCCTCCGAAAGATTTCTCAATGGCCGCATAGAGTTCTGCCAGCTCGCTGGTGGCTTCCGAAGGCGGAGTAAGTGTAAGTGTAGTCATGACCATTCTCCTCTGTTAGATAATGAAAACATAAAGTACCAACTGTCCGGTATGTTGTCAAAAGCAACAAAGAGCCAAGACAAATCTGATGGACTAAAATAATACTTAGCGACCCGCGCATGGTAGTAGCATCAGGACCTGCCCGCTCCGCAAATCCTGAGAGGCCAAAATCCGGATCAGTGTATAATACGCACTGATCCCTTTTTAATGTGAAAGAGACGGGGTTACGGGCACAGAAGCCCCTGGCCTGTGAGGACCATTTTACGGGATCTTAAAGCGGTTATGCCGGATCGGGCAGGAATCCGAACTTGATCAGCTTTTTCATCCAGCGTGCGGCATTACGTTGTACGCTCAAGGCTTCATAATCGGTGGCGGCGTCCCGGTAATATGTGCCGCGAGAGAGCATGAAGTAGATGATGCGCAGCATTTTGTGGGCCAAGGCGATAATGGATCGTTTATAACCTCGGCGCACGACCATGTTCTGGAATTTGGAGCGCAGGGCGCATTGGGTGCGACTGGCGGCATGGGCGCATTCGCACAAGACGCGCCGCACATAAGAATTTCCTTTCCGGGTGCGACCACTTTTGCGCTTGCCGGCCGATTCATTGTTGCCTGGGCACAGACCTGTCCACGACGCCAGGCGATCGGCACTCCCGAAGACCTTCATGTCGTCCCCGATTTCTACCAGCAATAAGGCAGCACCTATGGTATCCACCCCCGGCAAGGTCTGCAGCAAGGCCAGAGCATTTTGTTGCGGCGCCAAACCAGCCAGCAAGTAGTCTCCGAAGCGCGCGATCTGTGCTTCCAGGGCTTCGATATGGTGCATCATTTCGTCCAGAACAAAACGATGGCAGGCACTCAAATCGCCCTGCAACGCATCCAGAATCTCCTCCCGGCTGGCCTTGAGGCGATGGCTCGCCAGGGAACAGCACCTCCTGGGGCGTGGCCCCCTGAATCAGCGCCTTGATCATGGCGCGCGCCAACATGGCCAGCCATTCCGCATCGCCGACATCGGTTTTGCGCCCTGGCACCTGTTTGACGTGACGGGCATTGACGACCTGGGCACGAATGCCGACCTGCTCCAAGGCCGCATAAGGGCTTTTCCAGTAAATCCCTGTACTCTCCATGACCACTTCATCCGGCTGCCAGGTTGCACACCAATCCGCCAAGGCCCGGCGGTCTTTCTTGAAGCCGCCAAACTGACGACGCTCTACCTCCACAGTGCCATCCGGGTTGCCTATGATGGCACAGGCCGTGACTTGTGCCTGATGAATATCCAGGCCGATCACACGTTGAAAAATGGGTTTCAGTTCCATCGGTTTTCCTCTCGCTTTATACTGAAAAAAGTGGGAGGCGACGGATGCCGGTGCCGAATCAACCTGCCTGCAGCAAGCCACAGACGGTCCTTTTAATGTACGCTCTCAGGGAGGCAACGGGGTACGAGTCGGCCCGGCGGGTCACGTTAGAGACGGGATCAAGTCACCAAAATTTTTCGCGATCTCAATCCGCCACCACCCGCCACCACCCGCTCCCATTCTCTTTCATTCTCTGGGGTGGCGCGAGTCGCAATGTACGTTAGAGGGGTTTGTCCGATGGTGGCTGCTCAACCGTTGCAGCAGCTTGCATCCCCCGCGCGGCTCTTCTACAATAGTCCTATTCCGTTTGACGCAGTTTGCGTTATGCGAGTAAGAACGCTCCCTCCATCAGGAGGTTTGGGTACGACAGGTCTCCTGATCGTACCTTTTTTAATTTTAGGCTGGCAAAGGTGGCATGGCTTTATGGGTGAAATAACACGGGCGCTCATCAGCGTTTCTGACAAACGTGGGGTGGTGGAGTTTGCACGGCGGCTGCGCGACTTTGGGGTGGAAATTCTGTCTACGGGTGGAACCGCCAAGGTATTGATGGCCGACGGCATTGCCGTTCAGGAAGTGGGTGATTACACCGGCTTTCCGGAAATGCTGGAGGGCCGCCTCAAAACCCTGCACCCCAAAATTCATGGCGGCCTGCTGGCCCGTCGCGGTAATGCTGACCACGATCGGCAAATAGCGGAGCAGGACATCCTCCCTATTGATTTGCTTTGCGTCAATTTATATCCGTTTGCCGAGACTGTGGCGCGCTCCGACTGCGCTCTGGAAGATGCTGTTGAGAACATTGATATAGGCGGGCCGACCATGCTCCGGGCGGGGGCCAAAAACTGGGAAGGGGTAACAGTTCTCGTTGACCCTGATGACTATTCCCGCATCTTGCAGGAAATGGAGCAAAGCCACGGTGGTGTGGGGGCGGCTACCCGTTTTCATCTCGCGACCAAGGTTTTTGCCCATACCGCCCAGTACGATGGGGCTATTGCCAATTATTTGTCCAGCCGCAATGTGGAAGGCCAGCACAGTCAGTTCCCCCAGACCCTTTCCCTGCAGTTCGAGAAGGTGCAGGAATTACGCTATGGCGAAAACCCTCATCAGGCAGCGGCTTTTTACCGCGATGGCAGTGGCGGGGGGCTGGCGGATGCCCATCAGTTGCAGGGCAAGGCGCTTTCCTACAATAACATTGGCGATGGGGATGCGGCTGTCGCTCTGGTCATGGAATTCCAAGAACCGGCCTGTTGCGTGGTCAAACATGGAAATCCCTGTGGAGTGGCTTTGGGTCAGGATTTGCTTAGCGCCTTTCAGCGCGCCTGGGCGGGCGACCCGGTTTCGGCCTTTGGCAGCATCATTGCCTTTAATGTCCCGCTGGATGCCCAAACTGCTGAACTGATCAGTAGTCAGTTTGTCGAGATGGTACTGGCTCCGGCCATTTTGCCCGATGCCCGCCTGATTCTGGCCCAAAAGAAAAACCTGCGGGCGCTGGCTTTTGAAGATGGTCACGCCTGGCAGCGTCCGGGCTGGGAATACAAGCGGGTGCGTGGCGGTCTGCTGGTGCAGGAATTTGATCAGGCCATGGAAATGGCAGACGACTGGCAGGTGGTCAGCGCGCGGGCCCCCAGCAGTCAGGAGCAACGTGACCTCGCCTTTGTCTGGCGGGTCGGCAAATATGTACGGTCCAATGCCATTGTTTATGGTCGTGAAGGGCAGACCGTGGGCATTGGCGCGGGGCAGATGAGTCGGGTCGATGCGGCCCGCTGCGGGGCTGCCAAGGCATTGGATCTGGGTTTTGATTTGCACGGCGCGGCACTGGCTTCCGATGCCTTTTTCCCGTTCCGGGATGGGGTCGATGCGGCCGCCGCTGCCGGAGTGAAAGCCATTATCCAGCCCGGCGGCTCCATTCGCGATGAAGAAGTTATCGCCAGCGCCAATGCGCATGGGATTGCCATGGTGTTTACCGGCGTCCGCCACTTCCGCCACGGTTAAGAGGGATATTTATGGGTGCGAAGGTTTTGGTTTTGGGGGGCGGCGGCCGTGAACATGCCATCGCCTGGAAACTGGCCCAATCAGAACGGGTCGAGACCGTCTATTGCGCGCCCGGTAACCCTGGTACGGCCGGTGAAGAGAAGCTGTTCAACCTGAAGTTGAATCCCAACAATCCTCAGGCGGTGGTGGCTGAGGCGCATACTCTGGATATTCAATTGGTGGTGATTGGACCGGAAGCGCCACTGGTGGCAGGGGTGGGAGATGCCCTACGCCGCGCCGGAATTCCGGTTTTTGGTCCTGATCAGGCGGGTGCCATGCTGGAGGGCAGCAAGGCCCATGCCAAGGCTTTCATGATGCGCCACGGGCTGCCGACCGCCCGTTATGAGCGTTTTACCGACACTGCCCATGCTCTGGAATACCTGCATGGGCATCCGCTGCCGGTGGTGGTCAAGGCCGATGGTCTGGCTGCAGGCAAAGGCGTGGTGGTAGCCATTACCTTGCAGGAAGCAGAAACCGCAGCACGGCAGTTTCTGCAGTGGGGCCCCATCATCATTGAAGAATTCCTGGAAGGTGAGGAAGCCAGCTTTATTGCCATTATTGTCGATGGTCAGGTGCTGCCTCTGGCAGGTTCTCAAGATCATAAGCGGCTGCTGGATGATGACCAGGGACCCAATACGGGTGGGATGGGGGCCTACTCCCCTGCCCCGGTGCTGGACATAGCCATGAGTGAGCGGGTGCTGCGGGAAATCATGCGCCCTGCAGCGCAGGGTCTGATGGCCGACGGCACGCCGTATTGCGGCTTTTTGTATGCCGGTTTGATGATTGGCCGGGATGGTCCGAAGTTGCTGGAATTCAATTGCCGCCTGGGCGATCCTGAAACCCAGCCGCTGATGATGCGCCTGCGCTCGGATCTTTATACGGTCCTGCTGCTGGCTGCCCTGGGTGAGAGATTACCCGCTGAACTGGAATGGGACAGCCGCAGTGCATTGTGCGTGGTGATGGCTGCAGAGGGTTATCCCGAGCATCCGCGCACGGGGGATGCCATTGCCGGACTGGGTGCGGCCGAAACGGATACCGTCAAGGTGTTTCATGCGGGCACCAAAAGTGTGGATGGTCATGTGGCTACGGCCGGTGGGCGGGTGCTGGGTGTTACAGCGCTGGGCGATAGTCTGGCCATTGCCCAGCATCGTGCTTATTCGGTAGTCGCTAAAATCCACTGGTCCGGGGCGCAGTTCCGTCAGGATATTGGTCATTTGGGTTTACGCCGTGACTAGGCAGCTCTGAAACGTATGCCAGGGCATACTCCGCGTCGTCAGGAATTACGCCAGCTGGTTGCGCACCTGCGCCGGGGTGGAGTCATTGCCTACCCCACGGAAGGGGTCTGGGGGTTGGGTTGTGACCCTCGGCAACGACAGGCGCTGCGCCGCATTCTGCATTTGAAAAAGCGTCCACAACACAAGGGTGTTCTGCTCATTGCCGGACGTCGCTCCGAAACTGCTGCCTTCTGGTCGGATCAGGGCATTAGTCCGGAACTGCTCGAACAATACTGGCCGGGGACCACCCTGGTGCTGCCCGCCCGTCAGCAGGTTCCCGTCTGGATTCGTGGACGGCACCCCAGTGTGGCCGTTCGGGTCAGCAACCATCCTGGTGTCCGTGCTCTGACCCGGGCTTTTGGCAGCGCTATTGTCTCAACCAGTGCCAATCGCGCTGGTCAGCAACCCGCCCGTGACTTGCGGACCATCCGGCGCTATTTTGGCAGCCGTCTTCCGGTACTGCATGCCCGACTGGGTGGCCAGCGCCGCCCGAGCCGGATTGTCGATGCCCGTACCGGTCAGATTTTAAGGAGTTAATCGGTTTTTCGGCAGAAGTGAGGATGCTGCAGCATGCGCTGTACATACCTAAAAGATGGGCCATTTTTCGACGCCATGATTGGCAACGAGTTGGTCAAAAAGCTCTGCTTCAGAGGAGGTCATCATATCAACAGCGCACCTGGGTCAATGAAACGAAAGATTAACTGGTTGCGGTGCCTACCTCTACTATGTAAACTGAAACCCTACATATAAAGGGGGTTTTTACTGACCAATGAACCAGATGGAGTTAATGCACACTTTATCCGATATGGAACGCCGTAATCTCTTTGTGTTCACGCGAAGAGATATGGAAAAGATGTTTCCAGAAGAAACGGACAAGGGTATGGAAAAGTCCTTGCAGCGCATGGTCAAGAATCAATTGCTCATCAAGGCGGCCCGGGGGATCTATGTGTACGCGCCTGCGTTGATGCGGAACGGGGGGCGGATCATTGAGTCGGTGGCACGGGCTTTACGACCAGGGCAGCTCAGTTATGTTTCATTGGAAAGCATGCTCTCTGAGTATGGGATCATTTCCCAGGTCCCTATAAGCCACCTGACCGTCATGACGACAGGCGCAAGTGGTTTGCATAAAACGCCGTTTGGAACCATTGAGTTTACGCACACGAAACGCAGTATCCCGGAAGTTCTGGATCGCACCATTGTGGCAGAAGATCGCCCTTTGCGAATCGCAAAAAAGCGGGCTGCCGTTCAGGATTTGTATCGGGTTGGTAGAAATATCGACATGATTGACCCGGAAGAATGGGATGATATGGAATGAAGCACAAAGAGTTCAGCAGGTATGTCGATATGGCCATGGCCGGACGGGGGCTGGATGCCATGCGTCCGGTTGTCGAAAAAGAACTATTGCATTACGAGATATTTAACGCGCTCGATTCTGAGGGGCTACTGAAAAATCTGGTTTTCCAGGGGGGTACGTCCTTGCGCCTTTGCCGTGGTTCAGATCGGTTTAGTGAGGATCTCGATTTCGCAGGAGGAAAGGCTTTTACCTCTGACAGCGTGAGCAAGATCAAGGCTTGTGTGACGCAGCGAGTGGGTGACCGGTTTGGTCTGGATGTTACCGTTCGTGAACCGCGTACGGCAAAGCAAGGACAAAACGTCCAGACGGTGTCTGTAGAAACGCACCCGGGACGCCCTGATTTGCCGCGACAGAAAATCAAACTGGAAATCGCCAATATCCCGGCCTACACCAGAGAAGTGGTGCCATTAAGGATGAATTATTCTGTTTTGGATGGGGTGAGTCCGACGTTAGTCGTTGCTGAATCCATTCATGAGATTTTGGCCGACAAGTTAGTCGCACTGCCAACCTCTATCGCAAAAATAGATGAATATGGGATCGCCGACACCGCCGCGAGAATTCGCTATCGGGATATTTGGGACATCGCCTGGCTGACAGGACAAGGTGCCGAAGTCGATATGGAGATGGTCTGGAAAAAGGTGGCTGATTACGGCATTCAGGAATTTCCAAGATTGTTGGATCATGCTATTTCACAGATCCCTGAAATAGCGGCCAGCCATGCGTTTCGCCAACAAATGAGCCGATTTGTAGAACGGTCCAAACATGAAAAGATCTTTGGGATGCCCGGATACGAGGACTACTTTGCCCGGTCAGTGAGCAGCTTACTGGAAAGCGCGCTGCGTGATCAGATGGTCTCTGGGACCCCAAGCAGGAACAGATCAACACCATAGGATCCCACAGTTTACCTGGCGAAACGGGCCTTCCGGTGGCATAATTCCCCGCCAGCATAGGAGATAAAACCGTGCAGCAGCCTCCCACTCAAGCCGTCGAACAGTTTCTCCTCCAGCTTCAGGACCGCATTTGTACGGCTCTTGAAAAGGCTGATGGTTACGCCAGCTTTCGCGAGGATCTCTGGGAAAGGGCCGGTGGTGGCGGAGGGCGTACCCGGGTCATCAGTGGGGGTGATCTGCTGGAAAAGGGTGGGGTCAACTTCTCGAAGGTGCATGGCGATAAACTGCCCCCCTCGGCCACCGCGCAGCGCCCAGAACTGGCGGGGCAACCTTTCACGGCAGTGGGGGTTTCGCTGGTTCTGCACCCGCGCAATCCTTATGTGCCCATTGTCCACATGAACTACCGGTTTTTTGCGGCAGGTTCCGTGTGGTGGTTTGGTGGCGGGGCTGATCTCACCCCGAGTTATGGTTTTGTGGAAGACGCCCGGCATTTTCATCAAACCCTCAAGGCCGCCTGCGATCGACATGGCCCCGATTTTTATCCCCGTTTCAAGACTTGGTGTGATGAATATTTCACCATCAAACATCGCCAGGAAATGCGTGGCGTCGGTGGCATTTTTTTTGATGATCTCAGTGGGGATGCGGACACCTTGCAAGCATTCTGGGAAGATGTGGCCAACAGTTTTCTGGAGAGCTATCTGCCCATTGCCGAACGGCGCCGCAACACCCCTTTTGGCGAGCGCGAACGCGATTTTCAGCTAATACGCCGGGGTCGTTATGTGGAATTCAATCTGGTGTATGACCGAGGCACCTTGTTTGGCCTGCAATCCGGCGGGCGCACCGAGAGCATTCTCATGTCCCTGCCCCCCCTCGCCGCCTGGCATTATGACTGGCAAGCACCAACAGATAGTCCTGAGGCCCGCCTGAAGGAAGACTTTCTGACTCCCAAGGACTGGGCATGATTTATCCGCTGCTGCGGCCATTACTGTTTGGGCTGGAGGCTGAACAAGCCCATCAACTCAGCATCACGGCGCTGGAAACCCTGGGCCATATGCCCCGCAGTCTGGAACGGGTAGCCGAATATTTTGCGGTGGAGAACTCCGCTCTGCAGCAAACCTTGTGGGGACTGAATTTTCGCAACCCCGTGGGTCTGGCCGCCGGTTATGACAAGGATGCCCGCGCTACTGCGGCCTTGCCGGCCTTAGGTTTCGGATTTCTTGAAATTGGTACGGTCACGCCACGCGCCCAATTCGGCAATCCTCGCCCCCGGGTGTTTCGTTATCCGTCTTCCCAGGCAGTCATCAACCGCATGGGCTTTCCTGGAGAGGGGGCCACTGCGGTATCTAAACGTCTGCGCGCCCTCCCCCATCCCCATCGCGTTCCCATCGGGGTTAATCTTGGCAAAAACAAGGATACGCCGCTGGAGCGCGCGGCGGAGGACTATGTCAGCGCCCTGGAAGTACTTTTTCCCCATGGAGATTACTTGACGGTGAATGTCAGCTCTCCCAATACGCCGGGACTACGACTGTTGCAAAGTGCCGATGCCCTTCCGGAATTGCTGGCTTCGGTCGCTGCGGCCAATCAACGTCTGGCCGCCGAACATCAGCGTCCAGCCCTGCCCCTGCTCCTGAAAATCGCTCCGGATCTGAATCCCGAGGAGATTAGCGCCATGGCCCAGCTCGCCAAAGGAGACCAGCCGCTGGTGGATGGTTTCATTGCTACCAACACCACCATTGATCGCCCTGCCGGGCATCCCGAATATGTCGAGGCGGGGGGACTGAGTGGTGCACCCCTCCGGCTGCGCGCCAATGCGGTCATAGCCCAACTGTATCGGGACTGCGCGGGCAAGGTACCCATTATTGGGGTTGGTGGTATATCCTGTGCGGCAGACGCCTATGAAAAAATCCGGGCGGGGGCCAGTTTGCTGCAAATTTATACGGGCCTGGTTTTTAGGGGGCCGGAACTGGTTCGCGAAATTTTGCTGGAGTTACCCGATCTGTGTCAGAAAGATGGTTTTGCTCACATCAGCGCTGCACGGGGAACGGCCAGCAATGTTGAGGAATAAAACAGTCATGATTTATTGGTCACGCTTACTGTGCTTATTGTGCCTGCTGATTTCTTTGGCGGGCTGCGCCGCCGTATCCGATACCGCTTCAGCGACCGGTGATGTGATTGATGCTGGCACTTCGCTGATCCCCTGACTCTGGATTCAGGACCTTTGGCGCTAGACCATCAGGCGGCACGCTGACTGCCGGGCTCCAGCATTTCCGGCAGAGCCTGGCCTGCCATCTCCGAACCCAGCCACCAGGTAGTGAGAGCACCAATCAATCCTGCTCCCGCCAGCACCAACAATAATCCGCCATTACCCAATTCGGCCTGGAGCGTGGGCAGGAAAAACACACTGACCACCCCACCAAAGCGACTGAAGGCGGTAGCAAAACCGTGTCCAGTGGCTCGTAATTCGGTAGGATACAGTTCGGTAGGGATAATCCAGGTGGTATTGCCCGGTCCAAAACTGTTGGCGATTTGCCAGATGATCAATCCTGCCGCGACAATAATAAAAGGCGGCTCACCGGAGAGGGCAAAAAGCCCGACCAGGCCCAGACTGATGGCGTCCCCCAGAAAACCCCAAATCTGGGCACGCCGCCGTCCAATCCGATCAATCATAAGGGCCAGAGGAATCCATCCCAGCACAAAGCTGGCTGTAAAAAAACTGTTCCCGATGATGGCCTGTTCCGGCGTTTTCAGTCCCATATGCATGAGCATAAAGGGCAGAAAAATACCCAGGGCATAGCCCATGACATCCATCATGAACCAGGGCACACAGGCGTAAATGGTGCGCCGCAAATACGGTTTACTGAAAAGCAAGGTCCACGACACATGACGGCTGGCCTGCATGCTGGAAGCCGTTTCCTGGACCAGACGTTCCCGTTCATGGGCATCCACATCCGGCACCAGCCAGCGTAAAACCTGTGCGGCCTCTTGCAGGCGACCGCGATAAATATACCAGCGCGGCGACTCCGGCAAGCTCCGCCGCAACCAGAGTACCAATACCGCCGGCACTGCGCCGGACGCCAGCATCCAGCGCCAGGCATCCGGGCCAGTATGCAGCAATGCCAGCCCTACCAGACTGGATAGCAACGCGCCCCCCATCCATAGCCCAAAAATCCAGGTCATGGCCGACCCGCGCTTGTTTTTGGGCATGAATTCAGCAATGTAAGTGGAACTCAAGGGATAATCTGCGCCTACTCCAAGCCCCAAAATAAAACGCAAAATAACCAGAGAGGTGATGTCCCAGGCAAATCCGGAAAGCAATGCTGCAAAGAAAAATGCTGCAATATCAATTAAATAAACGGTCTTGCGGCCATAACGATCCGCAATAATTCCGCCAAAAAGCCCACCAATCAGCGCGCCCACCAACGCCGCAGTGCCCAAGAGCCCTAGCAGAGTGGGACCCAGATGCCACTGTGGTTTGAGCAGAATCAGTACAATAGCCATGATACTCAAATCATAACCATCCAGAAAAATGCCGAGTCCGGAGGCCCAGAGAATCCGCCGATGCCGCCTGGTGACTTTCTGTTCGTTATCTATTGCACTGAGCAGGTTACTCATCATCTCGCCATCAAAGTCGTTATAAAGCGTTCACCATAACACGCCAATATGACACTTTTATGACAGAACCTTAAAGAATAGATGAAAAAACAGGGTTTACCTGGCTTCTGTGAGCATTCCGCTTTTCGTTATAGACCGTTGCATAAAGAACACTGGTCATACGGTTTTATCAATACGTATTCTAAGCAAAATCTAGACCAAAGAATATCATATTTCTGTCATAAAACCTTCACAATACTGTCACATTAATCTGGTATGATTCATCCATTACTTGTTTTGAGAATCGCGATGTCAATCAAAAATTTCAAGTTTTCGGCAATCGGCATCATGTTGATGCTTTTTCCTTTTACTCAAGCCTTTGCTCAGGGCAGCACATCACCCATTGTCATCAGCAACCCCGCCAACCCCGGCTCCGTTGCTGATGCCTACCTGTCCCATGCCCGGGCCATCCGTAAGGCGGATGCACCCATCATCCATCTGCTGAATCAGGATGCTTACGCTCAGGCGGTGCCGCTGCTCAAAAAAGCAGCGGCTGACAAGGACGATTTCTGGGCTGCTGACACACTGGGTCATTTGTATCAGGCAGGTTTGGGCGTTTCCGCAAACCCCCAAACCGCTTTCCACTGGTATCTGCAGGCCGCCGAAGCGGGGGATCGCTTTGCCCAGCGCCAGGTAGCCAATGCCTATCTCAATGGCTGGGGCGTGACCTGCAACCCCCAACAGGCAGCCTTCTGGTTTCGTCAGGGTCTGATGGTGCCGCAGGTGGTCAATGCCGATTTCTGGTTAGGCAAAACCTATGCAGCGGGTAAACTCATGCCGAAAAGTCTGAGTAAGGCTGCCTGGTATGAAGGACGCAGCCTTGCGCTGCTGAAACAGCTGGACGTCGAACAGGTGGGGGCCGCCGCCTATGATCTCGGCATTGCTTACTGGCACGGATACGGGGTCAAAAAAGACGCCCATCAGGCCGAACAGTATCTCCGACGCGCCCTGGCGGAGCACTATCCGCCTGCGGCCGCTGCCCTTCAACATCTTGAGGAGAAAAATACATGAGACGTCGCGATTTTTTAAAAAGCCTGGGGGCCGGTGCCACGCTGACGGCTTTTCTGGGCAGTTCGGTAGCCCGTGCTGCCATGCTGCCCGCCCTGGGGCGTTCCGGAACTCTGGAAGATGTGGAACATATTGTGATTTTCATGCAAGAAAACCGTTCTTTTGATCATTACTTTGGGCATCTGAGTGGGGTGCGCGGTTATAATGACCGCTTTCCGCTGAAGTTACCCGACGGTAAACCCGTCTGGTTTCAGGGACGCATGGACGACCCGACCCGGCCGATCTTGCCTTTTCATTTCAATACCCACAAAACTTCTGCGCAATTCCTTCAGGACCTGGATCATAGCTGGGCGTCCCAGCACGGAGCTATTGCGGGGGGACTGATGAATGCCTGGCCGCTCAACAAGACCGACATGACCATGGGCTATTTTCAACGCCAGGATCTTCCTTTTCATTATGCACTGGCCGATCATTTTACCATTTGTGACCATTATTTTACCTCTCTTGCCGGGCCTACCTGTCCCAATCGCTGTATGCTGTTTACCGGCTCCATTGATCCCGAAGGCCAGCACGGCGGCCCCTATATTGATGATGACACCCATCTCTGGACCAAAGGCGTCAAGCCCTTTACCTGGACGACGTACGCGGAGCGCCTGCAAAAGGCAGGTATTTCCTGGCGCGTCTATCAGGAAGGACTGCACGAAGAGGATCATAACCCGATGACGGGGAATTTCGGGGAAAATGCCCTGCTTTATTTCCAGGCGTTTACGGACATTCCCGACAGTTCACCGCTGGCCCAACGCGCACGACGACCGGGCGGAGTGGCGGCATTGCGTGAAGATGTGCTGCGTAATCGTCTGCCGCAGGTTTCCTGGATTGTAGTGCCGGCCGGTTATTCCGAACACCCCTCCTATCCACCTGCCTATGGCGCCATTTACATTGCCCGGGTGCTGGATGCCCTGACCAGCAATCCGGAGGTTTGGGGTAAGACTGTGCTGCTTCTGGATTATGATGAAAATGATGGCTTTTTCGACCATGTTCCGCCACCTCAGCCTCCCACTCCGGTGCGGCCCGGCAAAAGTACGGTGAGCACCGAAGGCGAAGTCCACAATCGGATCAACCCGGACTGGCCCACGCTTTATAGCGCCGACCAACTGCCCTATGGCCTGGGACCACGTGCGCCGATGATCACTATCTCGCCCTGGAGCAAGGGCGGCTATGTATGTTCGGAAGTCTTCGACCATACTTCCGTCATCCGCTTTATCGAAAAACGCTTCGGCGTCAGTGAACCTAACATCACCCCCTGGCGACGTGCCATTTGTGGTGATCTGACTGCTGCTTTCGATTTCTCGCGCCCCGATGAGCGCAAGGTATCGCTGCCCAGTACCGCCAATTATGTAGCGACGGTCCATCACGAATCCACCTTGCCAGCTCCGCAAGTGCCCACAGAACAGGCCGTTACTATAGATCCTCAGGAAAGTGGCCTGCGCAAGCGGCGGCCCCTCGCTTACGCCACGGCAGTGCGGCTGGAAGCGACGCATCAGGGAGTCCATCTGCACCTGCATAACCCTTCTGAGTTGGGCGTCGTCTGCACCGCCTACTGGGATCACAGTCATCAACTTCCTCACCATTACACCCTGGGAGCCGGAGCCAAGCTGAAAGACGAGATGATGCTGCCCAAGGATCAGAAGCTCGCGCTCACAGTTTATGGACCGGACAGCTATATACGCAAAATTACGGGTACGGGTCCTTCCACTTTGCACATTGATACTCAGGGAACCAGGACTGGGGATATCCAGGTGCTATTGTATAACGCCGGTGCCGATACCCTGCCCATTGACGTGACGGACCCGGTGTATGGACAGAGCACTCGAAAAATCCAGTTGGCGGCAGGACAAACCCAGGAACTGCACTGGAACCTGCAACCCAGTCACCACTGGTATGATCTGATGGTCTCTACACCTCAACACCAGTGGCAACTGGCAGGGCATATCGAAAACGGGGACGAGAGCCTCAGCGATCCGGCCAATACCCAGCCTGTTTTACTTTAAATCAAGAGAACTTTCTGATCGTATGGCTAGCGTGATGCATCTATAGTCTTTAAGATGCTTCACGCATCAAACAACATCCGCAAGAACAAGGTATCCGCACCATGCGTCTTATCCGTAGCTTCCTGAACGAACCGTTTTTTAGGGATCGCTTACGGAGCTGCTGCGACGGCATTCTGTGCTGTATGGCTGTTGGGATACTTTTGAGTGCTCAGACAGCATCGGCAGCGCCTCTGGACATGCTGATTCACGATCCTTTTGATACCCAGGGATGGGTAAAGCAACCGCTGGGACAGAGCTGGCAAGATCGGCAACTACAGTTGCCTAAGGCGGCTCTGCCGGACACACGCACCTTCGTAAAACCCCAAAGTCTTGCCGCATTGACCAATTATGCCTTGGCACACAACCCACAAACCCGGGTGGCCTATGAGAATTTACAGGCCTCTGCGGCAGGGTTGGGCGTCGCCGAATCTGCCTGGTTGCCGAGTATTTCCCTGAGTGACACTGCAGCACGTTCCCAGAGCAACACCACAGCGGGTTTTAGTATTCCCATCATCAATAGTAATTCTGCGTCTCTTAGTCTGAGTTATGTACTGCTGGATTTTGGTCTACGTGCCGCGCAGAAAGATGGGGCGCTCGCCCAGTTGTACATTTCCGGCTTTGATAACAATAGCGCGCTGACCAAAGTAGCTCTCAGCGTCACCCAGAATTACTACCAGCTCATTGGCGAACAGGCGCTGGTTCGGGCCTATGCGCAAACAGTCACGGAAGATAGCGCCAATCTGGATGCTGCGCGGCTGAAACAGCATTCGGGTATGGCAACCATTGCCGATGTTCTGCAGGCGCAGTCGGCTCTTGCACAGGCGCAGTCCCAATGGATTTCGGCCCAAGCTACCGTGCGCTCAGACCAAGCCGCACTGGCGGGAAGTTGTGGACTACCGCCCGGCAATCCCCTTCCACTGGTACCATTAAACACCCATCAACTGCCCCCCAATATTACCCCTTCTGTGCAATCCCTGGTCCTTCATGCTACTCAACACAATCCCAATGTCAGGGCCGCTGCCGCCCAGATTCTGGTCAGCCGTGCCACACTCCGGGAGGATCAGGCTCAGGGACTACCGACCTTGAGCGCATCAGCTTCAGCCGGAAAACGCTTTCAGAATGGGCTGGAACCTTCCCAAAACTGGGCCGTCGGTTTCAGTCTCAAAGTGCCTCTATTTACGGGTTTTCATGATCGTTATCAAATTCAACAGGCGCGGCGACAGGAGCGCAGCGCCCGGGCCTCATTGAACCAGGAGACCCAAAGCATTGCCTTAACCGTGTACCAGGATTACCAGACCGTCATGGGTGCGCGCTCAGCGGCAAAAGCGGCACAAATCGCGGTCAAAAGTGCCCAGGCTTCGCTGGCTGCCATCCGTGCCCAATACAAGGTAGGACTTTCGACCATGCTCAATTTGCTGACTGCCCAGGCGACGCTGACAACTGCTGAACAGACCCGGATTCAGGATATGACGACGGCCTATGTGCAACTGGCTAATCTCGCTAACGCTCTGGGGATGATCGGGCTCCCAAACACGACCACAGGATTCCACTCATGATGCGTTCTCTGCCCGCAAAATCCCTGTTGCTTCCCGTTGCGGCAGCCCTGATCCTGGCGGGTTGCGCCCAGCATAAGCCACCCCACAAAAACACGGCCCTGCCTGTCGAAACCACGACGGTGCAGACCGGCAATCTACCCATTGTGGTCAATACTCTGGGGCAAGCAGTGGCGTCCCACAGTGTCACCATCACCCCGCAGGTGAGTGGCATTTTGCAAAAGGTTGCCGTCCATTCGGGGCAAGTGGTTCAAAAAGGCCAGCTACTATTCCAGATCAATCCTGCCACACCGGCCGCCCAGGTGGCTGAAGATCAAGCCAATCTGCAGGGTGAAATTGCTCAGCAACAATATGATGATGCCCAGGTCAAGGCTTATGCGCCGCTGCTCAGCAAGGATTATGTCACCCGTCAGACGGTCCAGCAGGCTCAGGCTCAGGCCAACACCGCTGGCGCCACCGTGGCCGCTGATCAGGCGGCACTGCAAGCCGCCCGTATTACCCTGGCTGAAACCCGGATTGCCGCACCCATCAGTGGTAGCGTAGGCATCCTGAGCCTCAAATCCGGCAACCTGGTCACTGCCAACAGCACAGCACTAGTCACCATCAATCAGATTCAACCCATTTACGTGCAATTCAGCCTGCCTGAAGCCTATCTCGACGATTTACATACCGCCATCAGCAACCACTCCGGCAAAATAGAAGTCTGGGATGAAAATCATCAGACCCGGATCGGCACCGGGACGGTCACGGTGATTGATAATACGGTCAACACGGCTTCAGCAACGGTCACGGCGCGCGCCACCCTGAGTAATCAACCAGCCCGACTCTGGCCCGGTGAATACGTGCAGGTGGATTTCACCGCCAGAGAACTGCGCCATGCCCTGATCATTCCTGCAACCGCCTTACAGCAGGGCGTCTCCGGCCCTTATGTCTATACCATCAAAAAAGACAAGGCCATTATGCAGACCGTGCAATTTTTAGGGCAGAACGGTAAGCAGGTGGCCATCGCCGGAAGCCATTTATTGGGAGAAAGGGTGATTGTGGGGGCGCCGACCCGACTTCATCCTGGTTCTGAAGTGCGCGTGATCAAGCCATGAATTTATCGGCACCCTTTATTCGCCGTCCCGTTGCCACGACGGTACTCGCAGTAGCAGTAGCCCTGCTGGGTTTATTTGCCTATCTGCAATTACCCACGGCGTTGCTGCCTAACGTCAGTTTCCCGATGGTGATGGTCACCGCCGAACTGCCGGGAGCTAGCCCCAAAACCATGTCCAGCGCGGTAGCCACCCCACTGGAAAGGCAATTTGCCAGCATTCCGGGCCTCAACTCCATGAGTGCCGTCAGTCAAAACGGGGTGACCCAGATCACCCTGCAGTTCGATCTCAGCAAATCCGCGCTGGGGGCCACCCAGCAGGTGTCCAACGCTGTTTCCCAGGCCCAGCATTTTTTACCACCGGGTATGCCCGAGCCGCCTTCGGTCCGGCAAATGAATCCTTCGGCACAGCCCGTGTTTTATATTGGCATGTCCGCGCCCAACATGCCGCTCTATGAATTGGACAAGTACGCGCAAACCAAAGTCAGCACGGCATTATCCGGCATATCCGGGGTATCTGACGTACAAATTTACGGGGCACAAACCTACGCCGTGCGCATTTATGTGAATCCTTTTGCCCTTTCTGCCCGGGGTCTGAGTCTGCAGGCTGTACAAAGCGCCCTGGGTAATGCCAACGTCAATCTGCCCGGAGGCACCCTGGATGGGGGCGATCAGGCTTTCGCCACCCAGGTACATGGTCAGTTACATACCGCAAAAGCCTACAACCATCTGGTTCTGGCCTACGAAGGCGGACAGGCCGTGCCCCTCAGTGCGGTTGGCAAGGCCATCAACAGTACCCAGGATAACCAGCAGGAAACCTGGATCAACAAAACTCCCGGCATTGTTCTCGCCGTAACACGGCAGCCCGGCAGCAATACCATTGCCATTTCTAACAAAATCAGCGCCCTGTTGCCGCAACTGCAGGCTGCCATGCCCGGCGGGGTGCATCTGACCAATGTGTTCGATTTGGCCGATTACATTCGCGCCGCAGTACACGAAGTGCTGATGACCCTCATCCTTGCCAGCATCCTGGTAGCGGGCGTCATGTGGCTGTTTCTGCGCCGCACCTCGGCTACCCTCATCGGCGCAGTTGCCATACCTCTTTCCCTGCTGGGCACCTTTCTGGTCATGATGTTGCTCGGTTTCAGTATTAATACCCTGACCTTGCTGGCACTGACCCTTTCCGTGGGTTTTGTGGTGGATGATGCGGTCGTGATGCTGGAAAACATCAACCGACACATAGACCGGGGCGAAACCGGCATGACTGCCGCCCTCAATGGCAGTCGGGAAATCAGTTTTACGGTCCTGTCCATGACCTTGTCCCTGTCCATCATTTTTCTGCCGCTGATTTTTCTGGGTGGCTTTGTCGGACATTTGTTCTCGGACTTTGGGGTCAGTATTGCTGTGGTCATCCTGATTTCCGGAATGGTCGCCCTGAGCGTTACCCCCATGCTCTGCAGCCGTTATCTCAAACCCAATCATGCCCACGTCCAGACCGATCTGCATGATACGGGTCACTTACCTGAAGACGGGATTTTTCAGCGATTTTTCAAGGGCAGTCGCGATTTTTATATTCGCACCCTGAAAGTTGCCCTGCAGCATAAATACTGGATGCTGGCCCTGGCCGGACTTGCGCTGGCGGGTAGTGTCTGGCTGATCATGATTGTGCCCAAGGCTTTTTTACCCAGCCAGAATTCGGGAATGATCCATGCCAACATTGAATACCCGACCGGGATGACTTTTGCTGAGGTCAGGCACGAGCAGTCAGAAATCGCCCGGATTGTGAAATCCAATGCCCGCATTCAATCGGTAGTGTCCTCGGCAGGTCAGGGCGCAGGAGGTTTTGGCAGCCGCAATTCCGGACACATGTTCATCCATATTCGCAATGGATATGCTCCGCAGACGGAGAACATCATTGTGGATCTGCAGCGCGCCACACGTCGCTTTCATAATGCCCAGATCGTTTTTCAGGGGCCGCAAAGCGCCCACTCGGGAACCGCCAGTGGCAATGGCAGCACTATTTATGAGCTCATGGGCAGCAACTGGACAGATCTGAATGCGGCCACGCTGAAAATGACCGAAGCGCTGCAAAAGCTTCCGCAACTGAATTCAGTCAGTAACAGTCTGGAAAACAATAATCCGCAGGTCACCATTCATATCAATCGTGCCCGTGCCACAGCTTTGGGTGTTACCCCGGCCGCCATCGAAAACACCCTGGGTCTGGCCTTTGGCGGACATGAGGTGGGAACCATTTACGGGGCTAGTAATCAATATGAAGTAATTATGGAACTTGAACCGCGCTATCAGAAAAATATCAATGCCTTGTCCACCCTGAGCGTGCCAGGGGCGGGATCAACGCTGGTTCCCCTTTCCGCCGTAGCCAGTTTTCATTATGACGCAGCCCCCCTGAATCTGATGCAGCACAATGGGCAACCCTCTACTACCATTTCCTTCAACCTGGCTCCCGGCGTGCAACTGGGTTCAGCCATCAGCGCCCTGCAGCATACGGCTCACCAAGTCCTGCCCGCAGGCATTGTCGGGCATTTGGGCGGTAATGCCGCGCAATTTCAGTCTGCCTTCAAATCCCTGCCCTTTTTATTGCTGGCGACAGTGTTGCTGATTTACGTGGTACTCGCCATTTTGTATGAACATTTCCTCCATCCCCTGACTATTTTGACGGCTTTGCCGCTGGCGGCTTTCGGTGCGCTGCTGTCTTTGGTCATTTTTCATGAACCGCTGGATTTATACAGCTTCATCGGCATCATCATGTTACTGGGGCTGGTCAAGAAGAACGGGATTATCCTCGTTGACTTTGCCGTCAGTCGGCGTCGTGAGGGCGAAGATGCCTACAATGCCATTATTGATGCCTGCACCATTCGTTATCGGCCCATCATGATGACTACTTTTGCCGCCATTCTCGGGGTGCTGCCCATTGCCATCGGCTTTGGCGCAGGTGCCGGAAGTCGGGTACCCCTGGGCATTGCCGTGGTCGGCGGTCTGATATTTTCCCAGTTTCTCACCCTGTATATCACGCCCGCCTTTTATTTATGGTTTGACGGGCTCTCCTGGCCACGTCGCAAACGGACGCAGACCGTTGCGTTGAATCCCGATCCCTCATAAAGGTGACTCATCCATGCTTCTTCTGAAATCTGTCCAGCGCGCTCTGATTGTTCTTTGTGGGGCAGGCCTGGTAAGCGGCACTCTACTGGGCAGCCTGGCCCAGGCCGATACGACCGTTTCTGGCAGCAGCAACGCGCCTTTTATTCCGCTCAATGAAAAGCAAAGCGGAGCCCCCCTGCGGATTCTCAAAAACCATGTCCGCGTTACGGTGCAATCCAGCGGACTGTTTACCGAGCGCGACCATCAGGTTCTGGAACTCCTCAATCCGGCTCTGGAAACCATGATCAATCCCTACCAAATTCAGTATTCTGCCGATATGGCCAAGCTGCGGGTGCTGCGCGCCTGGGTCAGCACGCCCAGTGGCCAAAAATATGTCGTACCTGCCAGCACCATTTTTGTGCGCCCGGAACCGATGGCTGCCGGAGCCCCCATGTATAGTCATGCCAAGGTGCTTTCCATCGTTCTGCCGAAATTGGGCAAAGAGGATCAGCTTCATATCATCACCGAAAAAACCCAGACAACGCCCTATTTTGCCGGACAGTTTTCACAACTCTGGGAAATGCCGGTCAGCCAGTCAGCGCGAAATTTTCGTATTGATATTACGGCACCACGCAGCATGCATTTACGGGCCGCCAAAACCGGCAACTGGATAGTTTCGCAGCACAGTCAGGGCAAGTTGATTCACATCAGCGCCCGTATGGCGGTACACCATGCGCGTTATCCGGGGCCGAGCACTGTAGACGAAAGCCAGTTCAGCCCGCTTTTTGAAGTCAGCACTTTTCCCAGTTGGGCAGCCGTCGGCAAGGCCTACTGGTCACGCGCTGCAAACAAGGCGGCAGTAACCCCCATTGTCCAAAAAACCGCCGATACAGCAAGTCACGCACTGCAGGGCTGGGATGCGGAAAAAGCCCTATATACCTGGGACTCCCACCATATTCGTTATGTCGGCCTGGAATTAGGTGTCGGCGGTTATGTGCCCATCTCGGCCAGCAAAACCCTGGAAACCCGCTATGGGGACTGCAAGGCCCACGCCACCCTGCTGCAAGCGCTTTTCAATGCCAAAGGCTTCAAACTTTATCCAACATTAATCAACTGGAATAATGTTTTTACCTTGCCGCCGCTGCCAACCCCTTTCTGGTTTAATCACGCCATCGACTACGCCCCGGAGCGCCATCTTTTTCTGGACAGTACCGGCACTTACGAAACGCCTGGGCAGCTGGCCATTGGTGAACGCGACAAGCCCAGCATTGTCACCGGTCCGCATCCCCGGGTAGTGACTACCCCTGGTGCCGAGCCCAATGCCAATCAGTTGGACTATACGGCTGATCTGACCCTGCACCAGAATGGGGACTTAAGCGGGGTTGCAAAAATGCAGACCAAAGGCTGGTGGGCCTGGATGTATCGGCAAACCTTCGCCTCCATTCCGCCCTCTGCTTATCACCGGGTGATGAATACCCTGCTGCTGCCGGATGGGGGCGGGAGTGGCACCTTTGTGCCAGGTAATCCGGATATTCTCGATCAGCCCTTTGCCATGACCGCTCATTGGCATACTGTGGCTTACACCCATGTTGGCGATCATATCAGTTTTCCCATTCCCTCCGGTCCCTATCTGACCCCCGGCCTTTCCGCTACCGCCCGACCCATGGAAGCATTAACTCGGGTCATTGGCCCACTGCAGCGTCAACATCCCGTCACCACGTATCTCGGTGGCATCCACTGGACAACGACCATTCATCTGCCCGAGGGTTATCAGGTCCAATATCTACCGCCCGCACAGCAACTCCATAATCAGGCGGGAAGTTTCACTTATGCCCTCACCCGGCAAGAGCACAGCGTCATCGTACACTACACCCTGCAACTCCAGCGGGTCGTGTACAACCCTCAGCAATATCCGGCCTTGCGCAAGCTCCTGAAACTGGATTATGCCGCGCAGCAAAGCCCGATTATCCTTGTTCGCCAATGAGTTCAGGAAACCTGCACATGACCCATCATCTCACGCCCAAAGCTTTATTGACTGCCGGTTTTATCCTGCTGAGTGCCAGCGCCAACCCGGCTTTTGCCCGGGAACCCGCCCAGGTGAATTATCAGGTGATACTCCTGCACCAGGAACTGAGCGTCCAGAAAAACGGTGCCTATACCGACAGCATTGACCGGGTGATCCAACCTCTGACCATGGCTGGCGTACAGTCACAATCCCAGATGCAAATTGGCTATCCAGCCAACTTTGCCCAGGTGCACATACTCGAAGCCTATACAGAAACGGCCTCGGGCGTTAAACATCCCGTACCGGCCGATGCCATTTATACCCAATCCAGCCCGGATGCCCTGAGCGCTCCCTTTTTAAGTGATGGTCGCATCCAGAGTGTAGTCTTTCCGGCGGTAGCGCCCGGAGATACGCTGCACATTCGCTACACCATCCACTATGATCATCCCTATTTGCCGGGTATCTACGCCATCAGCACGCTCCTGGCCCCCAATGTGCCGGTCAGCAAAGCACAAATCATTTTGCACGCACCTGCCGCGAAAAAATTATATGCTGCCCAGCAAGGGGATGCCTGGCATGCCGTGTCCGTCGGTCACGCTCAAGATGCGACCAGTCGATCTTTTGAAACCAGCCTCAATAAAGTTTCCTACCCACCACTGGGTAGTCCGGCACTGACGC
Source organism: Acidithiobacillus sulfurivorans (assembly GCF_018853815.1). Taxonomy (GTDB): domain Bacteria; phylum Pseudomonadota; class Gammaproteobacteria; order Acidithiobacillales; family Acidithiobacillaceae; genus Acidithiobacillus; species Acidithiobacillus sulfurivorans. The sequence goes on along the minus strand of NZ_JAAOMP010000145.1, from coordinate 9,600 downwards.
AATATGCGCCCCTGGCGGTGATTTCGACTGCAGAGCACTGGGCTGAAGTCGCCAAGGCTTACAATCAGCTTGCTACCCCCGCCATGCAAATGACTCCGGAATTGCAAAAAGCTGCTGAACATATTGCGCATGGGGCGACGGGACTGGATGCGGTCAAAGTCATTTATCACTGGATGCAAAAAAACATTCATTCAGTATCCATCAACTACGCCAACGCAGGCTTTACGCCACCCAGCGCGAGCAGCACCCTGCAACGCGGAGTCGGCGACAGTAATGCCAATGCGGTATTGCTCTGCACCCTGCTAGGCGCCCTCCATATTGAGGCCGTACCGGCAATGATTTCCACCTCCGCACGCTTTCACCCCTACCCTGCTGTGGATCCTTTTGCTTTTGGTCATTTTTTGGTGTACGTGCCCGCTTATCATTTATTTCTGGATCCCACTTCTCGCTATGCCGGCATCCATAGCTTGCCCCTGGAAGATGCAGGCCGACCGGTGCTCATTACCGGAAAAAATCCACGCATGATGCAAATCCCTTTGCCCGATCTCAGCTTGCCACTTATTAACAAACATACCCAACTCCGCTTGAGCGCTTCCGGCACCATGCGCGACCAGACCGTCGAAATACGCCGGGGTTATGCTGCCCAGGACATTCGCTCCGCCCTGATTGGCAGCAAGGGACGCATGTTGATGAAAGGACTGCGCAACGGTTTTTATGAACAGGGAGATCTGGGGCAACTGGAAAGCATTGCTTTTCAGAATCGGGAAAAGCTCGACCAGCCTCTGGGTCTGAAAACCAGCGCCGTAAAAGACGGCCTGTTTATACCCGGTCATAGTGTCGCCATGATCATGCCCACAGATACGTCCATGGCCAAGCCTCTGCAGGCCTTTACTGCAGAGAGTGTCCGCACAACACCGAGCTTGATCAACCCCAGCTATATACAATCAGATATTTCCCTGAAATTACCGCAAGGTTATCAGCCCGCCTATTTACCGAAAAATATCGACGTACAAACATCTGTTGGAAGCTATAGCATTCACTACGCGCTGTCCGGACAAACGCTCAAAATTGATCAGCGGCTGAAACTACCGGAATTTGTGATCAGTGCTAAAGACTACCCGGACTTGCATCAACTGGCGGTATTGAGCTCCAGCAGTACCCGCGAGGGATTACTGCTGGTGAAAGGACAATAAAAAACCCGACAACCAATTTTGGTGTCGGGCGATGGAACCTACCTACCTGGACAAGCGTAGGTTTAGCATTAATGACTAGAACTTAGCCGCAAAGCTTGCACCAACAAAGGCTGGAGCACTAGCCTGGGCAGCTATAAAGTTTCCACCATCTTTGGCACTTTGAAGCTGGAGATACTCATAAGGAATATAATTTGCGTTGAAAAGGTTATCAACATAAACATCAAAGGTTAGTTTTTTGACACCCATTTCAGCAGGACGCCAGACATAACCTAGGTTGAGGTTGGTGATATTATAAGGGTGCAAAGCAATACCAGCCGGTGCGCCCTTATTGGTGTTGATATACTGCGATCCAATTACATGATCCGTGATTCGTGCCGAGAAACCTGCATAATGATAACCCAAACCAAAATTCAGGTTATACATCGGCACATCACCAACATACTCACCAGAACTTACTGAAGCACCGTCAGCCGCATCAAAATCAGACGTATATTTTGCATCGGTAAGGCTGTAGTTGATAAATGCATTCATGTTGTAGGGCAATTTACCATCTACAGATGCTGTCAGGCCCTGATATAAGGCACTCCCTACATTGTACTGGAATGTCTGTCCTGTTTGATTATTATAAAAATAGCCAAACTTGTTACTAAACATTCTCCGGAAATAGGCCAGAGAAGTTTTGATAGCGCCAAAATTGTAGCGTATGCCGGTATCAATACTATCCACATACTCAGGCTTTACAAGCATTGGTCCGGGCGTTGGAGTTTTACCTATCACACTGTAGTAGGCACTGATATTTGGCACCTTGTAAACCCGACCATAGTGGAAATAAAGATCAGCATCTTTAGTAGCCAGGAAGCTTATACCAAATGATGGTTCCCAATAGTTAAAAGTATTGCTGACTGTACCACCATAATTGTAGTAGTAGCCTTCAATATCATTACAAGTTGTACCGACCATGTAATATTTGGCACCGGGAGTAATTATCAAGCGATGATTAAACAGACTGATACGATCTTGTATGTATACATCTGCGTAATTTCGCGTATCGTGTTCATCCCAGGCGTCATTGTAACCATCGATCATTGGTACGTTAGGGGCACCATACCAGTATTCAGCAGAGTTATCCTTACTGAACATATAAAGGCCGCCCAAAGTCACCGTGTTATGCGGTAACAAAAAGGTCAAGGAGGGCATGAAACCGGCATTACCAAAGTTATCAATATAGCGCTGATATTGCGTACCATTATAACTATTACCGAACAATGCAGTTGGATTATAGGTGTTACTAGGATGTCCTGTTTTGCTCGGATTGGCATAGCTTTTAAGGGCTGTTGGCAAAGGATAGCCCTCATAACCATCCTTGTAAGCTGCGTTGGCGTATGCCGTGCGATCATTCGTATTCTGCGTAATAAAGAACTTGGCTTTTGCCAGCATATACTGATTTAAAATGGATTTCCAACCCACAATCGTTGTATATGAGCTGGTTGTCGTATGATTGTTGGCAATATCCGGAGCCCACTGAAAACTTCTACCATACTTGTTTAACAAAGCTAAGGGAACAACACTAGGTTGCTGAGCAATTTCATGATTATAAATAGTAATCAATGAAAGTTGGGACATCCCATGATTATAGGGTTGCACCGCCGCAAAATAATAGTTGTTATTAATGGAATACACATGGTCCAGAAAACTATGAAATGGACTATAATAGTAATTAGCATAAAGCTTTGTACCGGTGAAAGGCAACGCGCCAGAGTTGATACTGAAACCACCCGCAGCACTGTTTCCATTTCCGCCACTATAAAGACCACCGCTACCAGAAACCTCTGCATAAAATTTGGAAGTGGGCATTCTTGGCTTGTAATCCAGTGTAGCACCCAAAGCATTAATACCTGTTTCAGATGGGGTATTGGCACCACTATATACGGAAACACCAGAAAACTGTCCCATACCCAGTGGCGTCAAGGCATGATCGGCTCCCTGACCATTCGTACCACCACGAAAGGTATTAATTAATGGTACGCCATCCAGGTTCACACCTATCTGATCACTATTAAAGCCCTGGTAAGTAAAAGTGCTATCATTTGTCGTCAAATTCCCCGGGCCTGAACTCGTTACCGTAAAGCCGGGAACATTGCGCAGAACAGACTGAAAGTTTTCATTGGGACTGGCATGCTTCACGAGTTCCTTGCTCAAAGAACCAGTACCTCTTTCTGGTGGGGCTTCTTTTTCCACCTCGCCAATAGTTACGGGAGCGTTACCTCTACCAGTTGTTGCCGTAGCAGCGTTCGCAGAACTAACTGTTGTAGCCGTAACATCTGCAAAAGCCATACTGGACATCCCCAACAGAGCCAGCATGATTGCTGAATGTAGCGTTGCGTGTTTTATCATCAGGAGATCCTCTATGAAAGTTAAAATTCATTCGTGTTTTACAACACTGCAGCATTCTAACAACACAATGTGACACTATGATGAAGATTTTATGACAATTTCCTGACAAAAAAAATAAGCGCATGAAAAATCACGCGCTCAATTTAAAATTAATTTTATAGAAAAAACCTAAACGCTGAAATCCTTGGGTTGCTGATCCCAATCAAAGGCACCCAACATATCATAAGCATCCCGATCGCGATGATTCAGAGGATCCAGACCGAAACGTGTTTCAATAAATTTGAGAATGCTGGCGGTACTGGCCAGATGATGATCCACCAGACCACTCCGCGCCCAGGGACTAATCAACATGGCAGGAATACGTGTTCCAAATCCATAATCATCCACCACTTTCGGCGGTAACGAATCCCAAAAACCACCCCCTTCATCATAGGTAATAAATATGGCGGTTTTATCCCAGGCAGGCCCATCAGCCGCAGCGCGCACCAGTTGTTCCACCCATTCCATACCGTAAGCGGGCGCACAATCCGCCGGATGTTCATCATGGGATGCGGTGGCTTTTAAAAAAGACACCGAGGGCAACTTTCCGGCACGCGCATCAGCCAGAAAATCATCACTATCCCGAATATGACCTGCCTTAACATAATCCGGCCAACGCGGGTAATACTGGAAAGGATTATGATGGGCAACATATAACTGGCTGGTATCAATCACTGCCGAACCATCCCCCGGTCCGAAAGCCGTTTTCAGAGCCCAGGGCTTTACTTTATTCCAATTTTCGTTGTACCAGGCCCAGGAGACCTTTGCCGCATCCAAACGATCACCAATATTATCATACGTCTGCGCTGCTGGCGGTGGCGAAATTTCCAGATCTTTCGTTCTACCTGCGTCCGTAGGACCTTGAATGGGAGCCAGATCATTCACCATGATTTTCCGATGATCATAGGGCAAGTCAAAAAATCCATGTTCCAGACCGGCTTCACGCGGATCAAAGGGCGCACAAATATCCGCTGTAGCTTGAGGATTGATGCAGGAACGAGCGGCGACGAGATACAGCGCATTACCCGTGCTACCACCACTCATTGCCTGATAAAAATGATCAAACAAAGTGTATTGATGCGCCACGCGATGATAAAAAGGAAGATCTTCTCCCGTATAATGCCCCAGAACAGGTCCACTGGGACGGGTCAGATCAAAAGCAATCTGTTCTGCGGTCATTTTCTTGAAGTCATCGCGATGCAAATGGGTTTTGCTACCCCCAGCCAAAGCTACAAAGCGGTCCATTTTTCCATTATTGACTTCTGCCATCATCCGGAAAAAACGATGCCTTGGATCCCAGTTGACGTTACCCTTGGCCGGAATAAAAGGTGCCAAATGAAAGGGCTTATTAGCCAGCTGTACATTCTGAAAACCGGGAATATCTAAAGGTAAAGGTAGGTTACCATAGGCAATACCAGCCGGATTTTTCTGGTGACCATTGAAGCGGTGATCCAGTTTTCCCGATGAATCCAGAAGATTAATGACTTTTTGACCATTTCTGGCTTGAAAAGTCCCAAAATAATGATCAAAACTGCGATTTTCCTGAAAAATGATGACCACATGCTCAATTTTTTTGCGCAGGACGGTTTTTTCATCCACACCAGCCGCATGAGCCACACCCATCAATTTGGGTGCTGTAACTACTGCTGCACCGCCTAACCCCAGTTGCTTTAAAAACTGCCGACGATTCTGACGCTCCATCATATATTCCTCATCAAAAAGAGAGAGTTTGTTATTCTGGTAGTTTAATTCAGTATATGAATTTTTTCAGCACAATTTCCCTTGCGGCCCTTTTCAAGACTGTCCGGAGCAGGAAATGCATTGATTTTATCTTTGTGAATGGTAATCCAGGCTTGGGTCAAAATATTACCTTGATGCTCCAGTTCATGGGTATGGCGGCCGGGCGTCTCGCAACGTAGCTCCAGCGCATCCGCATTTTTCACCTTGAAACTTTCGGCAAAGGCTTTGAGAATGGTATTGCGTGCCACCCATTGACCACGATGCACACGAATAAACGCCGTAAATGAAGTGGCATTGAGTTTATCCAGTAAATCCAGCTCCTTGGGGAAAAACTGCTCGGGAGTTTCGCCAAAACAGGCGACATGTTTGTAATACTCATGACGATCCAGGCAAATGTTGGCCATAGGCATATTTGCATACAAACGCTGATGCAGCGCAGCCGGTAAATTCAGAGCCGGATTAGCACAACTATCCTTCGGCAAACCATGCTCCGGGTTATACCAGTAACAACCATAATGCCACCAGGTCGGACCATTCATCCCGGAGGCAATAAGTGACTGGGGACGGCTCGCCCACAGCCCATGCATGGTCCACTGCTGGTTGATTTTTGCGTCTGGTGACAAGTCCTTGCAGGCAGGACCCGCATTGGTCCAGCTTGCACAAACACCAGGATGCCACATGACAGCAAAGGTGTAGTGATTAAAATTCTGCATGCCCTGAGGAACGTCTGCCGCCGCCAGTGAAGATGTCAGGCCAACCCCGATAAGGCCGAGAGATAAAACTGAAGCTTTTATGACTCGCAAAATATTCACTGGCAAAATGCTCCCCGAAAAATAGTGTTCATATTAACTGGAGTGGCTGGACAAATGTACTTCAACCGTAAAGTTGGTTGCATGCTTGGGCATGTTTTTCGTGAAAGGTGGGTAGTTACCTTCTTTCACTGATTGCAGAGCCGCCTTATCAATAGGTTGCACACCGCTGGACTGGGTAATTTTAGCCCAAAGCAGTTGTCCGGAGGGGGTCAACCGGAAAGTAATGACTGCCGTACCACTCAAGTGCATCAGGCGAACTGCCTCAGGCACATGGGCATCGGCCTGAACCTGGGCACGTACCATAGATGCATAACGGGCCAATGCTGCCTGCCGCGCCGCCATACTGGGGGCGGGAGGCGGCGGCGGGGCTGGCGGCGTCACCGGCGGCGCCGGTGGTACAACGGGAGCGGTCGGCAAAGGTGTCTTGGCCATCAACGGCTTGGGCGCCGGAGTATGATGGACCACTGGACGCGGTTGAGGAATAGGCTTGGGCCTCGGAACCGGTATCGGCTTGGGTTGCACCACCGGTTTGGGCGGCGGCGGAACCGGTATGGGTTTGGGCTTGGGAGGTGCCGGATGCACCATATGAATAACAATGTTTTTTTTCACCACCGGCTTGGGCGGCGGCGGAGCCGAGCTGATCCAAAGCAGGCCTGCCAGCAGCGCAATTTCCAGTACTGCCCCCACCAGCAAGGCTTTACCAAAATGCCCCTCGGACTTGTCAGGTCCTTGGGGCGACCAGGAAGGATTTGTCACCATCGTATTCATCATTTAATCCTCATCGAATGACATTGCCCGGAAATGTACCGAAGCACTATGCCGGGCAATGGCTTTCAAATAGCGCCGCAAATCCGTTACAGAGTTACGGCGCAAATAAATAACTGCTTAGAAGTTAGCCGTCAGGCTTACATAAAACGTTCTCGGCGCCCCAGGCAGACCAATCAGATCTCCCTTGGTGTTGGGACCATAAGTACCGCCACTGCTGATATATTCATAGCTGTTGTAGCGGTTTCCAAGCACATTGAGCAGGTCCACATCCACGCCCACATTCCGGAAATAAGCCATGTGCATGGGAATCTTGCTGTGTAGAGCCAGGTTCAGCAAGGTATAAGACGGCAATTTTGCCGTAGCCGAAGGTGACTTGGTAATACTGTCATACAGGGACTGGGGTCCGGTGTACTGCACCCAAACACGTGGTTCCAGCAAAATACCGTCAACGAAGCTTTTGGTATAGGCGCCAATATTGAAGGTTGCATCCGGGACATTGGCAACTGGCAAGCCATCATAACTTTTGCCTTTCACGGTATAATTACTGAAATACGCTTTCTGAAATGACAAATTGGCAAAGGTGTGGAGCCAGTAAAGCGGGTTATCCACAGCATAAATATTGACCCCTTCATAATCCGAGGTACCGTCGGCATTAATCACGCTGCCATCAGGCTCAGTAATGGGAAGATACTGATTGGAAAAGCGGGTGAAGTACCAGTTGGCACTAAACAGAAAATGATGCAGGTAACCATCATGCGCCACGTGGACCTTGAAACCTGCCTGATAATTCTGTCCCTTTTCCAATGAAATGGAACTGGCCGGAATATCCTGGAAAGGACCGCCGCCGCCACCAAATGCAGGTGTCTGATAAGCCTCACTATAACCGGCAAACAACGCCAGATGATGAATGGGGCGCCAGCTAATATTCACCGAAGGTTCGACCGCACTCAGGCTACGTGAATCCGCAGGCAGTTTGGCCTGATTACCTTTGGGATACAATTGGCTCGACTCCGGAAAAGTTTCCGTAGTAAAGGGGGTATAATTCAACTGAAATTGTTCTACGCGTACCCCAGGAGTAATATCAACAGAGGATATCGGATGAATTTTATCCTGGAAGAAAGCCGCCACATCGGTCACATCCAGAAAGTTGCTACGGTACTTGTCGTTGGGAACAAAGCGCGTGGCATAGTAGGGTGCGTATTGACTGTAGAAGGCATTTTTAGAGTTTTCTCTGGATTTGATAAAATAGCCACCAAATCCCAGCTTGTTATAAGGTAACTTGCTATCAAACCAGAGCTTATCTCCGTAAGTTTCACTATGAGGATCATTGTACTCGTTGGTATTTGGCGCACCTACCGCATAGGAAACGTAACGATTATGCAACCGGTGTCCGTAACGATACCAGATGTCATTATGCAACCAGGTAGCTGCACCAATATTGACGTTCAGCTTATTGTAAAACATCCAGGTGCTGTTACTGTCAATTTTGTAGGGTGCTGCGTTGTAAAAACCAGAAGTCTGTTGGCTATACAATGGGCCCGGTATGGGCTTGCCGGTTTTGTTATCAAAGCCATTGATGGTCGTCCCCGAAGCCGCCGATACCGGAATATCATACGGCTTGTAAGCTGAGCCTTTGGCTAAATAAGCCCCGAAACTGTCATCACCGGTGCGAAACTGTTTGCGAATTTTAAAGAACCAGGCATAACTATGGCTAGGCAAAACCACACCAGAAGGACTGAGCAGGCTGGTTCCTGAGGGAACGCCAAGGAAACTGTTGCCACTACTCACACCACCCGCCAGCACTGCCGAAAAACCATCAAAGTTACCAGTACGTACGTCGAAATGAATATTTTTAAAATCATTACTCCCGTAACTCATACCAATACTGGCACCAGGCTTGTTGGTCGGCTGAATTGGCACAAAATCAATGCCGCCACCAATATTATTGTACCAACGATTCTCAGGGTTACCTGGTCCGTAGGTAACGTGGATACCCTGGATCATAGAAGGCTGATTCACCTGGGGGGACTGCCAAAGTCCGGTAGCCGGATTATTCATGGGGATACCATCAAAAGAGATGGCAATGCTGTGCGCCGCCTCAGAACCCTTGGGATTACCCCAGCCTTGTTTAATACCATCAATACTAATCTGAGCCTTGGCAGCGCCCGTCCCGTAACTGGCCAAGGTGCTCACCCCGGGAGCAAAATTCAGCATTTGCGCACCGCCGGCACCTGGTCCTGCTGCTTCAATTTCCTTTCTGCCTAATACTTTAGAAGAGATACCTGACTTGAAGATGTGCTTTTGTTTAGGCAATTCTGGCGTATGCTGCGCATAAGTGGACTGAGTCACGACATTACTGGAGACTTCGCCCACTGCAACACTCTGTCGGTCCATTTTGTGCTTTACCCGCGCGCTGCGCGTCTGGGCGGTAACTCCCGCATGGGCAACCGGTATCAAGCCCAAAAGGCCAGTAGCGGCCAGGGCTAGCGTTAACGGACGAATACTTGTTTTACGGTACATTTTTTTTGTAACTCCCTATGTTGATCAGATAGTAAACAGGTGGTTCAAGAACTTTTAGCCGCGATGCCAATATCACTCACCCCCGCCTTCTGGCAGCGGTCCATGACATGAATGAAATCCTGAAAGGGCACGCC
>NZ_JAAOMP010000144.1 GCF_018853815.1 Acidithiobacillus sulfurivorans | reverse complement strand
ACGCTGCGCGGTTTCTAAGCTCGCCGGCGCAAACAGGTACTCGTCCGCATGCAAGATTGTCAATATTCCAAACGGTTGGACGGCACCTGACGGGATTGCTTCATATATGGGAATAACCCAGGGCTGGTTCGGATGGCAACCATCGGTACGGCCCATGCGTACCGAGTAGATCGTGCGGATCCAATCTGACACAAAAAACCAGGATAAGCCTCCCGGCAATCATCCATCAAACGGCTCAACGTCGGACGTGATATACCTATTTGGTGGCAAATGTCCTGTCCGGTTTGCGACCCGTTTCGCAGCAACCTGATGAGGCTGTGTGATCTTTCTTCCACCATCGAAAGGTGCCCGTGAAAAGATATTTAATTCGTATTATTGCGCGTAATATTCTGAACGTCAATAAAAAACATAATATTCTTCACGCGGTCATGAACGGATTATTTTTACACGGGCACCTTTCGATACCTCGGACGGTCCCCGCCCGGCCAAACTGGCTTCTAGCCAACGTAACAGCACTTTTGCGGTGTTTTCATCCCGGCCGCAACAGACACCGCAGTCACATTGATGGATTCTGTCCGAAAGTGTTTTCTTCTTGCTCGGCAGTTTCCAGTAGCCATAACAACGCTGCGTTAGCTTGATTTGCCGCGTCGGTACCTCCTCATACCATGACCCAGCTTCTTCCGCTTTGGTCCTAGTCATTGCGAGGAAAGTAGCCGGCGCGGCAGCGTGTATTTCTCGGTTCAAGCCCTTTTTACGGGTTCCACCCTGCTTCACCATCTTTCGCGCTCGCGTCCTCCCGCTGTGTGGCTCGCCCTGTGACCCGATCAATGACGTCCTGAATCAATTTAGCCAGTTTTTCCAGGGCATCCCCCAGCGCGTCACCGAGGCTGTTGTTGCGATGGAAGTCTTCTGCCGCACCAAATTGCTTCTTCCATTTTTCCATCTGTTCCATGGTCCCGGTGATGACCGCCGGGTCAGCGCCGCCTCGTGCCAGAAAATCCAGTCCTTTCTGGTCGAAGGCTTTACTACCCTGCTGTACCATGCGTTTTGCCTGTTTTTCGAGCTTTCCGTTGATGTTTTTCAGCACGTCTGGATCTGTCGTTAGGTTACGCAGATGCATGAGCCGATCCATTTTCAGCAAGGCATCCCGTGTCGCCAGCATTTGTCCTGTGCGCCGGTTCCGGACGAAGGCTTCATAATCCATGCCCGTACTGTGCGTGTTCCCGGTTCCGTCGCCTTTCAAACTGGGCAAGCGCGGGAGTCTTGGGAGCGGCAAGGAAAAACTACGGCCAGCGGCCTCTTTTTGGTCGCCCTTATTGGTGGGAGGGGTACTTTGCGAAGGGCTGGCACTTCCCTGCAAAGGTGGTTTTGGTGGCGCGGGACGATGCGTGGCGGTTTGCGCGGCCTTCAACTGCTTTCGGCTACGCGCCTGTTGCATGTGCATGGACAATAGCACGAGGTTCGCGGCTAAATCTTGCGAAGAAAGCAGTGTGTCATCTTCCTCTTCCTCGTCAGGATCGTCCTTGTCTTCTGTTGAAGGCTTTGTCTCTGCTGCTTTCTGGATTTCCTGGTATTCCACGTCAGTCAGCAGGCGCAGATCATGGGCGCCTTCGAACACAGGTTCATTGATCAGCGCGGGGACACACGCTCCTTCTGCGGTGGATTCCGTCGCGCTTACGGAACTTTCGGTGCCATCTGGGCTTTCTGGTATTTCTCTCTCAGCGCTTTCCAGCATGGTTTGGAATTGTTCGGCCACCAGATCAAGGTTAATCCCCGATTGTTCCAGATGATCGTGAATCATTTGGGCGGTTTCCAGATTGGCCGTCTTTTCTGCAGCCTGATTTCCCGGTGTCATCACCCATCGGTCACTGCCGCCCGCCATCTCTCCAGGACCATTTTCACTTTGTGGAACTTTGAAATACGCCTGGTCGATGACCTGGTCACAGAGTTCGGCAAGTGGCACGGGTTGATCCCGATAACCCATCAAGCCTTTAGCCACGAGTGGCACGCGCGTTGTTGCCTGGGTATCCCCCTGGAGTGTGCGCATCTCTACAATGTCCCGTAGCGCATCCTGAAAAGCTTCCATGTGAGCCAGGTGTTCCTGGTCCGGGTCCGACAGGATGGATTCTGGCGCGGTGTCCTCCGGGTTTCCCGTGTTTGCCGGAGGGGCCGTTTCGGAATCTACGGAGGGTTCTGCCGACTGCAATTCTGCCGACGGCAAGTCGTTGTTAGCTTGCTCTGTTGCGTCTAAAACCGCTTCGCTGGTTTTATCGTCAAAGGTGGACGTAACGGTTGGTCTGAGATGTGCGCCGAAAGCCATGGTTAGGTTCCTCTTTAGTGAATAGTGGTGAAAGTCTGGTCCGGTTATGGCCCCTTGTTGTCTTGTCAGTCGTTCGGGTGTCGAAGCCCCGGTTTGGTTTGCGTCCCAGCCGCATCAATCCTCCCCCGAAAACTCCTGCTGGAGGTTCCGCCGTTCGGCGTTTTTGCCGTCCCGCTCTTCTCGGATAATCTGACGGATGTCATCAGTCAACGGATATTCGTGAAGCGCTTTAATCTGATCTTCGTAGACCTTGTGGCGGCCAATGGCGTCGAAGCCCTGTTTCCCGCGCGTCCAGGCAACGTACAGTAACTTATAGTTCTCCTGGGACAGGCTGAACGCGAGGTCTTGCTTGTTGTTGTAACGATGTGCATTGACCACGTCGACGGTATCGATGTCGCTGCCGACCCGCACATGATCCCACTCCAGTCCTTTGGATTTGTGCATGGTACAGATGGTGATATCGGCGTCGGATTTGGTTTTCGCCGTATCGTTTTTCAGGGCGTCGATGGTTTGTTCCAGTGTGCCATGCTGCTTTTGCTCCATGGTAAACTTGACGAACGCTTTAAGGTGTTTGCCGTCTTTGTTCTCAGAGAATTCCAAAATATCCTCCCAGTTTTCAAACAGGGCGATTTCCGGGTGGCGCGGACGGTGGAATGCTCCGTCATACAGCCCCCCCATGGCAGCAAGCAGGTTTGCGGCATCCCCGGCGCCACCACTTTTGGATCCAGCATTCCCAACGATATAAGGGCGAAGGCCGGACTGGATAGCTTCCAGTGTGTCCAGGATGACGCCGGCATTGGTTCGGCAAAGGATGGCGTCGGGGACAAAAGCATTTTCGCTGGTTCGCTGCCCACGTGACATATCCAGAAACACACCAGGGTTTGGATTGCGGCCTTTCAGGATTTGCATCTCACCGGCGGCATTCAAGAAGGTCTGCGCTTTGTCGGCGATATTCTGCCCAAACCGCCAAGACTCTGTCAGAGAAAGCTGGGTGAAGTCCGGAAAGGCATGCATCGCGTCAACGGCGCCTCGCCATCCGTAAATCGCTTGATGGGGATCGCCGACCAGAACCACCTGGCTCCCCGCCGCATGCATTTTCTTCAGTACGGAAATCATGACCGGATTAGCGTCCTGCGCCTCGTCGAAAAGCACCAGATCGCGCCCGGAGAAATCACCGTCCATTTCCCAAGCCTTCAGATAGACGTCATGGGTTACCGGGAACTGACGATCCGATTGCATCCGGTTCCAAAGAGATTGTGCCGATTCTGAAACGGCCTTGTTAAAAGCGTGCGCCGAAGCCACATCCTGTAAATCTTTCACATAGAGGGCATGTTCCAGTGAAGCGTGTTTGGGGGCCACGGTTCGCGCATCGCTCTGCAGAAAGTTCTGCAGAGTTCCCATAATGGCCGATATGGCGGTGTATTCTTTGGGGAACCAGGGGCGAACCCGATCGACATCCTGGCGAAGTTCATCTGCGATGCGATCCCGCAGGTTTTTGAGCCCCGCGCCCATGACCAGCCGCTTCATATACAGATCCTGAACGGGCTTTCCGTAGATTTTGGCACGGGCAGCCATCGCGTGCGCTGTGGAGACGGCGGTGTTCGCGGGGAACCGCGTCATGGCCTCGTCCGCCATAGCCCGGTTGTAAGCGAAGTAAGTCAGGTAATCTCTGGGACGAAGTGTCTTGAGCGTTTCGGCAATCAACACTTGGGTTGAGGTTTTCCCCGTGCCGGCGAACGCTTTTACGGAAACATTTTTGCCAGACAGCGTGGCGTCGATAATGCTTTGTTGTTCGGGCGTAGGCTTGAATTTCGGCGCGTCAGACGTAGTTTCCGCGACCTCCAGTTTTTCAGCGCTGCTTCCAAAAGCCATACATCCCTCCTTTTTTGGGATTCATGATGTTGATTTGCGGTCTATCCGCCCAGCGCGTTACTCAACGTGCTGCTGCCCCCGGTGGAGAGGTTGCCCACGGCAGGCCCCGAAGAAGTGAACGTGTTGACGCTGATGCCGTTACTGCCTTGCCCTGCGGTTATACCACCCATGCCGTAGGGTAACTGGGCGTCATTATTGATAGCAGAATCTGCTTGCTGCATCGGCCATTGCAGGGCTTGTTGTGCCGCATTACAGGCCATCTGCGATAACTGTTGAATGAGCGTGGATGGATTAAAAAAACTGAGACCGATGTTGGATCCCATATTGAGAATGTTGGAAAAACAGGTGGACGACGCAAGATTGGCCGGCGGTGGCACGCTTTGGTAAGTGTTGTCCGCCTGATTTTGGATGTTTTGCGCTGCCGTATTGATCGCTTGCTGGATATTGCCACAACTTCCCGTGCTGGCTATGGGCGCTTGTGCGGGAGCAGTATCTGCAAAAGCAGGCGTAGCGATAGCGGCCCCGGCGACCAATAGGTTAGCCATCAATACATAACGAATTTTCTGCCGTTTCCCGTTGGACTCACCCATGTTTTAAGATTCCTTAGTTTTTTGGTTCAATGCGCGCAAGATTTCTTTCTGACGCGCTGGTGTGAAAATGCGCTCAATGAGTTCGCCGCGCCAAAGGATCAGGATCATTTTTCGCAGCCGTTCCCGAAAAGAATAGGGCACTTCCGGATGGGTCAGGATATGGACGACGCTGTTGTCAGGGTGTGCATCCAGCCAATCAAGAATTCGAAATATCCGGCCCGCTCGCAGATAATCCATGACTTGCCCGGAAAGTACAGGCTCGGCGTAAGGGCTGGGGCCGCAGATCATCCTTTCTGCCAAGTCTCGGGTCAGCATTTGCTCTACGCGACTACCGCGCGTGTCCTGCACCCAGGATTCACCGGCTTCGAGATAACCCACTACTAGCCGCAAGGCACCCCCTCCGCGCTCGGCGAAGAACTTTTGCAAATCCGCCTCCGTCAACGGAGCGGGCATCGTTTCGAGAACGGATAGAGAGGGCGTTTGGGGATAAGTGGGGCTGTTGGTTTCCAACCGATTTTCCTTTAGAATATCGCTAACAGCATTATAATAGCGGAAAAACCATGGATAAAAAAGAGCAAGCCACCCTTAAGATAAGGGGTTTCACCCCGCTGAACAGACGGGCTTTGCTACAGGCTATTGGATTAGGAATAGTAGCTTTGCCGATGATCGCCTGGGCAGCCGGATCATCTTCGGATATTTCGACAAATTTTGCCACGCTTCCGCCGGGCTCATGGGTGGTGGGAACCGCTTATTGCGCGTGCAGTGCAGCCAATGGAAATTTTGTACAGCCCAGCGATCTCATGGTCTCGCAGCAGAACCTTGAACAGGCGATTCTCGCTGTGGGTAAAGCGCTGAATACGGGCCAAATGCAGCAAATGTCAGCCTTAGAGCAAGAAGAGAACCAAAAACTTCAAGAGCAGACGAAATTTCACGAACAATTATTGGCGAAGGAAAACCTTCAATATCTGAATTCGCGGATGGCCAGCACAGGGCTAACAGCCGGTAACGCATCGTCAGGGAGTCAGACCACCATTTTGAATGGAAAGACGGTTGCTGTGAATGAGCCTGGCTCCTTATGTAATGAGGAAAGCATGGCGCAAGACATTGGGCAGGGTATGGCGGCAAACCGGCAGATGGCCGGCAGTTTTGGTCAGGTACTTGCGGGCTACGATGTTAGTAATCTGTCAGCGATGGCTACCCTCAAGAATCTGGCGAATGCCCCGACAAACACCTTGTCGGCCTCCAGTATTTTTCCGACAGCGATATCTTCCAGCAGTTACCCGACGCCTTCGGAGGCCGCCCAGACTATCGCGCACTTAACGGAGCCTGTGCCACCTGTACAATTGACGGCGGCGCAAAAGAAAACAAAAGCGGGCCAGTTGTGGCAGGCTTCCGAACACGCCATTCAGGCGAAAATGAGTATGGCGCAAAATGCCTTGGCGACGATAGCTGCGTGGCATCAGCCGACTATTTCAGCCAGTTATTTTGTAAGTAAATGGCAATCCATGCAAAAAGCGTCCAACGCTTCCAATTCCTCCTCCAGCCTGCCTCCTGGCGTCGACAGCAACAACAAAATCAGTCCGGACGGCGCATTAAATCTGATGGTACAGGCGCGATATGCTAACCCTAATTGGTATTCGCTCATGGCCGTGCAGACGATGCCTGGGGCCATCAAGGATTTGACAGAGATGGAGGCTATCAGTCTGCGTGTGCATTGGGAATCTTTGCGCATGAGTGAATATCTGGCGGGGCTTTCTGCCGACGAGTACGCGCACGAAGTCGTGACGCCCACCAATAATGCGTTGACGCACCTGAACGCGAATGCCATGGCACAGGAAAATGGAGCTTTGAATGGGCAATAATTCTTTGGGTGCTTTTCGCGTTTTTCGAGTAGCAATCCTTCTGGCGATAGGAATGGTCCCATTATCGGCAGAAGCTATTGTGACAGCGACCCCTCCGCCTGGTGGGTACACCAAACCTGCTACCAGTTTACAGAATGGTAGCAGCACAACCACGAATTTTGGCGGGACCGGGTCGGGTGGAACGGGCGGGATATCCACCCGTTCTGGATCCGCATCGACGAACTCATCATCCATTAATGGAGGACAAACGTCCATTGGCGCAGGCGGCAGTGTCGAGGGCTCCTGTAATTCAGTTGGGCAGATCGCGAACATTCAAAATCTGCAAACCTATCAAAGCAATTTGATAGCCACTATCGATCAGGTAGGGAAAGCCCTGAATACGGGCCAGATGCAACAATTAACCGCGACGGAACAGCAAATGAACCAGTCCCTGCAGGAGCAGGCGAAGGTGGATGCGCAGATCGCCGGTGCGAAAGCCAAACAAAAGTATCTTCGGCAAACCACAGGGATTAATGCGTTGCCTAATCCTTGTACCTGGTCTTCCGGGGCTGCAGATATTTTGTCAGGGGTCGCTTCAGCGCAGCAAGTGGCAGCGGCGGCCGCCAGTAGTGCGACTCAGGCGGAGCAGCCTGCCGTGAACCCACTCACCTCGGTGCAGGCTTTGGCGAATGCAGCAGCGCCAACACTTTCGGCTGGTACCTTATTGCCATTAGGTGGAGCGGCTACGGCCGTTACGGCTTCGGAAATCAGCGCTTACATCAAGAACAGCGTTGTCCCGGTGAATGCGCCGTCCGTGCCGAAAGGCGTTACCAACCCGGCTGCGACGAATTTCAAAGCGGTTTCCCACATCATGAGCACCCAGGCGAGTTTGGCTACGGTCACGCTGGCGGCCATTGCGCGGCACAACGTCCCGACGATATCGGATACCCTGGCCAATCATCTCTGGACGGAGAGCGATAATAGCGGTACGCCCCCTGGAGAGGTCAATGGCAAAATCAGCCAGGATGGCCTGTTGCAGACAATCACGGATGGCCGGTATGCCAATCCTGCTTTTTATCAGGGGCTTCAATCAACATCGAGTGGGGACACGGTGCAGATCAAGGAAGTGGACATCATGATGGCGGCACAGCTTCGTATGGAAGAGGAAGAAGAAACCATGCTGGAACATGCGGTAGCGCTGCAGGCGGCGATGTTGGCCAGTGAAGAATCCGGTCGTGTTAATCAATTGAACGCTGATCGTGGAAACGCCGTAGCACAGTCGAATGGGGCATTTGCCGGTGCGCAATAAATTCAAAAAGGTTCGCTGGTCGGTTTACGCGGCGGTTTGTCTGTCGGTTTCCTGTTCAGCGCACGCGGGAATCATGAGTGACTTGAGTAACCTCTTGTCGTTTCTTGATCCGCAGCAAATTCTCCAGGTGGGGAAGGCCCTGAATACTGGTCAGGTGCAACAGATGACCGCCACGGAGCAGCTCTTGAACCAGAAACTGCAAGAACAGTCTTTGTTTCAAGAAGAAATGGCAGGGGCTACGGCGAAACAGAACTATTTAACCCAGACGGATTCTATTTCACAACTTCCAGGGCAGTGCGAACAATCTCAAGCTGCTGCTGGATTGTTTCAATCGGCGCAATCAGCCAATGTTCAGGGGGCTATGGCGAACGTGGCTTTGGGGGATGACGGCGGACCCGGTGTCATCAATGGGAAAGCGAATATGCCTACGCAACAGGAGAAAATCCAGTCGTTAGCGGCACTTTCAGGCCCGGGTGGGACGGGTCAAAACCAAACAGATGCGCATGCGTTGTTTGAAGGGAAAGACAGCGGGAACGCATTAGTGGTTGAATCGACTTTGCTGGATCCGATTCCTAGTCAGCCCATCACGGCCGCGCAAGCTGCCACACCTGCTGGGGTAGCCTGGCAAAGCCAACATAACGCTGCAGAAGCGGGATTATCTTTGGCGGCATCTTCCATGGGACTGGTGGCGGGCCTGCACGCGATTTCGGTGCCCGGCTCTGCGGTAAGCGCGGTGAGTGCAGTCGTTGGTGCGGCGCCGAAGGCCAGCACGTCGGCAACAATGAATAACAAGCCGTCTCCCGCACTATCGGCGGTCGCCACGCGGGCCCCTGCGCAATCGCCTTCCCCTGCCTCCAATGCCGGAAACTGGCAACAACTGGTGCCACATTATGTCAATCAGGTTGCCGCTGCGGCGCAGTATGCCAACATTTCTCCGGCCATCATCGCGGCGACGATTGCCCATGAAGACTCGACAGGGGACCTGAAGGCCATGCCGTGTACTGATCCGCAATCGTATCCTTTTGGTGGAGGTAGTTCGTTGATTTGCTTGCAAGCGGATTCTACGGCAAAAAGTCTCGGGCAGATGATTGATCCTACGGCGATTAGTTTAGGCGCGAACTATGGATTAACGAATCCCATGGTGGTGTACGGGCAACATCCCAATATTGAATTAAAAGCCATGGCTACTGGCTTGAAGTATTTTTTGGGGCAATGTAACGGGAATGTCGCCTGTACGTTTGGGGCCTGGAATTACGGCCATGTAGCCCCGGGCATGTCGCATGGCGTTTGGCCGAACGCTGCGACGGCACAATATGCGGCGACTTCCATGGGGTTTTACACGGGTGCGAAACAGGTGAATGTAGGGACTTATCAGGGTAGCGGTGCGGGCGCAAGCGATAGCGGGGGCAACGAAAATGCTGCGAGTACAGCGGGGCTACTCCGTCTGGTGAGTCTCGGCAGTTACGCGAATCCGGCTTTTTATAATCAGTTGGCCGCCACCACACCGGCAGGCGCTTGGCGGACGCTGGTTTTTCTGAAAGCCATGAGCCTTCGCGTATCCAACCAGAATCGGCGGTTGATGGAACGGCTGTCCGCCATTATGGCTACGCGTGTAGCGCTGGCAGAACAGCAGAACTTGCACGCGGAGAATCCGCGTCGAGGTAACGCCATGGCACAAAGTAACGGGGCCATCCCCTAAGCTTCTTCTCTGTTCGAAAGAAAACAGCCGGCCTTTAACGTTGACATAACCGCTCATGGGTGTAACATAGCGTTAACAGTTTTGTAACTTTTATGAGGATTTTTTGGGTATGCCCGCTATGGAATCTCATTTTTTGCAGGAACCTTTGACGCCGAAGGACTGTGATTTGCGGTCATGCCCCTCCATGCCGGTAGATATTCGGTGGTTGATGGATTCGGAAATGGTGGTCAACACGAACGGCGAGGCGTTCCGTGCCGCTATGCTGCTGATTTTGGCTTCCTGGCATCAGCTCCCGGCGGGATCTCTGCCGAACGATGACAAACAGTTGGGTCTGTTGTCGGGCTATGGGCGGTTTTCCAAAGCGTTCCAGAAGGTCAAAGAGAGCGCTTTGCAGGGTTGGATATTGTGTTCAGACAACCGCTGGTATCACCCGAAGATCGCGGAAGTTGTGTTGCGTGCTTGGACGGAAAAACAAGTGGCTCATGAGACGAAGGCGAAGCGGTCGAAGATTGCACGGGTGTTAAACAGCGTGCAAAAGTTGCCAGAATTGGGTGGAAAACAGCGTTTAAATTGACCACCTGATAACCTGCCGGATTTGCCGG
>NZ_JAAOMP010000143.1 GCF_018853815.1 Acidithiobacillus sulfurivorans | reverse complement strand
CTGGCTGGGCAGGATGTTTCGCTGGTCTGAATGGCTGGACCAATGGGCCATGCTGGATGTTTTTCTGATTGGTTTTGGCATCGGCTATGAACGGGTCGCGCCCTTTTTACCCATCGAAGTAGGTACCGGAGGCTGGTGCGTGGTGGGGCTGGCCTTTCTCAGCATGCTCACGCGGGCGACTCTGGAAAGACGGGAAATATGGCGGCGCATTGGTCCTAATGTGGAATCTCTGGATCTGGACCAGGAATATATAGGTTGTGGCCATTGCGGGATGCCCATTGCCGCCCATCAGGAAGGGCAAGCCTGCCCACGCTGCGCAGCAAAAGTCTGGCGCTATAAACCACAATCGACAATGCGTACCATGGCCTTTGCCCTGGCAGGATTTTTTTGTTATCCCTTCGCCTATCTTTATCCTATGGAATATAACTATCAAATAGGAAAAATGGAGGGCTATACGATTATGACCGGCGTCATGAAACTGATTGATGCGCACTTCCTGCTTTTTGCCGCCATCATTTTTATGGCCAGCATTGTCATTCCTTTTTTGAAACTTTTTTCTTTGAGCTGGTTTTTTATTTCCGTACGGACCCACTCGGTCAAACAGCTCAGATTGAAAACCGCCATCTATCGTCTGATAAAAACCATTGGCCGCTGGTCACATGTGGATGTATTTACCGTTACCGTTTTTCTGCCCTTGATGCATTTATCCGGATTACTGGCGGTTTATGTGGGCGATGCACTTCCCGCCTTTCTCGCAGTCGTCGTCCTGACCATGATAGCGACAGAATTCTTTGATCCCCGCGCACTCTGGGCTGCTTATCTAATGGAACCTCATGAATAATCCTTTGCCAACTGCAAAAATTCGACGCTCCCGCTGGCCCGGTCTGATCTGGGCCGTGCCTGTCGCGGCCCTTGCCATTGTCGCCTGGCTGGCTTTACGCAGCTATATGGAACAGGGTCCGACAGTGACCGTGCAATTTCCGACTATGGGTGGCATCAAAGCTAACCATACCGTAGTGAAATATAGGGGCGTTACGGTTGGACATGTTACCGCTGTCAAGCTGTCAAAATCCCTTGGAGAAATTTCAGTTTCCATGCGTTTTGATAATTACATGGCGCATCATCTGGGCAAAGGTACACGCTACTGGGTTGCCGGTGAAAAAGTCAGTTTTTCCGACCTCAGCTCCCTCAAATCCATTATTGCCGGACCCTATATAGGTATTGACCCGCATAGTGGCCCCACACGCCATCATGTCATCGGACTGGATGAAGAACCTGTACTGAAAAGCGAATCCAAAGGTATCACCCTCATTTTGCACGCCCCGGAAAAAGGCAATATTTCTCGTGGAGCACCCATTTTGTTCCGGGGCGAACAGGTCGGTGAAATTCGCGGCGAAACCTTGCAAAAAAATGGGGAAGGGTTCGATATTTATGCCTTTATTCCCGAAACAAACCAGCATCTGGTCAATGCGCGCAGCCGTTTCTGGAGTTCAGGTAACATCGCTGTCAGTCTGTTTGGCGAGCACCCCGGCGTGCATATACCTGCCATTCCGGCATTAATCAGCGGGGCCATCAGTTTTTCCACCCCCAAAACCGGCAGCAGCGTGGACAATAATGCGCAATTTCCCCTTTATGCCAGTGCTGCTGCGGCTAAAAATGCGCCGGTCGAAAATGCCGTGGCCTATCAAATGCGCTTGCCCGGAGGTCCACAGGGCTTGAAAACCGGTGCCGCCGTCATGCTGGAAGGGGCCCGTGTGGGCAGCGTCACGGCTGTGCATATGTTTTTTGATACCAAGCGCCAGGCACTCCTGACGGATATCGATATTAAAATCAACCCAGAGGCGATTCCGCTCCAGGGTGGGCAAGCCTGGGACATGGCCCATCCTTCCGCACAAATGAACGGGATTCTCCGCCACCTGATTGCCCAGGGCTTACGGGCGCAACTGGGGAGCACTGTTCCGATGCTGGGTTCCAGGGTCATTGACCTCAGTCTGGTTCCAGGTGCAAAAGCTGCCCGTTTGCTGCCGGGTCAACCGCCCATCATTCCCATGGTCCATGAAGCAGGCATTCAGGACAGTATTCAGCAGTTGAATGACATACTAACCAAAATCCATGCACTTCCTCTGCAGAAAATTGCCGCCAATCTGGATCAACTCAGCCAGAATCTGGCGACCTTAAGCAGCTCTCCACAAACCCGCGAGACCTTGCAACATGTGCAGCAGACCATGGCCCATCTGGATGCGTTAACGCGCACGGCCAACCAGCAATTACCAGCCATCCTGAAATCACTGAACGCGGCCAGTCAGGAGGCCCATGCCGCCTTGCAGTCAGGCAATGCCCTGCTCCATAGCCAGGGA
>NZ_JAAOMP010000142.1 GCF_018853815.1 Acidithiobacillus sulfurivorans | reverse complement strand
ACTGGTGAAGGCTTTGGCATCGGATATGCAGCCGCTGGCTCAGTATATGCAACCTCTCCGCCAACCTTTGACGCTATACAGTCAACAGGTGCAACAAATCATGGCCGAGGTGCAACATGCAAACTAATCACAAAAAAATCTTTCTGGCGATAGCTTTGATGCTTTCGCCGGTTTCTGCTTTTGCAGGCACCTTGACGGGTGGCGCGACGATGCCCGAACAGATCGTGCAGGAAGTGACACTGATCCAGTCGAAAGTCACGCAGTCGGAACAGCTGGTCAACATGATCCAGCGTTACGAGAACATGATCCAGAACATGGTGACGCTGCCGCAGACCATGTTAAACCAGATTATGCAACCTGTTGATCAGCTTTATGGGGTGGTGCAGCAGGCGGAAGCCCTGAGCACGGCGGGAGCGAATATCGCCAACCAGTTCCAGAATCTGCACGCCACGTTCAATCCGCAGATCACGGCGGAGTACACACAGCAATATGAGAGCATTACCGAAGGGCTGAACAAGGCCATCGATACAGCCCTGAAGTCAGCGAATCTGAACCCCAACGAGTTCCAGACCCAGGCGCAGGCGCAACAGGCAGTGGACAAGGCCATGCAGAACCCCAATTCGCGCAACGCCATTTTGCAGGCGGCAACGGAAGTGGGACAGGCGACGAATTCCGCCATGGTGCAACTGCAGCAGACGACGCAACAGTACCAGACCATGCAGGCTGCCTGGCGGAAGAAACAGCTCATGCAGCAGGAGGAGCAGAAAGAGGTCAATCAGAAAATGAATAATGACCTCAATGGAACCGGGCAGACGCCAACCTATCATTTGCCCAGTTTCAGTTGGTGACGAGACCGCAGGTGCATAGGAGGGTTCCATCACTTTTAGGAGATTGTCATGCATATCTGGAAACTGTTCGTTCTCTGTCTCGCGGTCTTTGCGCTCGCCGGTTGTTCTTCTTCCACGATAGAAAAGGTCAAGGTGCATTCCGAAGCTTATTATGTGAAGCATCCCAAGGCCCTGAAGCGTGCCAATGCATGGTGCAATCTGAAGCATCTCAGCCGGTCCCAGGCTACCGATTGTGAAAACGCACAGGCCGCAGCCATCGACAAGAATTCACCACATTTGCCCCATTTCAGCTGGTAAGGAGAAAACCATGCGCGGCAGGACAGGAAACCAGAAAATCCCGGCCATCGCCCTGATCGTCGGGGTACTGCTCCTGTTTGCCGCGCTGCCTGCGGATGCTGCTACGGGAGCCACTTCTGGCATCCTGTCGGCATTCAGTCAAGTGGTGACGGGCTGGTATGGTAAAATCCTGACGGTGTCGGAGGAAATTTTCTTTACACTCTTCGGGATCGATTTCGTATACCTGGTGGCTCAGTGGATGATCGGTGGCAAGGACGTGCATGAGATTCTCACATCCTTTGTCAAGAAACTCATTACGATTGGTTTCTGGTACACGCTCCTGCTGCACAGTCAGCAGTTCCTGCACTGGGTCTATGGGGGATTCAAGCAGACTGGCGTGGAGGCGGGCGGGGCCGTCAATGTCACGGCGTCTTCCCTGCTCGGCGAAATGATGAAAATCTGGACAGAACTGCTCCAGGGTCCCTATGACGCCAAGTCACATGGCTTCCTTTACGATATCAGCCATGTCGGATCGATCATGATTTCCGGATTGCTGGGCGACCTGCTGGGACTCTTTACGGCGCTGGTCATGCTGTTCATCGTGGTGTACATGGTCATCGAGTTCTTTACCGTTCAGCTTGAAGCCATGCTGGTAGGCAGCATTGGTGCCATCCTGCTGGGTTTTGCGGGCAGTCGCTGGACGGTTCAGCATGCTGACGGATTCATCAAGTATGCCCTTTCCGTGGGCGTCCGCCTGCTGGTATTGACGCTCTGGATGGGCTTTATTACTAAGGAAATACCGCAAAGCATAGAACTCCTGATGAAGAATTCCGGGTTGGGCCACGAATCCGGTACGCACTTGGCCGGATTGTTCGAGCTCTATGGCGAAATTTTGGTCTTCTTCCTGCTCGTGGGCTGGCTCACCAAGAAACTGCCGGGCATTGCGGCGAGTGTGCTGTCGGGATCGTCGAGCCTGGGCGGTGGAGAACTTATGGGTGCGGCAGTTGGTGGTGCGGCATTGGCTGCGGGTGGAGCAGCGGTCCTGGCTACCGGTGGAGCGGCCCTGGCTGCGGGTGGTGCCAGCGGTGCCATGACCGCATCGGAAGCGGTGGCGGCCAGTGGTGGCGTGGGTGGCGCCGGGGAGATGGGCGCTGCCGCTGGAAATGCGGCTGAAACAGCCGGTGGCGGCGCTGGCGGCATGGGCAATGGACTTGCCGACAGCGGCATGGCGGACACCGGGAATGCGTCCAGCAACAGCCCGGCTTCGCCAGCGCCGGTAACAGAGGCGGAAACAGAATCCATCCGTCGGCAACTCGCGCGGATGAAATCGTCTGATAGGACTGCGTCCAGCACCGGACCTGCATCTGGCACCGAGACTGCAGATGCAATGAGAGGAGAAGCGCAGCCGAAGCCGGAGCAGAAGCCGTTGCATGAGCGTGCCATGGAATGGATTGATAGCAGGGAGAAAGATGCGCATTTCGTGGAGCAGCATGTGGTGCCTGGAGAACACGAGACAGTCTCGGTTAGTGCAGAGGGCAATAAGTTGAGCCATTCCGAGTAACGAGACCAGCGGTGCAATGGGTAGCAGGGAGCTTTAAGGAGAAACACCATGCTTCGCACAATTGGCAAATTCATTCTCTATATCGTCGGTGCCGCGCTCGCCGTGTCTTTTGTATCAGGATTGGTCCTGACCTGGGTGCAGAAGGGGCCATCAGCAATCAATGCCTATATTTGGCACCAGATTCTGGGCTTCGGGCTTCTGGGGCTGCTGGTCATGCTCGTCTATGGAGTGGCCAAGGGGATTTCGGAGACACGCATAAGAGAAGATGGATATTTGGAACATTTTGCACAGCGGCAGAAAGAACAAAAGAAGCGCGCCGAAGAAGCGTGGCAGCGTCAACAAGAAGCTGACCGCCGCCGCCGGAGCGAAGAAGAGAACAGGCTTCGCCGTTACTATGAATGAGTAACGAGGCCGTCCTTTGGGGCGGCTTCAGCTTTTATGGACCTCAGAGCCATAGGGCAAGGATCTGACGTAGTTCCTTATGAAGTCCCAATCGGGTTCGCCATCTTTTGTTACCGGCAGTTTGATAACTGACTCGCGCATACGCTCAAGATGCCATTTACGTCCATAGTTAAAGCGGTACTTCTCAAGTCGGATTAGTGTACATAGAAACAAGGCGGTCTCAGCAGTTAGCGTAAATCCACATGGGTAGAGCACGTTTACATCGTCGGTCGCCCAGAATGGGTCAGGCTGATAGAATGCTTCAGCCACCGACCCATTGTAGTTGATACTGATTGTTCCGCCAGCATGAATTGCCGGTTGGCCAATATAGCCAGAAACGCCGTTGTTGGAATCTACCGCCCCTATGTAGGGAGTGCTCCCTTCCGTTTGGTTTGCCTTGGTAAGCCGTTTACCCTTCTTGATATCGAACAAATCGGATAACTTGAATGCCTTCCATCCTGCCGAGTTCGGCTCCAGGTCGGGGACCGCAACCTTGCTTGGTGCCTGGAGTTTGAATGCAAGGTAATCCTTGACTGACTGCGCCAGACTTGACGCTGAAACTTTCTCATAATCGGTTGCCATATAGGCTTCTGCGCACCACTCATCCGCTGCCGTAACCGTGTGCATGACGCTTTCCCCGGCATGTACTTCACGGTTTCGGTATGTCTCTACCCAACGGTCACGGATGGTGGGCCATCTGTCATATAGGTCAATTCGTCCTTTGTGCTTTGTCTTGACGAATCCGTCATCCCGCCAGTAGCCAAACCAGGTTTTCTTCGCGGATTTGGCATGCGGCTTGTCCGCAATCCATACCATAATGCAGGGCACAGTGCCGACAGGGTAGAACAGCTCCTGCGGCATGGACATAACAGCGTCCAGGGTATGATGCTTCATCATCTCATCCCGCGCAGAGTTTGGTGAAATCGCACATGACATAGGCACGATTGCAATTCCCATTGAGCCGGGTTCCAGGCAGTCCAGCATCTGCTTCACGAAATACAGTTCGTGAAGCTCCGCATCACTTTTGGACTGAGCGTAGGGCGGATTGAGCATGCCTACGTTTGGCTTCATCTTCTTCACGGCCTTGATAACCGCGTCGTCGAAGCAACTGGCTTGATGCAGGTTCGCCTTGCCGTCACCACGCAAAATCATATTGCTGGCAGCAAGGGCGAACATCTTGGGGTTATTCTCAATGCCAATCAGGCGATTCTTCTTAATATCGGTACGATCTTCTTCGGTGACCGCCTTTTTCAACATATGCTGCATCGCCGAAATAAGAAATCCGCCGGTGCCGGCACAAATATCAAGCACCTTTGATTCCGGACCGACATTCGCTATCAAAGAGAACAGTTCAGCCACATGTCGGGGCGTCAGGACAATGCCCAATGCTTTCTTATCGCCTGCGGTGTACTTCAGGAATTCGCCATAGAACTGCCCGACGACATCAAAGTCATGGTAGACGTTGATGTAAGGCCAGACGTTGTCACAGATGCGGGTGATGATTTCCTTGAATACGCCGTCCGGGTACTCTTTTGCTGTCTTGCTATCTGGCTTACCCAGGTTGGGATGTACGGCAATCGTGGAGTACGGTTGCAGCATCGTGTCCTTCTTGGCCTTGGGGATGTCAGCCTTGTCCAACTCCTTCTTGATAGCCCCCAGCCACGCTTCCTGAACATCTTCAGCCGACAAGGCTGCAAAGGTCTTCAGAAATGCAGAGTTCATCAAGGCAATCAGGGTACCGCTCACCAGCAGCGGTTTATCTTCTTCAGAGATTTTGGCTTTCGTCCAGATCAGCTCGTGCAGATCCTTGGAGAATGCCAGCAAGTCGGAGTGGCGCTTCTTGGCCACATCCGGGTCGAAGGACGCAAGTCGGTAGTAGTCATCAAACGGGATGAGAGCGTCTACGACCACGTCTGATTCGTTTGTCAGGTCTTTGACTTCACTGGTCCCCGCTGGAATCAGGAAATTCGATATCTTCATGGAACTGGCGGTAGTGCCGCTCACCGCAATGGCTACCACCGTGTAGTGCTTTGCCAGATGTTTTGCGTAATGCAGAACACCATCTACCGCATATTCGACTGGCTTGTCCCGGTCGGGGCTCTCGTGCTTTTTGACGTCCTTCTTGCACTCCACCACGATGATGAAACCCGCATCTTTTTTGTCAGTGATGATGAACTCAGGGTATCCAGATTTGCCGCTGGCCTTCTTGCTGGCCTTGGACAGCAGGCTTTTGACCTTGGCTATCTCGGACTTCTGCTCTTCGATTGTGATGCCGTTATCAGGTTCCCTGTAACCCAGCGTCGCCAGCCTATCGCGCACCAAGTTCTCGGTCATACGTTCTGACATTACTCCCCCCATATCTCCACCACCGAATGCTATACCGTTCCGATGACATTGGCGATGGAGTCTGCATGTTCAAAAAGAAAACCCCCGGTGACGTACAGGTCCCTGACAGCCCGCAGGACCATGGCCGTCCGCAGGACCAATGCGGTCCGCAGGACCATAACAGCGGTGATACAGCAAAAAGCAAGGATCTGCAGTTCTATCTGACCGCCCGCCGTGAGTGGCTGGAACGCTACGGGGATTATATCGCTTCGGCAAAAAACTGGCGGATGGCCGCTTTCGGGGCCATCGGCATTGCGGCGCTGTTTGGCGCAGGCATGGTCTATGAAGCCGACCGCGTCCATGTTGTCCCCTATGTCGTTGAGGTCAACCATCTGGGCGACGCCGTGCATCTGGCACAGGCTGTTCAGGCTGGAACCTATAATATGCCTGTCATCCGCCATGTCGTTGCCAACTGGGTGCACAAGGTCCGCGAACGGATTCCCGCCGTAGCCGCCGAAAAGCAAATCTATCAGTCCACCTATTCCATCGTCGATGGACAGGAAGCCGAACGGCTCACGGCCTATTACCAGCAGCACAATCCCTATTCTGCCTATGTGAAAAACAATGGCGGGCGCACTGTCGAAATCGTTTCCGTCCTGCCCGAAGGCCAGGTAACCGCCAAAGGCGGCACACAGCAGGTGCAGTGGCGCGAAACCCAGTACAACGATAGTGGACAGGTGAAATGGAAAAAGAACTACGAAGGCATGGTGACCTATACCATAGAACCCGTCTCCAACAATCCCCGTGTGCTCAGGGAAGACCCCTTCGGAATCGTCATCCAGTCCTTTGTCTATAACCAGGTGACTCAATGAGAAAATCCATATTCATCGCAGCAATACTTGCCGCAATCTGCTCCGGAACCGCCATGGCGGGCGTTGTATCATCAGGTCTTGCAGACGGCAGTTCTAGCGGACAGCAAAGCCCTGACGGAAAGCAAGGTTCTGCCAGCCTGCAAGGTCATGCCGACCTGCAAGGTCCTGGCGGACAGATCGCCCCGCCATTACAAAAGCCGTTGTCCTCATCGGGCAACAAGCCCGCGCAAACCGCCCCTGTGTCTGTCGCGCAGAATGTGCAGACCGTTCCCGCCATCGCCGCTGGCGCGGGGCAGGACGCTGGCGCGGGGCAGGACGGCCCCGCAACCCCCATGGGGCAAAGCTCTGTAGAAGTATGGAAAAGGGCCATCGCTACCCCGCCCCAGGGAAAGATTTCCCAACGCTCGAAAGAGGCGATGGAAAAGGCTCTGGTGTCCGCCTATGAAGCGGGCAAGACCCAGAACCTGCCGCCCATCGCGGGGACCAATGGCGAAGTGCTCTATGCCTACGGACAGAGCCTGCCGACCCTGGTGACCGCACCCCTGCATACTTCACTCATTCTGCTGGAACCCGGATTGAAAGACACGCAGGCCATCGGGCTTTCGCCAGCCTACTGGAGCATGCAGACCATAAAGGCGGGGAACCAGCCTGAACTCGCCATTACCCCACGCTTCAAGGGACTGCACAGCAATCTGGTCATTACCGGGACCGGTCCAGAAGGCAATCCCCGTAACTACGTCATTGAGATGACCAGCGACGCCAACCGCTACACGCCGGTAATCGGTTTCTACTACCCGGGCCCCATCGTCCTCCGATGGAAAGCCACCACTGCAGCCAGACAAACGTTCCAGAAAAAGGTGGAAGCACAGACGGTGGCGGTATTACCCGCCATCAATCCATCAGACCTTGATTTCCACTGGCGTATCGAATGCGGCGGTGGTGGCTGGTTCGACAACAGCGATTGCCGTTCCATCGAACCCACGCAGGTCTTCGATGACGGACGGCAGACTTTCATCCACTGGAAAGCAGGCCAGGCCAGCTACGGCGGAATACCTTCGGTGCTGGCCGAAAATGCCGCTGGACAGAATGCCATCGTCAATACCCAGTTCCGGGATGGATACACCATTGTTGATGGCGTGCCCCCGAAAATCCTGCTGCTGGCGGGCAAGGGGCGTTCGGCAAAGGTGGTGAAACTGGTGCACGAGGGTAAAAAATGACGGACCCCACGCAGACGCCCATGGGTGAAGGCCCCGGCATCACTACGCCGACCGTCAAGGGACCTATTCGCCAGAATGCTTCTGAACTCGCCGCTCACCTGCGGCGTACACCCATCGCTTTAGGTGTCATACTGCTCGTAACCTGTGTCATCGGGGTAGGCTATGTGGCCGTGGACATGTTTTCCGGATCTGGCGGCAGTACGCCCAGACCGAAGCTGGACACCGGTCATCAAGCGCCTGTTTTTCGGGTTCCGCAGAAGGTGTCCAAAATACAGGCGCCAACGGCCCCTGCGACAAGTCCTTCGCAGGCTGCAAGCCCTTCGCTGGGTGCAAAGACCGCCTCTACAGGAAACGCGCTTACAGGGAGTACCTTTCTTATGAATCACTTCAGCAGTTGTAAGCGTTGAAGTGACAATATGTAGTAACCCCTTCTCACATGTAGCCCAAACATCATTACAATCAGCCAATTCAGCAGGCAACTTATCTTCATTGATGAGAGCAAGAAACGCATCTGAGTCCCAATATACAACTTGGGTCATGTGGAAGCCTCTCCTGCAAGCAACGCTCTCATCTGCGCAAGAGTTGGTATTTCAGCTTTATCTGGAAAATTGACAATACGCGACGCCTTTATGCTTACTGGCATTCCATCTTTTCTAAATCTGACAGTGCCGATAACTTCGACTCTCTTTTTAAAATTTCCTAGTGCTTGTTGTAATTGAGATTCAGTAACCTCGCATTTCACAGCGCGCTCATCAATTACATCGTATATGACAAATTGCATTTTTCCATGAGCATCCACGCGCTCAAGGATTCCATCTACAGCCCCCTGCTCTTCATAGGCTGGGGCAAGAAGATTGTCCGCTTCGGTGGCCACTTTGCGAACGACATGAACAGATTCTTCTTGTTTAGACCAAATCCTTACATTTGGCTCTACTTTGGATTTCTTGAATAAGGAAGCAAGAGATTTTGCATACTCAACGGCTTTATCGGAAAACTCTCCTGGCCTTACTCCGTTAGCCAAAGAGCGAATTCCGGAAACCATTATTTCGCGCACCCTGTCAGAATTCAAATTTTGTGCGCTCGGCATCACTCCTACTGCCGCGCTTCCAGAATAAACTTTAACAGACCATTCACCGCTATCTGCCTTATTTCCAGTAACCTGCCTGGACAGCTCTTTAACCAACCCCAAAAAGTTGTCAGTGGCTTTCTGAAAATCTGCAATAGAAATCACTTCCTCATCCAGCTCAAGGGTGATATCAGTAGTGATTTGTTTTACATTAATAGCCATTGCTAATCTTAAAATAACTCTCTGTTATGGTTGCGCAAAAAGTACATCGTCAGTTTTCTGTTAATTTCACCAAGTGTTACACAAATGTTGTTGCGCCTACATGCCGATAGGGTACGATTAGACCATGTTTCAGGCTGCCTGGAAAGCCTGCCTTCTACTCGATCGAGAAAGGCTGTAACCCGGAAGTCTGCATTGATGATCGGTACTTCATGGCCTCAAACGAACTGAACCTGCTGAACGCCTTGTTACTTGGTAAAGGTACAGAATCCGATGAATCAGATTGACCATTTGCCCTACTTGGCGTCAGTCCTTTATCGCCGCGTAGTCGATCTTACCAGCGCAGTGAAAACGGCCCGGTTGTTGTTATCTGTTGGTCGCGGACGACCACGGACTTTGCTGTCCGCCAGGACTTGGCTGCCGGAGAGGTCTTCTGCCATGAGAGCGTAAAAACCAGCGGTTCATGGACCAGGTGGTGATAACGCAAGGCGCCGGTGCCAGACACCCAGACAGGCACACCGGCGGCCGCCAGGATTTTATCCGCATAAACGGGGTCGCCGATCAATTGTCCTGAATTGTACGCTTCAAATGCATGGAACAGGGCCACTTGCCCGAGTCCGTAGGTCGCCACGGCCTGTCTGTAGGCCGCTTCAAGGATTCTGGCACCGACGCGGATATTGGTACAGGCATCGAAAGCATTGTCCGGTGTCAATCCGAACGCAGCAAAGTTGGCCGTGTTCACCTGGGCAATTCCCACGTCTACCGACTGCCCAAGGGCCATGGCGCGCATCAGCAACGCGCTGGCCTGTGCAGGACTGGAGGGCAGCAGACGCTGTCCGGTGCTGTCATTGTCCATGGCCAGCGGATTGCCGCCCGATTCTACCTTGACGATGGCGGCCATGGTCTTTGGGGCCACAAAAGGGGCACATTGCTGGACCAGTGTGGTGACGGGGATCATGGGTCTTCCCTTACTAAGGCGTTTAGTAACCGCAAAGACCATTTTTGGCATTTATCCAAAGCTGGAGGGAACAAAAGCAGGGGCACTGCAAGGAACACCAGGAAACTGCACAGCCTGCCGCACCAGTCCAGGTCCATCCGTTCTATAAGCGGCGTTAAATGTTCGGCATTTCCAATCCATACCTCGAAAATCAGCATAACGCTGATGCTCAAACTCAAAGCCTGTTTTATGGTCCACATACGGACTGCCGGATCACGAAAATCCAGGCGACGGACAGTGGGCCATTCTGACAGGGCTTTCCAGAGGATCATCAGGCAGGACAGGATAAGCGCAACCAGATAAGGATGTGCCAACATGGTCACCCCTTTGTTTCCGGATGATACCAGTGCTGGCTGCCGGGAATGACCAGCACCGGATGCAGGCGGGCCAGGATATGCGAGAGGGGGACTGGCCCGTAGTAGGCAGACGTGAAGGCGAAGTTACCGGGGGCATAGTCCCAGAAATATCCCTTGGGAATCCGGTATTCGCCATAGGGCAGGTGAATGACCGAAATGCCATCCACCTGATCCACCACCCGGCTGTTTGGCAACAGATCCCCGTTGGCATACACGCCCTGCGGGGTAATGCGGACGAACTGTCCGGCAGTCGCCGCGACGATCTTGGCAAAGGGCATGAGACTGTTGGTGCAGGGACCATGGGGTTCATGGAGCAGCCAAAGGCCACGCACGGCCTGTAACATGGCCGGGTTGTCCTCTGCGGGAACGGCTTTCTGGAAAGCAGGAAACCCCACAAAGGACAGATGCAGCGGGTTTCGGGTGGACGGGCACACTTCCACCATGTCCCCGTCTTTCAGCGCAGGATGCGGAGCAGGTTCCTTCTCGTAAAACCCCAGAGGCAGACAGGTTGTCCAGTTGAATGACCAGTCTTCCATGCGGGCAATGGCCAGCAGTCCCGCCATGGGCAGAATGATGGCGGCCAGTGCGCTGATGCCGATTGTGGACAGCCTGGGCATTATTTTCTGGCCCCGAAAGGCTGGCCCGGTTTGCCGTTCTCGTCAGCCAGCAAGGGATGCCCGTCACGGTTGGAGCAAGCCCAGAAAAACGTTCCTTTCTTCTTTTTACTCTCTATGCGCCTGACGGTGCCGCCGCAACCGGGAACGGGGCAGGGCGTACCGGCTCCTCCGGATGATCCGGTTCCGCCGGATGAGCCGGTTCCCTTTTCAGAGCCAAAGGGAGCGCCGGGTTTCCCCTTCTCGTCGGCCAGCAGGGGGTGTGCATCCCTGTTGGAACAGGCCCAGAAAAAGACGCCCTTTTTCTTTTTACTCTCCATGCGCCGGACGGTGCCGCCGCAACCAGGGACCGGACAGGGAGTGCTTTTCTCCTTTTTGCCCTGTTTCTGGAAACCGCTTCCACGGTGGAAACCGCTCACACCACTCCCTTCCTTGAGACGACCAATGATCGTCTCCACCTGGGTCGTGATGGCTTTTCCAAAGCGGGCGGGTTCGAGGGCGCCTTCAGCGATCCGTGTCAGATAGTCTTCCCACTGGGCGGTGGTCACCGGGTCGGCCATGCTCCGGGTTGCCGCGTCCTTGCGCAGCCAGGCGATGAGCGATCGGCCCTTGCTGGTGGAGACCAGCTGTTTGCCCTTTTTCTCCAAAACGTCGCGTTTCAGCAGAGTTTCGATGATGTTTGCCCGTGTCGCCTCGGTGCCCAGGCCAGAGGTTTCCTTGAGTTTCTTTTTGGCTTCCGGGTCGTCCACGAATTTATGGATATTGGACATCGCTTCAATCAGCGTACCATCGGTAAAGCGCGCTGGTGGCTTGGTCTGTTTTGCCTGGACTTCTCCCTCTTGGCCCTGTACAGGGTCTCCAGTCTGCATTTGCGGCAGGGGCGCCCGGTCTTCACTTTCTTCTTCGTCGTCGGCACCGTTTCCATACAAAACCTTCCAGCCGGGGTCGATGTCCTTGCGCCCTGTCGCCTTCCAGGTTTCGCCGCCAAGTTCCACGGTGGCGGAAATGGCGAGATAGCGGTAATCCGGCAGGAAAAGGGCCACATAGGACTGCATGACAAGCTGGTAGAGACGCTCTTCTGCAGGGGATAGCCCGTTTGGTGTTTCTCCCGTAGGAATGATGGCATTGTGGGCTGTAACTTTGGCGTTGTTCCAGGCCGCATGCTTGCGGCGCGGGTCCAGCAGCTTGCGGGCCGCGTCGGGCATGGGCAGCCGTTTCAGGGTGTGGGATGCATCAGCCAGTTGTTCTTCTGGCAGATAGCGGCAATCACTACGCGGGTAACTGGTGAGCTTCTTTTCATAGAGCGACTGGGCCGTATCCAGCACCTGCTGGGCACTCATGCCAAAGCGGGCTGATGCCGTCTTCTGCAGGGCGGACAGGTTGAAGGGCAGGGGAGCGGACTGTTTCTGCTCTTTGGATTCGTATCTGGTGACTTTCCCCTGGCCACGGGCCTTGGCGGCAATGCGCTCGGCCAGGTTCCGGTCGATGATCCGGCCTTCGGCGTCGAAGCCTGGACCGTCTGTATGCTTTGGCTGCCATTTGGCGAGAAATGCGCCGTTGACGTGTCGGCATTTTGCCAGCACCTCGAAATAGTCCTGGGGCCGGAAATGCTCGATAGCATTGTCCCGGTCCACGATGAGCGCCAGGGTCGGTGTCTGCACCCGGCCCACGGAAAAGAAGGCACCGGAGCGTAGGGTAACGGCGCGGGTAAGGTTCATTCCGACGAGCCAGTCAGCGCGGCTGCGGGCTTCGGCGGCGTCCTTGAGTGGCTGGTATTTGCCGTTGTCTTCCAGGCCGGCAAAGGCCTTGCGGACGTTTTCCTGATCCAGGGCCTTGAGCCATACCCGCTGTACCCGGCCCCGGTAGCGGAAGTGCTCCAAAATCTCGTCGATAAGAAGCTGTCCTTCGCGGTCCGGGTCACCGGCGTTGATGACGACATCCGCGTTTTTTAACAGTTGCCCGATTTTCTTGAGCTGGTCTTTGGCATCGGGTTTGGGATGCTTGATCCACTCGCCGGGAAGAATGGGCAGGTCTTCCATGCGCCAGATTTTCTTCTTTGTCTTTGGGGAGCGGGGCAGGTCGTCGGGCAGGTAATCATCGGGTTCAGCCTGTTCCAGGATATGTCCAAAGGCGTTGGTAATCTCATACTGACTGGCTTTGGCACCCAGGCCTTCGCGGATAGCGCGGGCCATGGATGGCTTTTCGGCGATGATGACCGTGGACATGAAAAAACCCCTCTATCGAAACAATGACAGAGGGGTATAGCGCAGAATCCTTGCGTTATAGCGGACGGCTATTCCTAACTATGGTGTCACGGATGAAGGTAGGCAGCCATGGAAAAAGAGAATAATTGAGCCTTCCCCCGCTTATGCTACACTTATGCTTTATTTCGTAGGGGGTACACGAGGAATTCGACCATGGCGATATCGGCCTCATTCGCAGGGCGTAGCCCGCATCAGCAGTTATTTGACATTCCTGCCTATGATGAAATTCTTGGGTTTTCTAACGTCATCAAGTCGGCAAAGACGATGCGTGACAAATGGCACGGGGCAACCAAATTACATAAGGCTACGGCTAACGCCATAAAAAATATTGCCAATGTCCTGCCTGACGCAGAAAAAGAGCTATTATCCGCAAAATTATTGGACCCACAGGGGACATGGCTGGATAACGGTTTGGATATTGTCCAGAAGCTTCAGAGGATATCTGATGCTTTGAAAGTTATTCCCATCTATGGTTATTACGTCTCGTGGCAGATAGATGAAAAGATTATCATACCATTGTGGAATCTACTCATAGACATTATGCGACACGACTTGTCAATCAAGGCAACTCACGCGGAGTTTGCCTCTCTGGAACCTTACTTGCCCAAGAGGATGAATAAGGAAGATGGCGTACTGGATGCCATGGTGAATATTATTGTGGCACCATTCGTAAAAAAGAGTCATGTCTAAGAAAAAGCGAGAGCACGATCTCCCTCCACCAGCATTATTGAATTTATATGCCAAACATTTTCCAAAGAATAGGAATATGTTGCTTGAATATCTTTCCAGTGAAAGTCATCTGGAGCGTCGAAAAGAGCAAAGATACTGGATCAGGGATATTGCTGGACTTGCCGCCCTTTTTACTTGTATAGGTTTGTCTGCGTACTTCTTTTATGAAAATAAACCGCTGGGCTTAGTGTTTTTAGGAGTACCTATCATGGGCACCATAAAATCAATTTTTACACATCGTTAGTGAACCCAACGGTAACTATTAAGCATTGGCTAATCTTGTGTCTATAATCGCCTACGCGGCGGTAAACCATATCCGGCAGTTACAGTAACAGATAACTTGCTTCTCAATCGCCTATCTGTTACACGCACTAAGTTAGCCCCTGCTTGTGGGCAGGCGGTGAAAATACTCCTGCGGAAGCGCCTTCCCCGCCACATGGATCACCCGCCACACCCCGGACATCCGGTTATCGTCTCTTAGTCTTTCCCATTCATAAGGCGTCTTGTCCACCTGTTCCTGATAACGCTCGATCAACCCGCGAGACTGAATGGCTTTCTCCAGGATCGACAGGGGTGGTACCAGAAGGCTGTCCAGGCGAGGCAATCCCTTGGCCATGACCAGACCAGCAGGATCGTAATCAAAGAAAGCGACGACCGGTAAATCAGTTCGCTGGACCATGGCGTGTACGGCGTCTGTGCGGGCGCCGCCCTGAGCGTCACCCCGATACAGAATAAGGGGATTCGCGAGCGACAGTTGGTCCATGAGCACGGGGTCCACCGCAAACAGATCATCTCCAATTGTGATTTTTGCGCCTCTATGATCTTTCTTTGTTTTTCTGACGCCTTATCTATTCTTAACTGTTCTTTGTGTCTGCGATGCAGCATCATCAAATCCATTCTGCTGATCGGTTTGTCGTGCTCATTGATGTATCCATCAGCCATGGCTTTGTTTGCGTCATCCAGTTTTTTTAATGCAGATGCCCTGATTGGATGGTTCAGAAAAGCAAAAATAGCAACCAGGCAAAAAAAGATAAAAAAAGAACTTAAAATTATTATTATCAATGCTGTAATAGCGGTTGACCCAATATAGAAAACTGGAGCGTGTACTATTCCATGCATGATTTAAGGCCCTCTTTCGTCGCGTCCTGCAATGTGTCATCTCGCCATTCGAGGTACTCCAGTACCTCCAGAAAGCCTGCTGCCGCCGCGTTGTGTTCGATGGTCCATCTGGTTTCTCCATCCTGAACATGGGGCACCCAATCTTCCGGAATCTGTTTGGCTTCTTCTGCTTTTGCCATGGCGGCATTTTCCTGCTCATGCACCCATGGGTCCCATTCTTCATCCTGGGTATGTTCCCATGGTTTTGGCGTTTGAAAACGGTAACTATTCCCATGCCACGCAGATCGTATAAAGTCCTCTCTTTCAGCCATCAACTCTGGATCACCATAATGCGGGGCAACAACGCTTTGATACCAATCGAAAGCGGCATCTGGAAGCTCTTCCGGCAGTATGCCCAACACTTCGGCATACCACTGGCGATCTCTTGCATTATCCTGTGCAATCATTTCGCCCCAATGTTCATCAGCTAGCCGATCTTCCATATCTCTTACGCGCGCCCGATCACGATCTTCCGCCAACTGCTTTTCCGAATCTCGTACCAATGTCTCCCACTCCGGTGGGAGTGGGCACAAACCAGCTTCAATCAAACGGTTGTTTTCGGCTTCGATCCAGTCTTGCAAACGACTGTCTTGCTGGCGGATATCTTCATTTCTGGATTCCAGCGCCAGGCGCATCATGGCGTCATCCACAGCGACAAGGCCGCTATCCAGACCGTTTTTAACCCGGCCATTGCCCATGCGCTCCTGCAGCAAACGTTCGCGCCAGGCTACGCCAGAAGGTCGTTTACCCGCATTTTCCATGCTGGACGTGTATTTCTTGAGCCAGATATACAGGAACTTCTGACGCACGGCAGCCTGTTCCAGCACCAGATCGTGGAACCGCTGATAAAATGCTTCATCGTGACCACAGGAAAGACTGTCGCCCTGGTGGGAAATCTCATGCTCCACGAGGCTAAAAATCTTCATCGCCGTTTCCAGAGGCTTGGTTTTCAATGGCAACACCTGTTTCCGGTCGATGGCGATATAGGCCGAACCGTCAGTC
Organism: Acidithiobacillus sulfurivorans; assembly: GCF_018853815.1. Classification (GTDB taxonomy): domain Bacteria; phylum Pseudomonadota; class Gammaproteobacteria; order Acidithiobacillales; family Acidithiobacillaceae; genus Acidithiobacillus; species Acidithiobacillus sulfurivorans. The sequence goes on along the minus strand of NZ_JAAOMP010000142.1, from coordinate 5,825 downwards.
CATGCTTCAGCAGTATTGGAGTCCCCCAAAAACACACGAAAGCGAATGCCGCCCCGAGTCCGTCGCCCATACCAGAATTCTCCACCCGTACAAATGGCCGCGTATTGTTCCAGACACCATTTCAAGGCGACCCATGCCCGCCGGGTTTCCTTGTCCAACGTATTATCCGGAGCAAGGGCAATGCGACTTTTGAAAGCTTTTTTGAGCACGTCAAATGAAAGCAGCGCAGGTACGGAAAGAGTGCTGAGGCCCCAATACTGGATATCATTGGTGGACACATGATCCCGTAAATTGTCCTGTATGCGCCCAATGACTTCCACGAAATCCAATGCATTGTACAAACCAAAACGGGAGAGCGTGATGGGATGCACGAAAACGGCCATACCGGATGCCGCCATGGCTTCGGCCTGGGGGATGTCCCGTTCGTTCTCAACGACAGCAAAACGGTTATTCTGAACAACGCCTTTGTGGTAATTGCAATGCTGACGCAGGAACTCGTTCATAGAATAATGCTTTTTCCCGGGGAGAATAGTCACCACTGGTTCTTTATCATAAATCCGGTGCAACTCCGGATCACCAGACAATAATGCGCGTGCGCACCGTTCACGATAGGCTTCTGTTTTGCGTTGGGCATTGCTATTGCCCGAGGCGCGGGCCGCCAGTGGCGCGAACACCTTAGCAATATGTTTCCAAACGGGATCAGTTTTGCGCAGGATCTCGGTGCGGGATACGTTCAAGCCGATAGCCCTTTTGGAGACGATTAGCCCTCCGGCACCCCACACATGCCCGGGATCATGTCGAACCAGTACGCCCTGATTGTAGATGGCTACCGCGCCTTCTTCCTTGGCGCGGTAATATCCAAAGTCATCCACATGGTCCCATTTTTCCAGAGCGGGGTTACGGGTGATGAGCTTGCCGTTCAAAATGATCTCGATGGGCGTGTAGCGCACCAGGTCACGTACCTCCTGAATGGCCGCTAGGCGCTCCTGCTCAGTGAGCGGTTCATACCAGCTGCCGGTGATCTGGCAGCCAGCCACTGGCTCCGAGATGTCCTCCAAATCGTAGGCATACCCCATTTCTCGCGTATCCACCGTCATTTGCCAGCCATGCGATCGCCAGATGGTGCTTGCATGGGCCATGATCTGCCCGCGTCCCAAGCGGAAGCGTCCATACGTGGCGTCGCCTTCTTCGTGAGGTGTGCCGAAACGTCCGAAGTAACGGAGCACATCTTCTCTGGTGGCAAAGCCGGCACCATCATCACTGCAGGTGAACCCCTTACCGTCCATAGTCAGAGCAACTGTGGTGGCTTGTGCATCTATGGAGTTCATCAATAGCTCAATAAGCGCCTTGCCAATAGACCCTGCCTGGCTGTAGATGATGTGGTGGATAATCTGCGGGTCAAGCTCAAAGGGTCGTAGCATGATCAATCTCCAGATTGTTTGTCTTTGAACGTGGTATAGCCACAATTAGTTTGATCAGTTTGATGTTCCAGGGATTGGATCACATGCGTTTTCAGGTGTGAAAATCGAACAATTAGGAAACAACTAATAGTTGCCCTTTCCCCGGTCACATCACAGCCAGAAAACAACCACCTTCTTTCCCTTTTCTACGGCTATCTGGCAAGAAATGCTCTCCACGGAAGCGAGCTTCTGAAGAACCGCTTCACGATTTTTATCCTTTCGGTACAACCATCCTACAACGCATTCCTGCCCTTCGATCCAGATGCCTACTGCCTGATCGTCAAATCGGTTTTCTGGGTCTCGTGCAATCCTGGCTACATGCTTTGAAGGAATAGCCTTCAGCCCGGAACGTCCAGGGAACTCCTGATTAAAAGCCAGATTGGACACTCTACGCATTTTTAAGCCCACCTCCGCATACTGGCTTCCAGAGCCACGGGAAAATCCATCACATCATCCACAACACCCACTTCAACAGGTACTTCACCCACATCATATCTGCCGCAACAGTAATATCTGGTACACAGCATTTTCGGCAGCATGCCTGCGTGCAGGACATGCTCCCACTGATCATCCAAAAACCCTACGGTGCCCAGGTCGTGCAGAATATTGGCTTTGTCTTGCGGCGTAGCCGTCCAGCCTGCACAGACAATGCGGCCCGCCGGTATAAGTCCGGATAGCGAGATCGCACGGGACTTGCGCTGCTCTTCGCCAATGGCTGTCACGACCCAGACCTCAAACCCCATATCTTCCAGGGCATAAATCAGGTTTTTAGCATCCGGCAAAAGGGGCATACCCGACCAGAACACCGCATCCTGAGCCAGGTCATTCCAGAAACCATCAATGCCATAGCGTGCTGTCAGTTGAAAGCTATCAGAAAGTACCGGCAGCTTGCGTCCCAGCTTGTACTCCATGTGACGCTGAAAATGCCGATCAAAATCCAGTAAAACGCCGTCGGCATCCAGGGCAATTTTTCTGCGTATCACGAACCTTCCCCTTGTGCTCCGTCAGATAAATCTTCCTGTTCCCCGTCAGTAAATGGCAGATGACTTCCGTGGACAGCCTCCCACTCCCAGTCAATATCCTCATCGGAATCCGTGGACACCAGATCATCCGGCGTCAGCTCCACTTCCTCACCATTCAAGTCATAACCAATAATACTTTCTTGCTGTTTTTCCATACTGTGTCTCCTTTGCAAAAAATAGTTTGTCGATTTGGCGCGTTAAAAATATAAAATCAACCATTGCCGACAAACAGCAGGCTATACATCTGTTTCAATAACAAACCCATCCAAATTATTTTCTTTCATAAATAATTTCGGGTCAATTTCAACGTGATCTGACCTGGATTCTTTTTTTAATTCGTCAATGGTTACTTTACCTTTTATATTGAGAATCTTTACCCATTCCCCATCCAGATAATTTTGTGCGTCTCCCAGGAATACAACCGCTGAACCATCTGGAAGAACGTCGAGAGTAGCTTTGATTTTATCAAACAACGGGGTCGGCCCTTCTGTCACTTCCTGTATAATGCGCAATGTGTATTTTATAGGCAGAGAGAGCAATGCTGTAACAGTGCCAGAACCCACGCTTGTAAAATAAAAATCATCGCCGTTACGCTGTCCACCCGCAACGCAGCAATATATTTTTTTATGGTTATATATCAGTTGATATAGAATCGCCATATAGGTAACACCGGGCTTTTTTACGTCTTCCGGGATGGACTCATCAGGCATTACACCACCTATAACATATCGGCAGTCTATCTTCTTCTGATGCCCATAATCGCCTTTCAATTTCCGAATCTTTGCTTGTCCCATTCCACATTTGCTCCTATAAACCTGTACGAATCAAAGGATACTTTTTCGACTCATCGTAGCACCGCCGGTCTCGTCACTCGATGCCAGTGTCCTTGTCCTTGCCATCTTTCCGGGTAGGCAAACGTCCGGCAGATCGCCGTTCCTGTTCCGCCCGTTTCCTTTCTTTTTCCTGCTGCTCCTGTTCCAGCCGCGACTTCTTTTCCTTTTCCTTTTCCTTCTCCCGTTCCCGCTGGCGTTCCAGCAACTGATGATGCCAGTGGCGTTGGAATCCGGTATTGGCATTGGGGTCCGGCTTCTGCCCGGCGTCCAGGGCATCATCCAGGGCCTGCGGGGGAATCGGCAGCGCCGACTTCACCTTGTCCGCTATCTCCAGCCCGTAATCCTGTACCCGGGTGTAGCGGACCGTCCTGCCATCTTTCTCGAACGCCTTGCCCTCGATGGCGACCAGGTGCCGAAGCGGTAGTGCTCCAGCAGCGCGAGCCTTCTCTATCCGGTTATCCTGATACACGATATGCGCCCGGTAGTCCGTGCCCTCTATCAGGACAAAACTCCGGTCATACTGTTCGTCAAGTCCGGTGCCGAGAACACGGCCAACCAGGCGCTCTTCCGGCCGTATCTTCGTCACCTGCGGCACGCAGCGGGGTTCTGTCATCAGCGCCCGGGACTTCGCCACCATCTCGGTGCGGGTACGCAGTCCCTGCAAATCACGCAGCCCTTTGGTCCATCCGTGATCCAGTACCCAGGCACTATGGCTCACTTTCTCGGCCAGCCCCATGCGTTCCAGGGCCTCCAGCCGGCCCATGCGCCGCCGCTGACGTGCATAACCCCGGCTTTCCGGGAGCAGTGGTGTTTCCACGACAGCCGACCGTCCATCAGGCAGGGGCCTGGCCACGGCTTCGATGTCCCGGTCCAGGGGCGTCAACCGGTGGGCCTCCATTTCCCGCCGGCGGGTTTTCTCGATCTCGGCGGGACTGCGGTAGCCCAGGTGTTCGGTGGCCACTTCGGATGCCAGATTGCGCATACCGCGCTGAAGCAGTTCCCGGGGGATCTGCAGGTTGCCGTTACCGCGCAACAGCACATGCGCGTGCGGGTGTGCCGTGTTGTAGTGGGCCACTCCCATCCATTCGATACCGGTCTCCCGCAGGTGCGGGGCAAGACGGGCCATGTACTCCCGCGTGAATGCCTTGAGGTCCATGCGGTCGCCGTCTTCCGGAGAGATGATCACCTTGAACAGGCGGGGGTCGTCAGCCAGCTGCCAGTCATTCAAACGTTTGTGCAGGGATACGTCATCGGATTGCACGTCGAATCCCGTTCCGGCGCTTCTGTCTTCCTGGGTGCCCTCGCGCTCCAGGTACTTGCCATGGGCGGCCCATTGACCGGGTTTGCGGTTGCTGACATAGGAAACCTTGATTGTCACCCTGCGGGCCGCCTCTTTCATCGGCGGGCCCTTCGGGATCGGGCGAATGGGATGCCGGCCATTGATGAGCTTGTTGCCGGCTGCAAGCCTGCCGGCTGCAAGCCTGCTCGTCTGTCCTGCGGCCCGGGCGATTTTCGCTATGCTCCGTCCATGCAGATTCACACGCTCCTGGATGACTCGCCGGACTACCCGCGCCGCTTGGGGGCGGCCACGGGAGCGTTCGTCATCGTCAATGGTCTTGCCACGGACGAAACTCTTGCCGGATACGGAAGTGTCAGATCGTTTCTCTGTCATGTCGGGGTATAGCAGAAGTTCGGTGACAGGACGGCGGAATCAGGAAATCACCAACATGGTGAATATGTTCCGTAATTGCCATTCACGAAAACATTTTCAGTTGCTGTCTTTGCAAAAGTGGTTTGTGGTAGAGACGGTGTAGAATCACGGGCGCTCCTTTGCCGTGATCGCATTCACCAGCTTGCGTACTGCAAAAAGACACTCGGCGGCAGTATGGGCGATTGGGCCGTTTTTCGGGTCGCGGATGACGCGCCGGAGAACGGCCTCGAACGCCTCGCAGTCCGGCAGTACGGACTTGCAGTCGGCGGGTTTGCACCCCGCAAGGGGCTTGCAGTCGCGGCTCATGCCGCGCTCTCCCTGGACGCTTCCCGGATGAACGCCTGCAGCCACGCCGGATCGTTCCACGCGCCCTCACGCACCATGCAGTCAATCAATTTCTGAACAACGTTGCCATCCACGCTGTCTGCCCACTCATGGAAATCCGGATCATCATCGTACGCATCGATGAGCGACCCCATGGCAAGGGCATAACCCACCGGCAAATGACTGGCATCGACATGTCGAAAAACACGCTCGGCGATATGTTGAATGTTGGCCATCAATCGCCCTCCGCGCGGTGTAACGGAATAGCGGGTTTGATACCGACACACTTCCAGTTCAGCGACTTCCAGGCGACGGTGGCCGCCTCGATGCGGGAAAAGAGGGAAAGGTAACGCATCAATTCCCCCGCTCATGCGGCACGGAAACAACATCCGGAGCTATCCACGGCTGCGGCCATCCAGATGGCGCGCGTGGAAAAGGCAGCAGAAGCCTATATCACTGCTAATGCCGGGGCTAT
>NZ_JAAOMP010000141.1 GCF_018853815.1 Acidithiobacillus sulfurivorans | reverse complement strand
ATCCAGCGTGCGGCATTACGTTGTACGCTCAAGGCTTCATAATCGGTGGCGGCGTCCCGGTAATATGTGCCGCGAGAGAGCATGAAGTAGATGATGCGCAGCATTTTGTGGGCCAAGGCGATAATGGATCGTTTATGACCTCGGCGCACGACCAGGTTCTGGAATTTGGTGCGCAGGGCGCATTGGGTGCGACTGGCGGCATGGGCGCATTCGCACAAGACGCGGCGCACGTAAGGATTCCCTTTCCGGGTGCGACCACTTTTGCGCTTGCCGGCCGATTCGTTGTTGCCCGGGCACAGACCGGCCCACGACGCCAGGCGATCGGCACTCCCGAAGGCCTTCATATCGTCCCCGATTTTCACCAGCAATAAGGCAGCACCCATGGTATCCACTCCCGGCAAGGTCTGCAGCAGGGCCAGCGCATGCTGTTGCGGGGCCAAACCGTCCAGCAAGCGGGTATCGAAGCGCGCGATCTGCGCTTCCAGGGCTTCGATATAGTGCATCGTTTCGTCCAGAACAAAACGATGGCAGGCACTCAAATCGCCCTGCAACGCATCCAGAATCTCCTCCCGGCTGGCCTTGAGGCGATGGCTCGCCAGGGACAGTACCTCCTGGGGCGTGGCGCCCTGAATCAGCGCTTTGATCATGGCGCGTGCCGATTGACCATGAATGTCGCTGACCACCACGCCCAGGCGGATCCCCCCGTCGGTCAGCACCTTGTGTAGCCGGTTCTTTTCGGAGGCCAGCATGCCGACCAACTTCTGGCGTTGGCGGGCAATCAAGCGTAATTCCCGCAGTGGCGCCGGCGGGACAAAGGAACCGCGTAACAAGCCCGCGCGCGCCAGCATGGCCAGCCATTCCGCATCGCCAACATCGGTTTTGCGCCCGGGCACCTGTTTGACGTGACGGGCATTGACGACCTGGGCACGAATGCCGACCTGCTCCAAAGCCGCATAGGGACTTTTCCAGTAAATCCCGGTACTCTCCATGACCACTGCATCCGGCTGCAGGTCGCACACCAATCCGCCAAGGCCCGGCGGTCTTTCTTGAAGCCGCCAAACTGACGGCGCTCTACCTCCACAGTGCCATCCGGGTTACCAATGATGGCACAGGCCGTCACTTGTGCCTGATGAATATCCAGGCCGATCACACGTTGAAAAATGGGTTTCAGTTCCATTGGCTTTCCTCTCCATCTATACTGAAAACGTGGGAGGCGACGGATGCCGATGCCGAATCAACCTGCCTGCAGCAAGCCACAGGCGGTCCTCTTAATGTGCGCTCTCATGGAGGCAATCCGGGGTACGAGTCGGCCCGGCGGGTCACGTTAGAAACGGGATCAAGTCATCAAAATTTCGCGCGATCTCAATCCGCCGCCACCCACTCCCATTCTCTTTCATTCTCCGGGGTGGCGCGAGTCGCAATGGACGTTAGGTAAACGTTTGACCGATATGTTGCGCAAATCTGATTTTATTGCCCGTTACGGGGGCGATGAATTCGTACTCCTGCTGGAAGATTTGACGGGGCATGCAGACCTTGCGCAACTCCTTAAAAAAATTGAAGGGACCATCACCACACCGATCCTTCTGAGTAATGATGAAAGCGTTCAGGTTGGGGCAAGTATGGGTGTCGTGCTGTATCCTTTTGCCGATACAGACCAAGCGGATCAGCTGTTGCGCTGGTCTGATCAGGCGCTCTATGAAATCAAAGCCCACAAAGCGGATCGAGAAAATTGCTGGGCACTTTTCGGTGAGGAAAACTTCGCAGATCAGCGTAATCCCGCACAGGTCCTGCTGGATAACGGCGCATTGGAGGTCTGGTATCAACCCATTCTGGATAGCCGCAAAGGCAAGATAGTCGGCATCGAAGCTTTGGCACGCCTGCGGGATGAAAACGGGACTATTTGGCCTCCAGCCCGGTTTTTGCCGCAATTACACGGTGAAGACTTTTCTGATCTCAACAAACAGGTATTAACCCAAGCATTGAAGGATCTCTCGATACTGGATGCCCAAGGATGGCCTTTATGGGTCTCCGTCAATCTGGATCCACGTTCTCTGTCGGGTTCTTGCATCACTTGCTTACGTGAAATACTCGGCGAAAGCACGGTAGATGCATCACGCGTCACACTGGAAATTCTTGAGGGAGAGGATTTTCTGGAGCGGCAGACCGCGTTGGAATTGCTCCTGGAAATAAAAGCATTAGGCTTTCGCCTGGCGCTTGATGATGTGGGAAGTGCCTACAGCTCTCTGCTCCGCATGAAGGACCTGCCCATTGACGAAATCAAGCTCGACCAGGGCTTTGTCCGCACCCTCGAACTGCGACCGCAGGACCTTCATTTCTTGAACGCCATTCAGGATCTGGCCAACGGGATGCAGGTAGATCTCGTGGTAGAGGGTGTAGAGACTGAAGATATTTTGGATGCAGTCACCGTTATGGGAAGCACGCTTCTGCAAGGTTACACCATTGCCAAGCCTATGCCGTTCGCGGAATTAAAGGCATTCCTCAAGCACAGCGTTTTCCCGCACCGACATCGACCCATCAGTTTGCTTGGACTGTATGCTACGCGTCTTGCTCAACACGAAGCGCTGAAAAAAACCATCATTCGCTCTCCACGCGCAGTAGATTACCTGACTCTGGCTGATGCCACGGTCTGCCCCCTCCATGGAGATATACATCGCTTGGGACAGGATAACGTAAACCGTCTGGATCATCTGCATCGAGAGTACCACCGCGCCATTGCCGTAATGGATGCCCTATTGTTGGCTTCTCCAAGCGGTGCAGATTGGAGTGCTGTTGATCAAGCTGTAGAGGCTTTTGAACAGGCTATTGTGAAAACTTATTTTGAAGAAAAAAGCAAAAAACAACAGACATCATGAGGGTGAAACCGGAACCTTGTTAGTGCTCCATCAGACCGTTTTTGAGCATCTTCAACTGGCGCTCGTCGTCGCAGGATAAACCAGGGATTACGATTCTCAAAAAACTGCGATTTATAGCCATCGTGATGAGTTGGGAGAACATGATGGTCAAGTCGCCGAATGACCGCTTCCGCTGCCCAGCCGCCGTTGATCTCTGATGGTCGGCAGAAGACTGAAAGCGGTCATTCATTATCCATGACCACTTGCAGAATTTAGTTTTGTTTCATGGCGAATCGCATCTCATCTTCTTGATCTATCAGTGATGCCAATTGCCATGTTGCCAGGGTCCTGGCCTTCCATGCCCTGCCCATGGTGGCGGCCCCCGCCGAAGCCAAGGTCTGGGTCCATAGGCAACGACAGGGGGTGGCACGGGATAATATCTGACCACTGGTGGCGGCGTGTAATAAGCGACGGGGGGCGGCGCATAATACACCGGCGGTGGCGCGTAGTAGACGGGAGGCGTACCCAATTGCACGCTCAGTCC
>NZ_JAAOMP010000140.1 GCF_018853815.1 Acidithiobacillus sulfurivorans | reverse complement strand
GAAGCAAGCGCACGCGCTCGCGCAGGGAGGTCTGAAAGTCCAGTTCACCCGCCATGGAGCGTTCGGTAATGGCGGCAACCTGCCGCTTGAGACCCAGGTGATCCGCCATTTCATCAATACATTCAATGCTGATTAAGGTGGAGTCCATGTCGGTCAACAACAGCTTAAAGTGACCAGCTTCCCAAAGTGGTGTTATGGCCAGATCAAGCTGGATGCCTTCCAGAGCGTCAGCCAAGGCACGATTGGCGGCAGGAACCGGACCTTGAGGACCGTGAATGGCAATGGCCAGACTATCGCCCTGGGCATGGAGTATGCGGCCAGGCATGCTGTTCTGAAGATGCAGGGTCGTCAATGCCCGGCGCAGCGCCTCGGGTTGCACAGTACCGCGCAAAACCATACGGGAGACGCTGTCTACACTGGGCATGGGGGACCAGAAAACTTCTCTTTCCTGATGCAAGGCCTGCCGCGATAATTCATCCAGAAACGGCGCAATTGCGCTGACGGCAACCGGTAAATTCCAGCTTTGTAGCCAGCATCCCCACACTTCCTGATGGCTTTCCGTACGATGAACAAATTGTCCCATGCTGGAGGGTAAAGTCATGGGGCCACGTCCGGCGGGACTCAATATGGCAAGGCGCGTGCCGCTCATACATTATTCCTTAATGGTTCAATGAGTTGAATGATTTTTTGGCAGCGTGCCTCACCGTCGGGTAAATCCTGACGAATTCTGAGGCGTTGACCACCATCCAGATGATAGACACTGTGCGGACGCTGAATAAGCGTAATGATTTTTTCCGGGGATACCTGATTTTCCACGGCGAATTGCAGGCGTGCTCCGGAAGGTCCGGCGTCAATCTGATCAATACCAATTTGACTGGCCAGGAGGCGGAGCTGGGTCTGGCACAGCAAGGTTTTAGTCGGGTCTGGCAACGGCCCGAATCGATCGATCATTTCCACCATAATTTCACCGATAGCGGAATCACTGCGGACATCGCTGAGGCGCTTGTATAGTTGCAAACGTAAGTGCACGTCGGGCAGATAATCGTCGGGAATCAGTGCCGCCGTATTGAGATGAATTTCCGGCCCGCTGGCGCGTTGTTCGGCCAGGCTGCGGGGGTCCTTGCCCGCACGGATAGCGGCAACTGCGTCGTTGAGCCATTCCATAAAGAGCGTGAAACCCACTTCATCCATGTGCCCGCTTTGCTCTTCGCCCAGGAGTTCACCGGCTCCACGAATTTCCAGATCATGACTGGCCAGGGCAAAACCGACCCCCAGATCTTCCAGAGATTGAATGGCATCCAGGCGGCGCCGGGCATCATCACTCATGGCGCGCACATCGGGGGTAAACAGATACGCATAGGCCCGTTGATGGGAGCGTCCCACCCGGCCCCGGAGCTGGTGGAGTTGCGCGAGGCCAAATTTATCGGCGCGATTGATGAGTATGGTATTGGCGTGGGGATTGTCGATGCCGGATTCGATAATCGTGGTGCTGAGCAGAATATCGAAGCGTTGATGATAAAAATCCAGCATGACCGCCTCCAGTTCGCCTTCAGGCATTTGCCCGTGGGCGACCCGGAGCCGGGCCTCGGGAAGCAGACGCTTGAGGTTACTGGCCATGCGTTCGATATCCCGCACTTCATTGTGCAGAAAATAAATTTGTCCGCCCCGATGTAATTCGCGCTGACAGGCTTCGACGACCACAGCGTCTTCCCAGATCTGCACAAAAGTACGCACTGGTTGCCGACGCTGGGGTGGGGTGGCGATGATGGATAAATCCCGCAGTCCGGCCAGGGACAGATTCAGGGTGCGGGGAATAGGCGTAGCCGTCAGGGTGAGAATATCCACTTCGGCACGCAGGGCCTTGATCTGCTCTTTTTGACGCACACCAAAGCGGTGCTCTTCGTCCAGAATCAGCAGGCCGAGATCTTTAAAAGCCACATCTTTCTGGAGCAGGCGATGGGTTCCGATCAGAATCCGGACGTCTCCGGCTTGGGTGGCTGCCAGGATTTCCTTGTGGGTTTTGGCCTTCTGAAAACGGGACAGAACCTCGATTCGCAAAGGCATTCCGGCAAAGCGGTTTTGAAAGTTTTCATAGTGCTGCTGAGCCAGCAAAGTAGTGGGTACCAGAACCACGACCTGTGCCCCGCCATGGGCGGCCAGAAAAGCTGCCCGCAACGCCACTTCGGTTTTGCCGAACCCCACATCACCACAAACCAGACGATCCATGGGATGCGGGCTGATCATGTCGGCAATGACGGCATCAATGGCTTGTTGTTGATCGGGCGTTTCTTCAAAGGGGAAACGGGAAACAAAGTCCCAATAAGCCTCATCCGGAGCTGCAAAAGCACGGCCCTGACGGGCCGCTCGTCTGGCGTATATGTCCAGCAGCTCACTGGCGGCATCAATGGCTTTTTCCCGCGCTCTGGTTTTTGCCTTATCCCAATGCGGGCTGCCCAGGCGGGATAGAACGGGTTCGACGGCTCCGTTTCCCACGTAACGGGCGATGCGATCCAGATGATCTGCCGGGACATACACCAAATCTCCCTGGGCATATTCCAGTACCACGTACTCGTTGACGTCGCCTTGGGCGGCAAAAGGCGTGCTCATTCCCTGAAAACGTCCAATGCCATATTCTTCGTGGGTGACCGCATCGCCGGGCTGCAGTTCGCCCAGATCGCGGACCATGCCTTCCACATGACGTTGGCGGACCTGCGCACTTCGTCTTTGTGCAAATACCCGGTCCCCGAAAATCTGCGCTTCCGAGATGAGTGCAAGCTGGACCAGATTTTTCTCTTTCAGCAGCAGACCGCGCTCCAAGGGGGCTACGGTAATGGCAATTTTTTCTGTGGACTGGAGAAAATCCGGCCAGTTTTTCAGGCGGGTGGCACTTAAACCCGCTTTGTTCAGGCGCTCAGACAGTGCTTCCTGACGGCCCGGAGATTCTGCAGCAATCAGGGCGCGGCCCTGCTGGGGGAGGTGACGCAGAAAAGTTTCCAATGCTGACAGGGGTGTTTCGCTGTTTCCCTGCAGGGCTGGTAGTGGTCCGCAGGGTAGGCTTTCACCGGGGCCTTCTGCTTCGCCATGCACCTGTGCACGACTCTGGAGTGCTGTTTCCCATTCGGCAGGCGTCAAAATAAGTGCGTCTGGTGGCAAAATCGGATAACTGGTGTCGTATGCCCGCTCTTCATGGCGTTCCTGCCAGTCGTGGCGAATCTGCTGGCTGGCGCTTTCCAGACCGGGGGGCATGAAAATGATCCCGTCCGGAGGGAAATGGGTAAGTAGATGGCTGCTTTCCGGGAAAAACAGAGGTAGGTAATGCTCTGCTCCCTGGGGAACCTGTCCGCGACTTGCCGCTCGATAGACTTCGGCACGTTGCGGGTCACCACTGAATTTTGCCCGAAACTGGCTGCGGAATTCATTCAGTGCTGCCGCATCCACAGGAATTTCGCGCGCAGGCAGCAGGGAGACCCTGGATACTTTCTCCAGAGTCCGCTGGGTTTCCGGATCAAATGCCCGGATGCTCTCTACCTGGGTGTCAAATAACTCAATTCGGTAGGGCAGTGGGCTACCACTGGGAAACAAGTCAATAATGCCGCCGCGCCAGGCGAGCTCCCCAGGTTCAGAAACTTCGCTGACATTGCGGTAGCCCGCATCAATCAGGCGTTGCCGAAAGCGCTCGGGCTGGAGGGTGTCTCCAACGGCCAGCACAAAGGCGTGTTGATCAAGAAAACTTCTGGGCGGAAGACGTTGTAGAGCGGCCGCCAGAGGGGCCAGACACAGCCCGCGCCAATTGGGTAAGGCCGCCAATGTCGCGAGACGGGTGGCGGTCGCATCGGCCGGAGGTGCCAGACGATCATACGGCAGAATTTCCCGATCCGGGAAAATCAGGGGCGCATCCAGATCCGGCGCAAAAAATGACCACTCGCGCTGCCATTCTTCCAGATCACGAGGATTGGGCAGGAGCACCAGCAGAGGTTTTTGCCATTTGCGGAGCATTTCGGCTGCCAGCCAGCAATCGGCAGCCCCGAAAATATGGCTGAAACTGCGTGCATTACCTGCACGGGGGACAGGGCCCAAAGCGAGAGGAAAGTCCAAAATATCCGGGATATCATATCAGCAAATTCAGGGAGCCTAGTGTAAGGTGCTCGTGCCCAAACTGCAAAAGCTGAAACGCTTGCGCCTGCTGGATAGACTGCGGATACTGCGTCTGAATCCCATAGGTTGAGGAAAATTGATGGAGCGGATCTGGGTCATTATTCCAGCCGGAGGGCGGGGCCAACGTTTTGGTGGAACCCAGGCTAAACAATATGTTTTGCTGCGCGGGCAGCCTGTTCTTGCGCATACCCTGAACATTTTTCTGCACGAAAAGCGGATCTCCGGAGTGCAGTTGGTGTTGCCGGGTGAGGACCTGGAAACCGGAGCCTGGCGGGAATTGTTGGGTGAGGATTTGGAGTTGCCTTTGGCCCCTGTAAAAGGCGGGAAGCAACGTGCTGATTCCGTGCGACTCGGTTTGGAGGCCTTGCGGAAAGCCGGTGCTGCCGATACGGACTGGGTGCTGGTACATGATGCTGCACGACCCTGTTTGCGCGCCGAAGACCTGGGCAATTTGCTGGATAGTCTGAGAGAATCACCGCAGGGGGCATTGCTGGGAATTCCGGTTGCCGACACCCTTAAGCGCGAAAAAGATGGTCTTTCCCTGGGTACGGTGGATCGGGAAGGGCTATGGCGGGCTTTAACGCCCCAGGCTTTCCCCCTGGCAGCATTGCTTGCAGCCCTGCAATCTGCGCAGGGTGCCGCAATGCCCATTACCGATGAAGCTTCGGCGATGGAGCTTCAGGGTTGGCGTCCGCGTCTGATTCAGGGGCATGGGGATAATATCAAGATTACCTTGGGAGATGATTTAGCTTTGGCCGCAGCCATTCTGGCGGCCCGTGACGAGGAGAAATAATGCAGCTGCGTATTGGTCATGGTTTTGATGTACATGCTCTGGTTCCCGGGCGCTTGTTGATACTCGGAGGGGTCAAGATTCCCTATGAGCGGGGTCTGGCCGGGCACTCCGATGCGGACGTCTTGCTGCATGCCATTTGTGACGCCTTGCTGGGTGCCGCAGCATTGGGAGATATTGGTCGCCATTTTCCCGACACGGATGCACGTTTTGCCGGTGCCGATTCCCGTCTTTTGCTCCGACATTGTCATGCTTTGATTCAGGAAAAGGGCTTTTCGGTCGGGAATGTGGACGCCACCATTGTTTGTCAGCGACCCAAGCTCGCGAGCCATATACCGCAAATGCGCGCGCACCTTGCCGAAGATCTGCAGGTTTCTGAGGATGCGGTCAACGTCAAGGCGACGACGACTGAGCAGCTGGGTTATACCGGTCGGGGTGAAGGAATCGCTGCCCACGCCGTGACCTTGATTCAACATGTCTGAATTATTCCCACGCATTTATCCGCATGTGGATGTCCTGCTGGAAGCCGAACTCAAATCGACGGAAGAGGATTTTCAGGTTACGGAAATGTTGCCTTTTACGCCTTCCGGTACGGGTTCGCATTACTGGTTTTTCATTGAAAAGCGCGGACTGAATACCCAGGAAGTAGCAAAACGGCTGGCACAACTGGCCAGCATCCCCGTGCGTGATGTGGGGTATGCGGGAATGAAAGACCGGCATGCCATTACCCGACAGAGTTTTTCCGTGCCGGTACAAGCCGGAACAACGCCGGATTGGCAGAGCCTGGAAAGTGAAAATCTCCATTTTCTGGAGATGACCCGTCATGACCGCAAGCTCCGTAGGGGAGTGTTGAAAGGAAATCATTTTCGCCTGGTTTTGCGACATTGTCAGGGCGAACCAGCTTTGTGGGAGACGCGTTTGCAGCATTTGCAAAAAACGGGCTTCCCCAATTATTTTGGAGCACAACGCTTTGGGCACCGTAATTTGCAGGAGGCCAGTCGCCTGTTGTCCGGTACAGCGCGCAAAATGGATCGTCATCAGCGTGGCCTGCTGCTGTCAGCGGCGCGCTCTGCACTTTTTAATCAGGTGCTGGCGGAGCGGGTACGCCAAAATAACTGGAATGTCCTCTTGGCGGGAGAAATTGTGCAATTAAACGGTTCGCACAGCATTTTTCTGGCCCAGGACAATGAGCAGGAGAGCCTGCAGCAGCGTGCTGCAGAGTGGGATGTGCACCCCAGCGGACCTCTGCCGGGCCGGGGCGGGCTATCTCCTGAAAATCAGGCTGCCCTCGTAGAAAAACAGGCCCTGGATGCCTTGCCCGAGGAGTCAGAGATTTTGGGTAATATCCGTCATTGGCCACAACAATTGGCCGCGCAGGACGTGGATGCTGCCCGTCGCGCCCTGCGCGCGCGTCCGGATTCGCTGCAATACCACTGGCAGGATTCCAGCACCCTGATTCTGGAGTTTTCGCTGCCTGCGGGTGTATTTGCAACCAGTTGTATTGAAGCATTACTGGGCCATGAGCAAGTTCGCGCCGATAGGCTTGACCTTTGTGTTGACTAGATGCTTTAGAATGAGGACACTATACGCGTGGAGCGTAAAAATTCAGTCAATATAAGGAGGGAGACAAGATGGATACACCCGTGACAATAGGTCGCTTGGCCCGTGAAGCCGGGCTGGCTGCAGAAACGTTGCGTTACTACGAGCGTATCGGCTTGATTCAGCCGGTGCAGCGTACCCAATCCAATTATCGTCTTTATGATAGTCACGCCGAGTCGCGTCTGCGCTTTATCCGCCGTGCCCAGAATCTGGGGTTTTCCTTGGCAGAGGTGAAAGAATTGCTGGACATCAGTAGCAGCGCCGAAAATGATATGGGCGATGTGAAGGCGCTGACAGAACAGAAAATTGCAGAGATTGATTTCAAAATCGCAGATCTGCAGAGAATGCGTTCCGCCTTGGCTATCCAGGCAGAGCGTTGCCCTGGACATGGTTCAGTAGACAATTGCCCTATTCTGGCCTCCTTGTCCGAGGCGGAAGGAGACATGGCTGTTCGCCGGCGCTGGGATGTGAGTCGGGATCAGCCGGCTTCTCGTAGTGTGGCCCAGCGTTGAGTTAAGCATATGGCTCAGATTGAATTGTCTGTTCAGGGGATGACCTGCAAGCACTGCGTGGCTGCAGTTGAAAAAGCACTTCGGGAGGTACCCGGAGTGCAGGCGGTGGCAGTGCATCTCGACAGTAACAACGCTACGGTGGAAGGGGACTCGCTGGACGTTGAGGCTTTAGTTCAGGCCATTGAAAGCGAAGGTTACACGGCTCAAGCCCGATAATTACGATGTTGGTGGCGGCGCCATCCGAGTAGTACCTGCAAGGCCCCGCCCCCTCCTTCTCCGGGGCGGGCCTGAGTGAAAGCCAGCACTTCCTGATGCTTCATCAGCCAGCCACCTATCAGTCTTTTCAGAACGGGTATGCGTCCTGGAGACCCCAACCCTTTGCCATGCACAATGCACACGCAATTCCAGCGCCACTGCTGGGCTTCGTGTAAAAAGGCCGCCAGTTCGAGTCGGGCTTCTTCAACCGTGCAACCATGTAAATCCAGCCTGGACTGGATCCGGAAACGCCCTTTGCGTAAATCCCTGAGGAGAGCAGGAGATTGCCCCTGCTGCAAATAGAGCCATTCATCTCCTGCTTCCAGGATTTCGTCGCTATTCAATGTGCGACTGAGCGCCGTCCGCACGGCCAGTTCGTCTTTTTGCCGTTGCAAGGGCAAAGGTGCTGGGGGGCTGGGTCGTGCGGGGATAGGCGGCGCTGGAAAGCGTTTGACATCTGCCATGGCTTCTTCAAAGCAAGCCTTTTCAGCAGGATGGACGGCGAGCGATACCGGTGTTGTCTTGGGTGGTCGCCGCCGTCTCATGCTTCAATCCTCCTGTTGCTCCAGCCAGCGTTCTGCATCCAGAGCCGCCATGCAGCCCGTTCCGGCACTGGTGACCGCTTGCCGGTACACATAATCCTGGACATCACCAGCGGCAAAAACGCCTTCAATACTGGTCGCCGTGGCCATTCCCTCGCGCCCGGCACGGGTAATCAAATATCCGCCCGCATCCATTTCCAGTTGTCCCTTGAAAATGTCGGTATTGGGTTTATGGCCAATAGCAATAAATACCCCCATCAACGCTAAATCCTGGGTATTGCCGTTTTCTACATGCTTGATCCGCAGCCCGGTGACGCCCGACTGGTCGCCCAGTACTTCATCTACGGCATGATCCCAGATGATGGTCACGTTTTCCTTGGCCATAAGCTTGTCCTGCAGGATTTTTTCGGCACGAAACTTATTACGACGATGGACTACCGTGACATGCTTGGCAATATTGCTCAGATAAAGCGCTTCTTCGACGGCCGTATTCCCACCACCGATGACGGCGACATCCTGATTACGATAGAAAAAGCCGTCGCAGGTGGCGCAAGCTGAAACGCCTTTGCCACGAAATTTTTCCTCGCTGGGCAGACCCAGATATTTGGCAGAGGCCCCCGTCGCCAGAATCAGGGCATCACAGGTGTAATTGTGTTGATCCCCACTGAGTTGGAAGGGTCGCTGGCTCAGGTCGGCCTTATGAATATGATCAAACACCATTTCCGTATCAAAGCGCCGTGCCTGTTTTTCCAGTTCCTGCATGAGTTCCGGACCCATGATGCCCTCTGCAGCACCAGGCCAGTTGTCTACATCGGTCGTTGTCATTAATTGACCACCAGGCTCCATCCCTTGCACGAGTAGGGGTTGGAGATTGGCCCGCGCCGCGTAAATGGCAGCCGTGTAGCCACCGGGGCCGGAGCCCAGAATCATTAATCGGGCGTGTTTGCTATCAATGATACTTTTGGAGTCGCTCATCGGGTTCCTCATCAGTCCATCAGTCAGGGTGTGGATTCAGTTTAACATCAACCGGGAAGGCCTGTAACAAATGCAGGGTGAATTTATCCCGCCACTTTGTTGTCGATTGCGGGCCGTTTTGGGTATTGTTTGTTGACCGGTTATGCCTGCTGCGCAGAGGGCGTTTTCATGCTTTATATTGCTTTCTGATTCACTCTTCGCGATAACTCCTCAGCAGATTCTTTGCGTTCGGAATACCGGTCTGTCAGGTAATCACTTTGTCCTCGCGTCAGTAAGGTGAATTTCATCAATTCTTCCATCACATCCACCACCCGGTCATAGTAGGCAGAGGGTTTCATGCGCCCTGCCTCATCGAACTCCAGAAAGGCTTTGGGAATCGAGGACTGATTCGGTATGGTGATCATGCGCATCCAGCGCCCCAAAATCCGCATCTGATTAACGGTGTTAAAGGATTGTGAGCCTCCGCAAACCTGCAGCAACGCCAGAGTTTTCCCCTGGCTCGGTCTTACTGCTCCGGAGTTCAGCGGAATCCAGTCGATTTGTGACTTGAATACTCCGGTCATTGCGCCATGCCGTTCGGGTGAACACCAAACCTGCCCTTCCGACCATTCTACCAGTTCCCGCAACTCAATGACTTTGGGATGGGTTGCGGGCGCATCATCGGGCAGCGGTAAGCCACTGGGATGAAATACCCGCGTGTCCGCCCCAAAATGGCGTAATAGTCGCTCTGCTTCCAGGGTCAGCAGCCGACTGTAGGATTTTTCCCGATTGGAGCCATAGAGCAGCAATATACGAGGCGGATGTTGAGTGGCCGCAGTACCGGTCAGACGGTTTGTATCCGGTTGCTGCAGCAGGCTCTCGGTGATGTTGGGAAGATCATCAGACACAACAGTTCTCCATGATGAACGGCTCGGCAAATGATAAATGCCTACACATTTTGTAAGCAGTGTTGATGAGTACCGGCTATTTGTCAATACTACAAGTATTATTCGCGGATTTGTTCTGATGGTTTTTGGTGTCCAGCAATTGCATAGTTGACAGTAAGGTTTGTGCTTGGTAATAATGCAACAAAGTTGCAAATAGAAAGGTTGTCAGTTATGGAAAAAGCATCCGCCGCTCCCGAAACCCTGCAAGAGGATGTGGTCAGTCTCTGGGGGCTGATCAGCCAGAGCATCTCCGGTATGGCGCCCACCTGTGATGTGGTAGCCTTCATGACGGCGGGTGCGGCCTTTGCACTGGTGGCTCTACCCCTGTCCTATCTCTGGGCTTTTGCGCTCATGTTCATCGAAATGAACACTATTTATCACCTCAGTAAGCATCGTGCTTCAGCAGGCGGATACTACGCTTATGTGGCGGCGGGTCTGGGAGCCAGACCTGCCTTGCTTACCGGTTTCATGGTGGTGTTCTACCAGTTGCTCAGTGTTGCCGCTATTCCGGTTTATGTGGGCGGGGTGTTTCTGCCGGGGCTGGCGAAAAGTCTGGGTTATCCCTTACCTGTCTGGTTCTGGTTGGTATCTATTGTGTTTTTCATTGGTATTCCGTGGTTACTCAGTCTTTCCGGGATTCGCCCCAGTATTCGCGTGGTGGCCATTACCAGTTTTGTGGAAGTAGCGTTTCTGGTAGTGGCGTCCATGATTATTATTGTCAAAGCGGCACCCGTGCATCCTCTGGCCCCGTTTAGTATTCCGACAGATGGTTTCAAAGGCGTGGCCATGGGTATGATTTTCGCCATCACCAGTTTTATCGGGATAGGCAGCCACACGCCCCTTGGCGAGGAAGTGCGCGGACCCCGAACCCAGCGTGGCAGGCTCATCGGCAAGGCGGCATTACTGTCTTTGACCCTGGTGGGCGCAGCGCTGGTGCTTTCTGCCTACGCCTTGACCGTTGGCTGGGGCCCCGCCGATATGGCGAGTTTTGCCAATGCCGACGCGCCTGGTGTGACGGTATTCCTGCGTTATCTTGGCCCGGTCGGTGGCATAGCGCTGGTTATTCTCGCCATTAATAGTGCCATGGCCGATAGTCTTGCCTTGCTGAACAGCTCTTCCCGGGTACTATTTGCCATTGGTCGCGATGCGCTGATTTCCGAACGCTTTGCCCAGGTCAGCAGTACCCAGGCTCCGCAACGCAGCATTTCGGTCATTACCGGACTGACCATTGTTGTTGCGGTGCTGGCCGTCGCCGTATTTGGGGCCAATAATGGTTTTAATGTTCTGACCACGGCAGTCCTGTTCGGTCTGGTCACCGCACATACCTTGATGAATGTGTCCTTGATGCGTCTGGCCCATGCGGATCACGAAGGAACCAGCACGCGTCTGTTCTATCATTTTCTCCTGCCGGTCGTGGCCACTGGTCTGTTCTGGTGGGTGTTATATGAATCCATTGTCCCGCTGGCCTATCCACTGGATTGGTCGTTGGCAGCCTGGCTGGGTTTTACTCTTTTGGTTCTGGCCTATGTGTTCCGGATTCATGGTCGTATTCATCCCGATCATCGGCACCATCTGGGTACTATTCGTGACCCGCAATGAGTTCTCCGAATGCTTTATTATGAGGCGCTAACAGCGCCATTTGTAAGTGTTTCTTATGCTCCTGAAGCTTGACACTGGCGTATGCCTCGTTTAGCTTGCGAACATGAGTTCTGCTGCCCGTAATGCTTCCCGAACCACCCGACCGACCCCGGCCGGGCCATCCAGAGCCATGCCCGGAAAACCTTGGCGCCGTGAAGCCCTGTTACTGGTCATGCTGGCACTCGCCCTATTCATGACCATGTCCCTGCTGAGTTTTTCTCCCGCAGATCCCAGCTGGTTCAACAGTGGTAAAGGCGAGGCTGTACAAAATTGGGGAGGAGAGGCCGGGTCTTATCTGGCAGAGTTTCTGGTGCAGTTGTTGGGGATGTCGGCCTGGTTGCTCCCTCTGGCGTTGTTCGGGTGGGTCGCGCAGCTCTGGAATCACTGGTTTCGCCAACGACCCGGCCGACGCCTTGCCCCGGTGGGGGGGCTGGCCATTTTCCTGGGCTTGATGACATTCTTGGCGATAGTTTGGCCACCTGCCTGGTGGTCGGTCACAGGAACCCTTGCCGGTGGTATTGTGGGCCAGGAAATTGCTCAGTTGTTTCAGCCTCTCATTGGTTCCGGTGGAAGTGCATTGCTGTTTTTTGCGGTATTTGTCTTCGGCCTGTTTTTGCTGACGGGCCTTGGACCACGGGAAATGCTGACGAAATTCCAGCAGGAATTGAACCGGCTGAGTGGCCTGAACTTGTTCGCACGTTTGCAGCTGCCCCGATTCTCGCGGCGGCAGCCAGACCAGTCGCAAACCAGGGTTTCAGCGCCGATTCCGGCAGCTATTCCGGAAAAAGCAAAACCGGCTGTTGAGAAAGCCCCCGGTTTTTTTGCGGCGAAAAAACCGCGTCCAATGACTGCCTCATCAGCACCTAAAAATACCCGGCAGATGCCGCTACCAGCACCGGTTGGCCCGCCTCGGGCTGATGGTCTCCCCGACCTGGCACTGCTGGACCCGGCAGATCCTATGGATCCCACGGGACAACTGGATCCAGAAACACTGGCCCAGCAGTCACGCATGCTGGAAGAGAAAATGGCGGATTTTGGTGTCCAGGCCTCGGTAGTCGCTGCCAATCCTGGCCCAGTAATTACCCGTTTTGAAATTGAGCCCGCTCCGGGCGTCAAGGTAAGCCAGGTGGCCGGGCTCAGCAAGGATCTCTCGCGGGTGTTGGCGGCCCGGGTACGGGTAGTGGAAGCGATTCCGGGTAAGGCGACCATGGGCATTGAGGTGCCTAACCCCAAGCGACGCACGGTAAGACTTTCTGAAGTTCTCTCCAGCTCCGGTTTTAGCCACAGTAAAAGTTTCCTGACTTTGGCTCTGGGGCAGGATATTGGTGGCCAGCCTGTTTCGGCTGACCTCGCCAAAATGCCGCATCTTTTGGTTGCTGGCACTACCGGTGCGGGGAAATCGGTGGGTGTCAACGCCATGATTCTCAGTATCCTCTTCAAAGCGACTGCTGAAGAGGTACGTCTTATCATGGTTGATCCCAAAATGCTGGAATTGTCCATTTACGAGGGTATTCCCCATCTGTTGGCGCCGGTGGTCACCGATATGAAAGAGGCGGCCAACGCGCTGCGCTGGTGTGTGGCCGAAATGGAAAGACGTTACAAGCTGATGGCTTTTGTCGGGGTGCGAAATCTTGCCGGATATAATCAAAAAGTGCAGGAAGCCCTGAGCGCAGGACATCCTCTGCCGGGTCCCGATAAGGATCTGGATGGCGAACCTATCAGTTTGAGCAAGTTGTCAGCTATTGTAGTGATTATCGATGAGTTTGCAGATTTGATGATGGTGGTCGGCAAGCAGGTGGAAACCCTGATTACCCGGCTCGCCCAAAAAGCCAGAGCGGCAGGATTGCACCTGATTATGGCTACCCAGCGTCCTTCTGTAGATGTCATCACCGGCCTGATCAAGGCCAATGTCCCAACCCGTATTGCCTTTCAGGTTTCTTCCCGTATTGACTCACGTACCATTCTTGATCAGATGGGTGCAGAAACCCTGCTGGGCCAGGGCGATATGCTGTATCTGCCGCCGGGTTCCGGCTATCCACAGCGCGTGCACGGCGCCTTTGTGAGTGATGACGAAGTTCATCGCGTAGTGGAATCCTTACGCCAGTTGGGCGCACCTCAATATGATGAGCGCATTTTACAGGGTGGTGAAAGTATAGATGGGGAGGATCTCAATGGTGGCGGAGGTGAAGATGCTGATCCCCTTTACGATCAGGCAGTGGCTATTGTCACCACCAGTCGCAAGGCCAGTATTTCATACGTGCAGCGCCAACTGAAGGTAGGCTATAATCGCGCCGCACGCATGATCGAAGAAATGGAAAGAGTGGGTGTTGTTGGCCCTTTGCAAAGTAACGGGAGCAGAGAAATTTATGCAGCAGCACCACCAGGTCGTGATTGAATCAAAGCGGCGTAGTCTTTCACGCTATTTGCAAATGCTGGGCGCGGCCTGTTTGCTGGGCTGGAGTGCCTGGGCGAATGCCGCTTCCGGTCTGGATATATTGCATCATTTTTTTCAGAGTACGCACACCATTACCGCGCAATTCAGCCAGGAAGTGGCCAACCATAATGGTCAGATTGTCAAAAAAGCCAGCGGTACCTTGTGGATTTCCCGTCCCGGTAAATTTCGTTGGGATTATAGTGGCGCCAATGGACAGACCATAGTTTCCAACGGGCTGAAGGTCTGGTTGTATGAGCCCGCCCTGCAACAGGTAACGGTTCAACCTTTGGGCAAGGCGCTGGGATCCACTCCCGCTGCCTTGATTGCCGGAAATGATGACCTGAGTCAGCATTTCAACATCAGCGATCTGGGTGTCAAAAACCAGCTTCACTGGTTGTTGTTGCGTCCTAAAAATGGTCAGGACCAGGGTTTTACTGCGTTGCGTCTGGGTTTTGATGCCGCAGGAATCCTGAAGGAAATGCGTATGGAAGATGCCTTTCAGCAGGAGACTGTCCTGCATTTCGCGCACGTAGAAATTAATCATGCCATTCCGGGCCATGAGTTCCAGTTTACGACTCCGGCCGGAGTAGATGTTCTTTCGCAATAAATTTTTCTGGAGTCGTTCATGCATAATGCCAAAATTGCTTTGACCCTGCTTGCCTTGGGAGTTTTCGTCAGCGTGCAGGCCCAGGCATCAGGATTTGCGGTGCCCACATCGGTGGTGGGACTTTCCGAAGCGGGAGCCACGGTAGCCGATGCTGGCCCCGTCAGCAGTTTTGCGGTTAATCCAGCAGATATGGTGTTTTTCCCAGGGACTCGCGCCAGTCTGGACGTGGTGGCATCAGAACCCAGCTATAAAAGAGATGGCGAGGGCGCCACTAATAATCTCCTGATTATGCCGAATTTGTTTGTAACCCACCGCTTCAACGACCTGCCTTTGGCGCTTGGCTTGGGTATTACCTCTCCTTACGGCATTAATGCAACCTGGCCAGCAGGGACTTTTGGAACATCACAGATCACCCCCGAAAAAAATGATCTGCGCATCATCGACATCAATCCCGGTGTGGCCTATATGATCCTGCCCAATTTAAGCATTGGTGCGGGTGTGGATTATTATCAAAGTCTGAGCGCCCATTTCCCTGAAAAATCAGGTAACGGCGGCGGTGTGGGTGGTAATGTTGGCTTGTTTTACACCACCGAAACTTTTAATGCCGGTTTGAGTTATCGCTCAACTGCCAATTTGGGAGGAGACATCAGTCTGCCCAGCCGCCTTCAGGCCGGTGTACGGTACCGCTTTACGCCAGCTTTTGCTACGGAACTGGATGTAGACTGGAATGACTGGAGTAATACCCGCTTGCCGGGATATGGTAATCTTGGCTGGAAATCGGCGCTTGCCTATCGTTTGGGTTTAAGCTACCACTTCAGTCAGTATCTGGCCCTGCGTGGTGGTCTCGCCCATGAAGACAGCCCCACGGATGGCAGCAGTATTCAGGCCGCCGCACCAGCACCCAGCAGTAATTTGCTGTCCTTCGGATTGGGTATTGGTCTGGGACATTGGCAGTACGATCTCGGCGCTTCCTATGCGCTTTCCGGTAATACGACTTCCTATGCTGATTCCTATGTGAGCACATACAAAACCAGTACCTTTAATTTTGGTGCAGCTATTTCCCGGAATTTTTGAGTCAGGGCAGCAACGGAGCTTCTTGCTTGAGTACCCCGCATGATCTCCGGCCTCTGGCGGCGCGACTGCGACCCCGGAGCCTGGAAGATTATGTCGGTCAAAAGCATCTTTTAGGCGATAACGGGCCACTGCGTGCCATGTTGCGCTCCCGGCATCTCCATTCCATGATTTTATGGGGCCCACCAGGTACTGGTAAAACCACCCTTGCCCAATTGTTGGCGCGCTCAGTAGGGTGTCAGTTTCAAATTCTTTCGGCGGTCAACAGTGGCGTCAAGGAAATCCGCGCCGCCATCAGCAGTGCTGAGCAGTCCCGGAATCAAGGGCAAGACACCGTTCTTTTTATTGACGAAATCCATCGCTTTAACAAAACTCAGCAAGATGCCCTGCTTCCCTATGTGGAAGAAGGCGTTATCATCCTGATTGGGGCCACGACTGAAAATCCCAGTTTCGCCCTCGTCAACGCGCTGCTTTCCAGAGCACGGGTTTATGTGCTCAAGGTTCTGGATGACGCCGATCTGGCGCGTATTCTGGAGCGGGCGCTGAGTGATGAAATCCAGGGCCTGGGCGGAATCTCCATTGATTTTCCGCCGGAATTGCGACAGGGCTTGCTGCAGGCTGCAGACGGGGATGCCCGACGGCTTCTTAATTTGCTGGATCTGGCCGTGCAACTTGCCGAGCGGCATGAGGATAACGTCAAGATCACGGCCCGGGTGCTGATTGCCGCAACCGGGCAAAGCTGGCGCCGTTTTGACAAGGGTGGTGAGGCTTTTTACGACGAAATCTCTGCTTTTCATAAATCCCTGCGGGGCTCTGATCCCGACGCTGCTCTCTATTGGCTGGCTAGAATGCTGGACGGAGGTGCCGATCCCCTCTATCTGGCCCGGCGCTTGGTCAGGATGGCCTCAGAAGACGTTGGTCTCGCCGATCCCCGGGCGCTGGAAATGGCTTTGGCAGCCAGGGACGCCTATCAGTTTCTGGGTAGTCCCGAGGGTGAACTGGCTCTGGCCCAGGTGACGGTTTACCTGGCCAGCAGTCCCAAAAGTAATCGGGTTTACACGGCATGGAACAAGGCTCAGGCACTGGTGAAAGCGGGCAGCAGCCAGGAGGTCCCCCTGCATTTGCGCAATGCCCCGACCAAATTACTCAAAACACTGGATTACGGTAAAGAATATCAATACGATCACGACTATCCGGATGCTATTGCACCCAATCAGGAATATTTTCCGGCAAGGCTGATCGGAACCCGTTTTTATGATCCCAGCGAACGTGGCCTGGAAACGCGTATTCAGGAGCGCCTGCGCTGGATTCGCACCCATCGTTTAACTACCCAAGAGAAAACCCCGAATGCTTGACCCTAATTTGCTGCGCAATGAACCGGAAGCTGTTGCTGCTGGACTGGCCCGCCGTCATTTCAAGCTCGATGTGTCTGCCTTGACCGCCCTGGATCAACAGCGAAAATCGTTGCAAATTCAGATGGAAGAGCAGCGCAACGCACGCAATGAGGCTTCTCGTGAAATTGCGCAGGCGCGTCGGCAAGGGTTGGATACCACGGAGATGCAAAATACGGCGGGGCAGTATGGAGAAACCATCAAGGCCCTGGAGCAGTCTCTGGAAATCGTGCTGCAGCAATGGGAGGCGCTGGTCAGCAGCTTGCCCAATATTCCCCAGGCCACCGTCCCTGATGGACGTGATGAAGCCGATAACGTGCCGGTAAGGCATTGGGGAACGCCTCGCGAATTTTCATTTACGCCCAAAGATCATGTGGACCTGGGTGAGGCTTTGGGTATTCTCGATTTTGCAGCAGGGGTGCGCCTGGCCGGAGCCCGTTTTGTCGTGTTACGTGGCCTGGGTGCCCGACTGGAAAGGGCTTTGACCCAATTTATGCTGGACCTGCACGTCACTGCCCATGCCTACACGGAAATAGCCCCGCCTTTTTTGGCGAACGCCGAATCCCTGTTCGGCACCGGACAATTACCCAAGTTTGAAGAAGATCTTTTTGCTCTGCGCGATGATCCCTATTACCTGATACCGACTGCCGAAGTACCCCTGACCAACTTGTTGCGCGGTGAAATCGTCAACACGCTTCCTCAGCGTTTTTGTGCCTATACGCCCTGTTTCCGACGTGAGGCGGGCGCTTATGGGCGCGATACCCGAGGCATGATTCGCCAGCATCAATTTGACAAGGTAGAGCTGGTGCAGGTTGTCCGCCCCCAAGATTCTGCTACCGCTCTGGAAGAGCTCACAGGGCATGCCGAAAAAGTATTGCAATTACTGGAGCTGCCTTACCGGGTAATGGCTCTTTGTGCGGGAGATATGGGTTTTAGTGCTGCCCGGACTTATGACCTCGAAGTGTGGTTGCCGGGCCAAAGTCAATATCGGGAAATCAGTTCCTGCAGTAACTTTGAAAGCTTTCAGGCCCGTCGCCTGCAGCTCCGGTATCGTGGCGAGGATGGTAAGCCGCAGTTGGCGCATACCCTCAATGGTTCTGGTCTCGCCATTGGCCGGACCCTGGTGGCCTTGCTTGAAAATCATCAACAGGCCGATGGGAGTGTGCACATTCCCGAAGCCCTGCGCCCCTATCTGGGCGGCATGGAAATACTCAGAGCATAAAAATCGATGCGCGACACCTATGTGCCTGTTAGCTGTGCCTTGCACAGCACTCTGGAGCTGGCAGTCTTGCAACATAAATCTGTAGTCCTGCAAATGCGCGATGGCAGTCAGCTAGCAGGGCAGATTCTGGATGTCTGGACGGCTGACGGCCGCGAGTGGCTCAAACTGCGGCGTACTCATCAAGAACAAATTATTGATCTCACCCTCATCGATCATCTTCAGGAATCCTCTTGTCATGAACATTAATCTCATTCGTTTTATTCTGTGTGGCGCTGTGCTGCTGGATGCAACGTGCGCCTTTTCAGCCGAATTTCCTCTCCCTCCAGCCGGGAGCAATATGGTCGGACAGCTGCAGGTAGTTCTCGCACGTCATCAGGACACCCTGCTCGACATCGCCCGCCATTACGACGTAGGTTATAACGAAATCCGGGCGGCCAATCCGGGGGTGGATCCCTGGTTGCCCGGTGCTGGAACCCGGGTGCTGGTGCCGACTGAATATGTCCTGCCGCCCAAGCCCTGGCAGGGCATTATTATCAATATACCGGCCCGCCGCCTGTTTTATTTTCCCGCAGGTCAGAATGTGGTGTACACCATTCCGGTAGGTATATTCCGACCCAACTGGCCGGACCCCGTGGGGAGCACAAAAATCATCGCCAAGGTGAAAAACCCGACCTGGACAGTCCCGAAAAATATCCAGGAAGAGCATGCCAAAGCAGGAGAACCCATCCCGGCGTTTTTTCCGGCAGGCCCCGATAATCCAATGGGCGAGCTGGCCCTGGAAACCGGTTGGCCGCAAATATTCATCCACGGGACCAACAAGCCCTGGGGTGTAGGGATGCGTGTCAGTCATGGTTGTTTTCATGTGTATCCTGAAAACGAAGTGCAGTTATTCAAGATGGTCAAGGTCGGCACCCCGGTCAGAACCATCGATCAGCCCTACGTTGTGGGTAGCAATGGTAACGGAAACATGTACTTGCAAAGCTTTGAACCGGTTGAGGCCTACCATAAGGGCGGAAATAACCAGCAGCGTGCCGTGGATGCCATTACCGCATTCAATAGCAGTCAGCATCAGGGCTGGACCATCAACTGGCAGCGTGTCATCAATCTGGTGCAGAAACCCAATACCGTTCCCGTAGCCATCAATATCAATACGCCTGACCTGCAGACGGTGGCCAACCAGTTAAGCGCGCAACCCTATGATTTTGCCCCCTATGGCGACAATGCTAATACCGCCACGCCGCCACCAGCACCGGTAACCATTGGAAATACGCCGAAAAAGTGAAGAGCAAAACATTCAAAAAAAGTGCTTGCACACCCCCAGACCCGCATGTATAGTGCGCTCTCTCGACGGGGCAACGGTCCTGAAAGAGAGCGACAAAGCATCTAGGTATTGACAGTAAAATAACTTACCCAGTATGATTGTCGACCCTGTTGCGGGGTGGAGCAGCTTGGCAGCTCGTCGGGCTCATAACCCGAAGGTCGTAGGTTCAAATCCTACCCCCGCTACCAAGATTCGCAGTATGCAGTTTCGTTCTTTAAAAGCCGAGTGGAGATGTGTGGGGTTTAGGCCCAAGCTGTGTTTAGGGCGTTTAGACGTTCTGGACATGGCAGAAG
>NZ_JAAOMP010000014.1 GCF_018853815.1 Acidithiobacillus sulfurivorans | reverse complement strand
GCTGGAAAAGACCCCGTTGGCATAGCCGTAGACCAGAATCGCCAGCAGAGTGGCTGGATGATAGGCCTTATGGCCACGGCCCGCGTATTGTTGGACCAGTAGCGAGAGGTCGAGCTGATCAATAACTTCCACAATAAAGCGGGCCAGGTGACCTTCTGGGAGCCAGTCGTCCATGGAGGGGGGCAGAAGATAATCGGTCTTGCGGTCAGTATCGAGGAAGTGGGCCATAAAATCACTCATCACATTGAATCTTAAGTAATTATACGATAATTTTAGGCAAAATGAAAGTCCGACAAGCTGCTAGCACGAATAGCTGAGGGCAGGTCATTGGCCGCCAGAAACTCAAACATTCGTTCCAAATCTTCCTGTGCAGCGGTAGATATGCGAAGTTTATAGGTCATTGAGAGCTGTGATACTTATCCAGGATCACATCTAAAGCCGCTAAAGATTTTTCTTTGCCAATGTACTTTCCGGATTGCTTCGACGCTTCCCGTGCAGCCAACCCACGAGCGATGAATTCCTTTTGCATCTTCCGGAACTCAATCTGCTTGACAAGGGCGCTTTCGACGAAAGAACTGAGTGACTCGTCAACCTTTAGAACGCCTTCTACTGCCTGACGTAATTCCTGAGTAACCCGCAGTGGAGGGATTGTTGCTGATTTCATGGCGCCACCAATTGTATTGCACTTGCGATACATTATACGCTCATTGGCAAGCGAAGCCAAAGCAAAGACGTTGGACTCAAGCGGTGTGAACGGTTACAGACTTTCCCCGGTGCTGCATGGCAAATTCCACCAGGTAACGCTTGCTATGGCAGCAGCTCGGCATCTTGTTCAAATGTGAAGCACCTTGACGCTGATTCCCGGCCAACACCCGTTAAAATTTACAAGTAAACATCACCCGGTTATACACAAAAGAATGTTGGGGCGAGCCGGGGAATAAGCCCTGCACACCGCCATTGCCGACCTCCACCCATCCAGGTTGCCCTCAGCGGTTCAGGCTTTCTACTGCCGGTGCATTAGCGAAGCCAAGGCAACGACGCTGGATATTGTTCGCTTTTCTCTCATTTTGGCGCGGAAAGCCCCGACGGGCTGCTAGCGGAGCGAACCTACTGTTGCGTCATCGGATCCAGCGCCTACCGCCTGATACAGGGCTACGCTATCGTTCAGTCGTTGCGCCTGAGCCGCAGCCAAGCCGAGACGGGTCTGCTGCGCTTGCTGCTGGGCGATGAGAAGTTGAGCATAGCTTGCGGTACCCAGTTGGTACTGCCACTCAACCGAGCGCAGTGAACCCTCTGCGGCTTCATTGGCGGCAGTGAGTGCTGCCAGTGTCTGCGCATCGTTTTCCACCGCACGTAGCGCATCGGCAACGTTGCGCAGGGCCTCCAGCACAACACCTTGATAGTTGGCGGCGGCCGCGTCAAAGGCCGCGAGTGCCGCGCGCTTTTCGGCTGGCAGTCCCGGATTGAACAGGGGTTGGGTCAATTGCCCGACCAGGTTCCATATTGCCGAGCCGGGGCCAAACAGGGCGCCGGTGGTGAGGGCTTGGCTACCGAGGCTGGCGCTCAGATTGATTTGTGGATAGAGCTTGGCCACAGCGACGCCGTAATCGGCGTTGGCTGCGTGTAGCAAGGCTTCGGACGCCTGGATATCCGGACGGCGACGAACCAGTTTGGAAGGCACGATCAGAGGCAGTTCGGTGGGCAGGGTGAAGTCGGCGAGGGTGAATTCCGGGATGCCGCCCGCGCCCGGCGCGCGGCCCGCGAGTACGGCGAGCAGATGCTCGGTCTGCTGCATTTGCTTGCGCAGTACGGGCAATTCGGCGCGCGTCTGCTCAGCCTGGGTTTGCAGGGCCAACACCTCATCCGGCGCGGCCTGGCCGAGACGCACGCGCTCGCGGGCGATCTGCACTTGTTCCTCCTGGGTGTGCAGGATGGTGGCCGTGGCCTCGATTTGCGCGGCGAGCCGGGCCCGCGTGATGGCGGCAGTGGCGATATTGCCCGCCAGGCTCAGGCGCGCGGCTTCCAGTTCATAACGACGGTAGTCCACCCGCGCGGCCAGGGCCTCGAGGGCGCGGCGGTTGCCGCCGGCGAGATCGAGGTTGTAGCGCACGTCCACGCTAGCGTTGTACAGATTGAAGGTCTTCGGTTCGGCGGTCTGCCCCAGAACGCCAGGATTGAAGCGCTGGCGCTCACCGCCTAGCAGCTTGTCGGACTTTCATTTTGCCTAAAATTATCGTATAATTACTTACGATTCAATGTGATGAGTGATTTTATGGCCCA
>NZ_JAAOMP010000139.1 GCF_018853815.1 Acidithiobacillus sulfurivorans | reverse complement strand
ATGGAAAGTGCGGTGATTGCCACCCATGCACGGCGCATGGGGCGGGACAAGACCATCACGGACCCGCAGCACTACCTGCAGGTTCTGGAGCGTAAACCGGGGGCTTTACGTAATGGCTTGCCCTTCCAGAAGCTGCCGCGTGCCATCACCCTGGTGCAGGAGCATCTCCAGGCTAAAGCCGGTGGAGATAAGGCCTTTGTGGAAGTCTTACTGGCGGCCAGAGACCATGGCATGGACATACTGGAGACTGCCTGCGCCATGGCCCTGGAGCAGAAAACCGTTACCGTCACGGTAATCCTCAATCTGGTACACCGTCTGGCGCACCCGCTGCCACCATCCCCGCAGCAGACTCCGGAAGCCCTGCATCTGAAAGAAGAGCCAACGGCGGATTGCAGTCGCTACGATACCTTGCGGGGGAAGCCTTATGTCCACTGAACTGACCCTCTCTCTCAAGGATCTGCATCTGTATGGCATGGCGACCGCCTACCAGGAATGGGCCGCGCAACCCGGGCCGGTCACAGAGCCGGTTTCCTGGTTGTCCAGCCTGATTGATGCCGAAAAACAGGACCGCCATTACCGCAGTCTGCGTTATCAAAGACGTATAGCCCGGTTCCCCCTGCAGCGCAGTCTGGATGAGTTTGACTTCACGGAAAGCCCCTTGGCCGAAGAACACCTGCGCACGCTGGCCCAAGGGGGATACCTGGAGTCTGCCCATAATCTCATTCTTGTGGGTGGCACAGGGACCGGGAAAACCCATCTGGCCCTGGCGTTAGGTCATGCCGCTATCGACCAGAGCAAGCGGGTACGCTGGTATAACGTAGTCGATCTCGTCAACTCTCTGGAACAGGAGAAAACCCGTGGCCAGGGCGGCCGCCTCGTCAGAACCCTGCAGAGCCTGGACCTCGTCATCCTCGACGAATTGGGCTACTTGCCCTTCTCGGAGTCGGGAGGCGCCTTGCTCTTCCATCTGATCAGCAAACTCTACGAACAGACCGCGCTGATTATCACCACCAACCTCTCCTTCGGAGAATGGGTGAAGATCTTCGGAGACGCCAAAATGACCACGGCGCTTCTCGATCGACTGACCCACCACTGCGATATTCTGGAGACCGGAAACGATTCTTACCGGTTCAAAAAACGTCGCAGCCACCCCCTCTAAAACTGGTCAAAAATATACGCTGTTACCTGGTCATTTTTAAACGCTGTTTGACA
>NZ_JAAOMP010000138.1 GCF_018853815.1 Acidithiobacillus sulfurivorans | reverse complement strand
CTAGCGTGCTTTCGGATTTCCACCAGCCCAACCCAAAGCGGCTTTTGGCGAACGGGGAAAGCATCGGGATACCGGCCGGATTGGGCAGGTCCATCAATAAATGCATCCAGGCCCCCGCCAGAAATCCGAAAGCTGCCACCCGAAACAAGGACCATGCATTGCCAGCAGGGAAAGCCCAGGTCACAAGGGCGGCCGTTGCTACCGCCCAGACCAGCCACCAGTGGGTGATTGTGCGATGCGGAATGACCGATCGGCGCATCCACCGGTGGTATTTCTGGGAATACTCGGCGTGGGCGATCTCCAGCCAATCCGGGGCTGTTCCGCCGAAGTAACCGGCAAGAATAGCGACCAGAGACAATGAAGACTCGCTGCGCCAGAGCGCACTAGCCGCGAGGCAGCCTGCGGCAACGCCGGTCAGCCGATGGCCGGTGCAGCCCATTAGATGCCGTGACTCTTGTTAGGAAGGGTGAATATAAAGCGGTGAAACATGGAACTTCCCTTGCTATACGCATAAATGAACGCTATGCGGCACATGATAGCGTGTTTTTGCAGGAAAGGGAATAATGAGCGGTCAGTCTGGATGCATCACTGAATTTTCGCTTCGGGAAGCATAACTGAAGTTCCTCATAATATAACCATCTCAGTAGATAAAGTCAGGCTTTCACCTGCCCTGTATTTTTGACCGCCTTTAATGATTAGTCCGGCCGCATGGCGGAATCATCGCGCCCGCTCTCCGTTTGCTCCTCGCTTTTCGCTCGCTCCAGGAAATCGGAAACGGGCCGGGAGATGTCTTGCCCAAGAGTTTTGGCGGATTCCACGATGTTTATGACGTGGTCCTTGAGCGCCACGGTATCCAGACTGCCCATCTCCATCAGCTTGGTTCCCGCCTTGTCCAACACGTTGCCCAGCAAATTGCCGAGCTTTTTGAACGTGGACGGATCAGGATTTGGTTTATCTAGACCCTTACGCACCTCCTCAATATCACCGCTACGTTTTGAGGCGGTAAAAACTTCCATTTTCGAAGCCCCCGGCGAATTGACAGTCTTACCATAGGCTTCTTCCATGGCGCTCAGGGATTTCTGGATATGGTCAACCTCAGGCGATTTTGTGGACTCAACCACCATGGTTTCGGCTTGAGGGTGGGCTTCGTTTTCTCCGTTCGCCAACCGTTCTATCGCTTCCCGTTGATTGCTATAGGCAGATGCGTGATCTGCGTAATTACGGAGGAAAGACTTTTCCGCTTCTGCCATGGAGTTGTGCCCCTGTAATTCGGCAATTACGGGCAACGTGCGGTGAACCAGTCGCCCGTGGATTCCGTCGTCGAAGACTTCCGGGTTGCGAGTGGCTGCTTTTGTAGCATAGGTATCGGCGGCAAGACCCAGGACAGTATCCACA
Organism: Acidithiobacillus sulfurivorans; assembly: GCF_018853815.1. GTDB lineage: Bacteria > Pseudomonadota > Gammaproteobacteria > Acidithiobacillales > Acidithiobacillaceae > Acidithiobacillus > Acidithiobacillus sulfurivorans. Next base: position 694 of record NZ_JAAOMP010000138.1, on the reverse strand, counting down.
TCTGTATCAACAAGGCCCAGGCGCGCGCCTTCTTCTCGCATCTCGGTAACAACCGCACGGGTAGACATGCCGCGCATATCTGCTTCCATGACCGTCTGTATCATTCGAGCCAGTCGGCCTTCCGGACTGTCGCTCATGTTTTCCACGGTCTTACGATAAACCTCCCGCTCCGCTGTTGTTCCCATAGACATCGCGGCACTGCTATTCCATGCTAGATCTCCGGCGTCTCTTGCCAGTTTGAACATCCGCCCTTTTTGAATCTCATCGCTCATGTCTATCCCCTTTAAGAAAGTGTGTTAATTGAGAACATCATCCTATTCTAACGCGCCTCACCATCCTAAAAAAGTTATTCTTGCCTATGATAGCGGTTTATTTTCATGCAAGCATTCGCTATCATGCGCCTTATGAACTTCAAGTCCGACCTCAAACCCCTCATCACCACCGCATTGTCCAGGGTATCCTTGGCAGAGGTGTTCCATCAGCACGGCATCGCCTTACGCAAACAGGGCGAGGATTATGTCGCCTGTTGTCCATTTCATTCGGAAAAAACCCCGTCTTGTCACGTGTACACCAAACAAAACCGGTATCACTGCTTCGGTTGCCATGCGCATGGAGACACGCTGACCTTCCTGATGCAACACGACGGGCATCCGTTCCTGGAGGCCGTGGAGACTCTGGCAGATATGGCGGGGGG
>NZ_JAAOMP010000137.1 GCF_018853815.1 Acidithiobacillus sulfurivorans | reverse complement strand
CTGGGCAGCCTCTTTCCATCCATCATCGCCATTGCCTTGTCCGGATTATCCGGCCCTGCCGAAATGCGCGGCACTGCCTTTTTGAACGTGCTGCGCTTATGTGGACAAGCTATGGGCATTCCCCTTATTGCCACACTTTTCGACCGAAGAATGATCTTTCATGCGCATTTTCTTGCTGAAGGTAATAACAGCACTTGGGTTTATGCGCCCAACCCGACGGTGAGCAATATTCACACTGCCCACTACATTACGCATCAGGCAGCCATGCTCGCCTTCAACGAAATCTTTTATATAGCCGCATGGGGATTCCTGCTCGGCGCTGGCCTCCTGCTGTTCAGCAAACGTGTGGTTTACGCAGAACCGGATATTCGGGTACGTCGCGCCATAGAAGAACTGGTGGATCTCTGATGGAAAAGTTCTTTATTCTACTGGTGCCATTATTGCTGCTTGCGGCCTGCGCGCGTCTGCCCCGGCATCTCCCCGGCGGGCATCTCGCCCATACCACTCAAATTCAACAGACCCTGGCCCGGGCCGATCATCAATATGGGATCGCAGCTGGCCAATGGCCCGCGCACCATTGGTGGGAAACGGCGCGAATACCCGCTCTTAACCATCTGATTCAGCAGGCCCTTCGCCAAAATCCATCACTGCAGCTTGCCAGTACCCGTATTCTGGCCGCCAAAGCCATGGCCGCAGAACAACATGCCGCTCTTCTCCCACAAGTTTCGGCGGGAGCCTCCCTCACCCAGGAGCATTTTTCGCAGAATGGTTTGCACCTTCAGGCCAACGGCAAAAGCTTTACCTATACCGAAATCAACCCGCTGGAACTCCGTTATCATCTGGATTTGTGGGGACGTGACAGCGATCAGATTCGTGCGGCTTTAGGACAAGTACGGGTTCACCAGGCGGATTATGCCGAGGCAAAATTACAGCTGGAGAAACAACTGGCATGGCATTATTTTTTGCTGGCGGGCGAAACACGGCAACTGCATCTGGCGGAGCGTCTGGAAAACCTGCAAAAATCCTTGTTACAACTGGAAAAACAACGTTGGCAGGATGGTCTGAGCAATGCCCGGCCGGTGTATGCGCAGACAGAAGCTTATGGAAGTGCCCGGCAGTCCGTGGCCAGGCTACGGGCAGCTATTGCGCAACAACGCTACATACTGGCCGCCTTGACCGGGCATGGACCCGATTGGGGACAAAATATTGCCGTGGAACCATTACCCGATCTTTCCTCTATAAATATACCCCGTAATTTGCCTCTACGTCTTATTACCCATCGTCCTGACATTGTCGCAGCACGCTGGGAAATAGAAGTCGCTGCGCAACAGGTCGGGGCCGCCCGCGCGGCTTTTTATCCCGATGTCAATATTGCCCTGTTTGCGGGTTGGAACAGCATTGACCTGGGTGATTTATTCAGCCCTGGAAATCTGGCCCATGCCATTGGTCCGGTCGTATCTCTGCCCATTTTTGAAGGTGGAAAACTCCGTGCCCGACTCAAAGCACAAAATGCTTTATATCTGGCCACCCAAGATCATTATCGCCGCAGTATCCTCAGTGCAGTGCACGAAATTGCCGGTCATTTGGCCACCTGGCAAAAGAACCGCCAGCAAATACAGGAACAAATACCAATGACCAATGCGGCCAGACAGGATAGCGTACTGGCTACGGCCGCCTTTCATTCGGGAACCACCAATAAGATGAGTGTTTACCGCAGCCAAATTCAGGAAATCAAGATGCAAAACCAGCAAATCACTTTGCAGATACATAATGCACAATCCTGGGTGCTACTTAATGTTGCTCTGGGTGGCGGATATGCAGCAGAGAAAAAACCAGCATGAGTACCATCCAACCATCCTCAGCCCCCGGGAACTCACAGGAAAAACGCCGCCGCAGGCTGTTAATTGGGGTTACTGTCACACTGGTTGTTGCGGCTGTGATCGGCATCCTCTGGTGGTTATTGCGTGGCCAGTACTGGACTGAAACCAATGATGCTTACGTCACCGGAAACATCACGCCGGTAGACAGTTTGTCGGCAGGCACCATCAAGCAGGTGCTGGCGGAGAATACGGAATTTGTTCATGCTGGCCAGGTTTTGGCGATACTGCAAGGTACCCATTCTCAACTGGCCATGGAACAGGCCGGAGCCCATTTGGCCGCAACAGTGCGCCAAGTACGCCAGGATTTCGCCCGGGTCCAGACACTGCAACAGAGCGTTCAGGCCAAAATGGCTGAACTGCAAAAACTGAAAATGGATTTAAGTCGTTACCAACAATCCCTGCCCAGCGGAGCGGTGTCCAGGATTCGCATTGAAAATACGCAAAATGAAATGACTTCCGCAGCCGCACAAGTCGCAGAGGCCCAGGCAATGCTGCGCGGGGCACAAGCCATCGTTGCGGGCACCACGGTGTATAACAATCCCCTGGTTCAGCAGGCCGCCGCCGCCTTTGAAAAAACCGACATTAACTGGCAAAGGCGCCTGATCCGTGCCCCCATATCGGGTTATATCGCGCAACGCTCTGCTTACCCCGGATTAAAGGTGCATAACGGTCAGCCGTTGTTTTCTGTAGTGCCGCTCAATGATTTATGGGTGGTAGCCAACATCAAGGAAACCGCCATGCGCCACATCCACCCCGGGCAAGCCGTTCAGTTGACCAGCTATTACTATGGTCATCAGGTGCACTATCACGGCACCGTTCTGGGTTTACTTCCCGGCGCCGGCAGTGCATTCAGCATTTTGCCCCCGGAAAATGCGACCGGAAATTACATTCATATTGTAGAACGCGTACCGGTACGTATTGCCATACCTGCTCAAGAACTCGCGAAACATCCCTTGCGTCCGGGGCTTTCCATGATTGCCGCAGTGCACTGGAAACCGGGACATCAGCATTCTGTACTCCAGGCGCTGACCGTCACACCCAAACAAGGCTATGAAACGGGCATATACCGTACCGAATTGCAGCATGCGCGGCAGCGGGCTGAGGCCATCATTCGTCAAAACCTGTGAGCACGGCATCTGGAAACTTGACCGAAATCAAGGAACGCTCATCAGCGAACCCTTATTCTGCATAACGCAGGATGTTTTAAACAACCTATCTACCGATTACACACACAGGAGTCATCCGTAATGAGCATTAATATTCAACTGATCCAGTCCAGCGGTGCAGCGGTAAAAGACCTGGGTGTTCAGGTGGCCGAGCACTTTTATAATTATATGTTTACGCATTTTCCGGAGGTCCGGAAAATGTTTCCGGGAGACATGACCGAACAACGTATTCGGCTTTTTAATTCGGTCATCCTGATTGCGACTACTATCGATAATCTGGAAGTATTAGTCCCGTATCTGAAGGAACTGGGCATAGCCCACATCAAATATGATACGCGCCCGGAACATTATCCTATCGTCGGTAAAAGCCTGCTCAATACCCTGAAGCATTTTCTGGGAGCTGCCTGGACCCAGGAAATGGCAGAATCCTGGATTGAGGCCTATAACCTCGCTTCCACGGTTTGTATTGAAGCAGCCTATGAGGCGATGGCCCCTTCCCGTTTTGTCCCGGTCACCATCGACGACGTTCCTCCTGCTGTGTGATTCGAGCATACTGGTGGCGCGGGGATATTCCGCTGCGCCACCCTGATGAGGTGACTGCATGGAATATGAAATTTGTCTGGAACCCTCCGGCACCTGCTTCAAGGCGAATGAAAGCCAGAATATTGTCGAAGCGGCAAAAACGCATAATGTGGCGATTAAACATGGATGTGCCAGTGGTTCCTGCGGAGATTGCAAGGGTACTATTTTATCCGGAGAGAGTGAGCAGGGACCCTTCATGCCTCTGCTTTTATTACCCACAGAGCGCGCTGCAGGCATGGCCATTTTGTGCAAGCTTTATCCTCGCAGTAATATGCGCCTGCAAGCTGAAGTCATCTCCCGGAATATCTGGAAGGCCGAAATTGTGGGTCTGAGCAAACTGGCCTGGAATGTCCTGGAATTGCGGTTACGTCCAGAAAAATCCTATCCATACCGAACCGGACAATATGCGCGGATGGCCGTGCCGGGATATGAAGATCAATGGCGTTCTTACTCCATGGCCACGCCCCCGCAGGACCAAGGTGAGTTGGTTTTTCATGTTCGTGAACTTCCTGGCGGTCTATTCAGTCGATGGCTTTTCTACCAGGCTCAATGCGGCGACTCAATCACTCTCGGCCCGGCACAAGGTGACTTCGCACTCCACCACGATCATCACCGGCCCATGCTTTGTATTGCCGCAGGAACAGGATTAGCACCGGTTGAAGCCATCATTCAGGAAAGTATTGATTTGGAGCAAACCCGCCCTATTCATCTTTTTTACGGCGCCAAAAAACAGCGGGATTTTTATCATCTGGAAATGTTGCAGCAATGGGCGCAACAACATACCCATCTCACGGTCACCCCCACCATTTCCGATGCAGAAGAGGCAAACTGGAGCGGAGCCCGCCGTCTTCTGCCGACGGTGGCAGCCAACGGCCACTGGCAAGACCATGAAGTTTACCTGTGTGGTGGCCCCGGCATGATAGAAGCCGCCATTGATTTACTGCTTTCCCATGGCGTCTCCCATAACCATATCCACTTTGATGCTTTTGCGCCCAATGGGTAACGCTATTGCGCGGATTCGCAATATGATCGCCATTTATATTGAGGAGTTGATGATGAAAGTACAGATTTTGGTCTCAAAATGGTGTCCCGTTTGCCCGCAGGCTGAAAAAGTGTGGAAAGAAGCCTCAGAAAAGGTGCCGATGGAACTGCAAGTGCTGGATGTGGCGGATCGTGAAGGGCGCGAAATCGTCAGCAATCTGCGCATTAAAACAGTCCCGGCCATTGTGGTGGACGGAGCCCTGAAAACCGTAGGTGCACAGCCGTTGGGTGAAGTTCTGAAGATGCTCGGCAACCAATGAAAAACCTGCTGAATGCGCATGAACAAAGCCTCAGTCACGTTTATGGCGCAGCGAAGCTCACCTCAACCCTATCGGAGAATGTCATGACACCCATAGATCAGATTATGCAACATGATCATGAACGTTTGGATCAACTGTTGGAGCAAAGTGCCCATGCTGTTGGTAAAGGCGTGTGGCAGGAGGCTGCTCATTTACTGGAAACATTCCGCCACGGCATTGTGGATGGTCATATGGTGGTGGAAGAAAGCACGTTATTCCCTGCCTTCGAGCTTCAGGAAGGCGGTGAAGACCATCCCCTGACTGCCTTGCTGCGCAAGGGACATCAGGATTTACGCATATTTTTTGAGGAAATGGCGGAAGCCATTGAGGATCAGGATGCAGAAACCTTTGACGATTTGTTGAGTACCGTACAAACCATTCTCAAACAGCATGATGCCAAGGAAGAAACCGAACTTTATCCTTATCTGGCTACAGCATTGGCGGATCAGGGTGAAGCTGCGGGAAAGCGCATTCTCGACTTTGAGGCGGAGGCCACATCATGAGTGAATATAATGGTTGCGAACTGCCTGAAGACCTGTTTTATGATCTCGATTATGTTTGGATCCGCCCGGAAGAGGACGGCACCTTGACAATTGGGGTTACGGACCCCGCCCAAACCATGTCGGGCCGCTTGCAAAAAGCTCGCATTAAAAAAATCGGAACGCATCTGGAGGCAGGACGGCATGTGGCTACTCTGGAAAGTGGCAAATGGGCGGGCGGCGTACCCGTTCCCTTTGCGGGTGAAGTTGTTGCCCGGAATGAGCAGTTATTGGAGGACCCGCACCTGATCAACATTGATCCCTACAAGGATGCCTGGATTGCCCGCGTCAAACCGGATGAGCCACAACATGCCCTGGACAACGTTAAAACCGGCAGCGAAGCTGTTGAGGCGCTTGAGGCCTGGATCAAACGGTATGGGGTGCAATGTATGCGCTGCTCGGAATAACCTGTGATCAACCCCAGCGACAACAATGAAATCTTATTGATGCGCTTTTTTACACTCAGCCCCCATGCACCCTTCCGCCTGGATCTGACCATCTGGGTACTGCGCCGGCAGGCCCACAATCAGATAGATGGCTGGGATGGCAAAATCTACCAACGGGTCTGGCAATATGAAGGAAACCGGCTGGAGGTCCGGCTTTGGCAAAGCCAGACAGGCCCGACGCCGCTGCTCGAAGGAGAAGTCCAGGGAAACTTCGTTGATGAGCAAGCCGTTGCTTGGGTCAGCAGGCAACTTTCCTGGATGCTGGGCCTGGACCAAGATCTTCGCCCCTTCTACGCGATGGCCGCCAGCGACTTGCGTCTGGCTGCTTTGGCAGATCGCTTTCTGGGATTCAGACCGCCACGTTTTTCCTCCCTTTTCGAAGCACTGAGCAATGCTGTTGCCTGCCAGCAATTGAGTCTGCATGTGGGCATTCTCCTGCTCAACCGCATGGCAAGGCTGTGCAGTAACGATCCCGAAACAACGGACCAACTTGTTCCTTTCCCGAACCCCTCCGCGTTACTGCAGCAAGAAACAGCCCGTCTGCGCAGCTTGGGGTTCAGCCTCCAGAAGGCAACTTTCTTGCACGGACTTGCAGAAATAGCTGCGGCGGGTGAATTGGAGCGTGATAACTGGCAAAGCCTAACCAATATGGAAGCCGCACAGCGCCTGCAACAGTTACGCGGCATCGGCCGTTGGTCAACAGAATATGTGTTACTGCGCGGTTTGGGGCGTCTGGACGTATTCCCCGGCGATGATGTGGGCGCTCGCAAGGCCTTGTATCAGTGGCTGGAAGAAAAGTCTGCTCCGGACTATATTCAGGTGACCAGGAGATTGCAGCCTTGGCAGCCCTATGCAGGCATGCTGTATTTTCTTCTGCTGTTAAAACGCCTGGAGAAGGAGGGATATATACAATGACATCCCATTCGTTGTTGCGATCGCACCCCCCTGAGATCATCACCTGGCGCGTCTATGAGCGCCCTTTGCCGGTAGGCTACCACGTGCTCGCTGAACGTCTCTGGCCGCGAGGTGTTCGCAAGGAGGCTCTTCCCCTGGACGACTGGCCCAAGGAACTCACACCCAGTACTGCTTTGCGTCAGTGGTTTGGGCACGTGGAAGATCGCTGGACCGAATTTCGTGCGCGTTATCTGAAAGAACTTGCCGAACACCAGGAAGACGCCTGTCGTTTACTGGGCAATGCGGAAGGTCAGCCGGTCATTCTGCTCTATGCTGCCCACGATAAAATCCATAATGGTGCCGTGGTACTTCGGGAGTTTTTGCTATCACAGTCCTGTTAGCCCCGACACCATCACGACCGACTACTTCAAACGTTATGTCGAATGACCGGCAGCCCAACACTGCAGGGCACGTGGATCGGGAATATCCAGGACGCGCCGATTGACGGTAATCAACCCGGCTTTACGCAAGCGCGCCAACAAGCGAGACAAGGTTTCCGGGGTCAAACCCAGACGCGCAGCTACCGCTGATTTTTTGGCGGGAAGCTCCACAACGGCTGCAGCATCCAGAGCAGGACACAAATCCAGCAGATAACTCACCAGACGTTGCTCTGCCGACTCGACACTGAGCTGGCGTAGCTCCTTGACCAGAAAATGTAGGCGCATACTCAGTCGCGCCAGCATCTGGCGCATCAACTGGGGCCTTTGCTCCAGAATTTCCAGAAACAAGGCGAGCGGTATTTCCAGAACCGTTGTGGAACCTTCCGCAGCAGCCGTTACCGGATAACGTCCCCCCAGAAAAGCAACCGCTTCGGCAAACAAATCGTTTTCCTGAATAATTTCAACAATTTTTTCCTGACCAGTGGCGGCGGCGGCAATCAGATGAATACGACCGGAAAGGACCAGATAAAAGGCATTTGCGGTCGCCTTTTCGACAAACAGAATATCGCCCGATCGCAAATTGACTTTTTTGCTTTGCTTCAGCAAGGAATTCAGCAACGCTTCGGGCCAAGCCGAAAAAAGCGACGTTTCGCACAGGAGTGAGGATACATTGTCCGCGATGGCTTCCATCAAAATAGGCGCTCATTGGAGAAAAAAGCAGGATAGACATCGCCCGACAGCACCGCAAGCACAGAAACACCCTGGCAAGTATGATCCGCCCTGACTGGGCCAAAAGTTGGCCCATGAATTGCTTTATGAAATTGCAGTCTGGACAATGAAGTCCTCGCGCAGCCACGACGGAGCGCGAGGTTTTTTTGTAATGGCGTCGGGTAGTGGGAGGAAAAATGAGCGGTGAAAATCTCAACATTGGTTTTGTTGCACTAACGGATAGCGCGCCCTTGATTGTGGCGCGTGAGTTGGGTTTTTTTGCGGCTGAAGGGCTCGCTGTCACCCTGCAAAAGGAGCCTTCCTGGGCCAGCTTGCGCGATCACCTGCTCTTTGGAGATCTGGTAGCTGCCCATGCCCTGGCACCACTACCCATGGCCGCAACACTGGGAATTGCTTCCCCGAAGATACCGGTGAGCACTGCGCTGACACTTTCCCTGAACGGGAATGCCATTACGGTCAGTCATGCTTTACACCAACGGCTCCGCGATGCCGGATTTACAGGAGCGGAGCCTGCCCTCGCCACCGCCCAGACATTGCGCCGCATTATTGAGGCCGAACCTGCCAAGAAATTGCGTTTTGCCGTCGTTTCTCCGGTATCCAACCATCATTATCAACTGCGGCACTGGCTACGTGCAGCCAGTATTGATCCGGATCAGGATATTCAAATCACCGTGGTTCCACCTCGCCATATGGTCGCCGCGTTGCGCGCTGGAGAAATAGATGGTTATTGCGTAGGAGAGCCTTGGGGAAGTCTTGCGGCTGCAGAAAACGTCGGTATTCCGATTATCAGCAGTTATGGGCTCTGGAACAACCTGATGGAAAAGGTATTAGCCGTACGGAATGACTGGTCACAGCGCGAGCCTGACTTACACCTGGCGATGATTCGGGCCATCCTGACAGCCAGTCAATGGCTGGATAATCCTCAACACCGCCTGGAAGCCACGCCTTGGGTTGCCAATGCTATCGGCGTTTCCCGGGAGGTAGTAGCCATGGCTTTAACCGGTAATGTACCAGGCCTGGCTCAACAGGAAGATTTTCATGTATTTGCGCGTTACTCGGCCAATTTTCCGTGGCATTCTCACGCGCTGTGGCTGGTTCGCCAAATGCAGGCAGCCAGTCAATGGCCTCAAGATGTGGATATTGAGACACTGATTCCCCAGGTATATCGCTGTGACATTTATCGGCAAGCCGCAAAAACGCTGCATCTTTCTGCTCCAAAAATGGATTTTATTGACTGGGGTAACCACTCCCAATCCTGGCAGGTGCAGAGCGATGATGGGCATCCTATTACCATGGGCGCCAACCTGATTTTTGATGGGAGCACCGTCACCCGCTGAGCTGCGATGCACCATCATTGGGCCCCGTCTCGGGGAATATGCACCAGCTTGGTACATCCAGCACCCGCAGGATACCCACAAAAATCCCGTTCACTGCCTAAAAACAACGATTCAGAGTAACTTCGCCATCATGGCATGGAAAATGCTTTAGACTGCTCAGCACTGTTCACCGATGAACAGCGTTTTGGGACGAAGGCGTTCCTGGCTCATACGAGTCGGGAGCGCCTTTTTCTTTGGGTTTTATCTGCTTTAGAGGGAAGCTCCATGAAAGAACTTTTAACCATGCTCCGAAGTGGAAACTGGCGCGCCTTGGTCGCCAGTTTTCTCTATTTCGATACGGGGTTTACCGTCTGGTTGTTATATGGCCCGCTGGCCCCCTACATGATTCACTCCTTGCATTTGACCGATGCGGAACAAGGCTTTTTAGTCGCAGTACCCATTCTCTCTGCGGCAATTTTACGAGTGGGCATGGGCAACCTTTACCAAAGTATGGATGGTCGCTCGCTGGCAATGGGTGGTGTCGCACTATCCGCTATTCCGCCTCTTTTCCTGCTGCTTTATCCTGGTGTACCCAGCTACTCACTGCTCATCGTGCTCGGTGTGCTACTGGGTGTTGGCGGAGCCAGTTTTGCGGTTGCCCTGCCCATGGCCGGGAGTAATTATCCTGCCAAAGTGCAGGGAACCGTATTGGGCATAGCTGCTGCTGGAAACATTGGAGCGGTACTGGATGGTTTTCTGTTTCCACCTTTGGCCGCGCATTTTGGCTGGGCGCACGCGACCGCTGCCGCCCTGCCCTTGCTGGCTCTGGCCGGTGTGAGTCTGTTTTTCTGGGGCAAGGATAGCGCCCCCAAAAGCGGTCGGGTAAGACCCGCATTACTGGGCTTTGTGGTAACTCTGGCAGGTTTGGCAGTTCTGGCTGTAGCAACACCCATGGGTTGGTTGGGGCTGCAGGGTAAAGCCGCCCTCCTGATGCTTCCCGTATATGGAATATTGCTGGCAGGAATTTTTCTTCCACGACGCTACCGGCTTACCCTCCGCGAACGCGATACCTGGGTGATTATTCTGATATATGCCATCACCTTTGGCGGATTTGTCGGTATGTCTGCCTATGTCAGCCTGCTTTTGGTCGCTCTTTACCATTTGCCTAAAATTGATGCTGGTATGCTGATGGCACTGTTTGCTTTTACCGGGGCCATGTTGCGACCCGTAGGCGGCATGATTGCTGACCGGATCTCGGGTGCTGCTGCACTACGCTGGTTTTTAGGCGGTATCGCGCTGATGGATGTTGTGTTTGCAACCTGGACACCACCGCTGGATCTAGCTATTACCTTTTTACTGATTCTGTATGCCTGTTTCGGTCTGGGAAATGGTGCCACGTTTCAGCTGGTCCCTCTGCGCTGGCCTGAAAAAACCGGCATCATGACCGGTATTATTGGTGCTGCGGGTGGAGTAGGAGGCTTTTATCTGCCCGTTATTCTGGGTATCACCAAGCAGGAAACCGGCACTTATCACCTGGGCTTTGCCTTCTTCGCCGTGCTGACGAGCATTGCACTGGGGCTGGTACTTGCCCTGCGCCAGCAGTGGTTAAGCTGGTCTCATCATGGAACGATGGCTGTAGCCGTTGAGAAAACACCCTCCACTTTATCCAAAGCTGGCGCCGTTACTGACTGAGTTTTTACTAAAGTCCCCCATCACAACTTGCGGTTCTTCCAGATGCGTTTATTGACGCATCGGGGGTTCTGCGCTCTTTGTCCATGATTTCATCGCTAAATTTATTCTGGAGACCAGACCATGCCTTCTCTAAAAAAAACTGCTACACATCTTGCCGTTACGAACGCTCTACTGGTCATTTTGGCAGGAAGTTGGGCCCATGCAGACACTCTGAGCGATGCCATTACCCAAGGACAGGTTCATCTGGATTTTCGTCCTCGTTATGAATTCATGTCACAAACCGGGAAAAAAGATGCAAATGCCTTTACCGTACAGACGCTGCTGGGGCTCAGCAGTAAACCCATTGCCGGTTTCAGTGCTGATCTGCAATTCATCAACGTAGCGGGCATCATTAATCAGTACAACAGCTTACGCAATGACAAAACGGCGTATTCTGTTATTCCCGATCCGGGCGAAAGCAACGTCAATCAAGCCTATCTGCAATTTGCCGGCATTCCCGAATGGAAACTGCGTGCGGGCCGGCAGGAAATCAATCTGGATGATGAACGTTTTGTGGGCGCTGTCGGTTTCCGCCAGACCCCGCAGACTTTTGATTCCGTATCCATCTCCGGAAAACCGCTGAAGGGTCTAACGATTTACGGGGCCTATATATGGCGCATCAAGAATATACTGAATGAAAATGTGCCATCACAAACCATACTCAGCGAAATCAGCTGGGCACCGTCTTCGTTAATTCATGCGCAGGGGTTTGGCTATTGGTATGGCAACCAGGCACATAGTGCCATACCCGGTGCCGCCGCCTGTTTTTTGTCGGGAAACGCCCAGGTCTGCAACAGCCAAACGCTGGGGCTGCGTGTCGGGGGAGTTATCCCCCTCACCCATGCAGTGAAACTACCCTACGATCTGAGTTATGCCCGCCAGCTACCCTATGACGGCGGCAGCGCAGCCATCAATGCCTCCTACTACCACCTGAGTGCTGGGCTGGCGCTGCCATCCGTTGCTCTCCATGCCAATTACATGGTGATGGGGGCCAACTCTCAGGGGACCTACGGCTTTCAGACCCCATTGGCTACCAAGCATGCCTTTAACGGTTGGGCAGAGGTGTTTCTTACCCCCCCCCCAAAGGGACTGCGTAGTCTTTACTTTACGGCTACTGGAAAAATCATGAAAACCCAACTGATGGCTACCTATTACGATTTTCAGGCTGATCATGGCGGTGCCCATTATGGTAATGAGCTGGATCTATCCGTAACCCATGGTTTCTCCAGACATTGGAGTGCCGGGGTGCAATATGCGGACTACCGGCGGAGCAGTTATGGGGTCAATACCGAGGGGGCCTGGGTGTTTGTCGATGCAAAATTCTAGTCAGGCAGCGGGATTGGTTGCACTAATTTAGTGCAGTTGCACCAGGCCTTGCACTGATTTTTAACAATCCGATCGGGCATTAAAATTTAACATTCTGTTTTTATTACGATCATCACCAGGCACATCTATTGCTTAGTAAGTTTTGAAGCGATTCGCGAGGATCGCCTGTATGCAAAACGGCAAAGGCGTCGTCAGCAATTCAGCTGACTGACGCCTTTTTTCTATTTTGGGAGCCCAGCAATGCACACTACAGTTTCACAAAACCCCCGTCTGGTCGTTGTCGGCAATGGCATGGCAGGTATCCGTGCGGTCGAAGAACTCTTGAAAATGGCACCGGATCTCTATGACATCAGCGTGTTCGGTGCCGAACCTCATCCCAACTACAACCGGATACTCCTGACTCCGGTGCTGGCCGGAGAAATGGCTCTGGAAGAGACCATCCTCAATCCCCTGGAATGGTATGCCGAGCATGGAATCCAGTTATTTACCGGTAATCCAGTGACACGCATTGATCGGGTCAAACGTCTGGTTATCAGCGCCGACGGCAAAGCCACGCACTATGATCGCTTGCTGCTGGCAACTGGCGCAGCCGCCGCTATGGCGCCCGTACCGGGCAATCATTTGCCGGGCGTTATGAGTTATCGGGATATGGCGGATGTGGAAGCGTTGACCCGCAGCAGTGCGCTCGGCGGTCAGGCTGTGGTCATCGGTGGCGGCCTGTTGGGACTGGAAGTTGCCCATGGTCTGCGGGCCAGAGGAATGGAGGTCACGGTCATTCATCGTCGGGCCTGGCCTTTGGACAAGCAACTGGATCAACGGGGTGGTGTGCTTTTGCAAAAGGCCATGGAAGCCCGGGGTGTCCGGTTTTTGCTGGGTAAGGAAACCGCAGAAATTCTGGGATCGGCGCATGTCACCGGACTACGTTTCAGCGATGGCACGGAAATTCCGGCGGATGTGCTGGTTATGACCATTGGTATCAAACCGCGCATCGAACTGGCCCAGGCTGCAGGCTTACAATGTGAAACCGGCATTCTGGTCAATGACACCCTGCAAACCTACGACCCACGCATTTATGCCGTGGGAGAGTGTGTCCAGCATCGCGGTCAGACCTATGGCCTGGTAGCTCCCCTGTTTGAGCAGGCCAAAGTAGCCGCCAATCACCTGGCGGAATATGGACGGATGCGTTATCAGGGTTCCGTCACCAGCACCAAACTCAAGGTTACCGGCATCGAACTGTTTTCCGCCGGAAATTTCATGGGCGGAGAAGATTGCGAAGAAGTCACCCTGCTGGACGGCAGCCAAGGGGTTTACAAAAAAGTCATCCTCCAGGAAAACAAGGTGGTGGGTGGCTTACTCTACGGCGATACCAGCATCGGTCCGTGGCTGTTTCAACTCATGCGTGACGGCACCGACGTATCGGCCTTTCGGGACAATATCGTCTTTGGTGAAACGCATCTGGGGGATGCCGGTCATTCCGGAGAAAACCAGGCGGCGCGCCTGCCAGACAACGCCGAAATTTGTGGCTGCAATGGCGTGGCCAAAGGCAGCATTGTCAAAGCCATCCGCGAACAGGGATTGTTTACTCTGGACGATGTACGCAAATGTACCAAGGCCAGTGCTTCCTGTGGTTCCTGTACCGGCCTTGTGGAACAGCTACTAGCCAGCACCCTCGGCGGTTTTTATGACAGCACCCCGAAGAAAAAGGCCCTGTGTGGCTGTACAGAGCTCAGTCATCAGGAAGTTCGTGACGCCATCGTCAAGGAAAAGCTCCTCTCGGTTCGCCAGGTCTATGCTTATCTGGAATGGCGCCATCCCGCCGGCTGCGCCACCTGCCGTCCGGCCGTCAATTACTATGTGCGGACCGCCTGGCCCATGGAAGGTCTGGACGATCCGCAATCCCGCTTCATCAATGAACGGGCCCATGCCAATATTCAGAAAGACGGCACCTATTCCGTCATTCCGCGCATTTACGGAGGAGTCACCAGTCCTGCAGAATTGAAACGTATTGCAGAAGTAGCCGAGCGCCATCATGTCCCTATGGTGAAATTTACCGGCGGACAGCGTCTGGATCTGCTTGGGGTAAAAAAAGAGGATCTGCCCAAAATCTGGGCGGAGCTGGATATGCCCTCGGGTCATGCTTATGGAAAAGCTTTACGTACCGTCAAATCCTGTGTGGGTAGCGAATTTTGTCGTTTTGGTGTGCAGGATAGTACCCGCCTTGCCATTGAACTGGAAAAAAATCTTGAACGCATGTGGGCACCCCATAAGGTCAAGCTCGCCGCATCGGGTTGTCCACGCAACTGCGCCGAGAGCACCATCAAGGACATGGGAATTATCGGCGTGGATTCTGGCTGGGAAATCTATGTGGGAGGGAATGGCGGCATGAAAGTGCGCGCTGCTGATCTGCTTTGCAAGGTAAAAACCCACGAGGAAGTTCTGGAAATGGCCAAGGCATTTTTGCAGATGTATCGGGAAGATGCCCAATATCTGGAGCGCACCGCGCCTTGGGTAGAACGGATCGGACTGGAAAAGATCAAGGCCACGATAGTCGACGACGCCAACACCCGAAAAACCCTGGCAGAACGTATGGATTTTGCCCTGTCCCAGGAAAAAGATCCCTGGAAGGAAGCTGTATCCGGCCGACTGGATATTCACGCGGCCCCCATGCGCCGTATCCCGGCCTGAGGAGAACAACATGGAATGGATGGCATTAGGTACTCTTGAAGAAATTCCTGCTCGGGGTGGTCGTTATGTAGAGACTCCGTTGGGTGAAATTGCGGTTCTGCGCAATGAAAATGATGAAGTTTTCGCAGTCAGCAACCAATGTCCCCATCGCGGCGGGCCTCTGTCCGAGGGGTTTGTTTCCGGCAAACTCGTTTTTTGCCCCCTACACAACTGGCAAATTGATCTGGAAAAAGGCGAAGCTGTGGCACCGGACTCCGGCTGCGTCAAAAGATTTCCCATCCGGATGGAGGGCGAGCAGATATGGCTGGGCTTGCAGGAAATTACGCCATGAGCCTGCTTCGCACCCAACAATCCGTCCCCTTGCAACGTCTGGAAAGCAAATCGGTTTGCCCTTACTGTGGAACCGGCTGCGGCGTCATCATCGAACATGATGGCCAGCAAATTACCGGGGTACGCGGCGATCCCGATCATCCAGCCAATTATGGTCAGCTTTGCAGTAAAGGCAGCACCCTGCATCTCAGTTGTCATGGCAGTGATCGGGCCAGTGAACCGCTTCGGCGTGACCGGGCCAGTGGCGACTGGACAGCGCTCACCTGGTCAGAGGCACTCACACAAATGGCGGGCAGCTGGGCAGAAATCATCCACCGGCAGGGACCCCAGGCAGTAGCCCTCTATGTTTCCGGACAACTCCCCACAGAAGACTATTATGTGGCCAACAAACTGGCCAAAGGCTTTATTGGCACCAATCATATTGATACCAATTCCCGGCTGTGTATGGCTTCTGCTGTCACCGGTTACAAACTCAGCCTGGGGATGGATTCTGTTCCTTGTGCCTATGAAGATCTGGAAGAAACGGATTGTCTGTTTATTGTCGGTGCCAATGTGGCCTATGCCCACCCGATTCTGTTTCGGCGGATTGAAGCCGCCAAACTGCGCCGCCCGGAACTCAAAATTATCGTCGCGGATCCACGTCGTACCCCCACGGCATCCATCGCTGACATTTTTTTACCCCTGCAACCGGGTACGGATGTCGCACTGTTCCACGGCATACTCCATATCCTGATCTGGGAAGACCACATTGACCGGGATTTTATCGCGACCCATACCGAAGGCTGGGAAGAACTCAAGGCACGGGTTCAGAACTATACCCCGCAGCGGGTCGCCGAAATCTGCCATATTTCCGAAGCGGAACTCCGCGCTGCTGCCCAGGCTTTTGGAGAAGCGCCCAGCGTCCTTTCCCTTTGGTGTCAGGGACTCAACCAGTCCAGTCACGGTACCGACAAAAATAGCAGTCTCATCAATTTGCATCTGGCGACCGGGCAAATTGGTCGTCCCGGGGCCGGCCCCTTCAGTCTCACCGGACAGCCCAACGCCATGGGTGGTCGGGAAACCGGAGGCATGCCCGCGCTGCTTCCCGGTCATCGGGAAGTTGCCAATCCTGAGCACCGTTCCGAAATGACCACCCTCTGGGGAGTTTCCAGCATTCACCCCCAACCTGGATATACGGCTGTCCCCCTGTTTCAGGCGGTCGAGCGGGGCGAAATTGAAAGTATCTGGATCAGCTGTACCAATCCGGTATTATCCATGCCCGATCAACAGCAGGTTCAAAGAGCGCTTAACCGGGCCCGGCTAGTCGTTTTGCAGGACAGTTATCTCGGCACCGAAACCGCCGACTATAGTGATCTGCTCCTGCCCGCAGCCAGCTGGGGAGAACGGGAAGCACTGGTCACCAATTCCGAACGGCGCATCAGTCATCTGCAGAAAGCGGTACCCGCTCCTGGAGAAGCGCGTCCCGACTGGATGATTTATCGGGATTTTGCTTTTGCCTTGGGAGCAGCGTTGGATCAACTCCAGCATCCCCTCCCCGACCAACGGGATAGCAGTTGGCATGACCGGGCACAGCGTCTGTTCGATTTTCCGGACTCTGCCAGTATTTTCCGCGAATATCAGCGCTGCACCCAGGGACGGGATCTGGACATCAGCGGTCTGGACTTTGCACTTCTGGATAATCAGGGACCACAGCAATGGCCCTTCCCGGCTGGAGCCAAGAGCGGGCAAAAACGCCTTTACAGTGATGGTGTTTTTCCTACGCCCAGCGGTCGTGCCCGGTTTCATGCTCCTGAATTTCAGGGAGTCGCCGAAGAAATTGATGCCCGCTATCCCCTCCGGCTTACTACCGGCCGCTTGCGCGATCAATGGCATTCCATGAGTCGTACCGGCAAAGTCGCCGCACTATTTGCCAGCGACGAGGAGGCTTTTCTGGAAATACATCCGGAAGATGCGCAACGGCTGAAACTCAAAAACGAGGATCTGGCCCGGATTGTCAGTCGGCGTGGTCATAATGTGCTCCGGGTGCGCATTCAAAAAGACCTGCAGCTAGGGCTGGTGTTTGCCCCCATGCATTTTGGTCGGCGTTTTGCGCCCGCCGCGCTTTGCAACCAGCTCACTTTGCCCGCTATTGATCCCGTTTCCGGGGAGCCCGAGTTCAAACACACTGCGGTTCGCGTAGAACCGGCCATTTTCCCCTGGCAGGGCACTCTCCTGCGTCTGAACAGCGACGAAGCGCATTTTCAGGCCGCACAGCGTATTGCCCGACGCTTTCCCTATGCCAGCCTCAGCCGTATGCGTCAGGACCAACGCGAAGGTTTCATTTTGCGTCTAGCCGGAGAAAAAGCTCCGGCCATACGGGATATTCATGCCTGGGACCAGGCGCTCGGCATGGATGGTCTGGAAGTGCTGGATTATGATGATGCCCGTCGCCATGTGCGCAAACGCCTGTGCATGCAGGGCAAGCAACTGCTGGCTGTGCGCCTGTTTGGTGAAGACGGAACCCGCGACTGGCTCCGCGAACTGATGCTGAGTGGCACCGATGTCGATTCTTACCGTCATGCCCTTTTTGCGCCCAAAGTGCCTGCTGATATGGCCGCGTGGACACGCTCACGTGGCCTTTGTGTCTGTACGGGCGTGACTGAAGAACAACTGCGGAAAAGTGTTGCGGCGGGCAACATCTCCTTGGGCCAAATCGCCCAGGATTGCGGCGCCGGAGGTGAATGTGGTTCCTGCAAACCGGAAATCATGACGATGATTCGCCTGATCCATCAGGAGGCATCATGACGGCGAAGATGAATATGACGAGCCTCATCGGTCGCGTCGCCCGAGGCCGTGAACATGCAGAAGACCTGGACTATGCAGAAGCCAAAAAACTGTTTGCGGACTGGCTGCACGGCGATTTACCGGAACTGGCCATGGGTGCCCTATGGACGGCCTACCGCATCAAGGGCGAAAGCGTCGAGGAACTACGCGCTTTTGCCCATGCTTTGGAAGAAAATATCGAACCCATCGCTTTCCAGCACAGCTGCCGGCCGATCATTTTCCCCAGTTACAACGGTACCCGGCGTGGGGCCAATCTCTTGCCGCTGCTGGCTATGACCCTTACACGTTGTGGCGTGCCGGTGCTGATGCACGGATTCTCTGCGCAGCACGACGCCCATGATCTCCTCTGGGCCGATCATGATCCATCCGGGCGGGTATACAGTGCCGACATCCTCCGTGAATTTGGACTGGCCAGCGCGGAAAACAGCCACCAGGCGAACACTCTTCTGCATCTTCAGGGTCTCAGTTACCTGCCGGTGGACGCCCTCCATCCCGGTCTGGGCAAAATGCTGGCCTTGCGACAACAGCTCGGGGTGCGATCCAGCGTACATACTATCGTCAAGCTTTTTAATCCTTTCCAGAAACCCGCCGTACACTGTGCCGGCGTAACCCATCCGCCCTATTTGCTGCGCCTGCAGGAATATTTCCAGCGGGAACAAAGTACGGCTCTCATTTTGCGGGGAAGCGAAGGTGAATGTTTTGCCAATCCCAAACGCCGTCCGGATTTGCATGTTTGTCGGCAGGGTGAACCGGTTCTCTGGATGGAAAAAGACACGCAGTCCTTGCAGCAAATGCCTGCACTACCTGAAAACCCAAGCATTTCGGCCACCTGTCGCTATATGGAAGCCGTACTGAATGGACGATTGCCGCTGCCTTCGCCTCTGGTCGATCAAGCACTGTGCCTACTTTGCCTGAGTAGGCGCTGCGCGGACATGGACAGTGCGCGTCATCATCTTGCCCATCACTTTTCTCGTTACGCAGCCTGAACTGGAGTCATCCCATGCAAACCTGCACAACCCCATTTCCTGTTTCCATTGTCGGTGCCGGTCCCGGCGACCCGGAACTCCTCACCCTCAAAGCCGCACGGCGCATTGCGGCTGCTGATATCATTTTTTATGATGCCCTCGCTAATCCCGGTTTACTCGATATGGCACCGGCTGGGTGTAAAAAAGTGGAAGTGGGCAAACGCGGCGGGCAGGACTCCACCCCACAGATACGCATTCATGAACACCTGATCCGTTCGGCCCAACAAGGTTTGAAGGTGGTCCGTCTGAAGGGGGGAGATCCATTTCTCTTTGGGCGCGGAGGCGAAGAATGCCTGGCCCTGCGTGCCGCCCATATTGATTACGAAATCATCCCCGGCATTAGCAGCGGAATGGCGGCAGCGGCTTATGCTGGCGTACCGCTCACCCATCGTCATCGCAGTCAGTCGGTCATTTTCCTGACGG
>NZ_JAAOMP010000136.1 GCF_018853815.1 Acidithiobacillus sulfurivorans | reverse complement strand
AGGCAGCCATGATCCAGTTGCGGTCTGAAGGATCAAATTTAGCCGCCTTCAGCATGGCGGTAACGCCCACCAACTGCTTGTGGGTATTGTAATTCTCTTTGACCATCAGGCTTCCATTACTATAGCGGGTCACTTTCAATATCCCACCGGCTTTTTCTATACTGGATATTGCCAAAGGGTTGGCCAAGTCCACCGTGTAAGGATCCACCGTCCGGGATCCCAGCTGAAAAGGTGTGCTTCCGGGCATGATATCGTGATTTTTTTGAAGCGTTTGAATTTCCTTCCAGAGAATCTTCGATCCTATGGGACCAGACGCTTCGGCGTTGGCCCAAGCTATCGTAGAAAAACTGCAGGTCACGAAGAGCAAAACGGCAACTTTGAACTTGATCCTATTCAAACTCCTCTCCTGGCTTCCCCACAGGCCAACTTGAATCGCAAAGTCTGCGGGTAGAGCGATGAGACCAACTAGAAAAATACGGCGCCAGTAATAATAGCTGGCTTTCGATAAAAAAGTGACTAGGTTGATCCGTTACGATCAACCATCTGAAAAATCCAACGGTTACTTGGAATGAGCGCCCGGAATACTCTTCAAGGCAGCTATGACCACGTTATCAATCTTTACACCCACTACATCAGCTGGTGTGTCGTGGGTAAACGCCACGCGTTTTGGGTAAACTATTGTGGTTTGGTCCCCTTTACCAAAGATGGTCAAATTCAGAGGGCACACAGCAGCCGAACTCCAGTGCGCGCTAAGCAGATCACTAAAAAGCATTGGATTGCAAAAGACCATAGCCTGTACGTCCTGGAACTTTTCAGGATTGAGGTTCTGGATATGTAAAACCGATTCTTTGGCCTCAATACGTTTCAGTATGTCAATATGCATCACCACCTTAAAATGATGCATGGAAAGTGCTTTCTGAATCTCTCCAGACGCTTTACTGATGGGTACTGGTAAGGTTTCTGTATACATATCAGCCGCACTTGCGGTCACAGCGCAGAAACAGAGTAATGCAAAAAAACACACAGCATGATAGAGACGAATCATCACATGAATCTCCTATTAAAGATCAGTTTTAGATAATATTAAAAATTGCTATTGTTCCAAATGGCGCGCATTAGGGATTTATGGATGCGCTCATCTGGACAGCTTCGGTCCTTTCTTATAGCAACAATAGCAGGTACATATTTTGCTTCTTTTGTGAGCTGAAATCAATTATACAATAACACAACAGTTAGGAGGCTAAAATTGTCATCGCAAACCAAACCAAAAAAGCATCGGTGTCGAGTATTCCTTAAAATTTTAACAATGGCATCAATCTGTGCCTACTTTCCCGCAGCAAACGCTGCAAACTGGTTCAAATTACAAGACTTGAATCCGAAAAATGTTCCGCTTTTTTCGGGGTTTATTGAGCCTAATTTATATGTGATGCCGGGAACGCAAGCCGCGATCTATAACCCCGCACTCCGGCGATACATTCCAGCAACCCCGCATGTCAACTTAGTCGGTCCGGACTTTGGACAAAGCACGACTTTTCTCATTCAAAGAGCGCGATTGATGGTCAGGGGATGGCTTAACCCCCATATTTCTTATTTCTTTGCGGGCGAATTTGGAAACAATGCTGCGACCGATATTCGCGGGCGATATACTCCGCAGTTACAAGATGCACACGTGGTATTTAGTTATATTCCCGCTGCACGTGTCGAAGTTGGTATCATCCGTGCGCCCAGCGCGGAAGATGCTATGAATGGGTACATGAGTTACAATTATGTGGTGTTCCCAACCGTTATTAATCAGTTGATGCTTCAGCCCTTCTATGCCTCACAACCAAATCATCCTTATACGACCGGTCCATCCGGTTCGGTCTTGGTGCCCGGGAATGAAAGTCTGGGTGTGAATGCTTTTCGGTATCCGGGCGTTCAAGTCTTCGACTGGCATAATTGGGGTCGCTGGCAGCTAGCTTATGGTGCCATGGCCGGCATGTATGGCAGTGTATCAGCTGGAAATCAGTCCAGCAGTCCCTTATATGCTGCGCGGGTTCAAGGTTCCTACATCTTTGGAGGGCATGGCCCATTTCGTAGCGATGTCACCTCTTGGTTGTGGTATCAGTATGCACAACCAGACTATCTCGGCCACAGTTATACCATGCAAAGAGAGGGTGTCGGATTTCAGTATCTGCAAGGTTACATGCATCCATGGGGACGCCAACTGAAATTTGAGTATATGCGCGGCAATGGTTGGATTGATGCTCCTGCGGCTTTTAGCCAGCAACTCGGTCTACAACCCGCTCTTTATCAGGCCCAACTATATCCTAATGTGAATAATTCAGCTTATGGGTATTATGTTGAAGGAGGACTTTTTCTTACCAAACATATCGAAGCGAATGTTCGGTACGATTATTACAATCGTTTACCCAACCTAGCTGCAGTAGGGCAGCAGCGGATCTTCAAAACATGGGCCTTGGCTTTACAGTATCATATAACCCCCGTTACTAAAATTATGGCGGGATATTATTTCCGTACTGTAGAGGCGCCGAACGTGGCAGCCAACTCTCCAGGTGCTGCAGTCAGTAAAGTGGTAGATAATGAGTTCGCCATGCAGGCGATGATTTCCTTCTAAACTTCAACAAGGAGCAATTTGTGCCTATTTCCAACTTACGTCATATCCTCACTACTGCTTTAGTTTCATTAATCTTGATGCTTGGGATTGGTAGCGCTTCAGCCAATGTCTCTATGCTCCATGATTTTACATTTTCTCAACCAAAATTCATCCATAATTTACCTTTTGCATCGCATAAACTGGTTGTTCAGGTTAGTCAGGACAACCCCGCGCGCTGGCATCTGGTTTTAAACACCTCACAGAATTTACTCAATTTTTTTGGTCAACAAAAAATACAGATTGTCGTTGTGGCATTTGGGCCAGGACTCAAAATGCTGGTTGCCAACAGTCCTGTAGCAAAAACTATTGCTGCAATGAATGCAGAAGGAGTAGAGTTCGATGCCTGTCATAATACTATGCTAGCAATGGCTAAAAAGATTGGACATCTCCCTAAACTGGTTCCATCTGCCGTTATCGTCCCTGCTGGGATTGTTCGCATCATGCAGCTAGAATCTCATGGTTTTGATTATGTGAAACCTTGACTATTTCTGGCAGCCCCGTGATCTTTTAAATCGGGCTACCAAGACTCTGACCATGCCTTTCAAGTTAAGGGGAAATTGGTTGATGCGCTCGATAAGCGCTGCTGTGTGCATTTTTTAAGGCAGGCATGAAAACACGAATTCGGGTGAATCAGCAGCATATTTCCCTATAGATTGTGGTTGATGCCTAGAATGATTGCTGCCCACTCAAAGTAGCGCATATTTACATATCCTTAAATATGCGCGGATTGAATTGGATCGGATGATAAAGATACCAATTTCTGGTTGAGTGTGGCAAAATCGTACGCATATAGAGCACTCATCAGTCCCAGTACTTTAATTTGGTTGGATCATAAACTTATAGCAGGAGATTAGCCCATGTTACAAGAAGATCAAGAACTCGACGCACGAGGCTTGAATTGTCCATTACCTATTTTACGCACCAAGAAAGCCATCAGTTTACTTAATTCCGGTCAGGTGTTGAAGATCGTTGCTACTGACCCAGGTGCCGTAAAAGATTTTGAGGCCTTTTCCAAGCAGACGCAAAA
The DNA here is from genome assembly GCF_018853815.1 of Acidithiobacillus sulfurivorans. Taxonomy (GTDB): domain Bacteria; phylum Pseudomonadota; class Gammaproteobacteria; order Acidithiobacillales; family Acidithiobacillaceae; genus Acidithiobacillus; species Acidithiobacillus sulfurivorans. The sequence goes on along the minus strand of NZ_JAAOMP010000136.1, from coordinate 29,852 downwards.
CTCGCTCCTGGAGCATGCAGAAATAGACGGTGAATTTATCTTCTTCATTCAAAAGGCTTGATTGAAAAAACTGTGATAAACAATGCCGACCTAGAGTTACCAAGGAGTTAAAATGGACGAGAAAAAGTTAGCTATTATCGCGACAAAAGGTACCCTGGATTGGGGATATCCACCCTTCATCCTGGCATCCACTGCTGCAGCCCTGGGTTACAGTGTGGAAATCTTCTTCACCTTTTATGGTCTGCAATTGCTCAAGAAAGATCTGAGTCATCTGCGCGTCAGCCCTCTGGGTAACCCGGCCATGCCGATGCCTGTTCCCATGCCTACCCTGATGATGGTGTTGCCGGGTATGGAAGGACTGGCTACATCCATGATGAAAAGTAAAATGAAAGCCAAGGGCGTGGCTAGCCTGGATGAATTGCGTGGACTATGCCTTGAGGCCGAGGTACGAATGATTGCCTGCCAAATGACGGTCGACCTTTTTGAATTTGATACTGCTGACTTTATCGGAGGTATTGAACTGGGTGGTGCCGCCGCCTTTTTTGAATTTGCTGGTGAGTCTGATGTCACACTTTTTATCTAACGTACATTGCGACTCGCGCCACCTCAGAGAAATAAAAGAGAATAAGGGCGGGTGGCGACGGGTTGAGATTACGCATGTTTTTGGTGACTGGATCTCGTATCTAACTTCATGACGCCGGCACTTTCTAGGAATAGCCCCCTATCATGTTTCTCATCATACTGCCCATACCAGAGGCATTAGCCCACGGTAAATTTGTTCTAATCGTAACTGACTGATTCTCAGCCCTAGAATATCGCGTTAGTTGCTACTAACAAACTGTTTCTATTGAAAACATTCTCTACGCGGCAGTTTTCGTCCGTGCAAACTGATTCAGAACAGGAGAGAGCCATGGACGACAATCATGATAAGTCACCAAACCCTACAACATCCAAAACAGCCTGAAACATCACAATTCCACCAAAATACTCCTTCAAGCTACTATACGGGTCTACCAGACACGCCTGATCCCGCGTCAATCAGCATCCTTGCATTTTATGAGGACATCATTCCCCGCATCATTGCAGGCATGCCTTCTTTCACGAAGCGCGTAATTTCACGCGCGTGGGCATGAATCACCTGGATCATTTCCGGATCTGACGACGTTTCTGTCACCGCCACTCCATCCTTGAGATAGTCCAGTTTTCGCTGGTATAGCGTTGGATGAGCGAACATGACGGGAACACTTCGACTGGCCGGATAGGGGAAGGGTTGGTCTTCCGCCAGGCGCTGATACATCTGGGTCACATGTGCCTGGAGTAGAGCAACCGTATGTGGCACGGCCGAAATCGTGACCGCGTGTATCCCATTGGGCAGAAAAGTCACTTTGCGATGCACCTCTGCATGGACCTGGAACAATTCCATCCCGGTACGCATGGGTCCACGATTCTCCGGTGACATCATGGCACGCATGCCTTCGTGGTCAGGCGCATCACCCCCCATCATGTCTCCCATCATACTACCCATACCCGAGGCACTAGCCCGGTCTGCCTGCACATAACCTGCTATAGCCAGTGCCGATAATATCGACTTCAACAACTGTCTTCTGTTCATGACATTTCTCCTTTTCTGAGTATTACTGCAATCTTAAACGATGCCGTTGCCATAAGGCGTACAGCGCAGGGATAACGAGCAAGGCCAACAGCGTTGCGCTCAACATGCCGCCGATGATAGGTGCGGCAATCCGTTTCATCATATCGGCGCCTGTGCCCTCGCTGAGCATGATGGGCAGCAGGCCCACAACGACCAGGGTAAACGTCATGGCCAGCGGGCGCAGGCGGAGCATACTCCCCTCCATAATCGCCAGCTGCAGATCGTGCCAGTTTTGCAAGGCATCGCGGGCCCGCCGACGCTGCAGGGCCTGGTCCAGATAAAGGAGCATAACTACCCCAAATTCGACGGCCACACCAGCGAGAGCGATGAAGCCCACGACCACCGCTACCGAGAGCTTGTAATGAAGTACATAAACCAGCCAGAGGCCACCTACCAGAGAGAATGGTAAAGTGACCAGGACAATAGCCACCTCGACCACATTACGAAAATTGAGATAGAGCAGTAAGGCAATCAGTAACAAAACCATCGGCACGACAATCTGCAAACGCTGATTGGCGCGATGCATACTCTGATATTCGCCGACCCAGTTTATGGTATATCCCGGTGGCAGATGGACCTGATGCGCGAGCATCCGTTTCGCCCTGGCCACATAAGTGCCAATACTCGTCCCCGGTTTCAGATCAATGGTCACCCAACTGTTCAGTTGGCTATCATCACTGGTGAGCATGGCTGGCCCATTGACCATGTCTACCCGCGCCAACTGTGCGAGGGGAATCTGCGCACCATTGGGCGCTGCCACACGACTGTCCATCAGCGCTGAAAGTGATTGCCGACGATCGCGAGGATAGCGCAAATCCACCGGAAAACGTTGCACACCCTCTACGGCCGTAGTCAGAACTTTACCGCCGATAGCCGTTTCCACCAGTCGGTTCACGTCGGCCACTGAAATGCCATAGCGTGCGGCGGCGGCCCGATCCGTATGGACGACGATATAACGTCCGCCGGTTACTCTGGCGGCATACGCTGTCTGGGTACCGGACACTTTTTGGAGCACTGCTTGGACTTTCTGCCCCAGAAGATTCAAGGTGGCCAAATTCTGTCCCGTAATCTTGAGGCCGAGAGGGGTTTGCAGTCCGGTCGTCAACATGTCCACCCGCCCCTTGATGGGTTGTGTCCAGTTATTACTCAGACCGGGAATCTGCAAGGCCTGATTCAGCTGGTCACGCAGTTTGTTCATGCTGATGTGGGCGGGCCAATGATCGGGCTGTTTAAGGGTGACCACGGTATCAAACATGGAAATGGGTGACTGATCGGTGGCGGTCTGCGCCCGTCCCGCTTCTCCAAAAACGGTTTTCACTTCTGGAAATGTTTTGATAATGCGATCCGTCAACTGCAAAAGCGCCGCAGATTCTCCATAAGAAATGGCAGGATTCTGGGCAACGGGCATATACAGCAGCGTCCCTTCATCCAGGGGCGGCATGAGCTGGGTACCCAGTCTTTGCCAGGGATAAACGAGCGTCGCAGCCACCAGTACGGCCCCGATAACGACCATCCAAGGGGCTTGCAATACGCCGTGTATGACAGGACGATACCACCTCGCCAACACCCGGTTTAAAGGATTCTTTCGTTCAACGGGAATATTCCCCCGAATAAACCAGGCCATCAGGACGGGCACCAGGGTGATAGCGAGAATGGCGGCGGCGGCAATCGCAAAGGTTTTGGTAAAAGCGAGCGGCGCAAACAATTTACCTTCCTGTCCACTCAGCGCAAAGATGGGCAGAAAGGAAACCGCGATAATCAGTAAGGAAAAAAACAGCGCGGGGCCAACTTCCATCGCCGCTATCCCGGCAGTCTGCCAAGGATTGAGGGCTTCTCCTTTCTCCATATGTTTATGCATGTTCTCGATCATCACCACGGGCGCATCAACCATAATGCCAATCGCAATGGCAATTCCCCCAAGGGACATGATATTTGCAGGTATATCGAGAGCATACATCACGATAAAAGCGCCAAGTATACCGATCGGCAATGCAATCAGGACCACCAGTGCTGAACGGATCCGCAATAAAAACAGCAAAGTCACCAGCATGACGGCCACACACTCTTCCAGCAGTTTGCCACTGAGTGTCTGAATGCTGCGTTGAATCAGGGGGCGCTGACTGTAAGTGGTCACTACCTTTACTCCAGCCGGCAGCGAGGCCTGCAAGCTTTTAAGTTTTTGTTGAATCTTTTGTATCAGGGCATTGGCGTTTCCCCCTTGATTCATCATGACAATGCCACCCACCACTTGACCCTGACCATTCAGTTCGGCAATACCACTGGGTAGAACCGGGCCTAATTGTACCCGTGCCACTTGCTGCAGCGTCACGGGCACGCCGTCGCGCACACCAAGCGGGGTCTGTTGTAAATCTTTCAATGAGTGAATGTAGCCGGAGGTGCGCACTATGTAGCGCGACTCTCCCATGTCCACGACGGAACCACTGGTTTCGCCATTGGCCGCACGAATAGCCGCTTCGACCTGTGGCAAGGTGAGGTTGTAGGCCAGCAGACGATTAGGGAAGACAACCACCTGATACTCCTGCTCCATCCCGCCTACCGTCGCGACCTGGGCCACACCGGGAATGCCCTGCAAGGCAAATTTCAGAAACCAGTTTTGCAAGGTAGTAAGTTGTGCAAGGTTCAGTGAACCACCGGGATCTGTGAGGGCATATTCATAAATCCAATCCACCCCTGAGCTATTCGGCCCCAGAGCTGGGGTTACCCCGGCTGGTAACTGACCCTGGGCCTGGTTGAGATATTGCAGGACCAGATTCCGTGCCTGATAAATCAGGGTACCCCCTTTGAACAGCACGTAAACATAGGAATCCCCGAACATGGAATAGCCACGTACGGCTTTGGCACCGGGAACTTCCTGCAAAGTCGTTTCGAGGGGATAGGTGATTTGATCCTGAATAATTTGTGGAGCCTGTCCCGGATAAGAGGTTTTGACAATGACCTGGGTCGGCGAAATATCAGGAAGCGCTTCCAGTGGAATGCTCAGGATGGAGATGACTCCTGCAACGATCACGACCAAGCTGGCAATGACCACCAACAATGGGTTGTTGAGACACCAACGCATCACGGCCTTAATCATGGCTTTTGCCTCCCATATTCATGTTGGCCATGGATGCTGGGGCACGTTGTTGGGATTTATCCGACACAGGCGTTGACCGGTTCTGTGCCACAACGGGCGGCGCAGAATCCACTCGGGCAGTATTAGCGCCCAACATGCGCGTCCGTACGGATTGGAATTGAGATTCGGAATAGAGCAGGAACTGCGCACTTTCCACAACTCGATCGCCTGGCCGGAGGCCCTTTGGGATAGCTACCCATCCCCGATACTCTGGCCCTAAGCGGACTTGTACCGGTAGGAAATGCCCATGACTCTCGCCGAGCATCACGAAATCGCCCTGAGAGCTATGCAGTACGGCGCTGCTTGGTACGGCCAGCGACTTCTCAGGGCGGGCTAAAATAGTGGCATCCGCGTAGGTGCCGGGGCGGAGTTTCCCCTCCGGATTGGGAACGCTCAGGCGTGCTGTAACCGTCCGGTTTTGGGCATTCAGCGTCGGATACAGGAAGCTCAAAGACCCTTTCCAGCGCTCCTCTGGGTAAGCAGGTAAATGCAGGCGGGCAGAGTCACCCGTCTGTATCCAGGGTAACTGATGGGTGTAGAGCGCCACGTTCACCCAGACCCGGTCCAGATTGGCAATTTGGTAAAGTTCGGTCTGCGGTGCGATATAGCTGCCCTGATGCACGTTGAGCGTCTCGATGACGCCAGAAGCCGGCGCCCTTAATGCGACATCCCGCTCAGCATGACCGTGCAAGGCGAGTGCAGTAATCTCGTTTCTGGACATCCCGAGTAATTGCAATTTCGTCTGAGCAGCCGCCAGCAGGGCGGGATCTGCCGTCCATCCCTGTTGGCGCCGCGCAATGAGATACTCCTGCTGGGCACTGTATAATGCCGGAGAATAAATCTCGGCAAGCACCTGGCCGCGTTGCACCGTGTCCCCCACCGCCCGGACACGCAACTGTTCCACCCAACCGGAGAAGCGCGGGTTCACTGAATATACCCGGTTTTCGTCCACGGCCACGGTTCCTACGGTGTGAATGGTGTGGCCCATCTGCCGTTCCTGAACCTGCACAAGACGGACCCCCAGGTTTTGCGCCATCTGTGAATTGATATGCAATCCCGAGGGCTTTTGTGCATTGGTACCGGAAGCGTAGACCGGAATATAGGCCATGCCCATGTTGTCCTTCATCGGGTGATTAGAATGAATCTTGGGATTCATGGGCGAAGCCCAATAGAGAATATGGCGCTGGTCGGTGCTGTTGTTCGGGGAGGGCCGCTGGCTTCGGGTGAGACCCGGCACGGCATTGGGCGTTAGTAACCACCATACCCCGCCGGCACCCAAGGCTACACCCAGCGCAAGGAGTCCCACAGGGAGGGTCCATTGACGGAATTTCATGACGTTGTCCTCCCTTGAGTGGTGAGGAAATCCAGCTCCGCGACGCTGAGAGCGAGATCACGGCGATACTGCAGACGGATCAGTGCATAGCGCAATACCGCATTTTGGGTGCGCAACACCGCATCCATGTGGGCCTGTCCCGAGGTGTAAGCAGCGAGTGTCGCTGAAAATGCCTGCTGTGCCTTGGGTACTAGACGCTCATCGGTCCATGTCCATTCTTTTTTCAGCGCAGTATAACGGGCGAATGTGCTGCGCAGCTGCTGGATCAGCGCTAAATGCTGGTCGTCAAAACGATATTGGGCCTGCAGCGCCCGCGCTCGGGCGGCGTCCACATTCTGATCCTGACGGTCTTCCGGAAAGATAGGCAGGCTCAGATTAACGCCTACAGACAACCAGTTCGGACTACCCGGATGAAAATCCTGACCATAGGCAGCACTGACGGTAACATTGGGCCAATAGCTCCGTTGAGCGACTTGTACCCCGATTTGCGCAGCGCGCGATTGCGCCTGTGCAGAGCGCAAGAGAGGTTGCCCCAAAAGACGGGTTTCTGCGGTACGCAAAGTTTTGGGCGACGGGAGATGCGGCCATCGGTTTTGTATGGAAGGTGGCTGCGATAGATTCAGGATCTGGGCAATTTGTGCAAGATAGCGCGTTCGTTCGGCTTGTAATTTGCTGATGTCATTCGCAAGATCGTCTCGTGCCAGTTGGGTCCGGAGTACATTGGCCTCCGATCCCCGTGTAGATCGGTAGAGCGCCAGTGCGGCCTGCACGCTCTCGGCTTGCAACTGTTCCTGATGCCGGACCGTCATTATGGCTTTGTCGGTATAGAGCGCTTGCAGCCAGGCGCGGCGTAACAACAACACTAATTCGGCGGACTGGCCTTGCAGGGTATCCGTAGCTGCTGCAGCCTCCACGCGTGTTTGTCGACCTTCCAGCCCCAGTTTACCGAAGGAGGGAAAAGTCTGACTCAGCCCCACACTCAGCATACTCATCTGCTGCTGGTTCATGGAGAAACTGTTGAGGGGTAAATCTTCAGCACCCAGAGACAAATGCGGATCAGGCAACTGGGCTACGGATACGGCCTGATGTTTTAATTCTACTATTTTCTGGGTCAGCGCGCCGAGCCCCGGATTTTGACGCAAGGCAATGGCTTGCGCGTTCTGCAAACTTAACGGCTCAGCGCATGCTGCGGCCGTTGAAAAGCACAGTATCATCCCGGCCAAGAGCCGCATACTGTTCTTGGCTGATAATCGTTCCAATAGATTGGCATCCATGAAAATCTCCATAGCAAATCAATGACATTTCTCCTTTGAAAAAAGGAGTGCCTGCTTGCTGAGGAGAACTTAAATGGTCAATCGTATGTGAAGCAGCGGAGGTGGATGGTAAGAGGGTTCAGGGGAAAAAAGACCGGGACGATCCTTCGCAACGAACTGAGAGTGGGTCCATGTCACGGATCCAATCCACACGGGAGTCGGGACAGAGATTCCAGAAAAGCGCAATCCGCCAGGCGCATGCGTCTGTGCACAGATCGCCATACACTGACTACTCATCGCTTCGGAATGGGGATCCATCATCCGCATGTCCATGCCGGGGGTATCCCGGCAACAGGGCATGTTCGCCATGGACATCCCCATCATGGACATCCCGTGCATTTCAACACAGGATATGTCCTGTGGCATCGCCACCGCAGCATTGCTCATCCAGGTTCCAATAAGGAACAAGGACAACATTGCCAGCGAACGAAAGTAGCGGCGAAGCTTTAACATAATTCGACCAGAAGATCTCAATCAGAGTAATTACTCTGACAACATTTTTGAAAAATGTAAAACAGAGCGCATGGAGGGTGTTGGTATTCGCTATGCAAAAATGGTCAAACTAACCTCATCTTCGTTCCACGGCGAAGACGTTTTCAGGGCTGTATCGGTGAGTCTGTGACAGAACGTGCAGTCCTAACACAAAAACCACGCTTGACCTTGCAGTGGGCCTTAATGTTTATCATGGACTGATGGGGGTGGTAGCAGGCTTTTACAGGAATCGTCTGTGAGAGGTAATCCACTGGACATAACGGATATCACCGTGAGGGGGCATGTTTATGGATGAAAAAACTCGTGGACAGCTTGAGATTGGCATAGACGGGATGACCTGCGCCTCTTGTAGCGCTAGGGTGGAGCGGGCATTGGGAAAGCTGCCCGGAGTCACCTCGGCCAGTGTAAACCTGGCGACCGAGCGAGCCGAAGTATTTTTCGACCCACAGCAACTCGATGCCGCCCGCATTGCCGGAGCGATCCGCGAGACCGGCTACACACCGGTGACCGATGAGATTGATCTTGTGGTGGAGGGCATGACCTGCGCTTCCTGTGTGGGTCGCGTAGAGCGTGCACTCAGAAAGCAATCTGCCGTGCTGGAGGCTGTGGTGAATCTGGCTACCGAGCGTGCGCATGTACGCTACATTCCAGCCATGATCAGTACGAACGAGTTGGCCAGCATTGTAAGCGCGGCGGGTTACGCCGCGCATCCTGTTCAGGAAGACGAGGGACAGGATGGCAATGAGACAGACCAGCGCCGTGCGAGTTTGTGCGCCATGGGCCGTGATGTCATCGTCGCTGCAGTGCTGGCTATGGCGATTCTGGTGTTGTCCATGGGTGCCTCCTTCTTCCCCGCTTTTGACCGCGCCCTAATGATCACCAGCCCTTTTGCACATTTCTGGGAGTGGGTGCAGTTTGTGCTTGCCAGTATCGTGTTGTTCGGTCCCGGTAGGCGGTTTTTTAAGCCGGGACTGATCGCCTACCGTCACCTTTCGCCAGACATGAACTCCCTGGTGGCCACCGGCACGGGTGCCGCGTGGGCTTACAGCGCATTGGTGTTAGTAGCACCCGCGTGGTTTCCGCTCAATGCACGACATGTGTATTTCGATTCAGCCGCAGTCGTTATCGCAGCCGTACTCGCTGGCAAGTATTTGGAGGGGTTAGCCAAGGGCCGCACCTCATCGGCCATTCGCAAGTTGGTCGGTTTGCAGGCAAAGACCGCGCATAGGCTGGATGCAAACAGTATCGAGCACGAGGTACCGGTATCGCGACTGCGCACTGGCGAGCGCATCGTAGTGCGCCCTGGTGAACGCATTCCAGTGGACGGACGCGTAGTCGAAGGGCGCGCGCATGTAGACGAGGCTATGCTGACCGGCGAACCACTGCCTTCGGTCAAGACAATGGATGACAACGTAGTGGGTGGCACCATCTGCCATGATGGGCGATTGGTCGTAGAGGCCACCTCCGTCGGCCATGATACGGTTCTGGCCCATATCATCCATCTGGTTGAGAGCGCCCAGACTGGCAAACTTCCAATTCAGGGGCTGACCGATCGTGCGGTACGGGTATTCACCCCAGTCGTACTGGTCATCGCGTTGACAACCTTCGGCGTCTGGATTGCCTTGACGGGCAATGTCAGCATCGCACTGGTCGCGGCAGTCGCCGTGCTGGTGGTGGCTTGCCCCTGTGCCATGGGATTGGCAACACCAGCGGCGATCATGGTGGGCACCGGACGTGCGGCGGAGCTCGGCGTGCTGTTTCGCAAAGGCGAGGCACTGGAGACGCTATCGCATGTCGACACCGTGCTATTCGACAAGACCGGCACATTGACTGAAGGCCGTCCTGCCCTTGTTGATCAGGGCGGCCCCGATCCCGCTGAAGCACTACGTCTGGCTGCAGCGTTGGAATCGGCTTCCGAACATCCGCTCGGGCGGGCCATTGTCTCCGCAGCAGATGAGCGCGGTATGCACTTGCCTATGGTCAAAAATTTCCACTCTATTGCCGGCTATGGGATCGAAGGCGAAGTGGAAGGTCGTATGGTGCGTGTTGGTGCCCGACGTTTGATGGAGCGCGAAAATATACCTTTGGGAGATAGCGTCAAGACTACGGCACAAATAGAGAGTGACGGGCGCACCGTGGTGTTCGTCGCGGTCGACGCAACGCTGATCGGATGGCTCGCCATAGCCGATCGCATCAAACCGGAGGCGTACGCGGTTGTACAGGCTTTACGCGCGCGTGGACTGCAGGTGGGCATGGTCACTGGCGATGGACGGGCTACCGCCGAATCGGTTGCCAGGCAATTACATATTGAGCAGGTGCATGCCGAGGTCCTGCCCCAGGATAAGGCGAAAGTCGTCACCCAGTTGCAGGCGCAGGGCCGCCGGGTCGCCTTCGTCGGCGATGGTATCAACGACGCTCCAGCGCTTGCACAGGCCCATGTTGGTATTGCACTGGCTTCAGGCACGGACATCGCCATCGAAGCCGCAGACGTGACCCTCACGCGCGGGCAACTCGGCGAAGTGGTCACGGCGCTGACGGCCGCACGACGCACTCTGAGTAATATCCGTGGCAATCTGTTCTGGGCCTTTTTCTATAATATTCTACTGATCCCTGTTGCGGCTGGCGTGGCCGTGCCGATCGGCATCCATCTGAATCCGATGGTGGCTGGGGTAGCCATGGGGCTGTCCTCCGTCTTCGTGCTCAGCAACAGCTTGCGTCTTAAACGGCTCAAGGCTTATGTACCAACGTTAACGCCGGGTGCTATACAGAATACCGCACTCAAACCTGCTCATTCCTGAGCGATTGTTCAAACGAGGAGAATCCATATGAGCCAGTTCGTTTTCAGCGTATCCGCCAAGGGCGATTTTGATGCCACTGTAGGGCAGGTCACCGAGGCCCTCAAGGTGGAAGGATTTGGTGTGCTTACCACGATTGATGTGGCCGCGACATTCAAGGCCAAACTGGGCATTGAAGGGCGACCTTATGTCATTCTCGGTGCTTGCAATCCGTCCTACGCTCATCAGGCGTTGGAGACCGATCCTGACATTGGTGCCTTGCTGCCCTGCAACGTGGTGGTACGCACCGAAGCCGATGGCAGCGTGAGTGTGGTATTCATGGATCCCGCCGCCGTGCTTGGCATGGTGGACAAGCCGCAAATTACCACGCTCGGCATTGAGGTGCGCGATAAACTCCAGAGGGTGGCTGACGCCATGCGCGGTTGAATAATATCTATACGAGCTTATTAAATAGCCCTTTTACTACATTCGCAACAGGAGTGAACCCATGAGTGAGATCCATCTGAAGATTACTGGCATGACTTGTGAGCATTGCGTTCGTGCCGTGACGAAGGCACTGGAAAGCGTGCCCGGCGTGGAACATACGGATGTCACGCTGGAACCTGGAGAAGCCGTAGTGCGCGGTAAGGCCGAGATTTCCGCATTGATCGCGGCGGTCAAGGAAGAAGGTTATGAGGCGGAGGTGCGGGGCTGAAGCCCTGCACGCCGATCCGCTATGTATGATCCTGTGCTGCTTTACACGAGTCCCGGCTGCCCCGACTGCACTGCCGTGCGCCGTTACCTTGAAGAACACCATATCGCATATGAGGAACGTGACGTAACAGCTCCCGGCGTGGCTGAGGAGGCTAAATCACGCTATGGGGTACGGGTCGCGCCGATCACTGTGATCGCTGGCGAAGCGTTATGGGGAACGCTTGCCCATCAAAAGCCACGGCTTGATGAACTGCTGGCCAGGGCTCAAGGAGATGGGTGCGAGAGTTGAAAATAAGTAGGGTTTGAAGGGGATTGGCGTAAATGCGTATCGATCGGGATATCGTACAAAACCGTCTGCGCCGGGTTGCTGCCCCGTCAAGAGATAAAGTAGGAGGCATATCCCCACACTAAGGATGCATTCTGTCCATTATGTTCAGCGGATCGCCTCGTTCTGATCTTGGAGGCGATTCTGCATTTGTTGATACTGTAATTGTTGCTGTAACTGTTCATTCTGAATCTGCTCCTGATTTTCCTGCATCTGTGCTCTTTCTTTTTCTTGTTGTAATTGATCTTGTTCCTGTTGCTGATTAAGACGAAGCTGATTTTGTTGTAGCTGTTCAGCATTCTGATCATTTTGAAGGAGTTGATTTTGTTGTGACTGCTCAGTATTCCGATTATTTTGAAGTTGTTGCTGAATGCTTTGCTCAGTACTATTTATCGGTGGATTTAGTAGCGGATTTTCGCTAGCGATCACTAATCCGGCAGCCGAGCATGTGCATACACTGATATAGAGGCCCATCGCAGCAATAATCTGTCCTGATATCCTGGTTATCTGATGCATAATCCTTCTCCCCAATCATTGTCTTGAATAAAGGCGTCAAGAGAGTTCGCCCTAGACCAGATCCATATCCGGAGATTTTTACTGCTACTATTCAGCTGATCCAAGTCAGATTTCATAGCGCGCAGCGGTGAAACCGTGGTGCATGATGCTGCCTCAGGCGACCTTGTTCGTGAAGTGGCATTTTTTTAGCCACTGCTATCGTCACCTTCTTCAAAGAGAGGCAACTGTTCTGAATCTGGGGAGGCTGGTTTCTTTGTCTTCCTTTTTGCTTGAGTGCCAGCGTGTTGGGTGTTGCTTGAAGTCTTCTGCGGATGCGGATCGTCCTGCACCTGATTGACCATCTTGATGAGGCGTTTCAGGGCTTCTTTCCCAGATACCTTGGGAATATTCTGGCCCTGAGATTTTGGCGTCGTTTTTGACGAGGCACTGTCAGGGTTAGCCCTTGAGGTCCTGGTAGGTTTCCGATTTTTTATCGGACGCATGGAGGCGAGCGAGTCATCCAGCGGAGCTTGAGCGATGGTAAGCACTCTGTTGAGCACCGCCTTGCCGATCGGGAAGTGCTGCTCCAGAAAAGACAGGTTATGGGCATGGGTCCAATGCTGCCATTGCCCATCCTGCTCAGGATCGCGGAGAAACAGGTCAGGCTGCAAAAGATACACTCCAGAGGCCACGCGCAAGAAAAGGTGGCGGTTGTAAGCATAATCTCGCTGCACTTCATTGCGGGCCAGAATGGCCGAAATGTAGTTTCTTTTTTTACGAAAAGTTGGCAGTACCGCTTCAGGCAGGAATTCCCAGGCATGTTCAATGACCTCCCGGTTAAATCCCAGCATCAGAAGGTCCTCCACCGGGGTAATGGGAATCAGCGCCCAGATGCTCTGTACCAGAAAATACTCGGCTTGATGCCGCTCCAGACGCACCAGGCGATCCCCGATGCGCAAATCCAGACTCAGGGGTGCAAGAACGGTCCAGAGGGCCGGTAAGGCATTCTGGGCAAATTGTGGATGGGCAAAGGCCTCACGCAGGGCGAGATGGGCGGCATTGCGACCCAGATGATCCGTAGCATCACGCCGTGCCCCCTTCTCCAAAAGGGCCTCCACCAGGGGGACATTTCCGGCCCGGGCGGCAGCCATCAGCGGGGTCTGATTCATGGGCGTGCGATGTTCCAGTCCATAACGATCACAATCTGCCCATACCTCATGAAACTGGCGACGGCTGTAAGCCGCCAGGCGATTGGTGACTATTCTGGGGCGTTGGGCCAGAAAATGTCCGGCAGGTTTGAAACGTCCTTCCACGGCCAGACGTTCACTCAATTCGGGCGCATCATAGAAGGCGGCATACTCAAATAACTGTTGCCGCCATTTGTTCCCAACGACCTGATCGATGAAGATCTTCCGGGTCAGTTCCTCAACACCCCGTGCATTAAATACCGGCCAGGGTGGCGTTTGATCTTGCAGGATACGGCTGCGGATGGCCTCCGCCTGTTCGGCTTTGCCCTGCAGTTCCAGCTTGCGCGCTTCCTTTTGCCAGTCTTCCCGGGAAGAGGCTTGCACCTGCACGCCCTCTTCTCCGCCGCTGCAAATATCCAGCAAATCCAATAGCGGATGCTGGTCATCTGATTCCACCAGCAACACACTCTCCACCGCTCTGGTGATGGCCACATAGAGCGCGTTCACAAAGAACTTGTAGACCTCCAGGGACTTGTCTCCCTTATCCTTGGCACGACGAAAAGTCAGTGTCTCCGCCCCCAGCCCTACCTTACTGACCCCCTCACAGAGCGTAGCGAAAGGTGCACGGTGATCCGAGAGAAAGCGATACAGGACGATGTGCGGATATTCCAGCCCCTTGGCCTCCTGCACCGAAAAAAGCAATGGGGTGGAAAATACCGCCCGTGCTGCGGCCTTGTCTTCTTCGCGGAGAACCAGCACCGCATATTGGGTGGATTGGGAAATCTGCCGATTCAAGGCTTGCAACGCTGACGGTTTTGCGTCCAGCAAACGGATCTGTCCGGCGCTATCGCCTACCGGGTCCACCAGAAAATTGCTTTCCCGATCAATAGAACCAAAACGCTGCTGTTTGATCTCCAATAGACGATTGGCCATCCCGGTCACTTTACGGCCATTGCGAAAGTTATGGGTGAGCACCTGCAAGTCCTGCCCGCTGGTCATACGTGGGTCGGCCCAGAAAAGACTTTTGATCTGCGCCCAGGAGAAAAAATTGGGGTGGACAATCTGGTTGGCGTCGCCGCCCAACACAAAGGCCCCCGGCGTGCGCAATGCCGCGAGGATGAGGGACAGTTGCACAGGCGTGAGATCCTGTACCTCATCAATGACCACAAAATCATAGCGGGGGGACACCAGAGGCTTCCAGGCCTGAGCCACGAGATTCAGATCATACAATCCGGTACGACTCAGCCAGTCCTGATAACGGACGAACAGTTCATAGACCTGATCGCGCTGCCCGGGGGTAAAAATGGACTGACGGATGCCCAATTGCCGATAGGTGGCCACATCCATAATGCCTTCGGCCCGGGCCGCGATGACCCCGCGAATTTCCTCAAAGGCCTGGTGGGCCTCAATCCCTTTGTAGTTCTGGCGGATGCGGGCGAACCACTGGGCAAAATCACGCCATTGCGCCTCACGGCCGCTGGGAATCCGCCAGGTTTCGAGATACTCCCGATAGGACAGGAAAGCCACTTCCTGGTCCTCGCGCACGAAGTCGTGGGCGTAAAAGAGTTCCTTGGCATGTTCAGCCAGATAGGCCGAGTGGGTAATGTAGAGCACGTCCTCCGGAATGGTCTTGAGCTTTTCCAGCAGAAGGGCGGTTTTACCACTTCCTGCACCACCCACCAGAATCAGAGGTGCGGGTGCAGCAAAGAGCGCCGCCTGGGTATCATCGAAAGAAAGCGGTTTATCGAGGATATGAATGGCGGTCCGGGATTCTGGCAGATAACGTAATGGCGCGGCGCCCTTTCGGGCCTCATTCAGATCGGCCTCCTGGATTTTTTCAGAGAGGACTTCCGCAACCCGCAAAAAGCGGGATCCCGCATAGTTATGCTGGCGAATGACCTCCAGCATCAGCAGGGCGGTTTCCTCCTCGTGACGCACCAGCGAGAACAGCAGGCGGTCGGCATCATTCAGACGTGCCCGGTAGAGTTTGCCATAGGTGACGTGCTGCAGTTTTTTGACCTGCGCTCCACGAAAATCCCCCTGTGTCAGGGCTTCGGCCACCTTGGCGTAAGAGCGCTCCACACCGTGGGCGCTAAATCCGGTATAGGTGAGAATGCGTAGGGGGCGGTTCATGGTTTCCTCGCTGCGGTGAACCGATACATGGTACCGACAGTTAGGCTGGGGCGTCTAATGCGGTGGCGCGAGGAGGTCCGAGGTTATGCCAGGCCATTATGACGGTAGGTAACCCTGTCGTACAGCTGTGGTATCTGTTGCTCGATACCACAGCACATTACCCAGATGAATTTTTATCGCAACAAATTCCCTTAATCGCCATCTTCAGCAGCATCCTTAGTTTTTTTGTTGTCATTAAAGGAACTGCATGTCAAACAGTGGTTAAAAATGACCAGGTAAAAGCGTGTATTTTTGACCACTTTTAAAGGGGGACTGCGACGTTTTTTGAACCGGTATGAATCTTTTCAGGTCTCCAGAACATTGCAGTGGTGGGTCAGCCGATCGAGAAGCGCCGTGGTCATTTTGGCGACTCCGAATCACGGTGCGGTAAAATTATGATGCTGCAAGGTGGATAATTGATGGCGCTGAATAACAGCACCTTTTTGCAGAGAGATCCCCATGCCGCTAATCGAGTTATGGCAACCTTCATACCACCGACAAGCGCCGCATCTCCGCCAGCTACGCCTCACGATCTAAATGGCTTGCACTGCTTCAAGGCCAAGAGTATTGTTGTGCCATGTATATGTGATTTACATATACCAACAATAAACATCTAACTGTGAGGTGATATATGTCTGACAACACACCAAATCTGGCACAGGAACTGATTCGTACCGCCAATGCGCTGCGTGAGCGAGGTCTGCTGTTCCGTGGAGCACACGCCAATCTTTCTGCGCGGCAGGACGACCGCCTGCTTATCACCCGTGGCGGGTCGGTCGCCAATCTGGGTGAAAAGGACCTCTCCTGGCTTCCGGTCGCGGCAGAAGGCCTGCAGTCTGATTTCGATGCCAATTACCGAGAAATCATTGAGATGCACACCCGGCTTTACCGGCATCGTGCGGACATCTGTGCGATCATTCACTGCCACCCGGCCCACAGCACCGCGTTCGCCGTCGCCCAGCAGCCCGTGCCCGCAGTTTACGAACCAATGCTTCGCCAAGGCATGCATACTGATGTGCCCGTCGTCGCTTGGGCACCGCGCGGTTCGAGCGCATCGGTAAATGGCATACTCGAGGCATTCGATAGGCCCGATACGGTAGCCGTACTGCTGGCCAACCATGGCGTACTGGTGACGGGCGAGACGCCTGAAGTGGCACTGAACCGCCTGACAGCATTGGAAGAGGCCGCAGAACTGGTATTGCATGCGCGCGTGCTGGGCGGAGAAAAGGCCCTACCTGATGCCGCTTATCAAGAAGTGGCGGAACGCATGCAACGTTTCCGGAAGGCGTCTTGAGACCCAAAGAATCAAATCGCCAAGGCCGACACCTGGCAAGCTTTGCGCTGCTCCTCTGTGCGGAGGCGCCGGCGCATGGCCTCGCTCTTCACCGTAGCATCAACGAACTACTGCCGGAAGGGCTCACCGTAGATGCCGGCAATCTCTACCGACTGCTGCGAGAGATGGAGGCACGGGGCACATTGCGTTCGGAGTGGAGCACTGTCGGTTCTGGAGCGGCACGCCGCGTTTACCAGATTACCCCAGCGGGTCTTGACGAATTGGCAGAGTGGCGCGAGGACATTGCGCGCCGCCGCCAAGCCCTCGATCTTTTTGTCCAACGCTACGATGCACTGCCGGTCCGCAACACACGAACACTTAAGGAATCCGCTAGATGAATGAAACTCCCGTTGAGACACGTTACAAGGAGCTATTCGGATATATCCCCGATAGCGTACACCTGAGAATCGATCTGGCACGCAGAGCTGGCCGTGAGGCTGCTCTCGAGGCCATTGAGCACCTGCGGGACACGCTGATCCATCACAATCCGCTTGAATGCAAAACCCAGCAGCTTGTCCACCTGGGCATGCTTCTGGTACTTGGCCGTGAGGCACCCGCCCTGATGCACGCACATGCCGCCATCCAGGCAGGCGCGGACGCGCCTGATCTGCACGGCGTGTGCGAAACGGCAGCCATTGTCGGCGGCATGCCAGCTTACAACCTCGGTGTCCAAGTGGTCAGCGAGGCTCTGCAGAAATCCACAGGAGACAACACCAATGCGTGATGTCACCTCGGCGCAATCCAGCACGCACTCCGGTACAATCGAACTGCGCCTGACCACCGCTGCTCGAAGCGCGCTAGCGCAACGTGAGACACCACTACTGGTGCATCTTGAATTGCTGTTCAGTTGCATGATTCGCAAACAGGTGCTTTTCCTGGAGTCAGAACATCCTGACGCCCTTCTGCTTGATGGCGGCGAACAGCAAGTACGGATCGGGTTCCGCGCCGTCGGCACGAAGACCTGCCTGATATCCGACCAACCGGTGCCCGATCTGCAAACCTTCCCCATCAAACGAGTGGAACCGTTCCTGCCGCGCTGGCTGAGTCTGGATATCAAACATGGACAATGGCGCGGAGAATTTGGTTACGTAGGCAATTAGTGGTGCGCCCTTCACGCAACGAGGTTAAGCACTATAGTGGACCCCAGATTTGAGAAAGTAGTTTAAGCTTGTTGAGAGGCATTGCTGGCATTCAAACCAATCGAGCACCCCTGCAAACTGATTTGAGCGGGTTATCGTGAAGCATGATAGGAGATACGGTAATGAAGGCATTTCGGGCATTGAAACATTATAGACTTCCACCGGGTTCGCGCTTATGTCTAATGGATGACGGGCTTCCGCTCAAAGTGTCACCTGAAGACCCGGCTATCCATTGTATGACGGACCTGCATCGCGTTCCCGCCGTTATCACCAAAGCCTCAGCATCTATCGATCATGCTTTACAACACATGATTCACACGGGCGTTCGGATGCTCTTTGTTCTGGACGATGCGGACATCCTGATTGGATTGGTAACGGCTCGAGATCTCACAGGAGAGAAGCCGATTCGTATCGCGGCAGAAAAAGGCCTGACTCGGGATGAAATTACAGTGCAGGACGTGATGATCGGTCAACATCAAATCGATGTGTTGGATTTGTCTGAAGTAGAGCGTTCCATGGTAGGGGACATTGTTCTTACCTTGCGTGACGCGGGTCGCCAACATGCTTTGGTTCGAGAGAATAGGATGCAGCAGACGGAAATCAGAGGGGTTTTCTCCATCAGCCAAATTGCCCGTCAACTCGATCTTGAACTTTCGGTCAGTGACGCGGTGCAAAGTTTTTCCGAGTTGGAGCATATTCTTTCGCGGGATGATTAGGGGCTAGAGAGATTCCAGATGGCGTAATAGTCATGTCATTTTAGCAACCGGGGCAATCTCCGAAAAGACCGTAGTCACTGGCACCAACTCCTACCTTTGGCCTTGTTAGAGATGGCTGTGCTGACTTGCTATATCTTAAGAACAGCCAAGGCAATCCCCAAAAAACCTGCTCCCATGAATAATAGTCGCGCCCACCACCGGACATCGAGAATAACCGCCGCAGCAATCCCCAGAATGCCTGGCCAGAACGAAAGCCAAATTCCTGGGTGATTAATCGCTTTTGTAGCAGTAGCAGAAAACAGCTGTGACCATTGCTGCCCTGCCATAAGCAGAAGTGTCACAACCAGCACCCATGCGGCGAGGCTATTACGACGTACATCCAAAAGAAACAAAGATAATCCAGCCATTGTAGTGAACAGAAAAGCAAAAAACAACGTCCAGAAAAACATTCTTTCTCCGTGAATTGGTGACCTCAATATAGGCCCTATGCAGCATCAAAATAGACAGTATCCATATGAGACTACACATTGATTTCAGCAAGTCCAATAGGTGCCCGTTCTTGCATCCTTTCCGGAATATCCTGTACATTGCCTCTGAGCGTTTTATAACCGTGAGGAATGCCTTTTCTGATAAGAATTTTGTACGGAGATTTTTTAACTAGTTGTGGAATGATTTTTTGGGCTTCAGTATGCCGAGCAGACCAAGCCGTTTTACATTTTTGTGATTACTCGTTATTCAGACAGCAAGATGCGAACTGGTTCATCGTTTCACCCGGAGTAGGTTTCGATAACTTGGGTGGCGTATGCGTAACCGCTGGCACCTTCGTCGATACGCTTGGAGGCATTTTTGGTACCACCTTGGCCGGCACATTACAGAAATTAATGATGAGTTTCGAGAACAGGATGGTCAATCCGCCGAATGATCGCTTCCGCTGCAATATAGCCTTTCAGCCCACCTGCCACAGAGTGTGGCAAACTCAACCTGCCGGAGTCGTTACCAGCGGATTCTGGTCGTTACGCCGCATGCACGTCGTATCGTTGAATCTTATTGAGAACTGCCTGCATCGCGTGGCGCGTCACGGCGAGATCGTAATCGGTTTGCAGGCCCACCCAGAAACCGTCGCTCATCCCGAAAAACCGGGACAGCCGCAGCCCGGTATCCGGGGTAACGGCCCGCTTTCCCATCACGATCTCCCCGATACGGCGCTGCGGGACGCCGATTTCCTTGGCTAGACGATACTGGGTGATGCCCATCGGCTTCAGAAAGTCTTCCAGCAAGATCTCGCCGGGGTGAATGGGGGCAGACCGACCTTCGCGCAGATTCGCCACATCGGAAAAATCCATCTTTTCGATCTCGTCCACACGAATGCTCACGATATACCTCCATCCATCAGTGATAATCCACGATCTCCACGTCCCAGGCGTTGCTGTCGCACCATACGAAGCAAATCCGCCACTGGTCATTGATGCGCATGCTCCATTGGCCGCTCCGATCGCTGGAGAACTTCTCCAGGCGGTTGCCTGGCGGTACAGCCAGATCTTCGATCCGGCCGGCGCGATGCAACTGTGCCAGTTTCCGCTGCGCCATCCGCAATAATTCCGTTCCAAAGCGGCGCACTTTCAGGCCAGCGAAGACTGCGGCGGTTTGCTTGTCCGCAAAGCTCATGATCATCGGTGAATGCTAACGCGATCCGATAGTAGCGTCAAATAACGATGTCTGTTAGTCCCGCACTTCTCAGTTTCCAAACTGGACCGCAGGAAACAGCGCCGTCTGATGGCTGGCCCAGACTGATTGCAGTCATTCAGTAGCTGAAAGGAGTTGTCTGGTTAACCGCGTCAACTACACCCTCCATGTATGCCGGAAATTATTGCCGGTATTTGTTAAGGCATTTCATGTGTCTATGCGATCTTCCGGGTATGTGCACTGATTAGAGGGAAATCATCTTCCTTCTTCTGTAGCCCCACTTGCGCTGGGTGTACCCTGTGCTCCTGCGCAATCTCGTGATGCTTTTTGAGGATTCGGACGCCTCCAGCCCCACCTTACCTTGAAGGCCGCTACATACAATATCCGCTGTGCTGCGCCTCATCGTCTTCGCCTAACCAGGCCAGAAACTTAAACTACTGGCTCTAATCTGCGTCCCATTATAGGGTAGGATGCTGTTCTTTTTTGGACGGCACATAAATGCGTTCCATCTCAATTTTTCCTTGGCTACACTGTGTTGGAATTATAAGGATCTTGATATCACTTCCCAACACGGCAAGACACTCCATTAGCCGCCATTCGCTAACACCTTTGATTTGTCCGCCCATCATTTTACAAAATAGACTCCTGGAGATATTCATGTTATGAGCCGCTTCAGTCTGCGTCCACCCTATCTGCGCTACCATATCTTTAATACATTCAATCAATTTTAACTTAATAGATTTCGTCATCTCCTCATGATAAGAAACCATACTTAGCTTTCTCCACAGATAAATTTTTACGGTTATGATGGATCCATAAGTCAAAATAAAAAGCTTGAAGGTTTAAACCAGTCTTATCAAACGCGTCCGTTTAGGGTCGTGTTCCGGATCAGCATTCATTGCCGCAACCGACTCATTACCAATGAGCGCGGTATTATAGGCTATATAAACTTCATGAGCATTGAGTTTTGCAGTGACCATGATTACCCCCTCCCAATCATTTTCCGAAAGTACCGCGAATGCTCGCACTCAACGCTATAGTCCAATCATTCGAGTCCCAACGCCAAGGTTCTTTCACTATAGCATGCATGGAGGTTCTGGAAACTGCGACCAAACAGGGGTTCAATAACGGGGCCGTTGAAGAAACGGAAGATGAAGGGTTTGAGTTAGTGGAAGAATTCTTCCCAGTGCAGCAGGAAAATCCGTCAGAGGAACCCCCGCATTGACCCCAATGGAAGCGCGGCGCGTGGTTTGAATATGATTCCTGGACTAGGTGCTCAGGGGCATTTTTTAGCTGATTGTAGATTTAACAATGGCGTCATGTGTTTTAATGGTGAAAGGGTAGTAGATGAAGGGCTGCAAAGACTAGAAGCGGACGTTGGCCTCGACGCTCTTAATCTCTTTAAAGATTGCTCTGATACAACTTTATAAATAAGTCAAAGTCGCTTGATTGTGACTGTGAAAGAAAAAAATAACGCTGTATTGGAAGCCATTGTGCGAGACAAGCCCTGGCTAACAGGACCTTTCAAGTGGGTGATGAAGAAGGGAAGGTTAACTCTGAGACATTCAACGGAGCGATTATTAACGCTCCGTTTTATTTTTTACATGCTGAAAAAACTAGCAACTTTAAAAAAATGGTAGAGAATCAGATTGCATCCACAAGCTTTAGGTCTTTGGTTATAGATTAGGGCTTCACGTAATCAAAGCCATGGGATTCCAGCTGCATGATGCGCACGATGCCAGCCGGAACGATAACCGCAGAGGGAACCAGTTTAGGTAAATGACCCAGCTTTTTAGCCATCTGCAACATGGTATTGTGACAGGCGTCAAACTCTACACCCTCCGCATTCATAGCAGCAATAGTCTTGGCCACAGGACTGTTTGCAACAAGCATTTTAAGTCCCGGACCAAAGGCTACTACAACAATCTGAATTTTTTGCTGTCCAAAGAAATTCAGCAGGTTCTGCGAAGTGTTCAATACCAGAGTCCAGCGTGCCGGGTTGTCCTGACTAACCTGAACAACCAACTTATGCGTTGCAAAAGGTAAGGCATGTATAAATTTGGGATGCGCAAAGTTGAAATCATGCAACATGGAAACATTGGCTGAGGCAACGCCCATACCAAGCAGCATGGCCAAAGGAATCAAAAAAGAACTAATCATACGGCGTAAAGTGCAAATAGACACAGAAAAATCTCCTTGTTACGGTTAAAATGAAATCATGGCTTGCATGGCAAATTCATTATCCACCACCTTGCTAACTGCCGCACCTGGCGAATTAGAAGCAACATGGGGTGCATCCACTGTGCGGAAATAATAGCCTGCCATAATTTTGGTAATTGGCGTGATATGATACTGGAGCGCCAGTGCCCATGTCTTGAATATACGCTGCTGCCCTACAGAGGCGAGATTAGGCAAGCGATCATAATAGTCATATCGGATGTTTGCTTCGATATGCTTGGTCAAGAATAAACCACCCTCAACATAGTACCCAGAAGCAGAGTTGTTGACATTAGGATAAAGCTGCGTCTGATAAAGCGCAGGTTGTAAGCCTAATTGCTGGCTAAATGCGGAGGGGGCATCAATCCATCCGTTGCCACGCATGTATTCAAACTTTAATTGTCGACCCCAAGGGTGCATATAACCTTGTAGGTACTGGAAACCCAGACCCTCTCTTTGCATTGCATAACTATGCCCTAGATAGTCTGGTTGGGCATACTGATACCAGAGCCACCCTGTAAGATCACTACGGAAGGGGCCATGGCCGCCAAATATGTAGGACTCTTGGACACGTGCGGCATATAAAGGGCTACTGGACTGATTGCCCGCCGATACGCTCCCAAACATGCCAACCATAGCCCCATAGGCAAATTGCCAGTGGCCCCAGTTTTTCCAATCAAAAACCTGGACTCCGGGATATCGGAATGCATTGACGCCCAAACTTTCATTCCCGGGCACCAAGACGGATCCGGATGGACCTACAGCATACGGCCGGCTGGGTTGAGAGGCATAAAAAGGTTGAAGCATGAGTTGATTAATGACCGTGGGGAAAACCACGTAGTTATAGGCCATGTAGCCATTCATGGCATCCTCTGCACTTGGTGCCCGGATAATACCTACTTCAACACGGGCTGCCGGTATGTAACTGAATACTACGTGTGCATCTTGCAGTTGCGGGGTATATTGGCCACGAATATTAGTGGCTGCATTATTTCCAAATTCACCCGCAAAAAAATAGGAGATGTGTGGATTCAACCATCCTCTCACCATTAATCGTGCTCGCTGGATGAGGAACGTGGTGCTTTGCCCAAAATTAGGGCCGATCAGATTCACATGAGGTGTAGCATAAATATACCGTTTGAGCGCAGTATTATATATTCCAGCAGGAGTTCCTGCCATCACATACAGATCGGGCTCTATAAATCCTGAAAAAAGCGAAACCTTTTTGGGGTTTAAATCTTGCAGCTTGAACCAGTTCGCGGCGGTGGCCGTGGGGACATAAGCAGCTAAGCAGGCTATAGTTAATGCTTTAATAATATTTTTGCCTCTACGGAATTTTTTTATTGGCATTTTTCCTCGTCTCCTTTTTTTGTATACTCACTGTTTGATCTCAGTGGAGATTTGAAGCAAAATCTGTTCCACGCCGATAGACCAAAAAAGCAGCTATCTTGATCAGATAAGCGCAGATTAAAGCCTATAGGTGTGCCATTCAGAACGGCAGTTATTATGAATATTATTTTTAACTTATGAACTCCAAGGAGAAGCTGGTGATTACTCGTCTACATCGTGTTATTTCCCTTTTTGCTTTACTGACTGTTGGAACTTTGAGCGCAAGCGCCGCTGATATGTACGTGGAAACGCTACCCGTACCCATGAGCAAAGCCTCAGGTGAGATACAGAAAGCCCTTGCCACGCACCATTTCAAGGTGGTGATGCATATTGATATCCTGAAACGGATTGAGGCCAAGCAATCCATCTTGCACATACAGAACCTCAATCCCGAGAAATTCCAGGATGTACAGGCCATGGTGTTTTGCAATCCGGTACTCTTCAGTGATCTACTGAGTGCAAACTGGCGCTCAGCTGCTGTATGCCCCCTAAATTTAACGATTTACGGAAAAGGGAACCAGACAACCATTGCTTATCCAGAGCGCGCCGCATTTACAAACGGTACTGCTGCTAGCAAGGTGGGTGCAAAGATTGATCACCTAGTCATAGCGGCTTTGAGAAGCATTCCCGGCGCTGCGTCTAAGTAGTCATTCATCTCATTAAAAGTTTACACAATCGACCCGCCCTTTCCATTGCTGAGAAGGTGGGTCAATCTGGATGCTCTTTCACGAAAAACACTTCGTTTTATTAACACAACCCGTTTGCGCAACATTTCTACTTTTCCCAGGCTTGTTGGGCCAGAGCTGGCGTAGTGATGCACAAGCCGTTGCTGGCTTTGAAACGGTCCAGGCTACCAAAGAAATCATTGGTGGCTCCTGCGCCCACCGCATTACCCTCTCTGTAATGCATAGATTGAATATAGATTCTGTCCAGACCCTGCGGATCTCAGGCAATGGTTTGGTCAATGCCACCATCTCCAGTACCCACCAATGCTTTCCCCACATCCTCCGCAGATAGAACAACAAGAGCATCAGAAGGTGGACCACGTTCATACATCAAGTTCAATACGACGAAATACACAGCGTCGTGTGTGACGGGTTACATCATGAGCAAGAACGCCTTCCATTGCACGGCCTCACGGTGAACGAAAGCGTAATTTCACGGGTCAACATTTTAGGCGCACAGATATTTTGTTTTTGGGATTTTCAGAATTGAGGCGATGATTCGGGATGATATTCGCCATCAGGAGAAAGAGGATGAAAAGTTGATCCGTTGAACATATGAAACTGATCCGGGCCACCCCGGAGGATGAACCCGGATCCGAGGGGCCGCATTAGCGTCCCAGTTTCATAGTTCCAGTTACAAATTAGCCCTTCAACTCTTTTTTGCTTTTGCGTTCATCGGACAGGTCTTAATCCCCAGCACCGTATACAGCGCACAAAAGCCAGTCAACCCCGTGATAAGTGGCACCAAACCAATAAGTGCCCACCATTTAGCTGCGCCAGGCAAAAACACCGCCAGCACCACAATAATGATTAAACCTGCGATCACTCGAATGATCCGGTCTTTACTCCCTTCATTCACAGACATTTTTAGAAACCTCCTGAAGAAAATCATCCGCACAAGAAACTCACCGGTGATTATAGCGCTTTCTGGAGTGGGTCCAATAAACACTACTGGTACGTAGCCATCAATTCCCAGCTATGCAGCACAATATAAGCTATAATCTCCTGCATACGTTACGTTCAATGCAAACTGTCCTCGTCATGGTGGTCGTCATGAAGGCTTTGGGGTACGGTCAGGAGTCGGGTTATGTCAAAACTGAATGTTGTTATACTGCTCACCATAACCAGTTGTTTTTCTTCTATAGCTTGGGCGTATACAGCCGGACCCAGCCCTGAAGCTCTGTGGAAAGAAGTGCAAATTTTGCAAAAAACGCACGCCATCATGCCCGGAAGCGTGCCTTATCAAGTGGGATCTCGGACGGTGGATCCTTACACCGTGGACCTGGCCAACCCTTTGGCAATATCCAGTATAGAAAAAGCCGGTGGGATACTGAAAGTGACCCGCTATAGTAACGGAAGCCTGGTGGTCAAAGAGAATTACAATGCCCACAAGCAGTTGGTGGGCGTTACCGCCATGCTGAAGGCGGCTAAATATGATCTTTCAGACCGCAACTGGATCATGGCTGCCTATGATCCCACCGGTAAAGTCCTGGCTTATGGCAAAGTGGGCAGCTGTATCGCCTGTCACGTACTGGTCCGCCATCAAGACTTGGTTTTTGCTCCGCCGCCAACACAATTATTGCCGATCACCACTTGGAAGGCTTTTTTCTCCAAGCAGGAAATGAATCCGGCTTACGTGGCACAGATTCAAAAACATCCCGGGGCTGTCGTTCAGTAGCCTACTCATTAAGGAGGAAATTCCCATGCAACGCTTTATTCTGGCCGCTCTGTTTCTGTCACTTGGCTGCCTGTTCACCACTGCCCAGGCTGAAAAGCTCAATGACACTCCGGCACTATCCGGCTTACATGATGCAAAGGCCGTGTTTTTAGTGAATATGCGTAACCCGGCGGCTGTGGATCACCTGGTCAGAGTCATCGGTTTGACCCGCAAGCAACTTCTGCAACAAAAGGTGACGCCGCACTTCATCGTGGTCTTTATCGGTCCAGATGTCGCATTTCTGACCAAAGATCGTCGGGGCATACCTTACACAGAAGAAAGGGATATCGCGGGGATTCAGGGAGAAATCCTGAAGCTCAGCCAGAAAGGCATCCAGTTTCAGGCTTGTGGTGTGGCGCTACACGGTATGGACGTATCTCCGAGCATGCTGATTCCGAGCGTAACGCCGGTGGAAAGTGGCTTCATCTCTACCATCGCCTACCAAGAAAAGGGATATGCTTTGGTTCCAGTTTATTAGGCGGCGTGCAAAAGTGGGGAAGTCAGAACATAGAGTTTTTGTCAAAATATGGGCTGCGAGTCTCATGCTCCTCTATTGCAGTTCTTGGGCCATATGTTACGCATTGAAAGCCCCCCCTGGAGTAGATCAGCTACAGACCAGGTGAGTGCCGTAGTGATTGGGTTGAGCCATGCAATGACAAGTGCGAATCTTGCGGCTAACCGGCCCCTTTCAATGGCTCAGACTGGCTACCATTCCTCGAACTGCATCGCGTTCGCCAGCTTGCCGATAATGGCTCCGACACTGTGACCAACGCGGTTGCGCTATGCACGAATTGCGATAGAGAGGTCCACTACGGTGAAAACTCAAGAAAATTGGTTTCGCAATTCTACGAGCGTGTAAACAGGTTAGTCCGTGAATAATTTGTATAACCCCCAAGCGGGACTAGCGGATACTACTCATTCCCTGTCCAGATGTGAAAAGCTGCTTCTCGCTGCCTTGCCCCATTGAACCCTGATGGTCGGCAGCAGGAAGGGGTCATTCATTTTTTGATTCCTCAGTAGTGTCTATTCAGACATTCCAGGGGGTTAGCGCGGTCTGGGTAAACTCCAGTGTCGGTACAAGGCCATCATGCGCAGAATAAAAGGTCAGTGATGCGCCAGCCAGAGTAACCGCTGCTCCCAACAAGGCCGCAGAAGCATAGATTTCGGCACGCAACACCACAGGAATCTCGGCGGTTAAAATATCGCGGATCGGCGGATCAATGTAGCCCACATAGGTTTGTTGAAAGCGCTCCTTGGACCGTTTGTTCACTTCATAGCGCTTTCCGGCCACTACCCAAGTGGCTGCGGGCTACGAGGAAGTAAGCGATGCCGGTAGCCAACAGGGCTGCGCTGATCATGGCGTAGAATATGAGGTCATCTTGCGGGATGGTTTCCCCTCCACTTTTCACGGGGATCAAAATCAGTTGTCGCAACAGCGTAATCATGGCGAATTCAAAAAATACCGCGACATGGAAAATACCGCTGCGCATGAAGGTGATTTCGGCGGAAATCAGGGCTGACAGGACCCAAACAATAAAAAGCGTGCCCAAGGCGTGGAGAAAGCCAGCTGCCAGTATGTGCTCCCGGAAGGCGTCCACCACATCATGACTGAATTGGATCATGATCAATACGCTGGCAGCCGCCAAGGCGACGGCAATAAACAGGTGAAGGGTATAATTCAGCATTCGCAGAACGCTGTTGAAACCACCAATCAACATCAGGACTCCTTGGGCTGGATGCGTATGCTTGGCGACACAGGGCATAATAAGTAAGGAAAGCGACAGCGTTTCCTGAATGGGTTTTATAGAGTCTACCAGTTGTTTTAACGAACTCAACGTAAGGGAGGTAGCAAATCATGCAACGCGTAGCAGGTGCGGTGATGGGTGCGTTGGTTGGGGATGCGCTGGCCTTAGGATGCCATTGGTATTACGACCTGGCTGAAATGCGGCGGGACTGTGGTCCGTGGATCACGGATTTTATTACGCCTCGTCCCGGTCGATATCATGAAGGTCTGGTCGCTGGTGACATCTCACAAACCGGAATACTTCTCACCATGCTCATGGAGTCATTAGTGCTCTGCGAGGATTACTCAGAGGATGATTTCACCCGGCGACTGGATACAGAGCTGTTTCCGCATCTGGATGGGACACCCATGCAGGGACCGGGAGGTTACACCAATCAATCCATACGGGAAGCTTGGCGCAAGCGTGTGACAGAAGAACGTCCATGGGGCGCATGCGCTGGAGATGCAGACACGACGGAGGGTGCAGAGCGTGCCATAGCTATTGCCGCCTTATATGCCCTACACCCAAGAAAAATGGCTGAGGCGGTTTGCAGCAATATCCTCCTGACCCAATGTGATCCGGCCATCGTAGCCATGAGTGTCGCCTTCAATGCAGTGTTGGCACAGTTGGTTTCCGGTGCTTCCTTGACGCCACAGATCAGCGCCAAACTCATGGCACAGGTTCACAGCGGAGCATTACCCTTCCACATGGTTACCCAAGGTCATCTGCAGCCACCGACTGCTGCAGATAGTGAAAAGGCGCATGTTGGGCAGTTTGCATCACCTGATGCTCTACTCACAGCAGGATATGCAGCCTTGGCGGCCACAGATATGGACATCGTCATCGAACCGGCCTGGAAAGTAAGTCTGATTTACGGTATGCCCTGTGCTATTTATCATCAATTACCTGCTGCTTACTACTTGGCCAGTCGTTTCAGCGATGATTATGAATCCGCCGTATTGCACGCCATCAACGGAGGCGGACAAAATATGTCCCGCGCGATGCTAACAGGGGCGCTCGTAGGAGCTCAGGTAGGTTTGGAAGGGATCCCTCGTCGTTTCATCACCGGCCTGCGTGATTCCCAGCGATATCTGGCGCTGGCCTCGGAAATAGAGCAATTGGCGGTGCGACAGAAGCCGATTTAAACCATGCCAGAACAGCCAATGGCTGTTCACACTGCCCTGCCGCCGTTGAGTCTCAATGGTCAGCGGCAGACTGAAAGCATTCATTCAGCAGCTGAAAGAAAATGAACACCGAGGAGCTATCTGGATGACCGAACCACAGTGCTGTTGCGTAACACCGCATCAAGTACGGCTTTCTCCAATGCAACATGAGATCATAGCCCAGATCAGCGAGCGATCGGCACCTCTTTTGATGTTGCTATCCTAAAATCATTCACCGTCAGAAACATACGACTTCATCAGCCATACTGATCCAGCTGGACAGACCTTTCATGGAACTCCTGTTGACCCCAGCCGGTAATGTTTCTATAGCCTGTGCCTTTAAAGAGCTACCGCAGCACTGGACCTCCAGGCCCAATTCCAACAGTTCACCCAACAA
>NZ_JAAOMP010000135.1 GCF_018853815.1 Acidithiobacillus sulfurivorans | reverse complement strand
CTTGTAGAGGCGGCAAACGCTGAATCAGTCCACAATCCGGACAGACCTCCACCCCGTGAGGCGGGTCCAGGGCGGCATCGGGAACCCCAATCAGAGTGGTATCCAGTGACATATTTTATGGATCTCTTTTTGGGAAAGCTCGGTAATTTGGCTTTCGTAAATAAGTCATCCAATCATTTTAGCAGAAAAATGGCAAATGGGTTCTTATGGCTCCCGTGACAATGTGCGGCACAGTTTGTTCAGTCTTGGGGTTGTAAACGCATAGCCAGAGTGATTTGCTGCAGAACCGCTTCGCCCTGACGCTGCAGGGGGTAAATATCCACAACGGAACCGCTTTCAAGGGTTGGTACCAGAGCTTCGAGGATTGCATGATAATCACGATGGGCTTTTTCCAGATCGCTGAGGTCCATGGCGTTGAGTTGCTTCAGTCTCTGTTGAATCGGGCAGTGGCAACTTGACCATGGAGAAAGCTGCAAAAACCAGTCTGGATTACTGGTTAACAGGTTGGTAATGGTTTTCTGGTAGTCAATGACTTCAGCATATAACTGGAGAAGATCGAATTTTATCTCGTGATTTGCGTTCATTGCCTGAGTGCTGCTGCTCAACCATGCGGGCAGCTCACTGGCCCACATGGGACGGGCTACGGCATAACCTTGCAGCATGGTTGCCTGCATTAATCGCAATACGTTCAATATGCTCTGATTTTCTACTCCTTCGACGATAATTTCCACATTTTGCGATATACCTATATCCAGTATGGCTCGCAGGAAGTGCAAATCATTGGGGTTTTCTCCCAGATTACGCACAAAGGCCTGATCAATTTTGATTTCATCGACAGGTAATTCCTTGAGGTAAAGCAAAGAGGCATAACCCGCTCCTACATCATCCAGACCAATGCGGTAACCCTGTTTTTGCAAGCTGCGGATCGACTCCGCACTGGATTCCAGCGATCGGAGTTCTTCGCTTTCCAGAATTTCCAGAATCAGGCTTTGGGGAGGGATTGCGCAGCCATTGAGAAGATTCTGCAAACGTTCCAAGGTGGTGGAACTGAACAGGGATCCCGGCAGAATATTCAATGAGATCCAAAGATCAATGCCGGCCTCTTTCCAGTCTTTCCAGTCTCCGGCAATTTGATTGAGTACCAGCTCGGTCAGTCGCCATTGGTCTTCTGGTTCAAGATAGGGCAGAAAATCCCCTGGAGAGATGGCTTCCGCTTTGTTGTTGAGACGGGCCAGCGCTTCGACACCCACAATGCGTTCCTGACGCAAATCGAGTACGGGCTGATACTGAAGAACCATCTGTCCTTCGTGCAGTAGCGTTTGAATGCGTATATGTTCATTGTGTTGCGCTTCGGCAAATATGGACCAGAACTGGTTACGTCGGGTTTTATGCTGTTTGGCCTGATAGAGCGCATGATCTGCCTGGCGAAGCAGGAGGTCGGCATCACTTTGGTCATTTTCAGCGTGCGGATAAAAAGTGATTCCAGCGCTGATGCCGACATGAATGCCCGGCAATCCACCCAGAAAGTAAGGCGCAGCCAGTGTTTTTTCAATTTTTGTCAGGATAGGCGGGATCTGTTCGCGATTTTGCAGATTGTCCCAAACCAGAACAAATTCATCTCCTCCGAGTCGGGCCAGATAGTCACTTTGGCGCAGTGCTTGACGCAGTCGATCTGCCACCTCTTGCAGCAATAAGTCGCCCGTTGCATGGCCATATTGATCATTGACCGGTTTGAAGTCGTCCAGATCCAGCATGGCTACCGCCAGCAGACGGTTATTGCGACGTGCCCTGGCCATGGCGGGATGCAGAAATTCGGTGAACCCCCGGCGATTGGCCAGCCCGGTCAGCGCATCATGACGAGCTAGATGACTTTGTCGCTGGCGTTCTTCCAATAATTCACTTTTCAGATGAATTTCATCCAGAGCATGGCCCACCAGCAGGACAATTTGCTGTAATACTTCCGTTATTTCCTGATTGAACAGATCGGTACGGGGTCCAATGACATTGAGCATGGCCCAGCATTCCTGGCGATGATAGACGGGAAAAGTTGCGGCGGCTCGCCACTGATTCTGACTGGCTTCAGCGTACCAGTCAGTTTCGGGGCCAAGAGCACCCAGATAATCCTGAACAATGAGCTTTTCACGGTTGCGCCAAGCCCGCGATGTCAAGGATTGGCCGTCGGGAATTTCGTCAGGATGGATGGTCCAACGCCGCTGCAATATCCACTCGACATGATGACCAGCCAGAGCAAGTGCCTGGAAAACCCCATTTTCGTCAGGACGAATAATAAATGCTGAATTGAACAGTTCACTATGAATGAGTTCTTCACATATTTGCTGCAGCATCTGCGGCGCTTCTCGTGCCTGCAGGGCAATATCACCACTGATGAGCATGGTTTTTTGTAAAATTCGCGCATCATCCAGTTGCTGCGCGACCTTTCTTTGTCGCAAAAAGGCGCTGAGGTCGTCACTGAGACGTTCAAGCAACTCAATAATGGCGCTGGGAAAGACGCTATCATCAAAACGATACAAGGCAATGACGCCACGCCGACCATCCGGCCAGACAAAAGGCGTATAAATGCTGCCGCCCATGCGGTGTGTTTTGATGAGATCCTGCCAGGGCTCAAATAGTGGATCACGGGCACCAAACAGGAGTGTGCGATTTTCGGTGATGGCCCGACCGGAAGGCGACTGGGTATGTTCTGCTGTCGCCCAGCAGAATATTTGTAATTTAGTGAGTGGGGTGGCCAATTCACCGGCTTTGGCAGGTATGTTTATCAGACCGGTGTGTTCATCAACCTCGCCGATCCAGGCTGCCGCCAAATGCATTCTGGTAACCAGAATCTCACAAAAGCGGTCGAGAATAAGCGATAATTCGAGTGGGTCGATGGCGGCAAACAGTCGGTTGACTTCAGTGACTGATTGCAAAAAAGCATCCCTTATCTGCAGCTCACGATTGCGTATTTGTAAATCCTGTGAACGGGCGAATACGCGTTGTTCCAGCTCACGATTGGCGGTTTCCAGTGCGGTGGCGGCATGATTACGCTCATACATCATGGCAGCAGCTATCAAGCCGATGGATTCCAGCAGAATACCGACCATTTGCGCCATGGTTTCGGGATACAAATTATGGCTGTGCTCGTATGGTCCATAACCCATGCTGGTTCCTACCAGAGCGAGCAGAAACCCGGCGGCGGCCAAAGGATAGACAAGTCGTGCAGGATAATTGGCCAGCATCCAGAGAAAAGGCAATATGAGCAAAAACACAGCCCCTACGGCCAGATTTCCGGATGGATAGGTCTGAAAAAAAAGCAGGACAATAGCGCCTAGAGTACCCGTTCCCAACAAGAGAAAACGCTTGTCCAGAAACGTTTTTTGCGCAGGCTTCCCATGGAAGAAAAGAAGAAATAAAGTACTTATATTGATGATGGCCGCTGCTTTGGCCATCGTCCAAAACAAAATCAGGTGAGGAATATTTCCGGTGGCTTTCGTGAATAACCAGCCACCAGCCCCTGTCAGGCTGGCAGTAAATAGGGCGGGGATTCCTGCAAAAAGCAACAAATAGGCGATGCTGTGGCGGACTGTTTGTAATCCTGCCCAACCTGGACAGAATCGCCGTAAAAGCAGGCTGCCCAGCCAGGCACCCATGATCTCGCAGCAGGTAAACCAGATATTGATTCCCCAGCGGAGGTCGATAAAAAAGTGCCCGCCCAGGAAAGCTGCTAATAGTAGTCCCGGTATGACTCGTGGTCCCCAAACCAGGAGCCCGTAGGCGGTAATTCCTGCCGCTGGCCAGATGGGCCAGAAGCGGCCCGCGAGGGAATGGCTGAAAATCAGCGCCGCAAAAATAGTCAGCAGCAAGTGCCCGGCAAAAAGCCCGACATTCAGTAAAAAAATCTGCCGCAGGGACAAAAGCCGGGGGAGCGTGGGTAACTGAATTTCAGTAAATGATTTCAAGGCTTGGCCGTGATGTATGCTGCCATCTCGTTGAGGATGCCTGCCGTTAAATGATCATAAATTTCCATGCTGTATTCGCTGGATAAATGATTGCCGACTATATCTGCAATGACCTGCTGTAATTGCGCACGTTGGTCACGTAGGGAAGGTATGCTGTCTATGAGCGGATAAAGAGGGCAGGACAAATTATCACAGGTCAACTGAACATTAATGCTTTGCGGCATACTTTGCAGTACAGCCCGTAAGCCCTTGGCGAGTATCAGAAAACGGGCAAAGCTGACCAATAAACTGAGGCTGGAAGGCTGCATTGAAATTTGCTGTCCCAGGAAGCGTTGACTGATTTCGCCAGCAGAGACGGGTCGACTGATGGCATAACCCTGTACCTGACGAATTCCCAGAGCGGTTACGGCAGCAAGCACTTCGGCGTTTTCAATGCCTTCAACAATGAGTTCGACTCCCAGTCCATTGGCCATTTCCAACATGCTCGCCAAAAAATGCAGATCTCTTGGGCGTTTTTCGAGGTGACGGCTGAAAGCCTGGTCCAGTTTGACGGCGTCAAACGGGTAATCCTTGAGGCGCAGCAGGCTGGCGTAAGCAGTGCCCAGATCGTCGAGAGCGATGCGTACTCCCAACTCTTTGAGACGGCCCAGTTGTGCTTTGGCTGAGGCGTAATCCAGAAATTCGTCACCTTCCAGTACTTCTATAACCAACTGTCCGGCAGGCATCTGAAAGCGCAGCAGGGTATTTTCAATAGACTGAATGACCTCTTCAAGCAGCAGATCCTGAGGCTCGAAATTTACCGCGATGGAAACGCTTTGGCCGGCATCCTGCCACATCCGCCATTGCCGGGCGGCTTGTTCCAAAACCGTACAACTGAGTTTGCGGCGATCTTCTGCAGCCAACCAGGGCAAAAACTCGCCGGTTTCCAGCAGGTTGCCGTTTTCCTCCAGGCGAGCGAGGGCTTCCAGTTCATGGGTGCGACCACTCGGAGTATGGATAATGGGCTGATAGAGCGTAACCACATGCTCGGCCAGCAGTGCCCGAAAATGTTGTTGACGGGCTATGAGCTGCGGCGTATTCGGGTCATAAATGGACGAGGGATCATAGAGCGTATAGAACTGCGCAGTTTTACGTCGTTTGGCCTGATGCAGGGCCAGATCAGCATGATGAATAATATCCCGAGGCTTGTCGTCGTCCAGGGGATAGACGGTTACGCCAATGCTGGCTTGAATCCGCAGTTCTGACTGATTGACCGTAAAGGCACGATCCAGGGTCATCCGCATGCGTTCCATAACCACTTCGAGATCAGCCCAGCGTTCCAGGTTTTCAATCAACAAGACAAATTCGTCACCACCCATCCGGAAGAGCGTGTCATGACTTCGCAATTCTTTTTGAATACGTTGGCTGAATTCAACCAGAATCTGATCGCCTGCCAGTCGCCCCAGATTTTCGTTGATTTCCTTGAAATTGTCGAGGTCAAGCATCGCTACTGCCAGCAGTCGCTGATGCTGATCAGCCATACGTAACGCCTGCTCCAGGCGATCATCCAGCTCCAGGCGATTATACAGACCCGTCAGAGGATCACGGCGTGC
Source organism: Acidithiobacillus sulfurivorans (assembly GCF_018853815.1). Taxonomy (GTDB): domain Bacteria; phylum Pseudomonadota; class Gammaproteobacteria; order Acidithiobacillales; family Acidithiobacillaceae; genus Acidithiobacillus; species Acidithiobacillus sulfurivorans. Next base: position 25,004 of record NZ_JAAOMP010000135.1, on the reverse strand, counting down.
ATGTTGTTGCAGGCTCATGATCATGTCGCCCATATAGGCAAAGGCAGAAAAAAACTCGGTGCCGACTTGTTCAAAGTAACCCGACTCACTGCTGCCGACAACACCCAGCGCTTTTTGTCCCTCAATACCGAAGGGGACCAGGATGATTTCAGAGATCTGCTTGCGCAGAGGCAGCAGCCATTCCGGGCAATCAGGATTGTCCAGGGAATAAGTCATTGCTGTATTACTGCTCAGAACCTGATAGCAGGGATCCTGAGGGTTCTCGGAAATGTCAGGATGATACTGGATACCCAATTCATGGTAGGGCCTTAGTGGCCTGCCAGACACCTGGAAGGCGTACCATGCCCATTTCAGGGTGCTGTTGTTGTCGAGAATGCTCTGACAAAGCGCATTCAGAAATCCGTATGCACCGGCGTCGGCGGGAACCGCACTTAAGGCTTGGAGCATGGCAGAAAAAAGGGCGCTGCGGTCACGCTCAATGGCCGCAGCATTTTTTGTCGGGTTGGGCACTAGGGTGTCCGTTAGAAGTTAATAAGTTATGATGTTATATAGGACAACAAAGGAAGATGACAAGATGCTCTGATATATTTATATTTTAATAAATTCTAATATATAAGAATATTAATGAAAGAAAATCTTATCCCAACTTTGCTGAGCAGCTAGCCCGAGTTTTTGCGGCAGGCTTTTGGACCGCTGATAACTCAGTTGTAGTAACTTACCTTTTTTGGCAGCCTCAACAACAATCTCGTCACTGGTAGCCAGCTGATCAACCAGCCCCAGTTGCAGGGCCTTGTTACCCAGCCAGGCCTCGCCGGTGGCTACTTTCTCCAGATCAAGCTGGGGGCGAAACTGCTCCACGAAGTCGCGGAACTGGGCATGGGTCTCTTCCAGTTCTTCACGCAGTTTGGCACGACCACTATCGGTATTTTCGCCGAAAAGCGTGACGGTCCGCTTGTACTTACCAGCGGTAAACTGCTCAAAATCGATATTGCGTTCTTGTAACCAGCGATGAAAATTGGGAATTTGTGCGACAACACCAATAGAACCGAGCAGCGCAAACGGGCTGGCCACAATCCGGTCAGCGGTCACGGCCATCATGTATCCACCGCTGGCAGCAACAGCATCTACCAATACTGTGCTATGAATTTTGGCGGCACGCAGGCGCAAAAGCTGGGCGGCTGCCAAACCATACGTATTGACCATGCCGCCGCCGCTTTCGAGGCGAATGAGCACCGAATCATCAGGCTGGGCAACCTGAATGATCGCGGTAATTTCCTCGCGCAAAGCACTCACCGCCGAAGCCCGAATGTCACCCTTGAAGTCCAGCAGATAAGTACATTTTTCGTCTTTTCGGGCTTTATGCACTTTCTTGAGGTTTTTTTGATGCGCTTTGCGGAGTTTTTTGTCGAAGCGCAGCGCTTCGATACGGTCGGCAGCTTGTTCAATTTGCTGACGTAAATCCGTAACCTGGACCTGACCTGCTGTTGCGGGTTTGCGTTTGCTGAGGGCTATGGCAGCAATGCCTCCCGCAACAATCAGGATGGCGACCACTATGGTGGCTGTTTCGGCGAGAAAAGTGAGGTAGTGATTAAAGAAGTTTTCCATGAAGCGACTATATACCAGATGTATCCCGGTCCAAAGTGCTTCACGCAGGTTTGCTGTGGCTTCTGGTTGAAGCTCAGGGCTTGGGGGCGTTATTATCTGCAATCTTCCTGAAAATGGATTCCGTAAATGATTCATGTGAAGTTTTTTGCCAGTGTGCGTGAACGTGTCGGGTCGGCCAAAATGCAGCTGGCCTGTCCGCCTGGTGGTTTTACAGTAGAAGAGGTGCTGACCATGGTCGAGGGGCAGGCCGGGACGGAATTGCATGACGCCCATTTGCTGGCTGCTCTTAATCAGCAGCATGTTCCATTGACGGCGTTGGTTAAAGATGAAGATGAGGTGGCTTTTTTTCCTCCGGTAACCGGAGGTTGATGGATGATAGTTAAAGTTCAGAAAGAAGATTTTGATGCGTCAGCCGCATGTGCCGAAATGGCTACGGTAAGCGGAGCCGGGGCTTTGGTGACTTTTGTGGGTACGGTGCGGGATTACAGCGACGCCAGCGACATTTTATCCATGGAAATCGAGCATTATCCGGGTATGACGGAAAAGGAGCTGGAACGCGTCAGTATGCAGGCCGCAAAAGCTTACGATATTATCGACAGCCTTATTATTCATCGTTACGGTTTGTTGCAGCCTCAGGATAATATTGTTCTGGTGGCGGTCTGGTCCCGGCATCGGGCTGCGGCTTTCGATGCTTGTCGTTTTTTAATAGATGTTCTCAAGAGCTCTGCGCCTTTCTGGAAAAAGGAAATCACACCGCAAGGATCCCGCTGGGTAACAGATTGTCCGGGTTGTCGGGCCGGGAGTCGGGAGGGGCACCGTCATTCAGTACCTTCAGCCCACCCGGATCAACGGCTTCACTCCAGTTAAAATCTGCCCAACGGCAGAAAAGTTAAGGAAATAGGTTATGCCAAGTTTTGATGTGGTTTCTGAAGTGGATATGCAGGAGGTAGATAACGCCCTGCATACTACGCAAAAAGAAATTTCTACCCGCTATGATTTCAAGGGCAGTAAGGCTTCTATTGACCGAAAAGATAAAGAAATCATTTTGCTGGCCGAAGATGAATACAAACTGGGACAGATGATTGATTTATTTTCAGCCCGACTGGTAAAGCGCGGGGTTGATCTGAAGGCCCTCGATGTCGGGAAAACGGCTGCTGCTGCGGGAGGCATGGAACGTCAGGTGCTTACCTTGAAAGTTGGGCTGGAAACGGAAGTGTCCAAGCGCATGATCAAACATCTCAAGGATGGTAAGTTCAAGGCTCAGGGCAGCATTCAGGGCGACCAGTTGCGGGTGTCGGGTAAAAGCCGCGACGAACTGCAGGCTGCCATTGCTACCCTGCGTTCTGAAGATTTTGGCTTACCCCTGCAATTCAATAATTTCCGCGATTAATCGAAAAGGTTTCAGGCAATGACAAAACAGACGGCGCTGTATGACTGGCATCTGGCGCATGGGGCGCGCATGGTGGATTTTGCCGGATGGCAAATGCCCCTGCAATATGCCTCGCAGCTCGCCGAACATAAGGCAGTGCGTGAACTGGCGGGGTTTTTTGATGTTTCCCACATGCGCCCTTTGGATATCGAGGGCAAGGATGCCCGCAGCCTGCTCCGTCATGCCTTGGCTAATGACGTGGCCAAGCTGGATGCCCATCCGGGTAAAGCCCTGTACAGCACCTTGTTGCAGGTGGATGGCGGCATTATTGATGATCTGATTGTGTATTATCGGGGAGGTGATACTTATCGGATAGTCCTGAATGCTTCGGGTGCAGAGGCTGATACTGCCCATTTTCAAAAGCTCATCGACCAGCATGCCTGGCAAGTGACGCTAAGCAAACGTCCTGATCTGGGTATTGTTGCTGTTCAAGGACCGAAGGCGCGGGCGCGGGTGGCTGATTTGCTGCAAATACCTGCCCTGGAGTCACTGAAGTCTTTTACTGCGCTGGAACAGGATGGATTTTTTATTGGCCGGACGGGTTATACCGGCGAAGATGGCGTAGAAATCATTGCGGCGAATACCCTGTTGCCGGAACTGGCTGAGCGTTTGTTGACAGCAGGGATTGCTCCAGCAGGACTGGCTGCGCGGGATAGCTTGCGCCTGGAAGCCGGCTTGGACTTGTACGGTCAGGACATGGACACCTCGGTTTCTCCCTATGCCAGCAATCTTGGCTGGACCGTGGATTTGCGCGATTCCGATCGCGCTTTTATGGGCCGAAGCGCACTCGAAGCAGAGCTAACCCGTGGCGATGGTCCACGACTGGTAGGAATTGCCCTGTCTGCTGGTATTCCCCGGCACGGCTATGTGCTGGAAGATGCGGCGGGGACGCCTTGCGCTGTGGTCACCAGCGGTATTTTTTCTCCGAGTCTGCAGTGTGGAATTGCTCTGGCCAGGGTCAATACCCCGGTAGCGGCAGGAAGCATTTTGCAATTAGTCATTCGCGGTGCCCGCAAACCGGCCATGGTGGTCAAGCCGCCGTTCTGGCGTCAGGGCGCCGCAACTTTTACCTTTGCTGAGGAGTGTTGAGGGCATGAGCAAAATTCCGGAGTCATTGCGTTATAGCAGCACCCACGAGTGGGTTGAAGACCTGGGCGATGGACGTTATCGGGTAGGCATTACCGATCATGCCCAGGCCTTGCTGGGTGATCTGGTTTATGCCGAAGTTCCCGAAATCGAAAAAAATCTGCAGGCCGGAACGGTTTGTGGTGTCCTGGAGTCGGTCAAGGCGGCTGCGGATTTGTATGCGCCCATTGATGGCAAGGTTCTGGAGCGTAATGAGGCACTGAATGACAGTCCGCAACTGCTGAATGAAGATCCCTACGGGCAGGGCTGGATGATGGTGGTTGCAGCCGAGTCTTCTGCCTACGCAGGGCTGATGGATGCAGCTGCATACGCAAACATTGCGGAGGCGTAAGCGGAAATGCCCTATATTCCCCATGATGCGGAGGAAACAGCGGCGATGTTGGCTGCCGTTGGTGTGAATAGTCTGGATGCGCTTTTTGATGAAATTCCGTCCAGTCTGCAGGTCCATGATATGGTGCTGCCAGAAGGCTTGTCCGAGATGGCTTTGCGTCGGGAGCTCGAAGGCCGGGCTCTGGCTAACGCGCCATTAGTGTGCTTTGCCGGCGGAGGTGCCTATGCGCATCATATTCCCGCCATTGTCTGGGAAATTGCCGCTCGGGGCGAATTTTACTCTGCTTATACCCCTTATCAGCCGGAAGCCAGTCAGGGCACCTTGCAGGTACTTTATGAGTACCAAAGTTTTATCACCCGCCTGACAGGTCTGGAGGTCAGTAATGCCTCCTTATATGACGGCGCCTCCGGTTTGGCAGAAGCCTGTCTGATGGCTCTGCGTATTCAAGGAAGCGAAAAAAGCATCCTGGTGCCGGAGAATCTTCTGCCCAGCTGGCGCAGCGTGCTGGATACGGTGCTAGGCATGCAGAATATCCGTCTGCAAGCAGTGCCTTATGATCCTAACAGCGGCACCTTGCAGATTCCTGGCGATGCAAGCGATGCGGCAGCCTTGATTGTTCCCCAGATTAACGCCTTTGGCTTGCTGGAATCGGTGGACAAGCTGACAGACTGGGCACATGCCCAAGGATTGTTAACCATTGCGGTGGTCAATCCGCTGGCCTTGGCCATGTTGAAGGCTCCCGGCGACTGGGGCGGGAAGGGCGCTGATATGGCTGTGGGTGAGGGCCAACCCATGGGGATTCCGCTGACCGGAGGGGGTCCCTACTTTGGTTTTCTTGCCTGCCGCAAAACCCATGTCCGGCAATTACCGGGTCGTCTGGTCGCCAAAACCGTCGATGCCCAGGGTCGTACAGGATATTGTCTGACGCTGCAGGCGCGTGAACAGCATATCCGGCGGGGTAAGGCTACCAGTAATATCTGCACCAATCAGGGCTTGATGGTCACTGCTGCCACCATTCATATGGCGACGCTTGGAAGCCATGGTCTTCAGGAAACCGCCAGTTGTTGCCACACCCGCTCCCGGCAACTTCGAGAACTATTGGCTGCACTGCCGGGGGTGAGTTTCCCCTATGCGGGTGCTTTTTTCCATGAATGGGTATTGCGTTTGCCGATGTCCGCAACGGCGGTTCGCGACGCACTGTTGGGTCATGGGCTGCTCGCGGGTATTCCTTTGCGTGAATGGGAAATGGGTGAGCCTGGTGATTTGCTGGTGTGTACGACGGAATTACTGGAAGAAGCCGATCTGTTGACTTATCGGGACGCGCTGAAAAGCGTTCTGGAGGCCCAATGAATCCAGCTGTGACAGAAACCGTGAATGACAGCATTTTTGCCCATGATCACCATTTACCAGGACAAAAATTACCCACTGATATTCCCGAAGATTTACTCCGCAAGACGCCGCTGAATTTGCCCAATGCTTCCGAACTGGATGTTTTGCGGCATTACACCCGCTTGTCGCAGAAAAATTTTTCCATTGATACCCAGTTTTACCCACTGGGTTCCTGTACCATGAAATATAATCCGCGTATTGCTCATGCCCTGGCTTCATTACCCGGTTTTGCCCGTCTGCATCCCGATACCCCGGCCCCCGCCATGCAGGGTTTGCTGCAGGTTCTCTGGGAGTTGCAGGAATGGCTGGCGGCGGCAACGGGCATGGCGGCGGTAAGCCTGACTCCGGCGGCGGGGGCCCAGGGCGAGCTGGCTGGCGTGGCCATGATTCGCGCTTATCATCTGGCGCGGGGCGATACCGGGCGCAACAAGATGCTGATTCCTACGGCGGCTCATGGTACCAATCCAGCCAGTGCGCAAATGGCTGGATTTGAGGTCATCGAAATCCCTAACCTGCCCGATGGTGATCTGGATATGGCCGCTTTGGATGCTCACCTGGGTCCGGATGTGGCAGGAATCATGCTCACCAATCCCTCGACTTTGGGGGTTTTTGAAAGGCGTATTGCCGAAATTGCCCGCCATGTGCATGCGGCCGGAGGCCTGCTTTACTATGATGGTGCCAATCTCAATGCCATTCTCGGCCGTGTTCAGCCCGGTCAGATGGGTTTTGATGTGATGCATCTGAATTTGCACAAAACCTTCGCCACCCCCCATGGTGGGGGTGGACCAGGGGCCGGTGCTGTGGCTGTGCAGGAACGCCTCAGGCCCTTTTTGCCACTCCCCACGGTTTTGCAAGAGCCGCATGGAGCCTTGCGCTGGATGAGCATTGAAGACCTCCCACAAAGTATCGGTCAATTAAGTGCACATGGTGGAAATATCGGTGTATTGCTGCGTGCCCATGCTTATCTTCGGCGACTGGGCCGCAGCGGTGTGGGGCGGGTATCAGCCTATGCTGCCCTCAATGCCAATTACCTGCTTAAAGAACTGCAGCGCCTGGGTTATCAGGCGGCTTTCCCGGAGCGTCGTGCCAGTCATGAATTCATCCTGTCAGTGAGTGACTTGCACAAAGCCACAGGTGTTCGCGCGCTGGATGTGGCAAAACGGCTGCTGGACTTTGGTATACATGCTCCGACCATTTATTTTCCACAATTGGTGCCCGAATGTTTGCTCATAGAGCCGACCGAAACCGAAAGCAAGGCAACGCTGGATCGCTTTGTCGCGGTCATGGCGCAGATTCGTCAGGAAGCGCTGGAGCAGCCGGAGTTGCTGCGGGAGGCCCCCCATCATTTGCCAGTTGGTCGACTGGATGAGGCGCTGGCCGCCCGCAAGCTGGATGTGTCGGCAGCACCGGAATGACGATCCATCCCCGTGAAGTGTTGCCGACAGCAGTCCAGCCAGAGCAATTGCTGGCCGCTTTGGCGAAGGTTCTGTTGGGTAAGGAAAGGGCCATACGTCTTGCCTTTGCGGGTTTTTTGGCGGGCGGGCATATCCTCGTTGAGGATGTGCCAGGGGTGGGTAAAACCACTCTGGCGTTGGGACTGGCGCGCCTTTTGGGTCTGGATTTTGCGCGCGTCCAGATGACGGCTGATATGTTGCCGGGAGACATTCTCGGCAGCAGTATTTTTGATCCGCGCCAACAAGCTTTTGTTTTTCATCCCGGCCCTGTTTTCCATGGGGTGCTGCTCATGGATGAAATCAATCGGGCCTCTCCGCGCAGTCAATCAGCTTTGCTGGAGGCTATGGCTGAAGGGCAGGTTTCTGCGGATGGTCAAAGCATGGCCTTGCCTGATCCATTTTTTGTCATGGCCACCCAGAATCCCCAGGAACACGCCGGGGTTTTTCCTTTACCAGAAAGCCAGCTGGACCGTTTTACCCTGCGGTTTTCTCTGGGGTATCCCGGTCGAGAGGCAGAACGCCTGTTGCTTCAGGGGAAAAACCAACGCCCTGAAGATTTGCCGATTGTTGCGGATCGCAGGGTGTTGCAAGCCTGGCGACATGCGGTAACTACCGTATTTCTCAGCACGGAAATTGAAGACATGCTTTTGCATATGGCCCGGTGCTCACGAAATGACGAACGCCTGCGGATGGGGCTTTCACCCCGTGCTTTGCTGGCGCTTAAAGCCTCTGCCCAGGCTTGGGCTTTTATGGCAGGGCGGGATTTTGTGACGCCCGACGATTTGCGTTCCGTCGCCCTGGCTGTGTTGGGACATCGTCTGATTTCCACGGCGAATTTGGCCGGTGATGATCTGGCCGTGTTACTGGGACAGGAAGCCTGGGGTCTGGATATTCGTTTTTAAGCGGGTCATGAAGCGTAAACGCCGGGAGGTGCGTCTTTCCCGTCCAGGCAAAGTATTTGTCGGCCTGACGCTGGCGCTGGGCTTTGCTGCCGTCAATACCGGCAATAATGTTTTGTTTCTGCTGGTTTCGATGATGTTGTCCCTGATGGTGCTGTCGGGTTTTGTGGCCTTGGCCAATATCTGGCGCGTGGATGTGGTCCTGCAGCCGCAGCAGATTCTGACAGCGGAACAAAGCGGGGATTTATTGCTGCGCGTGCGTAATGGCCGGGCCTGGCCATTATGGTTGCTGGAACTACGACTGGGTGCATCCCGGCAGACCGTAACCCGCATCGCGGGTCGTCAGGAAGCACTGGTTGCGCTGCGCTGGTGTCCGGATCGGCGCGGCCAGCCACCTTTGCCCTTATTGCAGATGGGATCCGCTTTCCCCTTTTCTTTTGTGTGGAGAGGACTGCATGTCAACATTCCGGATGCAGATCTGCCCTGGGTTGCGCCTGCAGGCGGAGAAGACATCGCCATGACTCAAAATCTGGGTGATCAGATACCGTCTTCAGACCGAGCCGGCGGGCAGGGGGATTTTCTCTGGATTCGCAACTGGCGTTCTGGAGAAAGTTTGCATCAGATCATCTGGCGACGCGTAGACTGGTCAATAAATCTTCCAGGAATCATGCATCTTCCCGGCCGTGAGCAGGAAAAAACAGGACAAGAACAGGTGTTGCTGGATTGGGAGTCACCTTTTTGGCAGGCATTTTCACCGGAACAACGCTTGCGAATTTTTCGGGCAGCACTGGATAAAGCCTGGAGTCTGGGTTGGCCATGGCAATTGCTGCTGCCTGCCGGAAGCAAAAGTGGACAAGGCCTTGCCCAACGAGAAGATGCATTGCGCATGCTGGCCCAGCATCTACCCCTGCCTCCCGCTAGCTCTGCTACAGAGGAGCGGGGCGGGTGGCTCAAGCACTGGCGATTCTGGCGATGAAGAAAGCCACCCCATTGGTTTCTGCGCAAAACGTCGGACCCTTGTTGGCTGCACTGATGGGCTTGCTGGTCTTTCTCGCTCTGGGCCACGAGGCGGCCATCTGGGCCATTGTGCTGTGGTTGAGCGCCACGGGCCTGGGACTGTATGGCTCATGGAAGCAACACCCGCTTTGGTTTTCCGGTCGTCTGCGTCTGGCTGGAGGATTGCTGTTTCTACTGTTGGCTTTTGTACTTTCCGGCTGGGGTAACTGGTTGGCCATAGCCAGCCAGTCGGTATTGGTGCTGTTGGCTGTGAAAGCCCTGGAAATGCGTTCCCAGCGGGATTTTTATCAGGTGGCAGCGCTGGTACTGTTGGGTATGGGACTGGCGGCCTGGTTGCGTGTCGATGTCCTGCTGGGTATTTATCTGCTGATTACCCTTTATCTGGCGCTGTTGGGTTTACTTTGGCAGCCCTTGGCCGATGCCGCCAGTGCAAGGGGTAGTGTCGCCCTGCAGGGCCGTGATTTTCGTTATATGCTGGTATTCAGTCTGGCTTTCATGGTGTTTTTGACACCCATGACCGGGCTGTTTTTTCTGCTCCTGCCGCGTACGCCGACACCACTCTGGGCCTGGGCTCCGCCCCAGGGGAGTGCGCGTTCAGGATTCAGCCCCAATTTGGCACCAGATCAGATCAGTCGTCTGGCCGAGGATCCGGCAGTGGCCTTTCGTGCCCAGATCACTCCCAGGCCGGAGAATCCTGAGCAATTATATTGGGTTGGCGCGATTTTGTGGCATGACCAAGGGACCACCTGGGAGCCCGATCCACCCGCTGAAAAAATCTCTACAACCGATGTGCAATCAGGCAATCCGGGCCAGTTTCCTGCGGGGCTGCTCACCCGTCAGGAAATTGTGCTCAGTCCCGGAGGTAGCCATTATCTTTTTGCCTTGTCATTCCCCCGGCGCTGGCAAATCCCTTTGGCTTATCATGAACTAGGGGATGGAGTCATGCAGCTGCAGAAGCCACCATCCCTGCCGCTGCGCTATGTGGTCTGGTCAGGTGCCAGCCCTGATCTCAGTCTCAGCCCTGGCGCGCGCCATGCCGCTCTGCAGGTACCGGCAACTACGCCATCGGCTATTTTGACTTTGGCCAAAAGTCTGGCAGGCCATACTCCAAACCAAACCATTCACCATTTAATGCACTGGTTTCAGGGTCCATCATTTCACTATAGCCTGAAGGCGCCAGCCGCTTATCCGCACGGGCAGAACATGGCGGATTTTCTGCTGCATTCCCATACCGGCTTTTGTGAATATTATGCGGGAGGTCTTGCGCTTTTATTGCGTCTGGATGGTGTTCCCGCCCGTGTGGTGACTGGTTATCACGGTGGAGAATATAATCCCGTCGGTCATTACTGGCTGGTTCGCCAGAGTATGGCCCACGCCTGGGTACAGGCCTGGGTTGCCGGAAAAGGGTGGGTACGTCTGGATGCCACTCCGGCGGCTGCGGCAACTGGACTAAATAATAACGGGAATGGCGGGGCCTTTGCAGCCGATGAAGTTCCGGCAGCACAGCGGGTATGGGACTGGCTGCAGTGGGAATGGATTAACACGGTCATTGATTTGACTCCGGCCAAACAACGATCGCTCTGGACTTCTGCCGGGTTGCAGTTTTTGCATTTTTTCCAAAGCAGCCGTACTTCCAGTCAGAAAATCCTGCACTTTCCACGACATTGGTCCGGGTTTGATGCTCGGCAGCCTGCCTGGCGCGTGATAGTGGGAATTTTCGCGTTGCTTGGCCTGGTCCTGTTATGGGCCTGGTATCGGCGTAGACAGGCAACGCGAAATACTGATGCCCATGATTACTGGCGCCACCGGGCCATAGAAACGCTGCATGGCCTCGGTTTGAAAGATGCTCGTCCTGGCCAGGAAAGCGTTTTTTGCGGAGCATTACCTTTTGATTCGATGCTCCGTAACCAGTTGTTGCAGCACTATTCCCTGCAGCGCTATGGACCACATCCTGATGCGGATGGGGATGCCAAGCTGCAGGCCATTATTGTGCAAATGCGTCATAACAGCAGTACGGGATGTGATTGAACGAGCGAAGCAGAAATCTGTGGTGAAGGGTGCATACTTTCTGCTCCCTTGTCCCTTGCCTGTTGTTCTAAGGCTCATCCTGCTGTCAGGAGAGAACTCGCCCTTTGGGCTCAGACAGCTCTCCTGACGGGCGCTGGATTTCGCCAAGAACAACAACGGCTCAGGCCAAAAGTCGCAGAAAGTATGCACCCTTCACCACAGATTCCAGACGGATTAATCTAGGAAATCACTTTCCCCCGTTCCAGCCGAATGACCTGATCCGCCATACGGGTGGTGCGGGGTCGATGGGCGACAATGAGAATGGTTTTTTTGCCGTGCAGTTCTGCGAGGGTTTCGGCAATGCGCTCTTCGCTTTCGCTGTCGAGATTGCTGGTCGCCTCATCCAGTACCAGCACGGGGCGATCCAGATACAGTGCGCGGGCAATAGCCAGACGCTGACGCTGGCCGCCGGAAAAATTGGCACCGTTTCCCTGAATGGGACTGTCCAGCCCGCCACTCAGGGCCAGAAAATCCCAGGCATGCGCCTGCCGGGCAGCAATTTCTGCACGATGAAGATCGGGAGTGTCTTCACCGTAAGCAATATTGCTGAGAGCGCTGCCACTGAACAAAACCGGCTCTTGTGCTACAAAGCTGAAATAACTCCGATAGTCCCCCGCAGGGATCTGGTTTTTATCCATACCCGCCACTGTAATGCGGCCACTGCTGGCAGGAAGCAGGCCCAGAATCACCCGTATCAGACTGGTTTTGCCGCTGCCACTGGGGCCCACAAAGGCGGTGGTGGTCAGGGGTGGAATGCAAATATCCAGTCCCTGGAGAATGGATTCGTTGCCCAGTTCCAGGCGCAGATCGTGACACTGCCAGTCACCCCAAAGGCGGGGTACAGGGCTGCTATCCGTTTGTTCCGATGGCTGATCCAGCCAGGCAAAAAGCCGGTCTGCGGCTGACAACCCTTGCTGCAACTGATTATTGGCGGAAGAGAGTTGCCGCAGGGGTTCGTAAATCAGACCCAAGGCCGTAAAAAAACTGAAAAAAGCGCCGGTGCTCATGTTGCCATTGACGACCTGACTACCGCCCAGGTAGATAATGGCGGCAATCCCCAAAGCGGCGATCATTTCCATGACCGGCACGGTGGCTTTCTGAATCCGGGCGATTTGCATCATCAATTCGAAATAGTGCTGGGCCTGGTGTCCAAAACGTCTGGCCTCAAAAGGTTCACCCCCCTGACTTTTAATGACTTCCACTCCCCGCAGGCTTTGTGAAAATTGATCCATGATTTCGCCCATCTGTTCCTGCTGGGAGTTGCCTCTCTGGCGAAGTTTCTGACCAAAGCGAATCAAGGGATAAAAAGCGATGGGAAGGGTAATCAGACTGATCAGCGCCAGCTTCCAGCTCATGTAAAACACCACGAAAAGCAGGGCGACAATCTGGAAGCTGGAAAGAAAAAAACGCGCCAGCACGGAGAGTCCCTGCTGGAGTAAGGTCAGATCCAGACTCATCCTTGACAGGGTGCTACCATGACTGTGATCAATGAGAACTTCCAGCGGCAGACGCAGGGTATGACCAAACAGTTTTTCTCGCAGGCCGCGTAAAACTTCTTCCTCCACCCGGGCCAGATTGATGGCCTGGAGATAATCAGCAATACCCTTGACCGCGTAAATCAGGATGACCCCTAAGGGCAGCCAGACCAGCATGCTGACCTGGTGATCAATGAATATTCGATCCAGCACGGGTTTAATGATGTAAGCCATGGCACCCATGGCCGCACCAGATATCACCATAAAGAACATGGCTACGGCAACGCGCCCCCGGTAAGGGCGCACCAGACCGAGAAGACGGTGAAAGCTTTGCGAACGCAGCGCAGCAGAAGCGCTATCCGCGCTCACTCTTCGAGCAGGCCTCGTTTGTCTTTCACTTCCAGCCAGGCATCAGCATCTTCCGGTGCCGGTTTTTTCTGGATAATGGCCGGCCAGACCTTGGCGAGACGCGCATTGATTTCTTCATATTCTTCCTGGCCTTCGGGCAGGTCATCGTCGCGGAAAATGGCTCCGGCAGGACACTCTGGCTCACAAAGTGTGCAGTCAATACATTCGTCAGGGTCGATAACCAGAAAATTGGGACCTTCACGAAAACAGTCTACCGGACACACATCTACACAGTCCGTGTATTTACATTTGATACAAGATTCAGTCACCACGTAGGTCATGGGGGCCGGGCTCCTTGGCTTTTCGGTTTAAGGGTGGCCGGGCTGACCCGGCGAACTGGGGGCCTATTCTAGCCCAAGGCTGCCCGCCTGCCCACTGTCTATATAGGGGCCTTTTTGATAACCCGGATGGCAAGCCTGACCGTAATTCGTTATAGTTCAAATCTGGACTTTATCCCATCATCGATCAAAGAGGAGAATCCCATGGCAGTATTGGTAGGTAAAAACGCCCCCGACTTTGTGGCCCCAGCAGTCATGCCCGACAACAGCATCAATGAGAAATTCCAGTTTTCTCAGCACATCAAAGGTAAGTATGCGGTTCTCTTCTTTTACCCCCTGGACTTTACCTTTGTCTGCCCTTCAGAAATCCTGGCTTTCAATCATCGCCTGCATGAATTCAAAAGCCGTAACACCGAAGTGATTGCCTGCAGCGTGGACTCTCATTTTACCCATCTGGCCTGGAAGAATACGCCCGAAGAAAAAGGTGGTATTGGCCAGATTCAGTTGCCCATGGTGGCCGATTTATCCAAGAGCATTGCCCGCAATTATGACGTGCTGCTCAATGATGAAGTGGCACTGCGTGGCTCGTTTCTGATTGACCGTCAGGGTGTGGTGCGTCATGAAGTGGTCAATGATTTGCCGCTGGGACGGAATATTGATGAAATGATCCGTATGGTGGATGCCCTGCAGTTCTCCGAAGAGCATGGCGAAGTGTGTCCGGCCCAGTGGGAAAAAGGCAAGGCGGGCATGACCCCCACCGGTGAAGGCGTGGCGGATTTCCTGGCCAAGCACGGCAAGGATCTCTAACGTTTCTTAAATTAAGCTGAAAACGGTGGGTGGCCGGGAGGCTTTTTGCTCCAACGTCCCTTGCCTGTTGTTCTAAGGCTCATCCTGCTGTCAGGAGAGAACTCGCCCTTTGGGCTCAAACAGCTCTCCTGACGGGCGCAGGATTTCACCAAGAACAACAACGGCGCGGGCCAAAGTCGCGGCAAAGCTTCCCGGCCCACCGCCGTGCTCAGGGGATCAGTGTCCGGTTTTTACTTGACAAAAAATCGAGGGAACAGAAGAATGTTGGGATATTAGAGTATTTAAAACGACGCAGATCATTCATAAGGTTAATTTCATGACAAAGAGGGTTTCCCCAGGCCATTCAGCTTCAGCGCAGGGGAAGCAATGACTGCGCAACGTATTGATGGCAAAGCCATTGCCAAAAAACTGCAGACAGAAACCGCCGAAAAAAGTAGGGCGTTTCTCAAAAACCATGGTCGGGCTCCAGGCCTGGCAGTGGTTCTGGTAGGCAACAATCCGGCCTCCGAAGTGTATGTCCAGAAAAAACGCGACACCTGCAAAAGCGTAGGTATCCATTCTCTGGCGGTAAATCTCCCGGCCGCCAGCAGTCCTGAACAATTACTCCAGAAAATAGCCGAGTTAAATGCTGACGACAGCATTGATGGCATTCTCGTGCAATTACCCTTACCCCCGCAGTTTGATCCTGAAGTCATCATTGAAGCCATAGCCGTCGAAAAAGATGTGGATGGCTTTCATCCCTATAACGTCGGGCGTCTTGTTCTCCGCGCGCCCCTGCTGCGTTCCTGCACACCAGCCGGTATCATGACCCTGCTCGCTGAAATTGACCTGGATATTCGCGGCAAGGAAGCGGTAATTGTTGGCGCGTCCAATATTGTCGGACGGCCCATGGCTATGGAGCTATTACTGGCAGGGGCCACCGTCACGGTCTGTCATCGCTTCACCCGCAACCTTCAGGCTCATGTGGAGCGGGCAGAACTCCTGATTGCTGCCGCTGGCAAGCCGGGTTTGATTCCTGGTCAGTGGGTCCGCGACGGCGCTGTGGTGATTGATGTCGGCATTAATCGTTTACCTGATGGACGCCTGACCGGCGATGTAGACTTTGCCGAAGCTGAAAAAAGGGCAGGCTGGATTACTCCGGTTCCTGGCGGGGTCGGACCCATGACCGTGGCTACACTCCTGCAAAACACCCTGATTGCCGCCGAACAAAGAGTGCGCCAACCTCATGACTGAAAGCGAGCAGTCAGAATCCTCAGAAAATCCGGTATCTCTGGATAATGCAGATCTCTATTTCAATCGTGATCTGAGTATTCTCGCCTTTAATCAGCGGGTACTGGCACTGGCCGATGATCCGCGCGTGCCCTTGCTGGAGCGCCTACGCTTTCTGACCATTGTTTCCAGTAATCTTGATGAGTTTTTTGAAGTACGCATGGCCGGATTACTGCAAAGGCGCAAATTTGGTGCCGGGCCCTTGGGGCCTGACATGCTGGGGCCGAATCGGGAAATTGCGGCCGTTGCACAAATGGCCCATGAAATTATCCAGGAACAATATCTCTGCCTGAACCAACGTCTGCTCCCGGCCCTCGCCAAAGAAGGCATCCGCTTGCTGCGGCGCAAGCAATGGCGAGCTGCACAAAAGCGCTGGATCAGCAATTATTTTCAGACCGAAGTCATGCCCTTGTTGACCCCTCTCAGCCTGGACCCGGCGCACCCTTTTCCCAAGGTGCAAAACAAGGGGCTGAATTTTGCCATTGTGCTGGAAGGACAGGATGCTTACGGACGGCGCAGCCCCATTGCCATCGTTCAGGCCCCCCGGATTCTTCCCAGAATCATCCAGATCCCTCCCCATCTGGCGGGTCCCAGTGATTTTGTTTTTCTTTCCTCCGTCATTCACGAACACGTCACCGCATTGTTTCCTGGCCTGAAAATTCTCGGTTTCTATCAGTTCAGGGTCACCCGTAACAGCGAACTTTTTGTGGACGAGGAGGAAGTGGATAACCTCCTGGACGCACTGGTGGACGAATTGCCCATGCGCCCTTTCGGAGAAGCTGTGCGTCTGGAAGTCGCCAATAATTGCCCCCGCGAAGTGGTCGATTATCTGCTCAAACACTTTGAACTGGTAGATGACAATCTCTATTCACTGGCCGGACCGGTGAACCTGTCCAGGCTGGCGGCCATTATTGACATGGTGCCGCGCCAGGACCTGCTTTTTCCCCCTTTCGTACCGGGACTACCCAGCGTCTGTTCCCGACCGGAAAATATTTTTGCGCGCCTGCGTGAAGCTCCCATTTTGCTGCATCACCCCTACCAGAGCTTCAACCCGGTCCTTGATTTTCTGCGTCAGGCGGCGAGCGATCCCCAGGTCATTGGCATCAAACAGACCCTGTATCGCACCACCCCTGACTCACCCCTGATTGACGCCCTGATTGGAGCGGCTCTGGCGGGCAAACAGGTCACTGCCGTGGTTGAACTCAAGGCCCGCTTCGATGAAGCCAACAACATCCGCATGGCCGAGCGGCTGGAAGAAGTGGGCGTACAGGTCGTGTATGGGGTCGTCAACCACAAAGTCCATGCCAAAATGATTCTGGTATTACGTCGTGAGGAAGAAGGTATCCGCCTTTATGGCCATCTCGGCACGGGCAACTACCACCCCCGCAACGCCCGAATTTATACAGACTTGAGCCTGTTGACCGCCGATTCAGACATTACAGCCGACATGAATGACTTATTCATGCATATCACCGGCATGGGCAAGGTGCCCCAGTTGCGGCGCCTGCTGCAAAGCCCATTTACGCTGTTCAACGCGCTCATTCAGGCCATTGAGGCAGAAACCCGCAGGGGTAGCGAAGGACGTATTCTGGCACGGGTCAATGCGCTGGTGGAGCCGGAGTTGATTCGTGCCCTGTACCGGGCCTCTCAGGCGGGTGTCGAAATTGATCTGGTAGTGCGCGGTGCCTGCGCCCTGCGTCCCGGCATCCCCGGCGTTTCCGAACATATTCGGGTGCGCTCCATTGTCGGTCGTTTTCTGGAACACAGCAGGGTTTACTATTTCGGCAATGGACGGCATCCCAAGTTGTGGATTTCCAGTGCGGACTGGATGGGACGCAACCTGTTTCGCCGCCTGGAAGTCGCCGTTCCAATACAGGACCCGGACCTGCGCGCCCGGGTTCTCGAGGAAACCCTGCAGCTTTATCTGCAAGATGACTGCAATGCCTGGATCATGAAGGCGGACGGCAGCTATGAACAACTGCGCCGAAGCCCGGAAGATGACTGTCAATCCGCCCAGGAAATCCTGCTTCGGCATTATGATCGCAGCAGTCATCATGGCTAAAAAGGAGCCTTAGCGATGATCAGAATCCTGGTCCTCAACAGCAAGGGAGGTGCGGGCAAAACCACTTTGGCGACCAATCTGGCCAGCCTTCTGGCGCTGCGTGGGACGGTTCTCCTTGCCGATCTGGACCCTCAGCAATCTTCGTCCCATTGGGTCAAACGCCGATCTCCCCTGCTCCCCAAGCTGAATGTGGTGGAAGATGCCGAACGCGACTTCCGTGATTATCCCGCCAGTGACTATGTGGTCATGGATGCCCCTGCAGGGCTCAAAAAGAAACGCCTTGAAGACATGCTCGGTGAGGTAGAGGTTCTGCTGGTACCCATCGGTCCCTCCCTTTTTGATCTGGATGCCAGCCAGCTCTTTTTGCAAAAACTGGAAGAAATCAAGCGTTACCGTAAAGGTAAAGTGCGGATGGGGGTAATTGCCAATCGGGTAAATGCGCGTACCCTGGGTGCCCAGCATCTGCAAAGCGTCCTGAGTGAATGGAACCTGCCCGTGGTGGCGACCTTGCGGGATAGTCAGATTTACGTCCGTGCCGCCCAATGTGGTGCCGGAATTGCCGACCTGCGTGCCGCAGAAAATCGCAATGAATTGCCGCAATGGGTACGCATACTGAATTTTGTCATGGAGGATGATGGTGGAAGAGGAACTTAAATTACAAATCATGGACGATACGGCTCCAGTCTGGAAACGTATTGCCGAACATCCTCTACTGGCCATCAGCAAACAACCTCCGCTTCAGCTTCATGCGTTTTATTTTGATAGTCGTGACAGCGCCCTGCAACGTGCGCGTCTGGCTTACCGCGTGCGCCGCGAAGAGGATGCCTGGATAGCCACCCTCAAGGCCGGCGGTCAATCAGCGGGCGGGCTGCACCAACGTCCGGAGTGGAATGTTCCGGTCGACAGCAACCAGCCCGACCTGAGCGTCTTCACAGACAGCGAAGCCGCCGCCATGCTTGCCCCTTTCATGGAACTGGACTTGCAGGTCATTCTGGAAACCCGTTTCGAACGCCACGAAAGCCGGGTTACTCATACCGATGGCAGCGAAATCATTGTAGCGCTTGATCGCGGGGAAATTCTGGCCAGAGGCCTGAGCGAACCGATCCGCGAGGTAGAGCTGGAACTCGCCCAGGGGAATGCAGCGGCAGTGCTCGAAATGGGCGCAGCCCTCTGTCAGAATCTTCCCCTGATTCCCGACCAGGAAAGCAAACTGTTTCGCGGTTTGCGCCTGGCCGGACTAATTTCCGATGAAAAACCGCGCGACACGGCCTGGCCCCTGCACCGCCGGGAAAATGCCGGAAATGCTTTCAGCCAGATACTGACCTGGCAACTCCAGCAGATTATTCACGATACACGCACACACTGGGCCAAAACTTCTGCGGAGAGTTTTCACGGCCTGCGTAAAAGCGTGCGCAGCCTCAGAGCAACCTTGCGCTTTTGCCGCGTACTCGACCCTGACAACCTATTGCAACCCTTCCGCCTCGCACTGCAGGAATGGTTTCACCAGCAAAATCAAAAACGTGATTATGAAGCCCTGCTAGGATACTGGACCGAAATTGCCGCGACCATGACCCTGGACCCCGCCCCCTTGCAGGGCATTTTATCTGCGCAAGCACCCCAGCAAGCCGAACAATTACCGCAGTTGGTCGCCATCCTGCTGAAACTCTGGGCCAGTTTAATACGACATCCATTGACCCACGTAAAAAACCTTCAGGATTTCAGCGAATCCCAATTACATCGCGAAGACCGCAAGCTTATGGCTGCCGGCAAGATGCTGCTGGATCATCCTGAAGCCTTACACAGCCTACGCATCCGTATCAAAAATACCCGTTATGTGATGATCACCCTGGCGCCACTATGGCCCGGAAAAGACAGCAAAGCATTACTGAAATTACTGGCGACGTTGCAGGGTATTGCCGGAGAAATCCACGATGCGGACATGGCAGGCCAATATCTGAGTCCCCTGGCTAGCAATCGTAAAGCTGGTGTGGCTTTTCAGGCGGGCGCGTTATTGGGGTTCCTGCAGGGCCGCGAGGCCCGACAGCGTAAAAAATTCCAGAAATTCTGGTTGCGACTGGAATCCACGGCCCGCCCCTGGGATAGCTAAGAGGCAGGATAAGATCGCTGGATGACCTCGGCCAGATCGCGGGACAGGTTGGTTTTTGCTGCCAACAGTTGCAGGGCATGCATCATGCCTTGCTGGCGGACCTTGTCATAACGTTGCCAACGACTGAGAGGTGTGGCCAGGCGGGCGGCAGTTTGCGGGTTGATATCATCCAGCCTACGGATTTGCTCGGCAAAAAAAGCATAGCCTGATCCATCAGCCGCATGAAATAAGGTCGGATTCATGGTAAAAGCACCCAACACCGCACGCACCCGATTGGGCACTTTCCAGTCAAAGACCGGATGCACCAAAAGATGCTGCACATGGCGCAAGGTATCGAGACGCGGTGCCATGGCCTGAATGGCGAACCATTTGTCGATCACCAGCGGATAATCCTGCCATTTCTGGTAAAAATCCAGAAGGATGTCTTCGGCATCATGTTTGGGATGCTGCACCAGCAACTGAAAAGCCGCCAGACGGTCTGTCATGTTATCGGCCTGCACATATTGCTGACGCGCATGCAGGGTCATGTCCTCGTGACGACTGTGGTCACTATGAATCAGATAACTCAAGGCCATATTACGAAGACGGCGACGACCAATGGAAGCCCCATCCCGATCATAAGCGCCCGCAAGATCCTGATATAACCCTAACCATTCATCATGAAAATGTGCGCCAATTTTATCGAGCAGGGTCTCCCGCGCTTGATGAATGGCCTCCACCGCAATGACCGGCATCTGTTCACCGATATAATCCTCGCTGGGCAAAGTCAGCAACTCCGCGCGAAAGGCCGGGTCCATCTGGCTTTGTTTCAATGTGGCAGACAGCGCCTGCTTCAGGGCCGCAGGCAATACTTCAAGTCCCTGATGGTTTTTTACCCCGGCCAGCAAGGTTTTTAGGGCCAGCTCCTGGGCGCTTTCCCAGCGATTAAAAGGATCATCATCGACACAGGCCAAAAAACTGCGAGCCTGATCATCGAGAGTAATATCCAGACGCACCGGGGCAGAAAAACCCCGCAACAGGGAAGGAATTACCGGATCGGGCAAGTCCTCAAAAGTCCAACTTTGACTGGCCTGCTCCAATAAAATCACTTTTTCGGTTGCGCCTGTTTTATCCAGAACCGCTTTTTCTCCCTGGGTGTTCAATAAAGCTAGACGCACCGGAACAGGTACTGGCTCCTTGCTGGCCTGCCCGGTCGTAGCCGGGGTGGACTGCTGCAAGGTCAGCGTGTAGGAACGACTCTTGGGATCATAACTTCCCTCTGCCTTCACTTGTGGGGTTCCGGCCTGAGAATACCAGCGCCGAAACCGGGAAAGATCATAGTGGTTGGCCTCTTCCATGGCCTCCACAAAATCCTCAATGGTCACCGCATGACCATCATGTCGTTCGAAATAAAGATCCGTACCCCGCCGAAAACCTTCCCTGCCCAACAAGGTATGAATCATGCGCACCAGTTCCGCGCCTTTTTCGTACACCGTCGCCGTGTAAAAATTATTGATTTCCGAATAGGCATCGGGACGCACCGGATGCGCCAGGGGGCCAGCATCTTCAGGAAACTGGGCAGCACGCAGGCGGCGCACATCGCCAATCCGTTGCACCCCGCGCGAATTCATGTCGGCACTGAATTCCTGATCACGAAATACCGTCAAACCTTCTTTGAGGCTCAGTTGAAACCAGTCCCGCAAGGTCACCCGGTTACCCGTCCAGTTATGAAAGTATTCATGGGCAATGACCGATTCAACGCCCTGATAATCCGTATCGGTGGCGGTTTCAGGACTGGCCAGCACATATTTCGAATTGAAAATGTTGAGGCCCTTGTTTTCCATGGCGCCCATATTGAAACTGTCGGTCGCCACAATCATGTAGCGGTCCAGATCATATTCCCGCCCGTAAACCTCTTCATCCCAGCGCATGGCCCGCTTCAGGCTTTCCATGGCCTGATCGCAGGCTCCAAGGTCCCGTTCGGCCACATAAATTTCCAGCGTTACCGACCGGCCCGATTGCGTAACAAAAACATCACGCTGCACGGCCAGATCACCGGCTACCATGGCAAATAAATAAGCGGGTTTGGGATAAGGATCTTCCCAACGCGCCCAATGCCAATCGTTGTCTTCATCCCCCTGGGCAATACAATTCCCATTGGCCAGCAACACCGGACAGGTTTTTCGGGAAGCGTGCAAAGTCACCGTAAATTTGGCCAGACAATCCGGACGGTCCAGATAATAAGTAATCCGCCGGAAACCCTCTGCCTCACATTGCGTCAAAAATTGCCCACCGGCAAAGTACAAACCAGACAGGGTCGAATTGGCAGCAGGATGAATTCGAACCCGGGTTTCCAACACAAATTCCGGCTCCGGGTTCAACAAGGTCAAACCCGTCGCATCAGAACGAAACAAATTTTCCGCCAAAGGCTGACCATCTCGCAAAACACTCAGTAATTCGAGGGATTCGCCGTCCAGGTGCAACACCGATACCGGCTCTGAACCCAGCCGCTGAAAATGCAGACGGGCCTCCACTTCGGTGTTTTCCGGGTCCAGATGAACATTCAGCGCGACATCGGTAATCCGATAAAGGGGCGGCTGATAATCTTCGCGATGAATAACCGCGTTATTATCTTGGGCAATCATCAATGGCAAGCTCCATTTTCCAGGCTGCTGATATGATCCACAAAATCGGCCAGACTTGAACGATCCAACCCATGCGCCAGAACAGCCTGAGCATGTGCATTACAATAAATCAGGGTCGGGGTCGCCACTTCTCCACTTTCACTCAGCAGCTTGGTATTGTTTTCTACCGCAGCCTGAGTCGCCGGGTCAGGGTTTTTGGCGGGAGCAATACCACCCTCTTCCGTTGCCTCATCAAAGCCTTTTTCATTTTCCGCCATGGCCGCAGCAGGGTCACTGGCCCCTAAAATGGCCGCCGCTTTCCCGGCGCTGCTGGGCTTCAGGAAAGCCACGACCACATAGCGGACGCGCAATTTTCCTGCGGCAATCAGCGGTTTGGCTTCTTCGTAAAACTTGTGACAATAAATGCAGTTAGGGTCCACAAAAGCCGTGAGTTCCGGTCCCTTGTTTCCCAGCACAAAACTATCTGCATGCGCGGCTTTTTCGGCCAAAACCGTAGCCGATGCCGCTTTAGGAATAAGCCCCAGCTTGATCATGTCGGCATGGGCGGCATCCTGACCTTGCTGATTGAGCACCGGCCCGGCCACCAGATATTGTCCATCTGCCGTCGCATAGGCAATGGTCGGATGACCTTCCATACTGACTTCAATGCCCGTCAAACCTCCAGGCCCAGGAAAAACCTTTTCAGCACTGGCCTGGCCGTGGGTGACATCATTCAGCAGCTGCTTGGCACCATTCAGACTCAACTGACTGCTGCTCGTGGCGGAGTCAGGATTGATGGCAAAGCGTTCGATGACTGCCCCCGTTAAGCCGCCAATAATTAACAGACCCACTGCCAGAGCGATAGATGATTTGTCCATGTATGAAAGTTGATCCTGTAGATTCTGAAAAAAGTGATAACGGAAGATTGTAAACCGCTGAGCGCATCAAGACCAGAAAACGGCAAGATCCGTAAAAACCATTGATCAGTTGCGCGGCAAGCTCTTGAGAGAAGACCTTCAACACCGGTGATGGTTCCCGAAATGGACGTTTTAGAGGCTGTTACCAATGCGCAGCAGACCAACCACCTGCCCCTCAATCTGCAGGTCATCACGGGACAAATCCACCTCAATAGGAGAAAAATCCGGATTTTCGGGTAACAGGCTGACTTTGCTCTGCTTCCGTTGCCAACGCTTGACCGTAACCTCTCCGTTGACTCGGGCCACTACAATCTGGCCATTTTGCGGCGTAAAACCAGCTTCATGGCGCACCGCCAGAATATCGCCATCCAGAATACCCGCATCGCGCATACTCATACCCTGCACCCGCAACAAATAATCAGCCCCCGGCGAAAATAGTTTAGGGTCCACCGGCAACTGCCCTTCGCGAAACTCCTCAGCCAGCATCGGCTGCCCGGCGGCCACCCGACCCACCAAAGGCAAGCCCATGGTCTCGCTTAAATCTTCGTGCAGGCGAATACCCCGTGCGGTACCATTTTGCAACTCCAGATAACCCTTACGCGCCAACATGCGCAAATGGGTTTCCGCCGCATTGGGCGAACGAAAGTCAAAGGCTTTCATCAATTCCGCGCGAGTGGGTGGCAAACTGTCTTCCAACATCCGGGTGCGAATCCAGGCCAGAATCTCGGCCTGACGCGGGGTCAGTTTATCCATGCCATGCCTCCAGAAAGCTCAGTGCGCATAATTGTGTATTTTTATACAGCACGAAGAAAAACGCAAGACCGCTGCCAACACGACAAAATGCTGACAGCTTGCTAATCAAGGCCTTCCAGGTTCCTGCCGGTTTCTTGACGACCGTCGCCATAAGACAAGCACCCTCCAGATTCAGCACGGTACCGAACCTGCATCTGAGCAGCAGAGGATTGTCAATGACTAATTTATAACTATTTGATTTAATTGGTGGGCCCGCACGGACTCGAACCGTGGACCAAGGGATTATGAGTTCCATTTTAAATCAATGGATTAGATTGCCTCTGAGTGTTCGTGTTTGGGTACAATTGCCCTAGCTCGTTATTTTTATTTGGGTTATGTTGGTTCCAGACAAGTCTCGTTGGCGGGACTACTGTACCGCTACTGTACCAAATTATGCTGTGGGGCTTGCATGTAGCGGGTCATGCGCTAGGATTGGGGTTGGCCCTGTAAAAATAGGTCACTGGTTATGCCCGAATTAGAAAATGATTGGATGGTCCTTACCACCATCAACACGCCGCGTCGTGAATTAGTCAACGGCGACGATGTAGAAAGCTGGTTGCGGGATACTACTGTGCAGCAGGACACGATGGGCTTGCAAACCTTTTTCTATGAATGTGACCTGGGCGCACAACTGGGATTTTTAGAAGCAAGGGATATTCCGGTGGAACAGGCTTTGGCGACGCTGGATAAATATGTGCGCCCATGGTTCCCAAACGGCTATCACTTTTTACTCGATGATTGGAAAGTGGCCTGATGGAAGCTTGGGAACCGCTTTTTGATAAAGCTATGCAAGCTTTGGATTCGCTGCCCAGTAACCGGTAACTGAGCGGCGTTATATCCTGAAATTTTCAGAGGCTCAGAATAATCTCCCAGGATAGGACTGAGGAGAAAATACATGGTGCCATCAAAACTACGCAGGAAAGCCCCGCGCCGCAGCGCCCAAGCCTGG
>NZ_JAAOMP010000134.1 GCF_018853815.1 Acidithiobacillus sulfurivorans | reverse complement strand
CTTATCGAAAAATCGGGATCATCTGGTATTGCTTTGTCCTGAACAGCACCTGGGCTGGAAAACCTTTCCCGCCTGGACGTTGACCTTGCCGATCAGTTTGTCTGTATGGCGGATTCTTTATGAGGATTACCGACGTTATCAGAAGCCATCCGCTCAGAGACAGGTTTCCCGTATGACATTGGGAGATGGTGTTTTTGTCCCGGTGCTGGGCTTCGATGTGGAATGGGGGTCCATGGTGGATATTCCAGTCCGCATTGATCCGTTGATCGCTGAAATGAGGAGGATGGCCGCCATTGAGACCCCCCCCGTATTTGCTGAGTCCGCTTATGCCCAAGCTTGACCAGAATGCGCAGGCACCTCAGAAAAAGCGGATTTTCCTGACCCTGGAGCCGGAGAGGCGTCTTTCCAGGTGGATTATGGGGGTGGGGGCTGCCAGGGGCACCGCGCAAACCGTGCGCCAGTTCCAGGATACCATGCTGCATGGGGATGAAAAGCATCGTTATTGGGTAGCGAGTCTCCCACAGAAAGACCGGGATCACCTGGCTCGACACGTTCGGGCGGAAGCCTTTATCTACATTGTCATTGGTTTGTTCTTGGGCGGCGCCGCTTTTGTAAGCGGCGTGAACGATGGGCTTTCCGGTCAGGTTTCTGGCGGGTTGTTCTGGTTGTTTATGGGATTTTTGGCGAGCTTGATGGGGTTGTGGGTGGGTGTCGTGAAATTCTGGCAAGCACACAATGTTCAACGAGCCGCACATATACGTCTTCTGGACTTCCTGAAACACCGCGCTGACACCGGGGGTGGGCATGGCCGCCGGTAAGGGTGGGGATAGTAGTGATGAACTCCTTGGTATTCTGGTCGCCTTATTACTTGGAGTGGGCCTTTTTGCTTTTTGGGTTTGGCATTTCTATGGGGATTATCATGCCGGGATCAACCAGATATTCATCTGGATCACGCAGGCCGAGTTGCTTCCTTTTTTGCCGTTCGATCAGACTGCGCAACTCATATTTTTCAAATTGCAGGACACCCCGTCCGGACAGTTCACTTTTGATCAGATGTGGGCGGCACTCTCTATAGGCGGCTCCTATTTTCGTTGGCTGGCCCTGCCGATTATCGGATTAATCACCTGGATGCGTTGGCGGCAAATCTCCTGGATTGAGCGGTATCGGAGAAGTTTCACCATGAAAACCCTGGTAGAGCATAACGCCGAGTTCTTCCCGGCGCTGAAGCCCATCATCAACCGTGGCCGATCGCTTTTGGATGAACTGCCAGCAGAGGGGCCTTGGCGCGTGGCGGAATCGGCCATGTTGTTCGCCTTGAAACACGGCATCATCACGACTGCAGACGGTAAGCCTGTACCTGTTTCCTGGTGCTACCAGAAAAACGGATTACCCAGGACGATCCCGTCTATTCCGGAAGGCGGCTTATATTTTCAGCCGGTGATTGCGGAGGACGTTTTACGAAATCGTATGGGGCCGGCTGCCCCTTCTGGACGTCTGGGCTTTGAGCGTTTACCCCGATATCAAAAAGGATTGGCCGGTGCCTTTTGTGCCTTTGCACTGGGATACCGCAAGGAAGGTCAGAAGATTCTCAATGCCATGAGTGAATCGTTTAATGAAAAGGTGGCCGTGAAATCACAAAATGCACACGAAGTGCCCAAAGATTTTCCCATCAACATTCTCAACGCGGAAGCTTACGTAAAGCGGGCATTAAAACCACGGCCGATAGACGCTTGCACTACAGAAGATAATCTGGCTGCCCGGTTGCGCGCAAAAGTGGCCTTGCACGATTCCTTTGTCTACGGTTGGCTGGGCGCCCTTTTGGAGGCTGCTCGTGAAAAGGGCGGCACCTTGCCGCCTCAGCAGTTTATCTGGTTGCGCCCGGCCAATAGAGAGCTTTGGTATTTCTTGAATTCTCTGGGCGGAAACGCCTGTCACAATGAGGCGTGCGCGTTTTGGTCCCATTATGAAGCCGAAAATGTGTTGAAACGCCCGATTTCGACGCCCGTCGTGAAATATGGGGTGGTCGCCCTGAAAAACAGTATCACTTCGGAAGGGTGGTTGGATCTGGCCCCAGGACAGTCCTGGCAGGACTTAAAGGGAAAGGCCTAAGTTTGGAAAAGGAACCGCGACGTGGCGCAAAATTCCCCTCAATTTAATGTAGAAGGTGACCATCAGTTTATTGATCGTCGCCAATTGCGGCGTGATATTACGCCCGTACAGGTCCAGTTGTTCCGGTTTTTGGCAACGCCCATGGGCGCCGCCCTTAGTGTCGCCGTCATCGGTGTGGTCGGTACGGTATTCCCGGCGCTGTTGCCGTTCTCCATAGTCGCCCCGCTCGTCATGCTGGCGGTTACGCGGTTCCTTCCTTCCTTGTGGACCGCTCAACTGCCTTTGCGCCTGCCTTTGGACGAAGCCAGGAATGGGCGGATAGATTATGGAGATCCAAAGCCGCAACATCGGGGGTTCAATGTGGCGCGCGGTGCATTCCTGGTGGGGACGTCCTGGCGCAATATGCAGGAGGTCTGGGGGGCATTTACGGACATGCTTACTCACTGCATTGTGATCGGTGGCACGGGTGCTGGTAAAACCGAACAACTGGTCAGCATGGAATTCAACGCGCTGGCGTGTGCGGGAGGGGCTATGTATGTGGACCCAAAGGGTGGCCCCAAGCTGTTTGGTCAGCATTGGACTATGGCGAGGTTCTGCGGAAGAGATGATGACCTGCGCATTTTGAATTTTGCTTTGGGGCAGGATGACTTGGGCAAGACGCCGTTTGTCCGGTCCAACACCTTGCAGCCTTTTGCCTTTGGTAAAGCGGAATCACTCAAAGAAATCCCGTTGTCGCTCATGTCTGGCGGCGATGATAAAGGTAGCATTTTCTCGGCGAATGGCAAGACGCTCATGACCGGGTTGATGATGGGACTGGTGGATCTTCGCAAAATGGGAGAAATCTATCTCACCATCAATGATATTCGTACCTATATTAACGCCGACAAGTTTATTGAGTTAGCCCTGCGCAAGGATATCTCCCCTGTAGCGCGCGAAGCCATGCAATCCTTCTTGATGTCCATGGGCTGGAAAGAGGGTGTGTCTGATCACAGTAAGTGGGGCGATTTCGACCGGCAGTATTCGTACGCTCAAAACTACTTTCTGGAGACGCTCTCCGTCATGTCGGACACCTATCGGCACATTTTTAACGTGCAGATCGGGGACATCAACATGGTAGACATTATTTTGAACCGGAGAATGTTTCTCTGCGTCATCCCCTCTCTGGAAAAGTCCAAAAAGGAACTGAACAACCTGGGCAAAATTTCTCTGGCGGTGATCCGACTGGCCACGTCAGTAGGATTGGGCGGCGGAGAAATTATGGGTAACTGGAAAGAGTTGGTGGACCTGAATATCTCTGCTTCTGAGGTCCCCAGTTTCCTGTTCGTCGATGAATACGCCGCCATCGCCGTCGATGGCTTCGCCGAGGTGTTCACCCAGGGCCGCAGTCTGGGTATCTCTGCCACTATCGGCACCCAGGATTGGGCGGGTATGAAAAAGGCCAATGAAGCGGAAGCGCAACAGATGCTGGCCAACGCCAAGCTGAAATTCATCATGACCACGGACGACCCTAATGATACCCGGCAACTGATCAAGGCGTTGGCCGAATCAGACGACGAGGAAATGCGGTCGCAAGGTTATTCCATGACGGGGCTGGCGAACTATTACGACAATCAGTCGGCGCAGGCAGTCAAGGCTTCGCGTGTCGACAATAAAGACTTGGCTGGCCAGGTGGAAGGTGAATGGCACCTTTTTTTCAAGAATCGCATCATTCGCGGCTTCGGTTTTTTTGCGGGAGGTATTCCGGATGACGAGAATGCGCCGTTATTCGTACATCACCTGCTGATGGTGGAAAAACCGAAATATACGACCCTTTCCGCGCAGTTTGGGGTTATCAAAGAGACTTTAGACCGCTGGACAGCGCAAGTGGCAAACGCTCCAGTCGAACCCGCTCCGTTTGTGCCGGACTACGTGGGTATGGAAGGTTGCAAGCCTTTGGGCGACGTGTTCGAGGCTGCACGGACCTGCAACATGATCAATCAGGGCGGGCGACTGCCAGGCCTCGAAAATAAACTGGTGTTTTCGACAGATAACCGTCGGGAACTGGCTTGCGCTGCCGTGTATTCCTGGATGGAAGAACGCGTGCAAGCGACCGGATTCCTGGCGGAACGTGCGGAGATTGTCCGTCGAGCGGCTGTGAAAAAACTCACCAGTGCACCAGAGGCGCCAGAGAGGCCAGAGACGCCAGCTCCGGGGGTTGTTGTTGAACCGGATAATGTGCAATCAGAGGCTTCCCAGGAAGCACAAAGCACTTCTGCTGGAGATACGCCTTCTGCAGGGGGTAAACCTCTTTCACCGTCCAGCGAACCTGGACCAGAAATGGATGACGATGATCCTTTGGCGGCGATGGAACGTCAAATGGCGGCTGCTGCAGAGGCGGGTGAGGCTTCCCATGCTCCGCTGCCATCTTCGCCGGCATCGTCCGGAACAGAGGGAGTCGGTGTGTCAGAAGCGATTTTAGAAGAGGACGTCGAGATCGCGACAGACGCTGCCGCATCAGAGGCATCAGCGCGTACGTTATCGCAGGACGTGGCCCCCAAGGAAGGGGAGACCCCTTCACCTGCTGCCAGCCGAACACAAACGGCGGCCAGCGTTTTCTCTGGTTTGTCTCAATTTATTGAAGAGTCCGTTGGCCCTTCAGAAAAGCCATTGGCAGAAATTGTAAAGGCCAGTTCTCAAAAAACTTCCGAGCCCGAGCGTGCGGCTGAAGCTGCGGAGGCAGTGCAGGTCGTCAAAGACCACATGCTGCATGTGCTGACGGATCCGCCCTATCCTAGCCCGCCTACACCAGAGCCCATAGAAACCTCCAAATTCAGGAGCATGGCAGAACGATGGATTCAGCAAGTCAAAGAACAGTGACATCCCCTGCATCTGGAGGGGGTCCATTAGCTGGGTGCAACCCGGACAAGACGTCCACTCTTGTGGAATGGCAAGCGGCCTATGATCGGTATTTTACCTATTACGCGCAAATG
The DNA here is from genome assembly GCF_018853815.1 of Acidithiobacillus sulfurivorans. Classification (GTDB taxonomy): domain Bacteria; phylum Pseudomonadota; class Gammaproteobacteria; order Acidithiobacillales; family Acidithiobacillaceae; genus Acidithiobacillus; species Acidithiobacillus sulfurivorans. The sequence goes on along the minus strand of NZ_JAAOMP010000134.1, from coordinate 32,187 downwards.
TCTCCCGAATATATGGAGGCTAAAGAATCCGATTACCGTACGCGTAATCGGGGGGTGCGTTGGGCGCACCAAATGGTGGAGGCTTCACTGGGAACCATCTGGCAGAAGGTTTATGCGAAAACGCCCACAGAAAAGCGCGAGAAATTCTGGGGCGTCTTAAAGGCAAAGAGTATTTTTCTGGAGGATGGGGAGGGTTTTTCCCTAAATGAAGATACCTCTGACGAATCATCAACAACACCTTCTGATATACAACAACAGGTTTCGCTTTTTTAATGACGGGTGTTTCCTAATTTGCACGATGTGTTTCATTTTCGGTAATATGATCAGCTATGCGGTGTGATCACCATTTTTTAACTTAAACAGGAGTAAGTCATTGTGGGATTTTTTGTAGATGCCGAATGTTACGATGTAGAAAGCCCTCATGAAGAGACGCCAGAAGCAGCAGAAGCGCCGCTGAATGAAAATAGTCTCTATCAATATGCCCATTGCCGTTTTGATGAAGGGTTGACCTTGGCTGAAGCTGCGGAACGGCTGCACGTGGATCTTCGTACTGCAGAGATCATGGAACATCGTGTACTGCGATTAGGACGACCCACTCCAGCCCTCTGACGGCACGCCTGCAGGCAGTAAATCCTGCCGACGTGCCGACGCTTGGCCATCACCGAAAAACCGGTATTCTTAAGGATGAGGTCTTTTAGGCTCTTTTAATCTTCTGGAGCCTTTTGCTGACTGAGTCGTACGCTCTAAAAGGAGCTTCTTATGGTAACGAACGTTTATTCTGGTGACAAAGCGTTTTTAATGGCAGTCGTTGCGGCGACCCTTCAGGACTTACGTCCGCAGGACAATTTCTCGCAGGATCCTTTACCTGAGAAAGGGGCGCCCACAGAGCTCTATCAGGCCTGGCTGAGTCGTCACACTATTCCGCAGAGGGGGGAACCAGAAGGCTCTTTTTTGGGCGATGCGCTTTATGACCATTATACGGCGCAAGCGGTACTCGGTGGAATGCCTTTTGAATCGAGGGGAAAGCCCTTTACTTTGGAGGAGGCCTTGCTGAATTTGGGCGTCAATGAGCCTGAATCGCTGATAGACGCATGGAAAAAGGATTTTGTGCAGGCGGCCGATATGGGTGACAAACTTATGGGCGCACTGACGTCGAACGTGAATATCAAAAGCCTTTTGAATGAGGACGACGAAGAAGCGGAATTATCCATGCCTTACGGCGTTGACCGGGAAGCAGAGGAATCGGCCGCAACCGCAGCTATTTTGTTACAGGGTGTTTAACAAACCTTATTGTTTATGGAGAGGAAATATAATATGAATACATCGGGTTTTTCGAGCGGGGCAGCAATGGATACGTCTCTTTCTGGTCGTTTTCGTCAATTGAACGCACCTGCCCATTTTTATCCAGAACTGAACGTGCCTTTGCGTTGGCGGTGCTCGCACAAACGACCTGATGTTCTGGTTTTATTTGACCCATCGGTCAACACGGGGTTCGGGCTGAGGGTCACGGGGGAAAGTGTGGATATCGCTTTTCATCTCGACGGGCGAATTGCCCGCGTGTTGGTGGAACGTGAGGTCATCGATGACGAAGCGGCGCAGGAAGAAGCTTTGCGGTCTTTTTTATAAATCGTAACGGGATAATTGGGGGTGTAAAACAATGGCTACATGGATTGATCTCTCTGCACACAATCTGGCCTTGTGGCGTGTTGGCGAAGATAAAGCGGGGAAGCGCCGCTATGTGCTCTTGCCTGTTTTTTCTGACGTACGCCATACCCCCATTGAACCAGAAAGCCTAATCGGTGGCGTTTTTCAGTGGGATGCGAAGGTGGGCGGGTATGTGGTCGATCTGGCCTATGAAAACAGCCGGCTTCCTGCCAGGGATGTATGGCTCACGGCATTTCCAGGTGCTTTGTTTCGTGACCGGGATATCTCAACCTTTCCTATACACCAGGCCTCTATGACAGAATTGCGCACGCTCCCTTTACGCCACCCCTGGGTATGGAGCAACCAGGAGTATCCGGAACGATTTTACGCCAATGAGGAGCAGGCGCTCGCTGATGGTGCCGGGCATTCTGTATTACGGTCCGCAGAAGAAGTGGATTTCCGTGGGGTGCGCGAGTTGATTTTCCCGGTGGCCTCAGATGCGCTGGAAGAAACCGCTATGATGCCTGTCATAGAGGATAATCCCTCCATTGAGGTCACCGAATTGCCAGCAACCGCCGATGTCCAACCTGTTCAGAACGAGGAAGAAGGAACCGCTTTAGAGCCGCCTTCTGTCGGGGGCGAAGAGGCTGCAGCGCTTTCGGTGCTTCCGGTGCTTCCGGATACGCCATCGTCGGGACAACGTCTGGATTACGGAGAATACATTCCGGGCGCCCGGAAAAGCTTGTGGGAGAGCGTTCAGGCTGACCTGGATGCCCAGACCCATCTGCTGGAGACCACCGGGAAATATGACCCTCAAGCCATTCAGGTGTTGGCCAATAAGGTCCGCCGGGATGTCATCTGGGGGCCTTTGAAAGAACGGCTGGAACGGCCAGACATTGCCAGCTCTCCTTTCAAAAAGGCGTTATGGACCTGGCTGTATCAGGAAACCCCCGCATCGGTGAAATCGGTGTACTGGGGTGGGAAAAAGAAATATGGCATTCCGGAGGAGAATCTGTATTTACGGGTGATCGCCTACCCGGAAGTATTGCGGAGCATCGAGCGCCGGGTAGACCTCTTTCTGGACGAAAGTTTGCCTATTGAGGATGTCGGCAAACAACTGTCCCAAATGTTTGTCGGCGATCCCACGCAAGGTAAGCCAGAAGATAGGGCGGAGCACTTTTCCAGCCTGTATCCTTCGGAACCTTACGTTAAAGTGCCAGAAGCATTACGGGATTCGGCCCTGTTCATCTTTCCGGTGTCCATGAATCGCTATGCTGAACTGTTGGATCATCCGTCGTACAGCTTGTTTGATATGGTGGGCGCATTGCGGAAAGATGCGGCCAGTTATTTGTGCAGTGAATCTCTGCGGTTTTTGATTCATCAGGGACTGGATGCTCCGGAGGCAAAGATCAATGATGCACTGATTCAGCATTTGCAATCCGAATTTTCCACGCTGAAACCGAGCTATATTCGCGTCAAAATGAATTATGAGAGACGGATCATAGACAAGTATCTTCGTGAAGATAAGGATAACTATCTGTATAAGATGGGCATACAAATTATTCAGCGCACCCTGGGAGAAGCCGCCGGCGATCTGAAGGATGCAACACCCGAACAGTTGGCGCAGACGGTAGAGGCCTATCTCCAAAAGCTTCAACAGGAGTTTGAGTCCGATTTTGTCGAGAAGTCCATGCAGCCTACGGTGATCACCAAACAATTGGTTCAACTGGTTGAGAAAGCCGCTTATAAGGGTGCCCTGTTTTTGGAAGACCCGGGGTACGCGGAACTCAAACAGGCGGACATGGCGCTATCCAGTGAATCCTGTGCAGTGGTCTATCACCAGGTGAACCTGGCTGAAAAATGGCGAACCATTGCGGAACAGGCGAAAAAAGCACTGGAAAACGTGGACGGTCAGGAGGATACAAAGGACGCAAGCCTGGAAGCAACGGTTGCCACCACGCCAGAGGCGTCCGATGGGCTTGAACAGGAGGATGCTTCTCCCGATGAACCACAGTTCGTCCAGTGGAAGCCCGGAATGACCCCTTTACCACCAGAACGGTCTGATGTGGAAGGCTACCGGACGGGTCCGGATACGCCGCGTGGTGGCCAGGATGTTACCGAAGAAGCCTTGTGCAATCGCTTTGGCTTGCGGGGTATCCAGTATGGAAACTGGATGACCCAGAAAGACCGGCAGGAACACCTGAACGCGGCTTATGATGGGCTGTGGGACATCCAGCAATTACTCGGAATAGAAGATGCTCGCGCCATTGGATTGCCACGCCGTCAGGCAGATACGGACGATCGTCAACCGTTAGCGTTGGCTTTGGGCGCTCGTGGGCGCGGTGGACGCACGGCCGCCCATTACGAGCCGAACTTGCATGTCATCAATATGACCAAAACGAAAGGTGCCGGGTCGCTTTTGCACGAGTGGATCCATGCCGCCGACTGGTTTAGTGGTGCCGAGCTCAAAAGTGGCCACATCATAGCGGCAAGCCAGCTTGCGGGGACGCCTGTTTATGACCATGTTGAAATGCTCAAGAAGGGAACCGGAAAGGCGGACGGACCGGACCAATGGAAACAGGTGCGGGAGATGGCCCGTGAAAAAATAGTGCCGCTCATCGCCAAGGCGCTTATTTCAAAAAAGATTCAAGAAAGACTCATGCATGATTTGGAATACGTTTTTTACAGGCGCGCCCGATTCCCTTTGCAAGCCCAATATGACGCAGAAACAGCCGCTATTAAAGGCGGCGAAATGAAAGAGTCCGAGCGTACGGTTTCCACGACGGAATTGAATCAGGTGGGCATACAGGGACGACAAGAAGGCCATCGTGCCCTGGAAGCCACACTGCCTAAAATGGTAGCCGCCGTGGATCGACTGTTGGAGCAACTGGATAAGGCCATGCTTTCTGAAGATGGTCTACGCCCGTTGCGCCCTGGTGAAATGACGATCGCCAGCGAACAGATACTGGTGACCCCCGTTTATAAAGGAACGCATACCTATAGTTTTGACGAAAAAAGTGCAAACAACTGGGTACGTGAATTGATGGATTTGCCGTCATTTGAAAATGATGAGCAGCGACAGGCATTGCATCAGAAAATCATGCGTGGAGAGCCTTCCGCCGGCACGGATGAAGTGATCACGAAGTTGTGGGGGAACATCGTATTCGGTGGTTACTGGAAAAACATGGCCGGGAAAATCCTGAATAAAAACCCTTATAAGGAGGCATACCAGCAGTTGCGAGGGAGCAGCGCCTTCCTGGCGAGTGCCATTACATTGGACGGGAAGAAATCCAAAGAAAATCCTTACTGGAGCGCACCGGACGAACTACTCGCGCGATCGGCTGCCAGCGCCGGTTACGACCGCTTATTGGAGGATGGGGTGGAAAACACCTATTTGACGGATTCCGTGCCCAGTCGCTACGCGTCTCCCACTTATCGGGCCGATCCTGATCCGCAAGGTGAAGAGCGAGAACTGTTTTCTGACGCATTTTTTGAACAGGTGGCTCCGTACTTCAAACGTTTGGCAGAAGACGCCGTGGAGGAACATCTCATGGACAAACTACCGAATGAAGCGGCGGCCGCAGAGGAAGCTTACGCGTCTGAACTCTCGATGACGCGTGTTGCCGCAGCAGCGGGCTTTTCGGAATGAGCGACACGGCTACTTCTGCCGGTGCTGTTGGCATTACCAGCGCCGATTTGCGGGCAGCTACCGGGTATCGTCCGGATGCCGCCACGCAACAGGCGATCCAGGCGATTCTTGCGCAATCCGGCAAGAAATCCGCAAGGGCCTTATTGGTTACGGGCGAACCGGGTACCGGTAAAACCTCTCTGGCAGAAGCGCTGGCAGCAGCCTGCCAAGCCCAATATTACTATGTGCAGTTGCACCCCTGGAGCACGGTGGAAACCTTCTTTGCTGATGGGGAGAACCCCGGTATTTTGATGTTGACCGCCCGATCCACGCAGGATGACACGGTACCGATGACACTGGTTTGTCTGGACGAAATGGACAAGGCCACCACAGAGTTCGAGGCGGTGTTTCTGGACTGGCTGCAGACCGGGCAGGTTCCCGGCAAGCCTGGAGAGCGGTTTGCGACGCGTATGGACCGACTGATCGTCATTATCACCAGTAATGGCATGCGCCCGCACACCGACGCTCTGATCCGTCGTTGTCGCCGGTTACGCATGGAACGCATGCCGGACGAGATGGCGGTGTCGATCGCCATGGAACGGGCGGGGGTTTCTTACGAAACATCGAAGCTTGCGGTAGAGATGGCGAGGGCCTGCGAAAGGGTGGAAGAGACGACCTTGTCCTTACAGGAGATCGTGCATTTTCTGGAAGAATGTATGGCCGTCTGCACTTCGATGGAAGAGTTGGAGCAAGCCATCTATGCCTGGTATGTCCGTCGCGACAAACCGCAAAACATCTTACGGTCTTTTGAAGCGAAGCGCGTTTTGCCATTACTTTGGGAGGCGGTGGAAAAAGATTTGGAACAAAAAGGCCACGGAAACAATGCAGAGCAATAAAAGCCGCACCTGTTTTTAGACTTATTCTTTATGCGTGAAGCATGCGTCACGCATAAGAAAGTGATGCTTTATGCATGCGTTACGCATCGTTTTGGTCTTGTTTTTTTAAGCCCATTATTTTTGGTATTTTAGCTTTGTATTTCTTAAATCCCTTTTATCGTTTTTATCGTTTTTCTCGAATGTGGAGATGACCATGCCTGACACAATCAACAAGCCCCTGCCGTTGCAGGCGTCAAAGAACACCAGAACCATTGTCCCGTTTTGCGATATGCCTGACGAATATACATTGATTGAACGCCAAGAGTTTTCTGAATATCCGCGTGCGGAAGAACTTCAGAAAATTTTTGATGCGGATCCGTCGGTCAGAACCATAATGGTTTTATACGACCAAGACGACCGGCTGCGTAGTGTTTATCAGAGTAGAGCTAAATTCAACGAGTATGCGCGCAATTACCCGGAAGAGAGTTCTGAAGAGTTTCATTATGCTGCTGGTGAAAAACTGGTGAACCTGGTCATGGAAGTAGCGTGCGACCTTTCTGCTTATGGGCAGAATAATGTGATGGTCCCGCAAGGAGCCAGCGTTGATGAGGTGCGCGATATAGCCAGTAATCGCGCTAGGGATATTTCCCATTGGGATGACCCGTTCGGTTTTGAGGAAGACTGGAGCACGGTGGAAGGTCTGCGGATCAATCGGTTGGTGGAGGTTGTACAGGAACCCGGGAAACAAAACTGGCCGAACAATATCGTCCAGGATATCCCCGTAGAATTTGCGCCGTCGAGATATGGTGTGGATGTTGTGGAGATGTTGAAGGCAGCAGAGCGTGGGACCGTTATCGTTCCAGAAGTTTTTATGTATGCGGCCGCACGTCAGGCGCAGGCTGCGGGTGAGGATTTTGATCCGAAGTTTATGGAAAAATTGGAAAGTGATGCACAGGTTGCTAGCGAGAATGTATTATTTGAGTTCATCAAGGAACACAAAATATTAAGCCATGACATCATGGCTGTAGACGCTACGGGAGATGTTCATACCTATTCTGCAGGTTCTATATGGTTTGGTGCAGAGCTCAAAATATATCGGGATAAACAGAATGCAGATCGTTTGGTTTTGGCGAGACCTACACCGGATTTGGTTAAATCTACACACCACAATAAAATCTATATGTTAAATACAGATTTTCAAAGTATAGACATGCCGTTGACAGTAGAGGCATTTCAACAGCAGTACGTTCCGCTTTCCAAGTCGGAGGCTGAGGAAGCCTTTGAAAAACATTTTGTTCTTAAGCGTTTCGATGACAATGAGAAAACCAACGAAGAAGATTTATCCTTGCCAAACGAAGCTGCGGCGCAGGAGCGGGACACGCAGGAGGAGCGGGATGATCTTCTGTTTATTTAATGGGTAAAAGGTCGCCATGTCTAACCTTGCTGATCAACCTGTTCAACATCGTGGCCATTGCCAGTGTTGCCTGCGCGAGCAGGCAGTTACCAATGGTCATATGGCTAAACACGGTTATACCGTTAAAGATCATTGGTTCAAGGGCGGCTGCTACGAATACAACGCGCCACTGGAACAGGACCACTCTGTGGTGGATCGCATCATTCAGGAAATCCAGGCAAAAGTAGATGAGAAACGCAAGTTGCATGGGGATCTCCAGTCTGGAAAGGTGGTCCCACAGTTCGTTACACGCAGCACTTTTCGTGAGGCTGTAGAGTTCCCCTATTCCGAAGCCCTTCCGCATGAACAACGTGACGCCTTGCATATTGCCATATTCCGCGCTCAACGGGATGCGGATCAAGGGGAAAAGCTTATCCAGAGTTTTGAAGAGGCCATCAAAATGTATTTTGGGCAGCCATTGATGGAGGTGCGAAAGAATCCTCCGCCAGAAAGAATCCTTGCTGGAGAAACAAGAGTCAGCCAACGCCGAGGCGTCATCCATGCGAAAAGAGTGGATGGAGGCCGGGTGTACTGGGAAGACGAGCGAGGATACGGCTCCAAAATGAGCACCCGTGAATGGCGGTTGTTGCCCAAGCAGGAAGCCGAAGAAGAGGATTTGGCATTACCGAACGAAGCTGCGGCGCAGGACGATGCTGCGGCAGAGGGCAAACTGAATCAATTGTCTGACTCCCATCTAAGATGTGACGACTAACCGCTAACATAGTAACTATAGAGATTTTAACGGCTTTTTCTTCCTAATTGTTGCGGTTTCCCCAGAAAAGCATCTATGATGGTCTTACCTGCTTTTCAAGGAGACCATCATGACGTATGTATTGGGACGAGACTCGGGCTTAGAAGAAGACATAGAAGATTTGGAGTGGTCAGCAGAGGAAAGGCAATATAACGAATCCTGGTTCGATATTCGCCAGTCCGTAGCTGGACGCCCGGCTTTTGATATGAGTGGTTATCCAGTCGAAGAGGGATCTCTGTTACGGGAACCAGGCGAACCGCAGTTGCGCCTGGTGGTGGATAATGCCCGCAAAAAAATGAAATGCCGAAACGTATGTTGATGACAGTTTGACTTAAAAAGCCTTGTCCGGCGCGTAGTTGTCGAATCGGGTAAACTCTCCATTGAAGGTCATCCGAACCGTGCCGATGGGGCCGTTTCGCTGTTTGCCAATAATAACCTCGGCGACCCCTTTGATTTCCTGATCCTCTTTTTTATAGACTTCCTCCCGGTATAAAAACAGGATCAGGTCGGCGTCCTGTTCAATGGCCCCGGATTCTCGAAGGTCGGACATTTGCGGGCGTTTATCGGTCCTGTTTTCCAGCCCACGGTTCAACTGTGACAGTGCGATCACTGGAATGGACAGTTCCTTGGCCAGTGTTTTCAGGGATCGGCTGATCTCAGAGATTTCCCCCACCCGGTTTCCACCGCTTCCCGGGACCTGCATGAGTTGCAGGTAATCCACGACGATCAAATCCAATCCGTGTTCTTTTTTCAGTTTTCGCGCGCGCGAACGCAATTCCAGCGGAGATAGCGCAGGGGAATCGTCGATATACAGGAGGCTTTCAGAAAGTTCTCCCATTCCATTGTTTAGACGCCCCCAATCCGATGACTGGATAGTACCGTTGCGCAGACGGCTCTGTGATACCCGTGAGCGCGACGCCAGTGCGCGCAACATCAATTCATGTACAGGCATTTCCATACTGAATACGGCCACTGTTTTTTTCTGCTCACAGGAAACGTGCTCGGCGATGTTCATGGCAAACGCGGTTTTGCCCATACTGGGACGCCCGGCGATGATGACCAGTTGCCCCGGATGTAAGCCTGATGTATCCCGATCCAAATCTTCATATCCGGTAGGCAATCCGGTTACGGCCGATTTACTCTGGGCGACCGCTTCAATTTGATCAACTACGTCTAATAAAGCCTGTTTGGCGGAGATAAAAGAAGACGCACCACGCTGTCGATTTTCTGTGAGGGCAAATATCCGTGCCTGTGCTTCATCGATCAACCCCTGCGCATCCCGATTTTCAGGTCGATAGGCTGTATCCAGGGTGTCCGTAGCCGCCCGAATCAATCTGCGGATATCCGCCTTGTCCCGGACGATGTTCGCGTAAGCCCGAATGCCGGCTGACGAGGAGGCTTCACTGGCAAGGCTGGAGGGATACGATACGCCACCGACCGTTTCCAGTTGTTCGTGATTGATCAGCCATTCGCACACCGTCACGGTATCTACGGGACGTTGTGCGGCTGTCAGCTTGAGGATCGCTTCGAAGAGTGTCCGGTGGCGCGGGTCGTAAAAATCCTCGGTCGCCAGCAGGTCCGCGATGATTTCCAGCGCCTCCGGATCAATCAGGAGTGCCCCAATAATCCGCTGTTCAGCTTCAAGCGCATGTGGTTGTGCTTTGTGGGTGCTCTGATAATCCGTTTGCATCAGTTGACCACCCCTTCTTCCAGAACGGTTTCCCGCAGCATTTTTTGCAGGATATCGGATACCACTGCGCTGGTTTTTTGCTCCTCGCAAACCGATTGAATTTCCGATAGCAAATGACTGGCGTCTTCTGTTAGCGGCGATTCCTGGGCTTGCTGTTCTTTCAGCATTTCCACAAATCGACTGCTGATGGGCATGTCTGTCTGGACGACGTCTTCCATAGAGGATTTCAGTCCATCCATATCCGGCTTGACAGACACCCCTACCCGGTTGAATACGATTTTCTCATGGCGCAAATGAATGCCGGTTAACGTGTCCTCGCCGGGTTTCCAGGACCACACACGCGGCGCGTGGCTTTCACAGTCCATGCTCATGCGCGTGATGTTTCCGGGGTTCCACCAGAGCGTGTTCCCCCTGCGCACGGTGGGACATAGTTTGTGCATGTGCCCGTTGACGACCATGTCCACCCCGGGTATCTCTACGATTTCCTTGGCTCCGGGGTACGCCCCGGCAAAGGCGAAGTCGGCATGGGTCAAAGCGATAACCATGCCCGGGTGATCTGGCATATCGGGGAGACCTTCTCCCAGCAAGCGATATTCCTGTCCATAGGCGTACGGAACCAGTGTTGCGATACAATCCGCATTCTCTTCCGGTCGAATGGAAAAAACCGGGAAAGGCACCGCATCGTCCAGCACCTGTAACAATCCGGATTCCTGGATGACGGCCAAGGCCGTATCTCCGGACAGGGTGGCGTCCTTCATGTCGTGGTTGCCAGCCAGGGTAACAGGGATCAGTCCGCCGTTCTGGTGATGATCGCGCAACAGATGCAGCAGCCCAGACAACAGTAACAAGTCCTGTTCTCCCGCGCGGTCGAAGAGATCGCCAAGGATCGCCGGCTGCAAACGGTTTTCTCTGGCAATATCCAAGGCTTGAGCCAGTTTGTTCAAAACGGTCCCCGCAAAGTTTATGTCGGTTCTCCGCCCGGGCCGGCGGCTGGACAAATGTGGGTCTCCGATGAACAGTAATCCGTCTGCGTAGATCTTCTTCAAGCGACAGCCTCCTTTGGGTGGTGATGGTGATCGGATAAGGGCGACTGCCCGCAAAATGGACAGACGCCCCACTGCGCGAGCAGGGTTTCACGCTCTTTGTGCAGTTGAACTTGTGCGCTTATTTCTTCCTGCAAAGACCGCACTGTTTCCTGAGCCTCCTTGCGGAGATGTTGCGCTTCGCTGCCCATCTGATATCCACGGAAAACCCATGCCGTTTTCTCGGATACCGGGGCCATCTCTACCGATTTCCACAGCGCCGCATCGGCTTTCTCAAAAACCTGTTTTGCCCGCCACAAATGTTGCACAGAACGCGCTAAAGTGGCTTTTTCAGACAGGCGGCCCGGTGAGGGCAATGAGACCTGCTCTGGCATGGTCCACTGGCCCCACAGCGCCTGCATGCGGCTCAAATGAGGCAATCCTACCGTCTCTTCAGCGCGTGTCACTAACCGGTGCGTTTCCTCCGCTGGCAATCTCTCCACCTTTTGCGGAAGAACGGAAGACGCCCAGAACGCCATGCAGGTCTTTTGCCGCTCCGCAAAAACCACTTGCCGTTCTGCTGCCGTAATGCGTGCGTACACCGACATGTCCGGAAGGTTTACCCGGTTTGGGAGGGTGCCGATGGCCTGAACAGCGCCTTGCGCACGATGCGCGTCCCTTACCAAGGACATCAGACTGGATAGCTCAATCTGGCGCCCCTGGGTTTTTTGGTGCACTTGTCCATATAAGGTAGCCTCTTCTTCGAAGGCATCCAGGTCGCTGACAACCTGTAGCAACTTCTGAAGTTCAGCCACTTTCTTTTCGCCCTCCCGAATCGTTCGACGGTCTGCGTCCACCTGTTTTTTCCACTGGTCACGCAGTTTGCGTAGATGCTGGGATTCCCGTCCCATGTCCAGAATGGCCGCCCGTTGCGACGGGGTGCGATCAAGTAGAAAGACAGGGGACTTCTGATCGCCAATCTGCACATCGAGCGCGTCTTTTCCCTCGATGTTGAGCATATCCACACCCAGGAGGTTTTTGGCCCAGTCAGGTACACTTTTGGGAGAGGGAGTATCCCGAAGAATGGCGCCTTCGGCGTCTTTCAGGATATACCGTGTTTTCGGCGCGCCCTTGCGAACGCGTACCCAATGGAGGGTCTGTCCATTCTCAAGCGTCAGGACAACTTCCGCCCGATCTTCACCATGACGAATCACCGTATCCGATGCGTCGTTATAACAGATGGCACGAAAAGCTTCGGTGACGGCTGATTTGCCCACATCGTTGTCTCCCGTCAAGAGGGTGACTTCAGGATGCAGGGGGATATCGCTATCGGCATGCGACATGAAATGGATCAGGCGGACTGCACGGAATCCACGGGAGCCTTCTTCCTTCGGCAGCGTGTCCCCATGGGTGTCCTGGACGTCTTGGCTGCGTGGCACATACCGCACTCGCACCGCAGCCGTCTCGGTATCCCCAGAAACTTCGCAGCGTTCCAGCCGCACCGGAAATCCTTTGAGCATGTCGGCTGAATGATGGCTGATCATGAGAATCTGAATCCCCAAGTCTTTCGCCAGTTGATGCACTACATCAGAAAATGCCGTGACGCGATCATGGCGAATCCAGCAATCTGCTTCGTCGAGGATCAAAAAAGGGCGGAACGTGAACCCTGACAAAGGCGTACGACCCGCACGGGATAGCGCTGCAAAACGCAGGCCGGCTGAAAGCACGTTGGCTACAGAGCCGCCGCGCCCATGCAGCGCATCTTCCAAGTGATCCCCGTTGCGCACGCCAATCTGCAGGGCAGGCAAGCCACGTTGCGTATCTATTTGTAAGGACACCGATTGGCGTTGCTGGTCGTCTTCTCGCGGCAAAACATCCTCCAGAAAGGCGCTCAACAAGCCTTCGAGGACACCCAGCGAACGTGCATGAAAACGCGCCTCCAGGGCATCCAGAATGGCATCGACTTCTTCGCGGTATTTTTGCCGAGCGCGGGCAACGCCGATTTCTCGCTCCAGCACAGCGCAGGTATCCGTCATGAAAGATCGACGGCCCTGCAGCCGGGCGATGCGGCGCGACAAATCGGAGGTCGTCTTCATGCAGCGGCGCCCGAGTCGATTTCGGCCAGTGCGTTTTCCATGGCGACCACCTGTTGCAAGGCGTCCTCTAGTTGCGTCTGGCAAGCCAACAGTTTGGATTCGTTTTCGGCCTTCTCCTTCTCCAGGAGACGCTTGATTTCTGCCAGGTCATCCGTGCCAAATTGCTCTTTCAACTCCGCGCTTTTCTGCGTCCATTGCCGCTGATCGGCCTCCTTTCGGGCTTCCAGTCGGGCAATGCGGGCATCCAGATCAGTCTTCTTTTTAGATAAAGTTTCCAGCAATGCTTGTTGTTCGATGATTTTCACGAATGAGTCTCCTAAAAAAGAAAGGCTATAAGGCGTATGATAGCGTTATACGTTTGCGCAGTCAAATTAACGCAAAAAAGCCGCAAAATAGGATTCGCGGCAAATAGGGGAGGAGAGGAAAAACGTTGTGCTAAATGGAAATATTCAGTGTGCGCAAGGTGTCTGTAATGGATGTCAGGGCTGCTTGAGACTTTTTGGCCTGCTCTGCAGAGGCGATGACATCGTACAACATGGGGAAGGCCGTCATGGCGTTCTCCAGCCGATTCTGCACGGCTAAAGCCCGGGACTGGATATCCGACACCTCCGTACTCATCGCCTTCCATTCCTGGACAAGCGCATCGAAAGCCATCCTGGGATCGGCAACAAGGCTGGCGTCTAAAGAGTCTGATCTGTCTTCCTTTACAGGATGGCTTTCGATGCTTTCGGTGGCTTTTATAGGGGTATCTCGTGGCATAGGGGTATCCATGATGGTAGATGGTTCACTATCAACGGTGTTAGCTTCGTCCTGTTCTGCTTGGCTTTTGGTGCCTTCCAAAGGCGCTGCATCAACCGTGGCGGAATGATGGCTCACATTGAACGCGCGACAATCCACCACGTAGCGATCACCTTCCGGAATTTCCGACGGGGGAATCTGGTCTCTTATCTGCCCTTGAGCGATCAGATAACTGAGAACTTTTATGACCTTGTCACGCGGTATTTTTGTAGATGACACGATGGCTGATGTGGTTCGATGACCCGATTGAACAGCGGTGCGAACACGATCCGTATAAGAGCCATTCAATAATGCCGACATGGACGGGCTTTCCGTCCGTGTTGTCAGTGTTTCTCCTCGACGGTAAACGAGACGATCGGGTTTATAATCTTCTCGGGGGCCAGTAGGAAGACCGAGGGGTTTGATAGAGGTTTTTTCGTTGAAGTCCATAACGGCTATTATACGCATGACAGCGGGTATTTCAAGTTGTCTGTTTGTGCGTGGCGGAGTAACTAACAGCGCATCCCGATGCCGTACAAAACCAGTTTTAAGCCCCTGGCCTGAAGGGCAAGGCTAAAGGGCAGAGATTGTCCCCACCCAAAGATATCAATCGCGATAACTTAATCCCTGTCCAATCGGTCTTTCGCAGCGTGTCCAGCATCATCGCCACTGTCCTGCTGAAATGGCATGGAAAACGCTTTGTCATCTTCAGCACAAAATTTATCGCGACTGATCATCGGTTCGATGCGTCGGATAATGGCTTCGCCCTCTTCGCAGTCACGGACTCGCAACATATCCGTCTGATTGAACGCCATCACACTGACGAACGTGCGCTCAGTGCCATCTGGGTAGATGGCGATTACCGGATCGGGGTCAGACGTTTTGGACAAATCCCGATATACCAGGGCAATTTCGCCGGTTTTCTGGTTTTTATACGGGTGAAAGACTGGAATGGGCTGCCCGTTATGAAGGATGATTCCGGGGGCCATGATGTTCCGGTTTTGAACTTCACCACGATCGGTTTTAACCGTGAGCGTCATTTGATCGGGATCGGCCGGCATGACCCCTTCTGCGGACTGCAGAAGCATGTCGATTTTTTTCCACGTATCTTCCAGTGCGGCTTCCTCGTAAGAGGCGATAAATGCCCGGCTGACCGCATTTTCCGGATCTGGCGCGTTGCGATAAATACTGTCCAGGGCTTCCAGGATGAACTGGTTTTCTGACATACCCCCGAGTTCCAGCCGTTGCGCGGCTTCGAGAAGGTCGTATCCCATGGCGGAGAACACCGGTTCGACAGGCACGAAATCCGTAACATGACTGAGGTCTTCGTCTTTATCAATGGACGTGATGCGCAACTCACTCGCGTTGCCGATTTCTGAATCCTCAAAGAACAGTTTGCCATCGTCCGCGCTCGTGCTTGCTTCAATATAGTCACGTGCAGCCTTAATAATTTCCTGATTCGTCGCGTTCTTTTGTACCTCCACCTCGATGGAATCATATTCCGAAACGGTGCGGCCAATATGGACAGTGACAGTCTGGCGATCTTGAGTGCTCATGGAATTTCTCCTTTGGAATGACCGAATATCGGGTATGTAAGCAATGATAGCGGTTTTACTGCTCGCAAAAAAAACCGCTAGAGGGTGCGGTTAGCTCTTGCCTCTTTTTATCCATGAGCCAGCACGCACCACGTGCACATTATTTAATTCCCACGGTTTCTGCGGGTCGATCTTGATCAAACACCACCCATGACCGGGGCCATCCTCCCAATGCCCGGAGCGCACCCATGCCTGGTGCCAGTCTGGCAAGGACAAATATGCCGTACGGTTTTTGAGCAGCACCTGATTTCTGATGCCCAGGTATTTGTCGTAGGCGCTCCCGTTCGGTCGGCAAGACCGCTGGCGTGTAATCGGCTTTCCACCGTTGATACGAACCGCTTCGTCTATAGTGCAGCCCAACGTTTGTAGGCACCATTCAGCCAGATATTCCTGACGGGCTTGCCGGCGTTGTTGGCGCGTCCGCTCTTTTTGCTCTTTGCGTCGCGCGGCTTGCAATGCTTCTCCGCCCTGGTCTTTGGACACCCCGCGTTCCTTCAATATTTGCCGGACACGTTCGCGGGTTAAGCCGAACTTGTCACCCACCTGCGCAAGCGTTTCCCCTTGGCGATACAATCGTTCCATGGTGATCTCGCGCGGCTCGGCGGTTTGGCTTTTAATGGGAATCAACGTCATAAAAATCTCCAAGGTTTATATGTCATATATAGTACCTATGATAGCGTTATAATGTCAAACCAATGGACCGCTAGGCCGACTATCTTCCTTGACGGCCTGCGCCCCATGCTTGCACCCCCGGCAAGCTGGATCGTTCGGATGTTCGTCTTTGTATCGACAGGGTATGCCGTCCTTGGCGAAGACATTCGGCTGCTCTTTCAGTATGCGTTGGCCTTTTTTCGTCCAACCGACCTGCACCATGTATGTTTTGGCGGTGATCCGATTACGGCATCCATAGACAACATCTGGTGGGCGATGGGTGCTTCTGGGTGGAAAACCGTTTTTCCAATGGGTCACATGGAAAAGACTCAAATAGATGGTGCCCATCATAACGACATAGGACGCAATGTAGATGACTGTTCGCAGAAAAGAAGACGGCTGATGAATTTCGTAAAACAATACGGAGCAGACCAATACCGAAATCACGGTGGCCAGCATGGGCGAGACGACATAATGGCTTTCCAGTTGGTCCATCAGCTCTTCGATTTCCGGAGTGAGGTGCTTCTGGAATCTTTTTCGGAACCAGGGTTTTTTGTGCATGGTGGGTATCCTCCTGTTTATTTTTTCAAACTTCTACTGCACATCAATCGAAATGGCTGGAGACGCCAAATAGACGGCCCCCTCTGAATTTCCGCACACAAGCCTGTACCGCCCTGGCCTGCCAAACGGCATCATCCGCCGCATTGTGCGCCACGCCCTCGTCTTCCACGGGAATGCCGCCTTGCGGATAGGCCAGTTCAAAGAGGGTGCGGCAATCCCGATCCGCGTTGTACCGCACCGGCCATCCATTCCCGGGTCCCAAAGGCTCCTGGAAGCGCGCGTACAGGAGTTGCAGTTGCGCGGAATCGAAGGATGGGCCATTGGACCAAATCCGCAATCTTTCTGAGGGGATACGCTGGAGAAAGCGGGAGAATTTGCCGAGGCCGTGAGCTACCGAGTGTGCGCAAGGGCCTTGAAAAGCCGCCTGCCTCGCCTCCAGGGACTGATCCATCCACCATTGGATGGTGTCAATATCCACCAGCGCACCCCGGTCTATTTGCTCCTGAGCAGGCAGGCGAATGGCAAAGCTCTGCCCGATCTGGTCAGACTCTGGATCGAAAACGACGGCACCAATAGTAAGCACTACTGCTCCCAGTTGGGTGGACAGCGCCTCAATATCCATCATCACATCATGCATAGCTATCCTCCTTGCTCATTGTATTCGTTTCGACGATCCGGTATTCCCTGGTATTCCCCTCATTGGGATACCCCCAGGGATTGCACAACACCCGTGTTTTCCCTATTCGGTAATTCATCCGGTCATGCACGTGACCATGAATCCAGATGGCAGGCTGCCAGCGTTGAATGCGATGCTCCTGTTGACCATGGATGCGGCGTCGTGGTTTTGGGTGACGTAGCGTAATCCCTGTCCAGCACTTCACGGTAAGAAGTAACGCCCAGGCGATGAAATAACACTTGTTCTGTTTCTTGGGAGAACAATGGGTGACGCTGTGTCCTGTTATTTAGTCTGCACATCAAATAATTACCTTGTCAAAGAACCAGTATGTTCAATATTTTTACCGTCCCCCTGATGGGGTTGTTGAGATAAGAGCCAGATGCATAGGCAATTCTCATGAACGAAACCCAAACCGTTCCTGAATGAACGTGCAAAACGAGTTCCACACTGGATCAATGGTGTCAGTGAACGTGTTGTACGCAACAACGGGCGAATCATCGTCTCCTGGCAAGCAGCGCGTCAAATCTAGTAAAAACGCCCATCCCTCTTCATATTCTTCCAGAAGCAAGAACTTGCCTTCTTTTAGGTTATTGCTTTTCTCTATCAGTTTTGCCGTTTCGTCGATGGCGTGATACCTGAATTCCGGCACGCCTACACCGTTGATGTCGGTGCCATTAATGCCACCGGCGCCATATTTTTCCAGGAACCACACATAAGATGCAGGCAATGCACATTGAACGGCTTGTTCAATATAACTAATATCGGCGTCTGTTGCTAGGTAAGCAGCGTCAATGAAGCTAAATTCACCGCGATTTCGTTCGATAAAATGAATAAATTTTTCGTTATCGCAAATCATTTTACACCTTTGGATGTGGCCTGATAGTTTTTGAATCTGTTTTTCCAGTAGCGTGACCTAAATGACTCAAAACCTCTTTTTAGTGAAGGGTCATTTCTGAAGATCTTCCCGTCTTCTATAACACCATGAAGAACCTTGTGCCCTGAAGCATGTAAAGTCTGCCTAATCTCAGCAATTGGACCAGGTTCCTCTTGTATGAGATGGTGCAGCGCAACAGGTTTTCCATCTTGCCCAATCGGTGCCAACCCCTCCTTCATTCTTTGCAAGTTTGTTCGACCCTTTACATCTTTTGTTTCAGGGTTTATCCCATGCTTTAACTGGTATGTACTTCTTCCCTCGAAGCGGCGCTTAATGTACGACCTTCCGGCATCTTCAGCCGCCTTTTTCTCGGCCTCGTGTTCAACAATCTTTTCCCCTTCATGGACGGCAGCGTCAACCACTACTCCCTTGCCGATATCCTCCATGTCATGGAACAGCCCGGCGTCAGCGGTACCAACACCCATATTGATCGCCAGAACCGCCGCCAAAATAAATTTCCAGTTGAAACGCATGCTCACTTTCCTTATTTAAGGCCGTTACCAAGATTTTACTGACGATTGCAGCCCCATTCCCGCAACCGAAAAATCCGGCGATCCTTTTTCTCCACTTCGGCACTAAAAGGCATCACCGCGTTCAAAATATCCGTCATCTGCACAGGCTTTCCTCCCAGACAAAGGCAATCGTGGGAGAAACCACATAACGGCTCCCCAGTTGGTCCATGAGTTCCTCGACCTCCGGAGTGAGATGCTTCTGGAATTTCTTTCGGAACCAGGGTTTCTTGTGGATCATGGGATTTCTCCTGTCAAACTTCTACGATCCGGTATTCTCTTGCCCGGCCTTCGCCTGGATACCCCCAGGGATTGCACAGCACCCTGGTGTGGCCTATCCGGTAATCCATGGGATCATGCACATGGCCATGAATCCAGACATCGGGCTGCCAGCGTTGAATGTAATGCTCCTGATTGGAGCAGAATCCGCCCGATATGGGACTTCCGGCGAATCGGGGGTGCTGACTTCGGTAACTGGGCGCGTGATGGGTAATCACCACTGTTGGCCCCGCAAAAGGGTGATTGGTGAACTGGTCATCCAGCCAGGCGATGCTGTCCCGATGCGCCTGGAGGATGGCTTCCGGGGTGATGCACCGGGAATCTGCGTCCTCGATCACAGCGAAGTCCGTCCAGAGGGCCGCGCCCAGAAAGCGGACGCCATCGATCACGACCGACTCGTTTTCCAGCAGGTACGCTTTGGGATCATGGGCGATGGCCTCCCGGTACTTTTGTCGGTCATCGGGGAAGACCCCGTTATAATATTCGTGGTTGCCCAGCACAAAGATCACTGGACCGTCATACACGATGCGCAGCTTACACAAAAGCTTCACGTAATGCATGGGCAGTATTTCCACATCACCGGCCAGGACCAGCACGTCGGCGGGGCCGGTTGGCATTGATAGACCGGTCAGTGTGAAGGAATTATCGAACTCCAGGTGGAGGTCGGAAGCGTAGGCGATGCGCATAAAAATACTCCGTTAAGTAACCCGTATATCCAATACCGTAACATCAAATCACTTCTGCTCTCTTCCACCGTCCAAAGGGGTACATCCATATCAAAAACCGTTTTCTGTTTGCGAACGAGATAAACGTCTGACAAAGACCAGCCATCAACCGGTGCATCGCCAGCGGACAAGGCGCGAACTATGGCGTTTTATTGATTACCTGGTGGGTTTGCTCAGATGAAATTTTAGCACAAAAGTTCCATTTTTTTCCTGTCATCTCCTCCCCCAAAAAACCGCTCTTCGAGATAATCAGCAAAGGTGTCCCATCCCTTTTCCCATCGATCCTCTCCAATTTGATAGACAATAACCGGGCATTCTTCTGTGGTTTCATGGCACCCGCTGGTATCCAGCAGGCATACCCAATCGTCACTAAACCATTCCAGGAAAACCCACTCCGGCAAAACGGATGGATGATCTTTCCGAAAGTCCAAGGTTTCCTCCACCACGGCATATCGATGGTCTGGAGTGCCCATGCCTTCTATGAACACGCCGTTGACACCTCCAGCACCATAAGTCTTGAGAAACCACTGATAGCTTTTTGGAAGATGTACACCCAGGTCAGATTTTATTTTTTCAATATCCGGATCGCGAGCCACCAAGTTTTTTGCAATAAACAACTTATTCTCATCATCTATCTTGTTTATTTTTTGTTTAATGGCTTCAAGGGTTTTCATTTTCGTATTCCTCTGCTCTCATTTTCCAGCGTTTTTTCTGTTTATTATATGTTTAGAGTATATTTTTCCGCTAGTTTCAGCCGCCTTTTTCTCGGCCTCGTGTTCAACAATCTTTCCCCCTTCATGGACGGCAGCGTCAACGACTACTCCCTTGCCGATATCTTCCATGTCATGGAGCAGATAGCTGCTGAGGTCTTCTTTGTAGTCATTCCGCGTCCTCCTGTCCGTTCGCAACTCGCACATCCACGACCTTCTCGCCATTGAACTTCCAGCCGCGTTCTTCCTGATGGCACCAGATAGTCAGCCCGTGGTTCTGGTCGCATACCCCTTTGTCATTGGGAACAGATTTGTATGAGCCGGTATCCAGAAATACATGCGACCCCACTGTCAGCAATCGCGATGGATCCCGCATCACTGTGATAGTGTGCCCCACATACGTCCGGGACAAACCCGGCTGGTCCGTCATACCGTTCTCAGCCACCCGAGCGCGCAACTCTCGCCCCCACAATACATGGTCCAGGCCGTCGCCGGTCATGTCGAACCCCCAGATATTATGCGGGGATTCCCACAATGGATTCTCCTCGGCGTCCGACTGATCCAGCGTCTGGTCACACCAGTCGGCATCACCGCCCAAAAGTTCGGCATGGGCGACGTGGAAGCGGCTGGGCGAATCTGCACCAACTACCCGAATAAGCGGCATTCCCCGCAAGAGATCCAGCCAGCCCGCCAACGTGTCGAGATGCGCTGATCCCTGCAAAAATGGCAGCAACCATTTACCGCCATTACTGAAAAACGAGCCACCGTACACCTCGATGCGAACACGATCTACAGGGGACATCTCCTTGACGTCGGAGACCGTCTCAAGTTGATCCATCAACACCGCCATTAACATAGCGTCATGATTGCCCAGTACCGGCAGGAACCAGGGTTCGCGGAGCCAGTCGAGCACCGCAGGGCTATCCGGTCCACGATCCGTCAGGTCGCCCACACTGAACAGACGATCCGTGGATGGATCGAATCCAACGTACCGCAGTAGCGTATCCAGATAGCCCGCGCAACCATGCAGGTCGCCGACGATGAAATCCCGGCCTTGGGTATTAGCCGCGTGACGCACGATCTTTTTCTGGATGAACGGCGTTGAAGACGCGGTTTTCGTGTCTTTGCCGCCAAAGCCGTTGGCACGGTCCCACAAGGTTTTTTCGTAATACCCGTATATGCTCATGAATAGTTCCTTATTTACTGTATGACTACTTGCCTGCCCACTTCACCAATCCATGCTCCCACCATTTTGCGAAGCGTTCTCGGATTTGATGCGGATTCCATAAACGTAGCCCAGAGCATATCGGATATATCCGGTAGCTGATTAGTGTGAATTCCGTACTCTTCCATGACGCTGCTGATCACCCCGTGGACCACCGTTTCATGGTGCTGTTTGCTGGGGGCGGGTATCTCAATGGTGAGCAGGCGGCTCAACAGACTACCTGAGAGATGCTCCTTGTAATTGGCTGTAAGTACCCACGTAATCGCGGATAGATCTACCGGAACCATTAAACATTCATCCAGAATAGATCGTGCACTACTTGGTTCCAAAACGTTGTGCAGATAATCCTCTACACGCCCGTTATGCGTACCGGAACCTGCCTTATCAATTTCGTCTACCAGTATCATCGGGTTGGCTATGTTGTGCTGACGTATGGTTTCTAATGCTAACGAAGGTCTGGTGCTGGACCAGCCTCTTGCTGACCCCTTCAGTAACATGACGTCCATGCTGCCACCCGCGCCGTAATACGTCATAGGAATACCTAGTATTTTTGCCAACATCTGGCTATACCGTGTTTTGCCCACACCAGGACGACCGATCAACAATAATGGGTTAATGTACACATAGCCCCGTCCCATGCGGCACATACTGATCTGCCTACAGATAATCTCATTGGCCCGCTGCGCCCATGGGAACATCCTGTCCAGACAGGAAAAAACCATCTCGGGGTCTGGCGCGGCAATAAGTGGGATATCCTTACCAGACATCCCATTATACGCCTTAACCGCACGATCGTCCGGATTAGCCTTAAAATTTTGAACAACGCGTAGACTCATCCCAGAAAATGCAGCGGGAATTTTTACCGATAGATTCTGCGTCGGCACCTGTGTGGCGTCTAACTTCAAGGGTGCATCTTGTTTAACACCGCCGTCTATAATATCTGGGGTAACTAATATGGTATTTTTCTGTATGCCACGCAGAATAGAATCGCCTCTTTTATCGGCTTTCTGTATTTGTACGATATGGTTAGAATCCCATTCAGTGTAGTGTCGCCCCATGTACCATTTCAGCTTATCGCCAGCATTTTCCAGTATGTTAGATAGCATATCTGCCGATAACGGTTTTGGAAGCATGGTTGCCACCATTTCCTCCCAACCAAATGGTTGCGGATCCATCTTCTCTAGCGCGTCTATAATTGCCATTATATCGAACATGACGGACTCTGACGCACTGCGAGATGGAAAAGTATTCAGCCCAAAAAGAATATCCTGCACTTCACTGACACAATGCTTAATGTACCGCTCACTAGCACTATCAACATTGGCGCTTTTAACTCTTTGAATGAAAGCGTTCACCAGAAAAAGCAGAGTAGCATCGTACCCCATACGTGATATGAACTCGTCACGTCGAGACATTAGAAAAACAATCTTCCAGTTAGATGCGTGAAATCGGAAACTTTGTTCGCCGAAATGCTCCTGCATCTCTGCATCTGTTACCTGTTTTATCTTCAAGAAAGCCTCAAACGTAACCCTGTCACGTATGAGTTTATGCATGTACACTTCTGGGAATACGATATGTGACATGGAAAACGGGTGGTTCTCATTGATTCCGTTTTTCATGTACAGTTTGCATAGATACTTCCCATGAATTTTCGACCACGGAAGCGAGTCTGTAAACAGTAATCTGCGCATGATACCCACATCATCGGCGTACTTAATGATCACGTGCAGCATAGCTTTACGCAACAAATGCGAGCTATTTTCCATCACGGCAGACATGATATTGATAAAAGATCTGTATTCCGAATAAGAATCCAGCTTTAAGATATTTTCTAATGATAGGGCTTTCCCTTCGCCAAGGTCGGGAATAGAGATGGAAAAGGACGATGGCTTGCCCTTTTCCGATGTGTTAGGTACGTCCGGTGTGACCTGCATGCTTGTCATATTATCATCCTCATGATCTCTATAGATTAAATCCAACGTAGTGCATCAGCGTATCCAGAACCAATGAAGTTACTCGCGTCCGAACTAGCGACGTCATATGAAAAACTCCCCCCACTCTTCCGGAAAATAACAATTCTCTGTTGCCTCGCGAAACATGGGCGCGATTTCCTGATTGGTGAACCCAGCCAGGCCACACCCGACCCTGGTCACAAAAAACCGCAACTCCTGATGATCCTTTGCGTATCGCAGAAAATCGTTTACGCCACGCCGAACTTCTTCCAGGGACAGCACGCCAAGATGTGCGTTCTTGGTAGGAATGGCGTAGGCATCCCCGGTGCGTCCCCGGCCAACCCCAGGTACAGCGCCGAACCGTAGCCGGGCGATCTTGGCCGCACCCGCTCCATGCCGGCCAGCCAGGTTGCTTCCGAACACGAAAATGGCCGGGGATGTGGGTAACGTCCCGTCTTTGTGGGTGATCATTGGGTATCCTTACCTCATGAATGGGCCAGACTTGGCAAAGCCCAAAGGCTTTACGTTCATATCAGCCAATCTGTCCACATACTCATCCCTGCACTGAAAACTACCAATATCTTGAATGTATTGACCAGTCTTTCGTTCTAGCCATCCTCGTGCAGTGGCTATGCACTGTTTGTGTCTACCGATATTTAACGCAGCCACATTATGTTCGTCGCATATTTCTTCATTCATGCACATCGCAGCAATAATGCTTAATTCACCGTAAGCAATCTCTCTGGTGAGAACGCGAACTAAATGCTTATTTAGAAGAAACTCATATTCTTTGATCGTATCAACATCTTCTGCTTCGTGTTCGTCAAGCTTAATAAACCCAGATGACACACCTTCATTGACCACGCGAGTCATGAAGTTCTGCCAAGCTTTTACCCGTTTATTTTCCTTGTTTTTGCTTGTCGCTTTAATGGTGCCCATTTTGAATGCCCTTATATAATCTATAAACCAAACCAAAAAATTACTTGGTCATGGATTGGCGTTTGACCGTCTTGATACCACTCTTTTTGGTGCCAGTTTTTGTCCATCCATGGCTTAGGACTCAATCGTCCTATTGATAGCCTTCAATGCGGAGTTGGGGTATTGGCATGATTAAACCCTTCCCCTGTAGTCAGGTAGCACGTGCTCTGTTTCAGCAGTACCCGACGATCATCATTGCTTACCGGTGTGCCGCAAGCCCACTTCGGTGCATCTGCCGTAAGCCATATCACACGGGCTTCGTGATGTGCTTTATCTGCGTCACGTTGATTGTCGTACATTTCTTTTGCATTCATTTCGTCTTCTCCTTTCGGCAAATTCCTTCGGCAATGCGATTCACAAAGCTCGTTACATTATCTACGGTGATCTCCTGATCACTTGGAAACCAATGGTTATTTCCCATCTTGCCTTGTGCCAGCTTTTGTATGGATGCAGGACACGCTTTCCACCGCGCAGCATAGTGTCGTTCCTTTAGCTTGTCTGGCGCATGGAGGGGCTGAACTACAAGGCCAATGCCATCACTGGCGCGGCCACACTGGCCGACTTGCTGAACAATGATCTTCAATCCGAACGGTTTTTCCGGTTGGTCGCTCAACGAAACCCAGAGGCGCTGTTCCCCAGAACACACTTGCCCGCCTTCTGTGGTGGTGATAAAACTGGCTTGCACGCCTTCTATCGTCGTGGTCAGTTTTTTCAGAAACCCCTTGGCTTCCCGCAAAAACTCCTGCTTGAAAAAGTGACCCATATCCCAATCTTCGCCTTTCCAGGAGAAATAATCGGGTCTCAGCGCTGTGATCTTGGGCACCCTTGGTTTCTTGATAGCCATGAGGCTTCCTTCCTCCACCACGCTTTCACCGTTCATGTTTATTCCGCTCTCTTTTCGATACATAGCTTTTCACCTGTTGCCAAAGGTGAACGTCGAGGCCAGAGACACCCGCTAACTCTATCTGACTCAAACAAACTCCTGACACAACGATGCCCGGACAGTCACTCGTCACAAAGATATTCATGTTATAAGCGCGTTCATTGTGATCGGCATCGAATCGGCAAACCAAGCAATAATAGGGAACATCAGAAGATTCTCTGATTTCGACCGGAATTAAAACGCATTCATTCGGGTAATGTTCTTTTAGTACAGCAGCAACCTTATCGCTGACAAAAATGCCGCTAGCGAAAGTAGAACAAACCAAATCTCCGAATGGCAAGTCTTTTGCGTCTTCACACCAGTTTGCTTTTATAGTTGCCTCAAATTCGTTTTTCCCAGAACTTCTAAAGATTGCCATACGTTTCAGGAAAGCAAGATGGTCAAAAAAGGCTTTACCAGGAGAGCAAAGTCTTTTCACCATGGTCGCTCCGTTCACGTCATATTGTTGGTTGATACAATAATAAACCATATCTTTAGCCACCTGCTGGCATTGAAGAAAGTATCTTTTTAATTTTTGATAACGCTTTTTTTACGTTTTCACAAGCGATACCATCATCGGTGTTGCTTGCCATCGCGTCAGCAAATGTTTTATATACATACCCGTAATATTTGTCAGCGTGCAATGACCGGCGATATTAGCCTCCACACTCTGTATCCGTTTGCGCACGCGGAAACTCAATGTATTCTACAAGATAAACAAGACCAGACAAACTATTCTTGGTGATTTCTTCAAACAGGCTTTCAGAGATAAATAACGAGCCGTCACGTATACTGGGTCGGTTCGTCGGCACTATTGGATGTACGTGGTAAGCATGATGCGTGACAATCTCCAAATCAAGATCGGAAACAGTCTCCCAGCTCAGATATAAGTACATCTTTTCATCGCCTAAGTGTGCGATGTAAAAATCACCAGACTCTTTCATCATGTGGCCAACAGCGGCATAGGCCTTCTCATTTAATACCAAATCCACTCCTGCCGTTGTCGCAATGTCAGGTCGTGGGAGGTCAGAACAATCATCGCACCATTCAATGACGCACTCTTTATATGCCGACGTTGCCAACTGCCGCCTTTCTGGTTTTGGGAAATGAAAGAAGAAGGTTTCCCACCAGTTATGCAGTTCACCTGTAGTGTCGCATAACTGTGCGAATGCTTGGTTTCCTTTTTCATCAAATGGTATGTCGACAGATATGATCTTCATTCGTTGACTCCATCCATGAGGTCTTGCTTGATTTGTCCAAGTTCATTTTTCACGTTTAAGCATGATTCATCAAGGTTTGAGCCCGCGCTGTATGCCCTACTCAACCTTGTTAATATTTTTTTGTAATATCCCAGGCTGTCACCATGCAACCCTGGATGGTAAACGCCAGAACAATCTGCACCAGATTTTACATAAGGAAGCCAAACACCGTTTTCGGCGTCGTCTGGAAGAATGTCACACGTCTTTAGGATGCCTCTGAGCTTTTCTGCATAATTGCCGAACCTTCCGTCATCTGGTGGAACTATGTGGTGCGCCGCACAACCCTTTACACGTAGTGGGTACCCATAAGCTTCATGCATATTCTTTCGCAAGGTTTCTGTCCTCGCCTCGATATACAGATCTTTGGCTTCCTGCTTCCATGGATGCGCGCCTCCGACCCCGTTACAAGTCCACTGGTGAATGCCATCATACGTCCCGCTTTCATGGCAATGATATTTGTCCATCAAATACGCGGCACCTATCGTGGCGGCACCTGCACCGATGATAGAATCACGAACAGGATGCTCCACAAAATTATGAGCAATTCCGCCCTCTACTGCCGCTCCTGCAACAGATCCCGCAACCGCGCCCATAATTGGATGCTGAGTAAGCATGTTGGGCTGCCCATTCTGTTGGGATTTTTCTTCTTCGTGATGAACGATAGCATCCCCAACCAATGCACCCAATAGACCAGCTTGGGCTGTTGGCGCAACCGCCATAAACCCAATCAAAAAGATGGATATTACCCCCTTCGAACAATTTACTTTCATGCCGCTCTCCTCTCCCCTTGTTGAACCACCATCGCTATCTCCATGTCCGCGATCACCTTCTTCAACCGCTTGATCTCCGCCGCCTGGCTATTCATGGTCTGCCGCTTGACCGTCTTGTTGGCGTTCCTGCTCTTGCGTACCGGCTGACTCGCCATACGCTGCTCGATGATCCGCGACTGCACTTCCAGATAATCCGGGTTCGACGTGCAGGCATTACGGATCAGGGACGCCAGGAAAGCACGGGTGACGGGCTGCGCATCGAGCTTCGGTGCGGCCACAATCTCCCGCACAGTGCCCGTTTCATCGACGGTCAGCATGCCCCAAGTAGCGGGCAACTCTCCTTTTTCGCCGCCTGCAAGGCCTCTGACGATCTTCTCGTGGTTCTTGTGGGGGACCACCAGA
Source organism: Acidithiobacillus sulfurivorans (assembly GCF_018853815.1). GTDB lineage: Bacteria > Pseudomonadota > Gammaproteobacteria > Acidithiobacillales > Acidithiobacillaceae > Acidithiobacillus > Acidithiobacillus sulfurivorans. The sequence continues at coordinate 4,103 of NZ_JAAOMP010000134.1, read as the reverse complement.
TACCAGCGATCGCAATACTGCTGAACCGCGACCGCCTTCTTTTCGTCGCTGATCTCCTTCAACCAGTCGGCCCGGGTGGTCTTGACCTCAAATCCAAGGATCTCCAAACCTAGAGAAGGCCAAAGACCTACGGCGATCATGTCGGCGTAGCGCGGCCTGTCTGTAGTCACGTCGCCGGTGATCTTGTCGATTACCCGGCGGCGTTTGATCCGACCTGTCGCATTGCGGACTTCCTCCAATGTGGCGTATTGCGGAGCCGTGTAACGCATGCGGAGGGCGGCTTTGATGTGGGATGCTTTCATAATAACGCTATGTTACCCACTATAACGAGTCATGTCAAATTAGTCAGGCTTTAGGCACACTTTTTAATGTGTGCCTAAAGCCAACCGTTTTTGTTAAGCTGCACTATCGATACTGCAGCCCCTTGCCAAAATCATATTGCGGTACGGATCGAAACGCTGGATATCTTCGGACAAATCCTGTTCGATGTCCTTAAGCAGGAAAACTTCGTTGCCTTCGTTATCCAGAAACGTCGAGCGTGTAGAACTCATCGCATGGTTAAAATCCTTGCTGGCAAACAGCAGGTCGCTGTACTGGTCCAGCCTGTCCATCATGACCATGAAACCGTCCTTGCGATCAAAGACGATGCTTGAAAACAACGCATGGAAGATCATCGTAGCGGCATTTCTGTGTCCACGAGACTTGTTGCTCATCCCGAAAATGCGAGACAGGTAGGGCGCGATACGGTCCAACTCGGGGGCGTGACGGGCATCCACGTCACCACGACGCATGGCGGCGATCTGTTTGATGACCGCGTAGACACCTCGCTGGGCATCAACATTTTCAGTTTCCACGGATTCGATCAGAGATCGCAGCATTCCAGCCACGAACCCCTGACTGAATCCACTCTTTTCATTCACCGAGAAGGCCGATTCGAATAATTCTGAACCGATTCCTTCGTACAGCGCAGAAAGCATATCGTACTTCACGCCCCCCGTATCGACGTAGCTGTACTTGAGGTAAGAGAACAAAGCCAACTGAACCGCGCTATTCCCCTTTTTGGGGTCAACCTTCAGTACCATGGACGCCAGATACGGCATGTCGTGCTGAATCAAGCTCGCGTCGGGACCAACCTGCTCGAACAGGTCATTGTTGGCCGCCGTAGAAGCTTCACGCTGTTTTCCCAGGTCCAACAGGGCAAATACTTTTGGATTATCCGTCAACTGCACATGAAAACGGACGGCCACACGAGAAACAAGACACGCCAAAAGACGGTTCTGCCCATCTATCAACATGCGTTGATAACTGTTCTCACCGATGGTCTTGATAGAGAAGATAAGGCCCTGCGGCGAAACTTTGTTGAATTCCCCATCTTTCATCTGCTTGGCCAGCGCCGTAACGTATCCCTCGGCCACCTTGCGGTTCCGTTCATTGATAATTTTGGTCGCATCCGCCTGCGGAACAACGCCGTTTTTGACCTGATAATTCAGCAATTCCCGAATGTAACCATGATAACAGCGCACCATGGCACAAATATCCGACTTCTTGCTCTTGAACCGCTTCATTTGGGCGCGAACATTTTCGTCCGCGATTCCCAGGAAATCCAGCGCCGCATCCGGCGAATCCACCAGTACCGTTCCAGAGACGAACTCGGTATCATCGGTGGCGTTACGGCGAGGCATATCATCAAAATAAGAGACAAAGTTTTTCATGGTTTTTCCTTTTACAGAGTAGTAAGACAACAAAAATTTCTATAAACCTTCTTGTTCATTTCGCCCAAGGCCGTTCATTGCGTATCAGATTCTCATAATTCTGCGCAAGCCGTTCCGCGTTTTTGACCTGCTGCTCATACGCCTTCTGAAGCCTTTCCCGGTAAACGGCCTTCTCGAACTCTTCACGGGTCGGCACCGTGAATAATGGCGGTGGCGGACAGTAAGGAACAAATACCGGCCTATCCCCTTCTTCCATGTTGCGCAGGATATAATCAAATCCCAGGCGGACCCTCGGCAAAACGGTCTGCTTGTACAGGCGCAATAATCTACGGGAAAGCTCATCGTAATCATCAGAACCGTCCATCAGGAACTCGAAACTGCAACCCAATTCCCCTATGTCTAACATGTTGTTCAAAGACAAAAGATTGTAGTTGTCATCCAAATAATAGTAGCTATCATCGGGGTCTTCGAGTTGATTTCTTTCGTTCGCGTAATCCAATATTTCTTCCGGTTCCCATGCAATAGGATATATACACGGCGCAAGATTGTTTTGGAAAAGCACATCCCCAAACAAAATGCTTTCGAGCTTGCCGTCCAGGAAAGACAGATAAATTCCGTTGTATTCAAAGCCACGATAGCCACATGGATCATTTAGTGTGTCTACAACTTCCACAAGCTCTCTGGTGTATTTCTTGGGATCCGTTACCCGGTCATAAATGGTATAACGCTCGTCATTTTCGTCGCACAAATTTTCGTCATCGTCGATCACATAAGCGCGCCGAATGGACATTTCCTGAATCTGGGACTGAATCACGGCCTGTTCCAGTGCAACATAGTCTGGAATCTGATGAATAGCAATGAGTCCGGAAAAATTATAATGCATGACATTTTCCGGGTTTTCATACAAGCTTTTGATTTCCACCTGATCCGGATGAACCCCAAAGCGGTTGGCGATGCGGGATTGCATTTTCGAAAACTGCATAGTGTCATTGAATATTTCCGTTTCCTCTTCTTCACAGCGTAGTTCAAAAGCTAAATGCTCTGCATCTTCCAGCCGTTTCTTTTCATGCTTCTCGGTTTCCGTCAGGTCAGTAATGACGTGTGCGTTTTTCAACAACTCAATAGAGTGTTCTTGTTGTTCTTGTATGTACATGGTTTAGTTCCTTTGTTTAACTGGTAACTATCTGGGTATAAGGCGGTCGTGAATAATTGTCTGGTACGGCTTGGTGGTGTTTTATACCCCCAGAAAGCCGCTACCAAAAATATTTACGGTCTACTCAAGTCAATGCCCCACTATCTTCCAAATCGAGGTTCGGCTTGTCCTGAATGGGTTTGGGTGTATTCATTAAAAATTTCTCTCGCCGCATCCGTTCAGACGCTGGTGGATACACCCACCAGGTCCACCAATACAGCAAGGTATAGGCGACGCTGGACAAAGATACGTTCTGCTCGGCCGCCAACCGTTCCAACGCATTGCCCATTTCCACCGGAAAGCGCATGTTCACCTGCATCCAGCCGGTTGCCTCTTTTTGGCCTACCGTGTCCTTCATTGTGACAGTCAGCCCTTTGGTAGTGCGCCACTTCAGTCCGTGTTCCCAAGGTTTGTCCTGAGAAAAACGCTTTGCTGCATCGTTAAACATCACCTTGAGTGTACGATTGGACGCAAACGCCAAAGTCCTGGCATAGACCTGCATCTTGGTGGGCGCTCTGGTTGGGATTTCCACGTACGTCTCGCCCGTCTTTTTATCTGTAAAAACTCGCATAAGTCACCCCTTGTTCAAAATGTATAACGCTACGTTACGCCTCTTAGCGGGTACTGTCAAATTAGAAAAAAACCGTTCCTTTTTGAATGTTCACCACAGTGGTATAGGAAGAGCCGACTTCAAGTACCCTGCCCTAAAGGGCAGGGATTGTTCCCACCCAAAGATACAGGCTGATCGATCACGAGTGTCCCACCTTGAATATGGGAACCCGAGGTTTTCCTGTAGTAATCTTGGATGAAGCGGTATTGGAGCCTACATTTTACCGTAGACACATACTCACCAAATCCGTTGATACTTAGGAACCCGTCTTGCGTGAGAACGTCTCGCGCTTGTTCAAACAGAAACAACAGGTTGTTTCCTGCATGAATATCGGCATGTTCCGTATGCTGGCATACGGTACACTGAAATTGCTGATTTCTCCGGCTATTCGGGTCTATGTTCCCACAGGAACAGGCCTGACTGGAATACGCAGAAGGAAAATCATGAATCCGCATTCCCAGTTTATGCGCCTGTTGCCGCATCCAGGTCCGAATGGTTCCAAACCGGGGGTGTAAGCCCAAACCCTCGAAAATTTTGTTTGGCCTCGTAATTCCCTATTCCAAGAGCAAATCGGCCACCAACGCATCGA
>NZ_JAAOMP010000133.1 GCF_018853815.1 Acidithiobacillus sulfurivorans | reverse complement strand
GGGCAGCGCCATTCTGCTGCAATGTTAGAAACCAGACTAGCTTAAACTCTCGCTCTTTTTGTCTTGACTCATGGGTCCACCATAGAAGACGCGATACATACTCCCGTTATGGATATTTATGCATGACTCGGTTAATGGCCATCGCGAGTTGGGATGCAGAAAAAAATCCCAGATGACGTTCTACTATTCGCCCATCGGGGTCGACGATGAGCGTATAGGGAAGCATTTCATTTCGATCTCCAATCGCCGAAAGGACTTTGCTCGGATGTGCTCCAGCCAAGAGCGTTAGATACCTAACGTGCTCCTTATGTATAAATTTCTCAGCAGATCTTTTGCCATCCAGTGCTATACCCACGAAGCGCACCTTAGAGCCCAGATTTTGATGGAGACGAACAAACCCAGGTGTTTCCTCATGGCAAAACGGACACCAGTTGGCCCATAAATTTACCACCATGACCTTGCCTTTGAGATTATTTAAATCCACTTTCCTTCCGGAAAGATTAGTCAAAACTATCTGCGGAAGAAAAGTTGTCTTGGCAACGACTTTTGCGTAAGACTGTTCCGGTATCAAACAAAAAAGAGCGGCAATTAATACGGCGTTAAAAATTCGTTGAATGATTTCCATATCATTTCCAGCCGAATTGGCTCAAGGCCATCATCATCATTCTTCCGCGTCCGTAAGCAAATCATCCATGTTTGCGTCATCTGCTTCCAGGCATTCCAAAATCGGACACGCATGATGCTGGTTGGGATATTCTTGTTGGCAATCCTGAATTAGACGGGCCAATACGATTTCCAGTCTTCGCAAAGCCTGAATTTTTGCAAGCACCGCAGATTGTTTGATTTTTGCCTGATGCAGTACTGCACCACAGGCTTGGGTTTTGTTGGTCTGCAACAGAAGGAGTTCACGCGCTTCTTTTAAGGTAAAGCCAAGCTTTTGGGCGTGCTTGATAAACCGAATGCGTGCAATAGTCTCCTCGGGATACCGACGGGATCCAAGATGCGGCTTCTTGGGCTGCACGATAAGACCTTCCCGTTCATAATAGCGTACCGTTTCGACATGGACACCGGCAGCACTGGCCACTTCGCCAATACGATAACCTTGTCGATGAGATGGCTCAGTCATGACACATTTCCTTGCAGAAGGTGAAAATTCTGCTGAAAACCGGTTCGTTCATGACTCGAGACTGGAGCGGGAATTCTCTCAATAAATTTTGCAGCCCTCTTTCCATGTGATCCTGACGCATGATGGCTTTCCTTATCCGTTAGCCGGCACAACAGGACAATTGCTTGACATCCTTGGTAAATGTCTGGGCACAGAGTTTCAGTCCTTCCACCATGGTCAAATAGGGAAATAGTTGATCCGCCAAATCCTGGAAGCGCAATCCACCCCGTAGAGCCAATGCCGCAGACTGGACAATTTCACCACCCTCAGCAGCCAGAATCTGCGCCCCCAATAATTTTCCAGTGGGTTCGTCCACTACCAGCTTGATAAATCCTCGGGTGTCAAAATTCGCCAAGGCTCTGGGGACATTTTCCAGACTCAGGGTGCGGCTGATGGTTTTGATCCCCCGCTTTTCAGCCGCCTTTTCATCCAGTCCAACCGTGGCCACTTGCGGATCTGTAAAAACCACAGACGGCATGGCACTTAGATCCAGTGCGGCATCGCCTCCTAACATGTTGACGGCGGCACGTGTGCCCCCCGCAGCGGCGACATACACGAACTGAGGATGCGTAGTGCAGTCTCCTGCCGCAAAAATGTGGGAAACGCTTGTACGCATGTGGTCATCAACCAGGATGGCACCAAACTCGTTGGTGGCAACTCCAAGGGATTCCAATCCCAAATCCTGCGTATTGGGTTGGCGACCCGTTGCCACCAGCAACTGATCTGCACGGAGCCGCTCCGAATCAATCTGGATCTCGAACTGTCCATTATTATGGTGCACGCTTTCTGGAACCGTCTGCTGAAGCACCCGGATACCTTCTTCTGCAAATACAGTCTGTAAACCCGCGCCCAGTGCTGGATCTTCCCTGGATAACAAGGTACTGCGTGCCAGAATAGTGACCTCTGCACCCAGTCTGCGGAAAGCCTGTGCCAACTCTACAGCCACCACCGAAGCACCCAATACCACCAGGTGCCGGGGTATTTCTTCGGCGATAAGTGCTTCTGTCGACGTCCAGTAGGGGGTCTGGTTCAATCCGTGTATTCGAGGCACATGGGGATGCGCACCAACAGCAATAAGAATGCGATCTCCCCGAACGGACTGCTCTTTTCCGTCGTCTGTGCGCACGACAATAGTATGGGCATCGGCGAATCGAGCGGTTCCCTGGAGCAGGGTAATCTCTGGATGAGAAGCGAGTACGTTGACGTATTTTTCGTTGCGGAGTTCGTCCACACGCTGCTGCTGCTGCGCCACCAGTGCCACACGTTCCACCGTAGGCTCACAATGGCCCAGTCCCTGGAATGGGTGTGCGCGCTGCCAATGTGCCATTTGCGCCGCGCGGATCATGATTTTGGACGGAACACAGCCAATATTGACGCAGGTTCCCCCCAACGTCCCTTTTTCGATCATCGTAACGCGCGCGCCACCATCAACACAGCGGATCGCCGCAGCGAAGGCTCCCGATCCAGATCCCAGAACAATCACGTGTAATTTTTCTGCTGCAGGCGCATCGACACGAGTGCTTCGGTCGTGTAGGTCTGCGTCCACCTTGGCGACCTGTGCGCCGTAACCGCTCTTGACGACAGCCGCAGTGAGCACGGAATCAGCAACGTCGTCGGCTACCTCCACCTCCGCATAACCTTCAGGAAAGAAAACGTTTGCTTTGTCGACACCGGCGACGTCCTTAAGGGCTTTTTCTACGGTCAAAGCGCAGTGCGTACATGTCATCCCGAGTATGTTCAACTGAATGGTTTTTTTCATCGTGATACTCCTTGTATTCGTAATTCAATACGCGAATCAAGCATGCGCCAAAGAAGCCGGATATCCAATATTCCTAAAGGTTTTCAGGAGAACAGACGGGCTCACTTTTTTGGCATCATAGGTCACCGTCACCGTCCTTTTCATGTCATCAATATGGATATGCTGCACACCCGGGATGCGATGCAGTGCAATATAAATAGCCGTTTCACAGGCTTTATCCCCACAGCTCATTGACGGCACACTGAATACCGACGTAACAGAAGCTGCCTGCACGACAGCAGCAGAAGAAGGCGTGCCAGCCCACGCGAAAGGCATAGCGAGCACGCCACTTGCCAGCAGTGAAAGCGCAGATATTAACACCAGATTTTTTCCTGAATTTATCTTTATGTGCATTTTAGTCTCCTTGAGTTCATTGGAATTTAAAAGAACTACATCAACAAGCCGGGCAACACATGCGGCAATGCCAGAAAGACAATAACCAAAACGGTACCCGCCCATAAAAGAGGGGATTGCCAACGACCGAATCGTCCAACCATCGAACACGAACTACAGGCCAGCGCCTTTTTTTCGCGATAATTTTGAACGTGGGCGTATCCCAAAAAAAGCAACACGACCACATCCAGGTAAGGGGCGTAAGGATCAAGCACCCGCAAGTTAGCCATCCATGCGCCGCCTACACCAGCCACAATCAGCAATAGCGGCAAGACACAGCAAGCGGAAGCCAGGAAACCCACTACGACCGCTACTAACAACCCCCATAGCCCCCTTGGTCGGACATTCTGCATATTCGAGTTATTGGTGGCGCAGCCAGATCCCTGTGGATCCGATTTACTGACCTTAGTATTCATAACGTCTGAACCTCCACTCACCTGGATAGAAGCGTTCTTCAACCTGTCTACTAAGGACTATAGATGCCGTAGCATAGTACGGTGTCAAGCATGACCTCCATTTCAGGGTAGAGGCCTCGAGTCGCTGGTCCGCAGGTTCCACCTTTGACGTGGAGGTCGGTAGTGATGTTGAAGTACTATTCCACGGGGATCATCTATGGCTGGGTATCGATCTACTTCCCCGAAATCATCAGGAAATGATTTTCTATCACCTGCTGCTGAAACTGAGCTTCAAAAGGGTAATAGACCCTGGGTTTTTTACCCCAGCCAGATTCAGTTTATGAATCACATTGAATTTTCCCAGCAATGTATCGGCCAGATAAAGCAATTTATGGCCTAGCTCCGGGCACTGGTGATACTCAACTTGGATAACTGCTTTGGGCCATTTGCTTTCCGCTGCTGAATGACCGCTTTCAGTCTACTGCCCACCATCAGAGATCAACGGCGGCAGGGCAGCGTAACCGGACGATCGAATTTTCAACTCGACTGGCTCGAAGGAACATTTGAAATCGCTTTTATCTCGTCAAACCTTGTGGCCAAGTCAGTAATCCATTCACTATTTGTTGTAACGGTAACCTTCCCGAGAATATCCTCTCTATGAGATACTACCCCAGAAGAGAGGTTCTCAGAGATCGCAAAGCTTGCATAAGGCAGAAGATTTTCAATGGAATCTTTAAAGACGTAATAAATATGAATCCCTGCTTGCGCCTGTTCCTCGATTATTTCCGCAAGCCCGCTGAGCTCATTTTTGGTATTTAAGACAAAGATCCTTTCGATTGTCACCCCATTGCGAGCTTGGCGAAAATTGAGTTCCGAATGATCGGACGCATGTTTTCCCGTTTTCCAATAGAACCTCTTTGTCAAGTTGCTCACTACTTTGAATGTCTGCCCAGGCTCTAACGAGCCCAAAAGGACCATTGATGCCAGATATATATCATGGAATATATAGTCAGAACCACGCTCTGCACATTTGAGTATTGTATGTATATTATCAAATTCCAATAGTGCAATTTTAGTGGATACAACTGAATGTTGTTTCTTTAGTCTGTTATAGATGGTCAGAGTTTCGTTTACCGATATTTGCTCAGCAGTAGAAAGCTCTAAAGATGGATATAACAGTTTAATTCTTTTTTCTAGACTGTCAATAGCAATAATTAGTTCAGCAAGAAAAGTGGCCATAGCAAAGGCGAGCATAACGACCAACGTTATAGAATAACCAAAATGGTAATGACTTCCAGCCCATATGGTTAGGAGAATAAAAAGCAGCCCAAAGAAAGCGATAATCAATCTCAAAAACAATGCTCTAGACATAAATTTTCACCTCTATGTTTGGTTTAAATGGTTTTAACCTAGGTATATAATCTAGGCTCTTCGTCAGATTGAGTGGGTAGGGGGTAGAATGCTGTGGAGCGGTCGTGCCCTGAATTGGAGTTAGCTGATGGTCCCTGA
>NZ_JAAOMP010000132.1 GCF_018853815.1 Acidithiobacillus sulfurivorans | reverse complement strand
TAATAGACAGGAACCAAAGCATAGCCCTTTTCTTGATAGGCGATGGTAGAGATAAAGCCACTTTCCACCGGCGTCACACTCGGAATCAGCATGCTGGGGGATACGTCCATACCGTGTAGCGCCACGCCACAAGCCTGAAACTGGATGCCTTTCTGGCTGAGTTTTTGGATTTCTCCCTGAATCCCCGCGATATCCCTTTCTTCCGTGTAAGGAATACCCCGACGATCTTTGGTCAGAAATGCGACATCTGGACCGATAAAGACCACGATGAAGTGCGGCGTCACCTTTTGTTGCAGAAGTTGCTTGCGTGTCAAACCGATGACCCTGACCAGGTGATCCACTGCCGCCGGGTTACGCATATTCACCAAAAAAACGGCCTTTGCATCATGCAAGCCGGATAAGGCCGTAGTGTCATTGAGCTTATCAGCCTGGGCATTGGTGAACAGGCATCCAAGTGACAGAAACACAAAGGCCAGAATAAAACGTTGCATGGGAATATCCTCCTTAATGAGCAGGCTACTGAACGACAGCCCCGGGATGTTTTTGAATCAGTGCCACGTAAGCCGGATTCATTTCCTGCTTGGAGAAAAAAGCCTTCCAAGTGCTTATCGGCAATAATTGCGTCGGCGGCGGAGCAAAAACCAAGTCCTGATGGCGGACCAGCACATGACAGGCAATACAGCTGCCCACTTTGCCATAAGCAAGGACTTTGCCGGTGGGATCATAGGCAGCCATGATCCAGTTGCGGTCTGAAGGATCAAATTTAGCCGCCTTCAGCATGGCGGTAACGCCCACCAACTGCTTGTGGG
>NZ_JAAOMP010000131.1 GCF_018853815.1 Acidithiobacillus sulfurivorans | reverse complement strand
CCCGCCGCAGCGATGACATCTGCGGCAACAATGACGCCGGCTGGCCCACTACCCTGCAGATGATTGAGGTCCACACCCTGCTGCCCGGCCAACTGCCGGGCAAAGGGACTGGCTGCTCCCTGCTGAGGACGCGGTGCAGGTTGTGCTCCAGGCACCCGGGCTGACAAATGCTGAGCAACGGGCGGTTGAGTGGAGACTGTGGAAGCACTGGGAGTCTTGTCCACCGCAGCTGCCGATACCTCCGGTCGTGATCCCGAAACAGTGCCAGCTTCGCGCACCTGATCCGCAGTTTCTACCAACCAGGCAATAGGGTCACCGACAGGGACCACCGCATCCACCGCGACACGCGGACCGGAAAGATAACCTTCACGAAAAACTTCCACATCCATGATGGCTTTGTCTGTTTCAATGGTCGCCACCACATCGCCACGCTGGATTTTATCGCCCAGGGATTTTTCCCAGGACACCAGCACGCCTTCAGTCATTGTATCGGAAAGTTGTGGCATTTTGATGGCATGACCCGAAAGTGCTTCAGATTCTGTCGGTTCTGAAGCAACGGCAGGCGCAGTTTTAGCCGGGGCATCCTGAACCGGGGATACGGCCTCATCCGATGTTTCCGTCAGATAGGCCATGGCCGCACCGACCGGCATGACACTATCCACCGCCGCCAAAGGACCCGCCAGATAGCCGGAGCGGAACACTTCCACATCCATGATCGCCTTGTCTGTTTCAATGGTCGCTACCACATCGCCGCGTTCGACCCGAGCGCCAATGGGTTTTTCCCAGGAAACGACCACACCTTCCGTCATAGTATCGGTCAGTTGCGGCATCTTGATGACGTAAGGTTCAGCCATTTTTCACCCTATTGAGTTTCTGTAGATCAAAACATATCGAGAGAAGTGCGACCTTAGCGGCCGAACATCTTCCTTACCGCAGCAATCACATCCCCGGCATTGGGAATCGCCGCCTTTTCCAGACGATGATTGTAGGGAATGGGAATATCCAGGGCATGCACACGCACCGGGGCCGCATCCAGATCAAAAAAGCATTCTTCATTGATGATGGCCATGACTTCCGAACCAACACCGACCGGAGCTTCGTCCTCTTCCACGATGATGGCGTGATGGGTTTTGCGCACGCTGGCAGCAATCCCGGCACGATCCAAAGGTTTCAAGGCCCTTAAATCAATCACTTCAGCATCAATACCATACTCGCTGGCCAGTTTTTTGGCCGCATCCAATGCCCAATGCACACTGATGTTGTAGGCAAAAATGCTGACATCCTTACCTGGACGCATGATTTCCACACCTTCCAGCGGGGTGAAAAACTCCTCGTCCGGCACTTCGCCCTTGAGGTTATACATGCTTTCATGTTCGATAATCACCACCGGATCATCTGAACGTACGGCACTTTTCAGCAAGCCATAAGCATCACGAGGGGTAGCCGGGGTCACCACGCGCAGGCCGGAAATCCCCATGAATACTTTTTCCATACGCGCCGAATGCTGGGCACCCAGCTGATGAGCCGTTCCACCGGGAACACGCATGACAAAGGGACAACGAATCCGTCCACCCGACATGTAATGAATTTTCGCCGCGTTATTCATGAGCTGATCCATAGCCAGCCAGGCAAAGTTCACACTCATGATTTCGACAATGGGGCGGGCACCAACCATGGCGGCACCCACACCAATGCCGGTGTAGCTGTTTTCGGAAATAGGGGTGTCAACAACCCGCTGTTCACCATATTTGGCGAAAAGTCCTGACGTCGCCTTGTAGGTACCACCCGCGACACCAATATCCTCACCCATGGCAAATACCAGCGGGTCGCGCGCCATTTCTTCATCGTGGGCACGCAAAATTCCCTGCCAATACATTAACTCAGCCATGGTTGTTACCTCCTTCGGTATAGACGTAACGCGCTACATCTTCGACGCGCGGTTCCGGGCATTCACTAGCGTAACGCACCACTTCGTTCTCGATTTCGTCCTGAACAGCCTTGTCCATGGCATGGAATTCATCTTCAGTCACCACGCCAGCTTCCACCAGACGGCGCTTGTAAATGCCGATGGGGTCGCGCTGCGCCCATTCTTCCACTTCTTCCTTGCTGCGATAGGCGCCGGAGTCAGACATGGAATGGCCGCGCAAACGATAGGTCATGAGTTCCAGGAAATAGGGCTTGCGTTGTTCGCGCACATAATTAACGGCTTTTTCGGCATGAGTCATGACAATATCAATGTCTTGCCCATCACATTGCGCTGCTTCAATGCCATAAGGTGCTACACGTTTATACTGATTGATTTCTACCGTCGAACGCTCAATGGCCGTACCAATGCCGTAGAGATTGTTTTCGCAGATAAACAGCACCGGCAGGTTCCACAGGCTTGCCATGTTCATGGTTTCATGGAAAGTACCCTGATTGTTGGCACCATCTCCCAGAAAACAGATGGAGATTTCCTGACCACCGCGCAACTGGATCGCCTTGGCAAAACCGGCTGCCAGCGGGAAGGGTCCGCCAACCAATGCGTAACCGCCCATGAAATGCACATCTGGATCGAACAAGTGCATGGAACCACCCCGGCCCTTGGAGCAACCGGCTTCCTTGCCGAAAAGCTCGGCCATCAGCGCTTTGGGGTCCATACCAGATTTGAGGGCATGAATGTGGTCCCGATACCCGGTCACCACATAATCAGAACCCGTTTGGGCTTTCTCCAAAACACCAATCGCACAGGCTTCCTCACCAGGATAAAGGTGTAAAAAACCGCCAATCTGGCGTTCGTGATAAGCCTCCGCACAGCGTTCTTCAAAGCGGCGGGCAAATAGCATTTCACGCAACAGGCGCTTCTGGTCCGTGGCGTCCATGGTCCTCCCAGACAAAATAATGGACCGCGTCCGCAGACGTGGTCATAGTGAAAATTCAGCCAAAGTCTTGGAGATGATGGCCTAGGCTACTGCAAAGCGTCAAGAGTAGTGGATATCGCGTGGGGCATTCAAACGCTGTATCCTTAAAAAACCCGCTTGATAAAGACCAAGCGGGTCATCGCAAAAAAGCTCAAACGGCCGTCATAAAACTTTATTTGACGGTAGTACGCACCATGACACTGGAATTGATTTCAACCCGCTGGTTTTTGAAACGACCAGCCGGAGTCGTGTTGGTAGCAATGGGGTCTTCATAGGAGTGGCCTTTGACCATCATGCGATCCGCAGCAACACCCCGCTTTTCGAGATAACCGGCAACACTGCCCGCACGCGCCTTGGAAAGCTTGTAGTTGTAGGCATAACTTCCTGTTTTGCTGCAATAACCGTTAATATGCAGGGTAGCATCCGGATGCATTTTGGCGAAACCGGCCACTTTATCGAGGACGCCAATATCCGACCCCATCAACAGCGCAGAACCGGTTTTGAAATTGATACCGGTAATGGTGATGGGCTTGCTTTCCAGCACTGTACGCTCTACCGGGGCGATAGGTGCAGGCGGTGGTGGAGGTGTCGGGGCAGAAACCACTGGAGCCACCGGAGCAGGACCAGCCGGGCAAGGTGTCACCTCATATAAACCACAGCCCGAGGCGGCAACGACAGACCCCAATAGCAGTAACCTGGATAATTGCGCAGCATGTTTCATGTTTGGATTCTCCTGAACTCAAAATACGTTAGATGGCGAGCCCCGCAGCAGCGAGGCTCCCAGTTTGATGAATCGACCGATCAGAACATGAAGCCGGTTTCGACCATGCCACGCAGTTGATTGGTGTTGGTTCCATTAGCACCGGAGAAACCCCGTCCGGCAGGCGCAGAGGCGGTCACATAAGAAAGTTCAGCGCGGGCGAAGAAACCACCGCTTTGGTAGGTTGGCGTGAGTGTGATGGACCAGGCGTGGGAATCAGCGGGGAGATCTGTGAGTGAGGATGCAATACTATTCAACCCATAACCCAGGGGCCCACCTACATGCAGATATTCTGCACGGGCACCCAAAGAGATCGTGTTGGTGAAACTATAGTCAGCCAGTACGGACCCACCATAATTATCGAAAGAGTGCGGAATACCTAGGCGCAACGATTCGGGAGTATGCATGTACTGGAAATAGGGCTCAATCATCCATGGGCCAGAACTATATTCATATTCAATACCGTAAATCTGGCTTTCATTACCGATAGGACTGTAAGCTACATCATTAGAACTCAGACGAGATTTACCCAAGGAACCTTGGCCATAAATACTTACCGTATTGGACCCATTAATAGCGTAGCTGAGTAATCCGCTGAGTACGTTATAACGATTGGAGTAATACCCATCTGTCCAGGCAAGCGATGCACTCAATGGACCCGCACTACCATTAAACTGTATGCCACGGCTGATAATGGGCTCCATATCCCAAAGTAGGCCACGCTCAATGTTGATGTTCTGGTAGGTAAAGCCACCTTCTGCACCAATCAAGGTGGGTAATTTTCCGATTTCTACAGAATAATTAGAGGATGGTGCAATTTTTAAATAAGCAACCGGCAAGGCTCCAAAATCGTTAATATTGCCTTGAACTGTTGTTGGCGGAACCGTGGCATTGCTAATTGTACTTGTAATCGAAGGAATGGATGCAGCCAGTGTAGGGAAGCTGTAAGCACCAGCCTGAATGTAAAACTGAATCGGACCATTTTCTTTCTGGATGATTACCATACCGTTGGTAATGGACGCACCCAATCGTTTAGCTCCCAAAGTACCCGCTAATCCTTGGGGATTATCCTGATAAAAGGCCATGCCGCTGGCTACGCCTTGCACATCCAGTTGACCCAATGGTCCGGCACAGAATTTCAGAGGATTCGGTAAAGATAATGGACTGGCATCCGCCACACCGGCGACCAACGGCAGGCCGATCAGCATGCTGGCGAGAATTGAACGACGTAAAAACGAATAGCGATTTTTAGTGCTGTAGTGCGACATGTTGACTCCCTGGTTTGTATGAAAAAAATCAAGCCTGTTGTCAAAAAGCAAAATGCATGCCCGCACAAGATCTTTATATAGTGATATGATTTATAGTATTTTTTAAAATTTAACACCACAACCCCCAATAAAATTACAAGCTTGCTATGCACCACTTTGGTGATCAATGCATTAAATTGGTGCGCCAGCAAATTGCGTCCATAAAAAACCCCGGCATAAAATGATGTCGGGGTTTGAGTTCATTTAATTGGTTTTCCAGTTTCAGCCGATAACCGAAGCAATGAAACTAACGCCTCCAGCCATCATGACCATCATCATGCCGCCAACGACCTGCCCATGGCGGTGGACCGTGATGCTCCCAAGGGCGTGGCCGGTAATAGCGAATCGGCGCAGGCTGCACATAGTACCCGGGCAATTGATAGCGCACAGGCGGCGGGGATGGCGGCGCTGGAACATAATATACGCGGCGCGGGGGCGGCACGTAATATACTGGCGGAGGTGCATAAACAGGCGCGGCATAATAGCCGGGGTTATTCCCTAAAAATACACTTAAACCAGGAACAGCAACGCCCAGGGACAAATCACTATCCGCCCAGGCAGGACTGCTTAACCCAACAAATAGCCCTACAAATGCCACAAATTGCGGTAAGCGATGAATAGGGTGCGTCCATATCTTTATCATGTGGCCTCCTTGAGCCGTCAGACTCATCAAGATATATATGTTTGCAGATAAGTAGGGGACTCCCGATAGCTATCTGACTAACCCAATACCACAGCAAGAAGCTTGCCAGTCCAGCACCTATATTTTTCAATCCGTTAAAAATACCCACTGTAGCCAAATAACCACAGTAATGCACCCAAAAACGGAAACCACTGGTTTTTTATTGCGTTGCTGTGTCGCCTAAAGCTTCTGATTCAGGCTGTAGCTGAAGATCTGCGTCGTAAATCATCCAAAACCGACTCCGTTCCAATTTTTTCGCCTTGATGGCATACAAGGCCTGATCAGCACAACGGAGCATCGCATCCTGATTCTCTATCAGCCCGGCATCCTTGCAAAAACAAACACCCAAACTGACCCGTACAGGCAGCACCACGCCTTGGGCCAATTTGGCCGGAGATTCCAGAGCACGTTCCAAACGCAGCAGGACGTCCTCCAATACCTGACGTTTCTCCAATCCTTCGAAGAGGAGCACAAATTCATCCCCACCCCAGCGGGCTACACAATCAGATGTACGCAACGCCTCTTCCAGCCTCCGGGCGATAATCACCAGTAAAGTATCCCCTGCGTTATGTCCGTATTCATCATTGACCTTTTTAAAATCATCCACATCCAGAATACCTAATGCGATAGATTGACTATTTTGACTGGCACTCGCCAACCCTTCTTCTAATCGCTCATTCAGCAGGCGGCGATTCGCCAATCCGGTAAGGCTATCGTAATAAGCCACCTGACGAATTTCGGCTTCGGCATCGGCCAATGCGTTATGGCGTTTCCAGAGGGTAAGAGCCAGCCCCACACTACTTGCCAACTGCCCAATAAGCGCTTTCAGCGCTTGGCTAAAGTGTTTGGTTTCGGCATGAGCAACCACCAGCACAGCTTCCACCTGCGCTGCGTCCTGCAAAATAATCGGGTAGGCGATCATGCTCCGAATCCGGCGTAGCTGTGGACGCCTTTCCATAACTGGCGAAGTCTCCATCACTTCATCCAGGAACCTGATTTCTTCTGCCTGACCCGAGCAAAACACCCGTTCAGGAAGAAAACTACCATTACGAAGATCTTTCGGATTTAGTGCGGTTATCCAGGCAAGTAAACTTTCACGCAAATCCTTTTGGTCAGCCTCGAGAACCGATATTTGCAGCGATTCAGTCAGCTGATCGGGAACGAACACGAACGCCGCAACCGCATTGGTTTCACGAACAATCGTTTGCATCAGACGCGCATACATGGCTTTTGGTTCTGCCTGGACCAGAAGAGATTGCTGCATCATAAGTGCCGCTTGCTGATACTGCCGCAAATCGAGCAGTTGACGCAGAAAGCGCACGGACAGGCGATCCAGAATCAGCAAAAAAAGCAAAATGACTACAAAAGGAACACTTTGCCAGATATTCTGGCGCCAAAAATTGTGAGCAAATTCAGAAGGTGACCAGCGCGCATAAGCTGCCCACGGGTATCCTGGCACCTCAACGCGCAGATAATGGCCCGTCCAATGATCCTGTAGAGCAGGAAGTTGCCAGGTTCCACTTTTCCAAAAAGCCACCGGGACATGACCGGCACCCGTAATCAGAATATCCATATCGGCGGGGGTATGGATATTTTTCAGAAAGGAAAGACGAAACGGGGACCCGATATAACCTGCAACTCGCCCTTGATGGTTCAATAAATGTTCGCGTATGGGCATTACCCAAATTTTACCCGGTAACAAAACAACGGGACGTCCAACCAAATAATCAGGATTTCTCTTGAGCTGAGTAAATTCCGTAGCTTTTAGCAGGGGAGTTGGTAATTGTCCCTCACTTGACCAGATGATTTTATTAGCCTGAGCGTCCAACAAGTTGATGGCAGCAATTCCACGATGCGTACTCTGGAAGGCGATCATGGCCGCTTTTTTTTCTGGTGTAAGTAACAGCGGGTTTTGATCCAGTTCCAGGAAGGATCGGCGAAAAAAAGTCAGGTCATGAAAATGACCATCCAGAGCACCTGCTAATTGATCGGCAATACTGCGCAAGGCAATCTCACCTCTAAACCGAAACTCCTTGTGCAAGGATGCTCGTAAATCTTCGACTCGCCACCCCCACAAGGCAATAAACAAAACGGCCATTCCGATAAAAAACAAGTGCAGCAAAAAAACAGGAGAAGACTGTATCGTCGAAAGGAGCTGTTTAGTTCGGTGCATGTCGATTTTTATTCGCGTTGCTCAAGGTGAATGGCTTCACGAACCAGTTCCTGAATTTCTGTTTCGATGTGATTCAAGGTCTGATCCAGATAACCCTGTTCAGGATCGGACTTCACTCTGACCAAGCGATGATGGGCGGCAACAATGGGATGATCCTCTGCTGCCCCTTGCTCGCGCAGAAAGGCTATCAACGGGCAGGGAGGAGGCGCCGTGACAGAAACATCAATCCAGCCACGCCGCAAAGCGTCCATCAAGGGACGACGCAAAAGATGTGCTGCATAGGCGCCCAATAAGCTGGCAGGATGCTTAGCACTGCCTTCAGGTAGATCATAGCCTTGAATGACCATGGCGATCAGTTCATGGGCAGGCATTGGCCTGGCAATGGCATAACCCTGTATAAAATCCAGATGCAAAGCGCGCATGGCATCCAGAATAGGTAGCGTTTCAACACCTTCTATCACCAATTCGGCATTCAAAGCGTTAGCCAACAGTTGAATGCTCTGCACAAAAGCCAGATTCTTGGGTTGCGCGCCCAGGTCGCGAATAAATTCCTGATCCAGTTTGATTTTATCAATAGGCAGTTCTTTCATGCGCAGCAAGGAAGAATAAGCCGAACCGACATCGTCCAGAGCAATGCGTACACCGGTATCCCGTAAAGCCTGCAGGCGGTCCTTGGCAATATGACGATTCAGAAAATCGCCACTTTCCAGAAGCTCAAGACATACTCTTGACGGTGCCACCGGACTATTCGTCATCGTTCCCGTAAAACAAATTGCACAATCATGCTCAACCATAAAATCGGGATCTACATTGAACGACAGATTAAGAACAATGCCCTGGGTATCCAGCAATTCCAGAACCTGGAGACCTGCCACCAGCATCAGGCGGCTGAGCTCTCGACGCTGTTCCATATCCAAAAATGGAATGAAAGAATGTGGGGAAATAATCTGTCCGGAAGCATCGCGCATCCGTGCGAGGGCTTCAATTCCAACGATTTTTTGCTGATTGATGGAATATTCGGGCTGAAAATAGGCCACGACATCTTCAGGAAAGCGCCACACGGCGAATTCCTTGGTTTTCACCTGCTTCCCCAGGATAAAGGTTTTCTTTTTTCAACAAAAAAACCGATGACAGTAACAGCAAACAAAATACACTGGCTCACAGTCAAGGCCTCATCCAAGGAAAATGGTTACATAACTCTATGGCAGCAAAGCAATTTGTGTCAATCCAAGCGTTTCAGGCAAGGCAAACATGCGGTTCATGTTCTGAACCGCCTGCCCGGCCGCACCCTTCACCAGATTATCAATGACAGACAGAACCACCACCTGCCCTGGACGGGGCTGGTGAACGGCAATACGACAAACATTGGCCCCGCGCACGGAGCGAGTTGCCGGATGACTGCCAAAAGGCAGAACATCGACAAATGGCTCCTGCGCGTAACGCTCTGCAAACAAGGTTTGCAAGGCAACGTCACTCAACGGCTGCTGCAACCGTCCGTACAAGGTGGCATGAATCCCGCGAATCATGGGCATCAGGTGCGGCGTGAACTGTAGTTCAATCGTCTCCCCGCTCAGTTTTGAGAGAGTCGCCTCAATTTCGGGACGATGACGGTGACCACTCACCCCATAGGCAGTGACACTATCTGCGGCTTCCGGCACGATCAGGTTCACCCGTCCGGTGCGACCCGCACCGCTCACCCCCGATTTGCAATCGGCAATCAGGGTATCTTGATGCAGTAATCCCGCCTCCAGCAAGGGGGCGAATCCCAGAATAACTGCGGTTGGATAACATCCGGGATTGCCAATCAGGCGTGATTGGGCAATGTGCTCCCGAAAATATTCCGGCAGTCCATAACAAGCTGCAAGCAACGCTTCAGGCGCCCGATGCGCCATGCCATACCAGTGCGCAAAAACTTCCGCATCGGCCAGCCGAAAATCCGCACCTAGATCAATGACACGCACATCATGCGCCAGCAATTCCGGGGCACTATCCATGGCCACGCCGTGGGGCGTCGCAAAAAATACGACATCCAGTTTTGCCAGAGTCTCTGGATCGGGGGCTGCATAACAAAGATCACACACGCCCCGCAGATTGGGAAAATGGGTATCTACCCGTTCTCCCGCTTCAGCACGAGAGGTGATGACCTGCACTTCCACTTCGGGATGAGGAAGCAACAAGCGCAACAATTCCACTCCGGTGTAGCCGGTACCACCCACAATGCCTGCACGAATCATGCTGCAACCCCCTGTCTTAGACCAACAACAAAAAAGCCGCCCTTAGGCGGCTTTTCCGATCCGAAGCGGTTTTATTAACGCTTGGAGAACTGATGACTGCGCCGCGCCTTATGCTTGCCGACTTTCTTACGCTCCACTTCGCGGGCATCCCGGGTCACAAAACCCGCGCCACGGAGCGGACGCCGCAAGGTTTCGTCATAAACCATCAGGGCGCGGGTGATACCGTGGCGAATGGCACCAGCCTGTCCGCTGGCACCACCACCGCTGACATTCACCAGAATGTCAAACTGGCTGCCGTGCCCGGTCAGTTCCAGTGGCTGCATGACTACCATGCGCGATGTCTCGCGACCAAAGTATTCTTCCAGGCTGCGCTTGTTGATGACGATCTTGCCAGAGCCACGACGCAAATAAACCCGTGCAGTTGCGCTCTTGCGCCGACCAGTGCCGTAATATTGTTCCATAATAGTGCTTACCTTAAATATCTAAAGTCTGAGGCTGTTGCGCAGAATGGGGATGCTCGGAACCACTGTACACCTTGAGCTTCCGGTACATAGCGCGACCCAGGGAGTTTTTTGGAAGCATTCCCTTGACGGCAATTTCGATAATCCGCTCTGGATGCGTTTCCATCATCTTTTCAAAAGAAGCACTCTTCAGATTGCCGACATAGCCGGTATGATGATAGTACATCTTGTCTTTGGCCTTGTTACCGGTCACCGCAATTTTGTCTGCGTTGATCACAATAATATGATCCCCGATGTCGGCATGAGGGGTAAATTCGGGCTTATGCTTACCGCGCAGGCGGGTAGCCACCTCTACAGAAAGACGGCCCAGCACTTTATCGGTCGCATCTACGACGAACCAGTCTCCCTGTACTTCATGAGACTTGGCAGAATAGGTCTTCATCACAAAACTCCGGCTTCGGGTTTTTCACTGAGGGGCGGGAGATTAGCGATGAAACGGGGCCATGTCAAGGCATATACGGGCTGGTGACGACGCATTTTCTCAACCCATCCCCAACGGCACCAGCAACCAGCCAAATAGCAGGATCAATATACCCAGTGCGGCAAAAGTCTCCCAACTGCGCCGGTGCAGCAAACGGTCGGGGTTGCTGAGCACTGACGGTTTCCACAAGGTACTGAGATAGTAAGCAAAAGAAAAGGCGCTACCGAGAGCAATCAGAATGGCCAACCAATAGGCCTGATCGTGCACATCGGCAATGATGACCAGCAGTTTGGCAAAAAAACCGATGCTGGGCGGCATTCCAGCCAGCGAGAGCAAGGTCAGGCCCAGAAGCCCGGCCAGTACCGGTTGACGCTCCCGCAATGTCGCCCAGGGGATGGCAATACTGTTTTCCGGCAGCGCCGACAGGCCCATGAAAGTCCCTATGTTCATCAGACCATACACCAAAGCATAAATAGCACCCGCCATAATACCCAGGGGACCGGCCGCGAGGGCGGCCAGAAAGTAACCGGCATGGGCAATAGCCGAATAGCCCAACATTCTCCGCAAATGTCCGGCGCGATAAGCCAGGATGTTACCCAGCACAATACTGGTTGCCGCAATGACGGCAATCGGTATTTCGAGTTTTGGCGTTGCGGCCACCAGGGTAATCAGTGCCCCCATAATGGCGACTTTTGCCACCCCAGCCAGAAAAATCAGAAACGGCGCTGGCGCACCTTGATAAATGTCTGCTACCCAGGCATGAAAAGGCGCAGCGGCAATCTCGAAACTCAAGGCGGCCAGTAAGGCCAGCACGCCCATTAATCCGAATACATTTGATGTCATATCACCCATTGGCGGAATCACCGCCAGACTGCCATCGCCCAGATAGATCAAGGCAATACCTATGGCAAACTGAGCCGAAGCAAGCCCTGCCAGCACCGCATATTTAAAGGCGGATTCTACGGCTGCGCGGCCGCTGCCGGGCCAGGCCAGCAACGCAAAAAAAGGTAACACCTGCAGCTCCAGACCAACAAACATCAACAGAAGATTCTGGGCACTCACCAACATCAGGCTACCCGCCAGCATGGTCAGCAACAGCCCAACCAAACTGCCTGTCATTTTTCGGGAAAGTGGATGAAAGGTGATAAAAAACAGTCCCGCAGCCATGGCTAGGCTCAAATAGACACCGAGAAGAGTGGCGCTGAGATCCCAGTACAGATCGGCTCCCAGAGCCATATGCTCGACAAAAATACTGGCTGCAGCAGCAATGCTGCTGATTCCGCCCAACCAGGGCATGAGTCGGCCCAGCCGCAGGGCATCTGCGAGAAAGGCAATCAGTGCCGCAGCACCAACAATGAGTAATGGCAGCAAGGTTGGACTATAAGCCATGACCACCTCCGGCAATGACATCTCCACTATGAATGGAGAGCATGGTACCCAGATGGGCAAGAATGACCTGGGGATCCAGCCCGAGCCACAAGGTCAGCAGCCCCAGCACCCAAAACAGCAACCACTCGCCCTGCTGCAAATCCACCAGATTATCCGGCAAGGTTCCGTTCAGCGGACCCAGCATGATCCGCTCGTAGGCACGTAAAAAATAAACCACACCCGCGAGTATCCCCAAGGTCGCCAGCCCTGCTGCCCAAGGCAGCACCTGAAAGGCCCCTGCCAGGCTGAGAAATTCACCCGGGAAATTGGCCAGCCCTGGCAGCCCCATTCCCGCCAGAAAGAAAAAAAGCATCCAGGCACCGAGACGGGGAGCGCGTCGAAACAATCCTCCCAGACCTGCCCATTCTCCAGTCAAACCCCGGCTTTCCATAATGCTGACTACGCCGAACAGTCCTGCCGAGACCACGCCGTGCGCAATCAGCAAAAACACACTGCCATGTATCGCCTGCGTTTGCAGGGCAAACAGTCCGAGAGCCACCAGATTCATGTGGCTGACACTGGCCCAGGCTGCGAAAAGGCGAAGGTTGGCAGCATTGAGGGCGAGGAAGGCCCCATACAGGGTCCCGATTGCGCCGAGAATGATGCCGACCGGGGCAAACTCCAGTGCCGCCTGGGGAAGCATGGGAATAGCAAAATGAATCAGGCCATAAGCGCCCGCCGTCACTGCGGCCCCTGAAAGAAACACACTCCCTGCCGGCGCGGCATTGCCGTAGCCAGTACCAGCCCAACTATGCAGAGGGAAAAGTGGCATTTTGACCGCCAGGCCGGCGACCATTCCCAAAAACAGCCAGATACCGAGCCCCCCGGTAATACGGGTGTCAGCAAGCTGCAAAATGGAAAAATTATAGATTCCGGTCTGCTGACCGTGGAGGACATAGACCACAACCAGTGCGACCAGAAAAAGTAATGACCCAACGAAGGTGTACAACAGAAACTGTAGAGCAGCAGCACGACTTTTGTGACCACTGCGTAAAATCATGAAAGCGCTTGCCAACGCGAGGATTTCATAAAAAATATAAAACATCAGGACATTCTGAGCGAAAAATATTCCGAACAAAGCCCCGGACATCACCAGCACGGCACTCGCCAGCGCCCGGAATTCTGGTAAGCGCCAGGCAAAAGCCAGGCTCACCGGAATCAGCAAAGCGCACAGAAGCGCCAGGGTGCTGCCCAGGGGGCCAGCGTGCAAGGTCCAAAGACTACCCAGATAAGGGATATGTAGAGCATGCCCTAAAGTGCCGCTGGCTCCGGGGGCAAAACGCTGAATCAACGCCAACAACAATTCGACCAGCGCGATGGTCATTGCCAAGTACTGACCACTTTGTTTTTGCGCAGAAAGCCACAGCGCCGCCCCCCAGGGGAGAAGAATCAACACCGTTACAAGGATCACAACAAGTACCCCCAGGCGATGAAGAGCAGTACCACCAGCCCCAGAATCATGCCACTGGCATAGCGACTGATCAGACCATTTTCGCCCGCTTCCAGGGCACGGCTACCGAGCCCGAAGCCATCTCTTAATCCACCAAGCAGCATTAGTTGAAAGCCGCCCTGCTCAACCAGTCGATCCAGAATACGGGCAAATGCGTACCAGATGGGCGGAAAAATGCGTAGAAAAATCCGGTCAAAAAACCAGGCATTGAAAAGAAAGGCTATGCGACTGAGGCCACGACCTTCACGCTCCCATTGTGCGGCTTTGTAGGCAATGGCGATGCCAATGAGGGTGGCTACCGAACCCGCCACCTGCAGAAAAATATTGATATCCCCCGAAGGGGCTGGCGGCATGCCCAGTTCCGGAGCCAGCCAGGGTAACCAGATTTTCGGACCCGGCCAGCCCGGAGGAAACTGCAGCCAGCCAATACCAATACTGGCAACGGCCAGGATTCCCAGAGGAATTTTCATGCCCCAACCCATCTGATAGGACTCACCCGGCTTTTCCGGGCCTTCAAATACCAGAAAATAAAGCCGAAACGCATAAATCGCCGTAAATACCGCGCCCAGCAAAGCCAGGACCCAGAGCAGTTTGCCACCAGGGACGATAAATGCTGTGGCAATAATGGCGTCCTTGCTATAAAAAGAGGCCGAAACTACCGGTACGGCAGCCAGGGCAAAAATACCCGCCAGAAACGTCCATCGTAAAAAAGGTTGCTGCTTTTTGAGGCCGCCCATCTGGCGAATATCATGATTATCGCTATAGATGAGAATGACCACACCCGCGCCCATAAACAACAGCGCCTTGAAACAAGCATGTACAAGCAGGTGAAAAAGGCCGAGCGAAGGGGCACCAATGCCCACCCCGAGGAACATGTAGCCCAGTTGGCTGATGGTGGAGTACGCCAGCACCCGCTTGATGTCCACCTGAGCAATACCGCAACTTGCCGCATACAGAGCGGTAAAAGCGCCACTCAACCCGATCACCCAGAGCATCCCGGGGACTGCTGCAAAAACAGGGTACAGACGAATACACAAATACACGCCAGCGGTGACCATGGTAGCCGCATGAATCAGGGCGGAGACCGTACTGGGACCGGCCATGGAATCAGGTAACCAGATGTGCAGAGGAAACTGCGCAGATTTAGCGACAGCACCAATCAACACCAAAATTCCCGCTATGGTCAGGGCCAGCAGATCGGGATGTGCCGCTACAGCCGCAAACAGGGTTTGGTAATTGAGGGTGTGATATTCGGCAAAAAGGATAAATATTGCCAATGCCAGGGCCGTATCCCCAATGCGGGTCACCACAAATGCCTTGCGCCCGGCCCAGGCATTTTCCTGTTTGCGATACCAGTGCGCCACTAGGGCATAAGAACACAAGCCGACCGTCTCCCAGCCCAGGTACAGAAGCAGCAGGTTATCTGCCATGGTGAGAATCAGCATTCCGCCCACAAATAAATTCAAATAAAAATAGTAGCGCCGCTCGCCGTAATCCCCGTTCAGATATTGCTGGGAAAACAGATGGATCAGAAAACCTACAAAGGAGGCAATACTGATCATGACCAAAGTCACTTGATCGACATGAA
The DNA here is from genome assembly GCF_018853815.1 of Acidithiobacillus sulfurivorans. Classification (GTDB taxonomy): domain Bacteria; phylum Pseudomonadota; class Gammaproteobacteria; order Acidithiobacillales; family Acidithiobacillaceae; genus Acidithiobacillus; species Acidithiobacillus sulfurivorans. The sequence goes on along the minus strand of NZ_JAAOMP010000131.1, from coordinate 13,126 downwards.
AGCCAATATTGGCATGGAAATTACCCACCGAAATCCAGGTCCAGACCTGATCATGGAGATTGGGATCGCGACCGTGGGTCATCCAGACCGCGAATACCACCAGGGTGGACAGGAAGGGCATGGTTGCGGCCATGCGCCCTATGTGCCGTGGCGAAACATGTTCGCCAAAAATACCATTTAGCAAAGCACCCAGCAGAGGGAAGCCAGGGATTAGAAAAAGCCACTCATTCATCGACTTCCTCCCGAAGCTGCCGCAGGTCATCTACCGTATCCCCGCCCAGTTCCTGCTTGACGCGCAGCAACAAAGCCAGGGTCAAAGCCAGGGCCGCACCGCTCAGCGCCATCATGAACACCACCAGTACTTGCCCAGTGACAGAATGCCAGCGGGCACCTCCGGCCAGGGCAATGACCATGGCAGCGTTAAAGAGCAATTCAATGCCCAGTAACAAAAAAATGAGATTACGGCGCAAAATGATCAACGCCACTCCAATCACAAAAAGTAATGCGGCAATCACCAGTGTGAGTTCAAGCGTCATGATCATCCCTCCGATGAATTGCCAGCACGGCGGCAATGACGGCAAAAAGCAGCAGCGCCACAGCCTCCGTGAGCCAGAGATAGGGACCGAAAAGGGCACGCCCTACCGTACCTGGACCTATTTCCTGAATAACCACCAGGAGATCCGGGCGACGGCTGAAAAGAAGAATCAGGACGGCCGTCAGCAGAACCATGAGCACCGCTGGCCACCAGAAACCCCGGCGCCAGCGGGGTTCTTCCCGGGTGGTCAGCGAGGTGCGTAACAACATGATGGCAAAAAGAAAAAGGACCAGAATAGCGCCCACATACAACATCACTTCCAGGGCCGCGACAAAAGGTGCTCCCAGCACCAGAAACAAGATACTCAAGGCCAGCAGGCTGACTCCCAGATTCACCGCGCCATGCATGGGATCACGGACCACCAGCAGCGCTGCTCCAGTCGTCAGGATAATCAACAATAACAGCAAGATCAGAAAAATCATCATGGCAGATTACTCCGGACATTGACGGGCGTTTTTTCGTTGATGCCCTCACCTTTATCCTTGTCTTGCAGAGCCACTCCGGAATGCCGATAAAAATTGTAATGCGGATGCTTACCCGTCCCGTCAATGAGCAACGCCTCTTTTTCGTAGATAAAATCAGCGTGATGTTCTTTGCTGAAAGCAAATTCATCGAGGAGCTGGATGGCCAGCGTCGGACAGGCCTCCTCACAGAGGCCGCAATAAATGCAACGGGAAAAATTAATACGGAACGTCAGGGGATAGCGGCGCGTATCAGGGCGCTCTCCGGCTTGCAATTCAATGCAACGCGTCGGACATACTGCGGAACAAAGCTGGCAGGCAACGCAGCGCTCATCACCGTCGGGATCACGCGTAAGTACGGGCCGTCCCCGCCAGCGTGGCGGCAAGTTCAAAGGCTCCTCAGGATAGCTGACGGTTGAAGTCCGGCCCAGCTGACGCAAAGTCGTCCACAGCCCTGCGCCCAGTTCGGAAATATTGCGCCAGACACTCATGCCAGCCTCCACAAAGCTGCCGCCAAAGCCGTCGCAAGCACATTGAACAATGCCAGAGGCAGAAGCACTTTCCAGCCCAAGGCCATCAACTGGTCATAACGCGGTCGGGGCAAGGTCGCCCGCAACCAGAAAAACACAAAAATCACCGCTGCCGTCTTGATCAGCAACCATATCCATCCGGGTAGCCAGGGACCATGCCAGCCGCCGAGGTAGAGCAATGCCGTAAGCACTGCGATCAAAGTCAGGCCAAGATACTCTCCCAGGAAGAAATAGCCAAAGCGCATCCCCCCGTATTCTGTATTAAATCCAGCCACCAATTCACTTTCCGCTTCGGGCAAATCAAAGGGAAGGCGGTGAGTTTCGGCCACACCGGCTATCAGAAAAATGACAAAACCCAAAGGTTGAAGGACGATATAGGGCAGATTTTGCGCCGCGACGATCCCATTGAGGGACAGCGATCCACTCAGCAATACCACACCCAAAAGAGCCAGTCCCATGGGTAACTCATAGCTGACCAACTGGGCCACTGCCCGGACTGCGCCCAGCAGGGAAAACTTGTTGCCCGAAGCCCATCCCCCCAAAAATACTCCGTAGGCATTCAGGGAACTCATGGCCAGAATGAACAACAAACCGATATTCCAGTTGCCTGCCCAGGAAAAATGATGATCCAGCGGCACCACGGCAAAGCTGGCCAAAGCGCTGAAGGCCACCAGAACCGGCGCCGCCCGGTAAAGTACCGGATCGGCAAAATCGGGCACAAAATTTTCTTTGCTCATCAACTTGAGGGCATCAGCAAGCGCCTGGCCGATGCCCAGAGGACCCAGTCGATTGGGGCCCAGACGATTCTGCAGAAAACCCAGAACCCGCCGCTCTGCAAAGACCAGAAAACCCGCCACGCCCAGCAAAACCAGGGTGGTAAATAACATGCCCAGAGCCATCAGAAAAAGCCTCATCGGCTTTGCTCCCAGCTGACTTCGACGGGATCACCAGGATATAAGCCCAGCTCGGCGAAACCTTCCTGATCAATGGCAATGACCCCTTGGACCATTTCTGCGCAGGCAATGACCGGCAACTGCAGATCTCCGCAAGGACCATGCAAAGTGGCAGCGACGGCCTGAACGTCCGGATGCACCCGCAAACCCCGGGCCGGAGCCAGAGAATGCAGTTCGTCTGCCGTGTCAGCCAGCGTTTCCCCACCATACCAGCGAAAAATATCGAGTTCCCATTGCTCGGGCGTCACCGCCCGGGTTGCCGGAAGTGCGGCGATTTCAAAGCGGGCACGAATAGTGTCTGGTAACAAAACTCCGGGGCCCTCTGGATCTGGCTGTTCAGGACACAGAAAATGCAAATAAAAATCCAGACGTTTTTGCCAAGCTTCGTGCAAGTGCAGCATTTCAGCCAGACGACCCAGCCAAAACAAAGGCGGCGGCGGACCGAGCGGGTGCTTCAAGCCACCGGCCGCCTCGGGAAAGCCGCTGCCATGCACCGCCGAGTGCAGCACCTGCGCCTCGCGACGATAAACCGGTGAAAACGCCTGAATCCGGCCTTCATAATTCACAAATAAACCAGCCCGCTCAGGAAAGGCCGCCACGGGTATTAAGGCTTCTGCGCTTCTGGCCGTTTCCGAATCGACCATATCCAGCAAGGTCAGACCATCCAGACCTGGAGCGAGCGTTCGCCAGGTACCCGCCCCCCAGTCCTCGCCCAAGGGATCAGCGCCCAAACAAAGCAGATGATTGATTTTGCGTTGCCGTAAAGCCTGCTGCAGACGCTCGGTATGACCGTCTGCCGCAAAATAGGCGGCCCCAAACAAATTGGGTCGATTGACAAAAGCACCGGCCCGGGCGTTGGCAGGCAGTTTTTCCAGGGTTTTGCGCAGTGCATACAAACCAGATGGGCCCAGGGTTTCAGCGGTAGCCAACAACACCGGAAACCGTCCCCCCTGCAAACAGGGATCATCCGCCAGTCGAGCAACCTGATCACGCAAGGCACTGGGGCGTAAAGGTCGATAATCCCCTTTTTGGGCAAGTTCGGTCCGGCTGCTGGCCAGCACCGTCAAACGTGCGCCCTGGCGCAATGCCTGACGTACTGCAAAACCCGCCATGGGGGCAATGCTGTCCAGATCGCCGATGACCACAATGCGGTCGGCCGCCGCCACCTCCTGCAAACTGGGCGCCTGCGGAAGTGCCAGGCATTGTTGCGCCAGAGCTTCTGCCCAGGAACTGGTTACCGCAGCAAAGGGCGCATGCAGGCAATCTGCCAGTGCAAAAAGACCCAGATTACTGTGCAGATCTTCGCGCGGGGAGCCCAGGAAGCCACTGCGTCCCTCTTCCAGACGGCTGGCCAGCTGACGCAAGACGGCATCCTGACGGCTGGGCTCCCCCTGTAGGCGAGGCTGCAGAGGCCGGGAATTTGCCGTCGCGTAGGGAAAAGCATAGCGGCCCCGGTCACAGAGGAAGTGACCATTTATTTCCGGCCGTATGCGGTTACGAATACGGCGCAAGGTTCCCAGACGCGCTCCAGGGGTAGTATTGCAACCCACCGCGCAATGAGGGCATACCGAAGGACCCTGCTGCAAATCCCAAACCCTGACATAATCATGACGAAAAACCTTGTCCGTAAATACGCCCGTCGGACAGACTTCGACCAGATTCCCACTGAAAGGACTTTCCAGCGGCCCATCTTCCAGGCGTCCAAAGCTGACCCGGTTGCGGGAGCCGAACACCCCGAAATCTTCACCCTGAGCAGCATCCTGATAAAAACGCACGCAGCGATAGCAGGTAATACAGCGATTCATTTCCTGATACACCAAAGGACCGAGGTCCTGATTGCGATAGGTACGCTTCGGACCGCTGTAATGGCGCACGCTATGTCCGGTCTGCACCGTCATATCCTGAAGATGACATTGTCCACCCTCATCACAGACCGGGCAGTCAAGTGGATGATTGGTCATCAATAGCTCAATGATTTCCCGATGCTCGGTATGCACGTCGTCTTCCAGAGTAACCAGTTGCAGGCCATCGCTGGCTGGCAGCAGGCAGGCCATGGTAATCCGGGGGGGGTGTTTGCTGTCATGGGAGTACATTTTCACGGCACATTGCCGACAAGCCCCCAGACTTCCCAAGGCGGGATGAAAACAAAAATAGGGGATCTGCTGATCTTTTCCGGCAGCAATAGCCGCCTCCAGCACGTTCTGTCCAGGGATGAAGGGAATCTCCTGACCATCCAGAAAAAATACATGCTTCATGATTGAGGCCCCCGATATGGACAATGACCCAGACGAACATGCGCCTCAAAATCATCCGCAAAGGCATGTAAACCCGAAAGCACCGGCATCAGCGCTCCCGGAGCCAACGCACAAAAACTGTTGGGCGCAATTTGCCCACCGAGCTGATGCAAGGTCTTTATATCCTCGGCACTGCCTTCTCCAGCCTCAATCCGCTCCAGCAACCAGCGCACATAGGGCAAGCCTTCCCGGCAGGGGGTGCAGAATCCACACGATTCGCGCGCGAAAAACCGGGTCGTCGCCACCAGAAAATCGACGGGGCACTGCCGATCATCCATCAGAATGAAGCCCCCTGTACCCAGTCGGGAACCGACTTTGGCCACCGCATCAAAATGCATGGGCGTATCGAAGTTTTCGGGCATCAGAAAGGGCGTGGAGGAGCCACCCGGCAACACCGCGCGCAAAGTGCGTCCTGGCTGCAAACCTCCGGCATGTTCAAACAGTATTTCCTGAGCGGTCGTTCCCATGGGCAATTCAAAAACACCGGGGCGTTTCGCAGGGCCGCAGACACTGTACAATTTGCTGCCCACGCCACCATTGACGCCCAGGCTGCGAAACCAGTCCGCGCCGTGCGCGAAAATACCCGGCAAATGCGCAATACTTTCGGCGTTGTTGACGGTAGTCGGTTGCTGCCAGAGCCCCTGTTGACTGATATGCGGAGGTTTTTTACGCGGATTTGCGCGTTTGCCTTCAATGGCATTCAGAATGGCCGAATCTTCGCCACAAATATAGCGTCCCAAAGAAACATGAATATCCAGGCGCAAATCGCCATCAGGCAAGCGCATTAATCCTGCCTCGCGGGCCTGATACAGCGCTTTTTCCAGAACACGGGCACCTGCTGCATATTCACCCCGTACAAAAATGACGGCATAACGCACACCCAAAGCATGAGCCGCAATGAACATGCCTTCCAGAATATGGTGCGGGGCCCCGAAAAGCAGAGCCCGGTCCTTGATGCTGCCCGGCTCGGTTTCATCCAGATTGCAAACCAGATAACGCGGTTCAGGAGCATCAACTCCGCGCAGGCGCCATTTGAGGCCCGTCGGAAAGCCCGCACCACCACAACCCCGAAGTCCGGATTTTTCTAGTTCCGCAATAATATCAGCAGGATCCATCTGCACGGCTCTTGCAAGCCCCACATACCCCCCGGCATCCCGGTAAGCGCGCAGATCTGCCGGATCGGGATCTGCAAAATGTCGGCTCAGGATGGCTTCCATATATCCGCCTCCAGTTGTGCCAAAAGCTGGGTCAATGTCTGGGTATCCACCGGCCCCAGCGCCTGGTCATCTACCATCAGGGCGGGGGCCCGATCACAGAGGCCAATGCAGACATGCGGTATCACCGTCAGCTTGCCACTGCGACTGACCTCACCGAGATCCACGCCCGAATGCTGGCGGGCCTGGGTCAGGATATCCTGAGCCCCGGCCATATGGCAGGCGATGCTGTCGCATATGCGCAGAACATGGGTGCCCACCGGTTCACGCAACACCAGACTGTAAAAGGTGCAAAGCTCTTCGACCTTGACCGGACTCAACCCGGTCAAAGACGCTGCCAGACGCAATGCCTCCCCATCAATGTAGCCTCGGGCCTTTTGCAGGACCTGCAGGACTTCACTGATGGCCGCTTCTGGAACAGGTGACGCCGCCACCAGATCCTGCAACCTGGCGAGAAGCGATTCATCATGCAAGTCAACGATCGAGGTCGGCGAGGACATAATCTATGGATCCAATCGTGGCAATAAAATCGGGGAGAGCCGTATCGCGCCCCAGTTCGGTAATCAGCTGGACATGGGGAAAGGAAGGAGTCCGTACCCTTAGCCGGTAAGGATGGGCGCTGCCATCAGCCACAATGTAATAGGCGAGCATGCCGCGCGCCGACTCAGTGATGCTCAGCACCTGTCCTGCGGGAGGACCGATTTCGCCCGCCATCTGCTCGAAATGATGAATCAGCGTTTCAATATCCCGCAAGGTATGGTCTTTGGGTGGCAAGGCGTACCGGGCGTCAGCGGCCAGAGTCGCACCATCCGGCATTTTGTCGGCGAGCTGACGAAGCATCCGGATACTTTCGCGAATTTCATCAATATGCAGTTGGGTCCTGGCTAAAGCATCCCCATCGGTGGAGGTCGGCACCTCAAAATCAAGAACGTCGTATAACCCGTAGGGTGCTGCTTTGCGCATATCCCAGGCTTTGCCCGTACTACGCAAGACAATACCCGAAGCACCCCACTTTTCTGCCTGCGCCGCTGACAACACCCCAATCCCCTGGGTGCGGGCACGGAAAATCGGATTCCCTACGGTGAGCGTCTCCGTATCGCGCAAACCCGACTCCACTTTCTGAAGGACTTGCAGCAGATCATCGCGCCAGTCCTCCGGCAAATCAGCCGCTACTCCACCAATCCGAAAAAACTGTGGATGCAGACGCCCGCCTGTATATTTTTCGATCAGATCGAGCAGCAGCGCTCTATCCCGAAACGCATAAAATGCCGGCCCCATGGTGCCGAGATCATTTCCATAGCTTCCCAACCACACCAAATGGGAAGATATCCGGCAGATTTCCGCCAACAAGGTCCGGATACCTTCGGCGCGATCCGGCAATTGCAAATCCGCCAGCATCTCCACCGCACGAACATAGGGAAACTCGCCCAGGATTCCCCCCAGATAATCCACCCGGTCGGTATAGGGAATAAAATTATGGAACGTATGTCCTTCGGCTATTTTTTCCACACCCCGATGGTGATAACCAATATCGGGGTCCACGCTGGCAATTTTTTCCCCGGAAATTTTCAGTACAAAGCGCAAAATTCCGTGGGTTCCGGGATGATGTGGGCCAACATTCAGTACCGTCTGCCCGGATTCTGGAGGCAATACCTCATCGCTGTAGGCTTTGAGTGCTTCCTGCAAATCGGTTTTGCTCAAACGATAGGCAGGACGTTCTGTGGCGCGGATGGCTTCGCTTTTTCGTAGCGGGTGCCCTTCCCAGAGGGGCGGGAGTAAAATGCGCCGCAAATCCGGGTGACCACTGAACTGCAGACCAAACAGATCGTACACTTCCCGTTCATACCAATTGGCATTGGCAAAAATACCGGTTATCGACGGTACCGGAAGCTCGGCGTCGCAGTGTGTCACCCGCAAACGCAGGGCACCACAACCCTCCAGTCCGTGCAGATGATAGGTCAGGGTATATTGTGCAGCCTCTGAGTCACCCTGCGGTCCTTCATCCACGGCCGTCAAATCCAGCAACATCGGAAAAGACGGTTGCATTTGTTCATGCAGGAATTGCATGGCTGGCAGCAGCTGCTCTTCGGGCAGCAGGAAATCCGGCCAGCCATCCCGCCCATCAGTAACTGGACTCGCAGCAAAGTGCTTTTGCAGCATCTCAGCCAGAAGCATTGGTCAGCTCCCGCTGAAATATCCGGGGAGGATTTCGCCGGATTTTCTGCTGCAATAATAACAAACCGTCCATCAGGGCTTCCGGACGGGGTGGACAACCCGGCACATAAATATCTACTGGCAGCAGTCGATCAATACCCTGGACCACGCTGTATACATCATACATGCCCCCGGAGTTGGAACAGGAGCCCATGGAAATTACCCATTTGGGCTCCAGCATTTGTTCATATATCTCCAGAATCATGGGAGCCATTTTCACGAAAATCGTTCCTGAAGTGATCAGCACATCCGACTGCCGGGGCGAGCCGCGCAGCACCTCGGCACCAAATCGCGACAAATCATGGCGGGGCGTCACGGCAGCAACCATTTCAATAAAACAGCAGGAAGTGCCAAAATTCAGAGGCCAGAGAGAACCTGCCCGACTCCACGCCAGCATTTCTTCAAATTTGCCCACCAGCAAAGACAAGGGGCCCGGAGCTAATGCCATTGCAAACCTCCCATACGCCACTCATAAAACAAGCCCAGACCCAGAATCACCATAAAAGCCAACCCGGCCACGATCGGCCCCCAGCCCAAGGTATGAAAAGCCACCGCCCAGGCAAAAAGGAAAGCGGCTTCCAGCTCAAACACCAGAAAGGAAACGGCCAGGAGATAAAAGGCAATGGGGGTTCGCGGATGCGTACTGGTGTTGGCTCCCAGCCCACTTTCAAAAGGAATATTTTTATTGCGATTGGGGTGTTGTCCGCCGAGCAGACCCGATATCCAGAGAATACCCATTAACACCAGCAACACTGCAGCGGCAAAAATCCCGACTATCAGGGCAGGACTCGCCATCATTGCCGATCCTCCCAAAGTGCGATTTTTGTCGAAAAATACAAAAAGCCCCCTTTTCAGAATTCAGGCACGGCGCGCCAGCACGCAGTGTCATCATTGAACTACGCTGTATAGTATAGACCATCATTTGTAGCGCATCTGAGGAGCCCTCACATGAATATTTGGGAAGACCCCGTCGTCCAGTCGGGCATATTGGACTATCTGGAGCAAAAACAACTGCTGGCCAGCTTCACCAGCATGGGTGGTGTGGCGCTCAGGGAAGGTGCACAGTGTCACTGCAGTCTTCCCGAGCATGTGGGCAATGAAGTGATTGTGCTTTGTCAGTTTGATTTTGAAGAACTGGTCCCCTTTGGGGCTGCTGGAGATCAGCGTCTGCGACAACAAGGACAAGTGCATGTGCGTCTTGATGCCAATGGTCAGGTCAGCGACGCATGGTTATGCCGGCCGGGCTCCTGCTAAAAAGTCCATTCAGCTTTTCATGAGCAGGGCAGGATCTTGCAGCTTGCGGGCGTAGCGCAAGCCGACCACCGCAACGGCAGCACAACCCAAAATGGTCATGCCCAATGGTAACGCACTGTGCATGACCATACTGCCAATGACAATGGCAGAAACAGATGCAGCCGTGAACTGCATGGCTCCGAGCAGTGCTGAGGCGCCGCCCGCATGAGCGCCTTGCCCGGCCATCGCCAGGGCCGTGGCATTGGGGCCAACCAGACCAATGCTCGCTACATAGATGAACAGCGGCAGCATAATCGCAAACATGCTGATTTCTGGATAATAACCAATGATAAACAATACGATACCCGCCAGCAACTGAATGATCACCACCGTCTGGAGGATTCCTTCTGCTGTGTAGCGCCGATGCAGGATTCGGTTGAGTTGCGACATTACTACCAGGCCCAAGGCATTGGCACCGAATATCCAGCCAAAACTGTTGGCTGGGACTTTATAAAGATCAATAAACACAAAGGGCGATCCGGCAATATACGCAAACATGCCGCCGTAGCACATGGCATAGACCAAAGAAAAAGCCATAAAACGCCGGTCCAGCAAAAGTGCGTGGTAACGCCGCAACACCTTGCTTATTACCAGGGAGTGCTCTGCTGTGGGCTGATGCGTTTCGCGCAATCCCAGATAGACCAGTCCAAAAATAAACAACCCGAATACCGTCAATAACCAGAAAATACTCTGCCATCCCAACCAGACCAGCAAATACCCGCCCATCAACGGCGCAATAATAGGGGCAAGGCCCATCACCAGAATCATGGCGGCAAAAATATGTGGCGCTTCCTTGGGGGTAAACAGATCACGCACCACGGCCCGGGAAATCACCAGACCTGCGCATGCTCCCAGCCCCTGCATAAAACGTAGACCGATCAGCACCTCAATAGAGGGAGATAGAGCACAGCCAGCCGAAGTCAGCACATACAGTATCAGTCCCAGCAACAGAGGTCGGCGGCGTCCAAAACGATCCGAAAGCGTCCCAAAAAACAGCTGCCCCAGAGAAAGTCCCACAAAAAAACTCGCCAGAGTCAACTGCACTGCCAGATGTGGCGCTGTAAAATAGCGGGACAGCGTCGGCAGACTGGGAAGGTACATATCAATAGACATCGGGCCAAAGGCACTCAACATGCCCAGAATAAAAATCAGTCGTCTTTTATGCAGCAATGTTTTTCCTGGCTATGCCTGATAAACAGAAGGCACGGGATGACCGTGCCTTCTAAATCCACTAAACCTTTCACTGAGCTAAGGAGGATACGCCCTGATCTCAGGAATTCTTTTTTACCGGGCAGGTTTTGATGCCCAGCAAAGTGTACAACCCACAAAAACCAGTGATTCCAGTAATCAGTGGCACCAATCCTACCACCGCCCACCATTTGTTTTCACCGTGCAAGAATACTGCGAGAACCACAATAATCACCAAGCCCACAATCACCCGGACCAGACGATCCACGCTTCCTTCATTGACTGGCATTGCCCTCTCTCCTGCAGGAATTTCCTGCCCGTATCAACTGGAACTGGATTATAGTACGTTAACTCTCTGAATCACTAAAAATGATCTATTTTTACCAGGGACTGGATGTCAACCCGATTTCTTTCCCAGGCATTTTCGGTCCCTTTACCCACGGCGATCATGTACCCGATTGCATGATTTTCTGGCAAATGGATCAGTTTTGCCACAGCATCAAAATCAAAACCATCCATCGGACAGGAGTCATAACCAAGATCCTGAGCCAACAACATCAGCGTCATTCCAAAAATGCCAAGGGTGCGCATGGCTTCATCCCGCGCAATTTCCGGCTTGCCGCGATAGTATTCATCCAGTTTCGGCAATAAAAAATCCTGGACCGGCTGCGGAGAAGTCGCCCAGTAACGTTGCGGATCTTCCTGCCACGCCTCCAAATCTGCACATAAAACAAAAAGCGCCGATGCATCGGTGACTTGTGCCTGACCCCAGGCTTGTTCACGAATGGCCGCACGCAGCTGCGGATCCTGCACATCCACAATCCGCCAATGCTGAATATTGTAGGCACTGGGCGCTAAAGAAGCGTGCTCCAGAAGCGTTCTTTTGGTTTCGGCAGACATCTGATGATGCGGATCAAAGGACTTGGCTGCACGACGTTGCTGGACTGCGGTAATGACATCCATATACTCACCTCTTCGATGTTATAAAATAAGTCATCACAATCTAGAACCGACCGGTTGGTATTGTCAACCTCCTGATTGAAGGGCTCCACAAAAGATCATGTCAGAGCATACAGAAGTATTCATCATTGGCGCTGGTGCCGCCGGATTGATGTGCGCCATCACAGCGGGACAGCGTGGACGCAAAGTCATTCTTGTGGATCATGCCAATCGTATCGGCAAAAAAATTCTGATGTCTGGCGGTGGCCATTGTAATTTTACCAACCTTTCCGTAGCTGCTGCTAACTATTTAAGCGCAAACAAACACTTTGCCAAATCTGCGCTGGCTCGCTATACCCCGGAAAATTTCATCGAACTGGTTGAAAAATACCAGATCGCCTACCATGAAAAAGAAGCCGGACAACTATTTTGTGATGGATCCTCCAAACAGATTGTGGCCATGCTTGCTGGAGAGTGCCAAGCCGCCAATGTGGATATCCACACTCAGTGCAGCATAATTTCCTGCAAAAAAGAGGAGGATATTTTTCATATCGAAAGCAATCAGGGAAATTTCAGCGCAGAATCCCTAGTCATAGCTACTGGCGGGCTTTCCATTCCCAGCCTGGGGGCCAGTGGTTTCGGCTATCAACTGGGGCAGCAGTTTGGTCATACCCTACAAAATACCCGACCGGGTTTAGTGCCGCTCACCTTGACTGGCCGTGCTCATGAACCATTAAGTGGCCTTGCCGGAGTGTCTGTGAGTTCTGCAGAAACCCATTTCAACAAACAGCATTTCCGTGCCGGGTTATTGTTCACCCATCGCGGCCTCAGTGGCCCGGTCATTTTGCAGATCTCGTCCTTCTGGCAAGAAGGTAAAGCCGTCGAGATTGATTTGCTGCCAGAACTGGATGTTTATGAGTACTTGCGGCAATTAAAAATGGAAAAACCCCAATCATTCCTGAAAAGCAGCTTGTCCGAAATACTGCCCAACCGTCTTGCCCAAACCATGTGCGATCTTTATTGGCACAATCAGCCTCTGGGTAATTATCCAGACCTGGAATTGGCTTCTATTGCCCAAAAGCTCCAGCAATGGTCCATTCTCCCTAGTGGTACAGAGGGGTATCGTAAAGCTGAAGTGACCCTTGGGGGTATAGATACTGCCGAACTTTCCTCCAGCACCATGGAATCGAAAATCGTCTCCGGACTTTATTTTATTGGAGAGGTTGTGGATGTGACTGGCTGGTTGGGGGGATACAATTTTCAGTGGGCCTGGGCATCTGGCTACGCAGCGGGCAATGACGCATGACCCCAAAGGACGTCCTGACAAAAAATTAGCCCTGCTTCAAAAAGAAGCAGGGCTAAGGTATAGGAGTCTGGCGGTGACCGACTTTCGCGGAGGGAGGCCCTCAACTATCATAGGCGCTGCAGTGTTTCACGGTCCTGTT
>NZ_JAAOMP010000130.1 GCF_018853815.1 Acidithiobacillus sulfurivorans | reverse complement strand
CACCCGCAAAGCAGTTCGAGGAAGCTGCGCCGCGAGCGGGGCGGCACGGCCGCGAGAAAGTAGGAAATCCACTCTGAAAGGCGGGAAAGGACATGGCGGTGATTCCGGGAAGCCCAAAAAATTCTCTTTGGCCGATTTTTCTATAGGATTGGTTATGCGGCACTGTAACTGTGTCAAGCACTCTTTCAATAAAAATGGAAATCAACGTTCAATGGAACGGGATTTAATGCTTAAACTAAAGCTTCTAAAAGCAAATCAGGAAAAGAGATTATGATTAATTTAGCTGAAAAAAAATTTAATAGTATGCAAGTATATAAAAAATTATTGGACGTGATCACTGAAAATGTGTTGACACCAAATTATCGACTACAAGAACAAAAATTAGCAATAACATTCAACGTAAGCAGAACAGTAATAAGAGAAGCACTTTTCAGATTGTCTAATGAAAAAATAATTAGATTAGAAAAAAACAAGGGAGCAAGGGTTTATTGCCCAGACATAAAAGAATCCAAAGAAGTATTCCATGCTAGAAAATTACTTGAATGTTCTTCTCTAGAAGAATCTATTAAAAAAATCAACAATGCAGATATTGATAAACTAATATCTATATGCTCAAATGAGAAAGCAAGCTTAAAAAGAGTGAACAACAGAGAGTCTATAAGATATTCGGTTGAGTTTCATTCGCTATTAGTGTACATAGCAGGTAATGACGTTATTTATAATTTAGTAAAGGAATTGGCTGCACGCACATCACTTATTATTTCTGCATATGGTACTCCGTATGGCGCAGGATGTTCATGTGGGAATCACGAAGAGCTTATAGAGATTATAAAAGATAGGGATGTAGCGTCGGCAAAAAAATGGTTGGCAAAGCACTTTGATCAAATACAATCCAGCCTACATTTAGATCGAAAATTTGAACATAATGATGATTTTAGTAAGATTTTTGAAATTAATACTTGAGAGGATAATATGAATATACAAATTATAAACCCGAACTCTAGCAAAAAGATTACTGATGATATAAAAAAAGCTATTAAAAAGTACGATATTAATAATAAGAATCTAGTTTTTACAACTGCATTAGATGGTCCGGAGACAATTGAATCATCTTTTGATGAATGCTTCAGTGCAACGACCGTATTGGAAACGATAAAAAAAAATACTCATAAATATTTTGATGCACATATTATCGCATGTTTTGGTGACCCTGGGTTAGACGCTGCAAGGGAATTTGCGGATGTTCCTGTGATTGGGATCGCAGAAGCATCTATGCACTTTGCTTCCTTGGTTGCGACAAAATTTACAATAATTACGACTGTATCTAGGATGAAAACACATACAGAAAACTTGCTATATAAATACGGATATGACAGAAAGTGCAGTAAAGTTAGGGCTATTAATTGCCCTGTTTTATCATTAGTAGACGAATTTGATATCTCCAGAGGAATTTTGGAAGAAGAATGTGTAAAAGCTATTGATGATGATAATATAGGTGCGATAATTCTCGGTTGTGCTGGTATGGCTGGATTATCAACGGATCTAACAGCCAAATATGGAATTCCAATTATAGATGGTGTTATATCAGCAATATATTTATCTGAAGCGTTAATAAATAGCAATATAACAACCAGCAAGCATGGAGATTATGCATTTCCTCCAGAAAAAAAATATCTTGGTAAATTTAAGAATATGGGTACAACATTATGATTAAAAATGATAGAGATTTTGTAGGGTATGGGGCAAATTTGCTTAACCCAAACTGGCCTAATAATTCTATATTAGCATTACAATTTGTACTAAATTTAGAAGAAGGTGCGGAAAATTGCGTTATCAATGGAGATCAATCATCAGAATCATTCCTGTGTGATGTAATTAACGCAAAGCAATACAATGCTCGCCATAAAAGTGTTGAGTCATTATTTGAATATGGTTCACGTATAGGTTATCGAAGAGTTATTGAGGAATTTTCCAAAAGAGATTTGCCGTTAACTATATTTGCAAGCGGTCTAGCATTGCAGATAAATAGAGCTATGGTGGAAGAACTTTTTTCGGTTAGGCAAGAAATTGCTGGACATGGATGGCGCTGGATTAGTTATCAAGATGTTAGTCCGGAGATTGAAAGGATTCATATAAAAAAAACTATTGATCTAATTAGTGAAATTACCAATGAAAGTCTTATAGGATGGTATACAGGTAGAGATAGTCCGAATACAAGATCTATTTTAATTAAAGAGAAATGTATTATGTATGACTCTGATTATTATGGTGATGAGTTACCTTTTTGGTATATTTCCGAAGATGGTAAATCTAATTTTAATAAACATCTTATCATTCCATATAGTCTAGACTGTAATGACATGAGATTTCACACGGTTAACGGATTTAGAACATCAAATGAATTTTTTGAATACTTAAAAGATTCTTTTGACTATCTATATTGCTTAGGTGAAAAAAACGAAACTCCAAAAATGATGTCAATAGGACTACATTCTCGAATTATTGCTAGACCAGGCAGATTCGTTGCTATTCAGCGATTTCTGGATTATATAATGAATTTTGACAGGGTATGGATTACCCGTCGTCGGGATATAGCAACTCACTGGATCAATAATCATGGTTAATCAGTTTCAATTTATCTGACCAGCACGATGTTTGATTTGTATTTTAAACAGTAATCCATTTTGATTTAATCTATTGATTCTTATGACAGTGAGGTGTCTCATGGCGATGAACCGCGTGCAGTTTCAGAAAGTCTTGTCCCTCCCCGATTTTATGCAGCGTTCTGGCACTGAGGAGCAGTGCGCAACGGCCTCGGAATCGGCGCTTTGGCTAGACGAATTTCATTGCCCCCAGTGTTACGAGACCCAGTATTCTGTTCTGAAATGCAGTTCGCGCAAGACATTTCAACGCAACCATTGTCGACATCAGACTTCGTTGATTACCGGAACCCTCTTAAAAGAGCCTGTGCTTACCATGCCTTTAAGTTTCGGAAATATGCGCAACAACGTTATCTCTTCACTATGACTTATCTCTTCAACGGTTGTTTTAATCTGGTCACGTTAATCCTGAGTTTGCTTTGCGCTGCCATTAACACTGGAATAAGGCCTGGGGACAGGCTTCGCACATCGTAATCTTTGTGCTAATCAAGAGGTTTTTTATGAGCCAGTTAGAAAAAAATATCTATTGTGAAAATTTTTCGATAAATGCTGCAGATAGTTCACTAGGAGCAGAAGTTATTTTTTGTACCGATGAATTTTTTGCTCCAGCGTACAGAATACTTCTTCCAACTGAACCTAAGTTTTTGCCAGATTACTATGATGAAAATGGAAAATGGATGGATGGATGGGAAACGAAAAGAAGACGATCCACTGGATTTGATTGCTGTATTATCAAACTTGCATATCCATGTTTAGTAAAAAAAATCTGCATTGAGACAACCTATTTTATAGGTAATTCACCAATGGCAATATCGGTTGATTCATTGTATATTGATAAAAATTTAGTGGTTGATACAAGATCTGATTGGGTAAATGTGCTTGGTTATGAGCGCGTTGATTGTAATTCAATTAACGAATTTAGTCTTTCAACTAATTTAATTTCAACGCATATTAAGCTTAATATATATCCAGACGGAGGAATAGCAAGAATTAAAGTTTTTGGTGATATACAGAGAAAATTAAATTATACATCTAAAGAAAATGATAAAACTAATGAGAACTTGCTCTGTATTAGTAATGGTGCTAAAGTTATTGCTTGCTCCGATAATCATTATGGGTCACCTATTAATTTATTGAAAAGTACTCCTGCTATTAATATGGGGGATGGGTGGGAAACCAGGAGGAGACGAACACCTGGTAATGATTGGTGCATATTTAGCTTATTTAACCCAGGTGAAATTAATGCTTTTGAATTAGATACTAGTTTCTTTAAAGGAAACTATCCTTCGCATTGTAGCATTCAAGGTTTAACATATACTAAATATAAATTGCCACAAGAATATAAAAAATTATTAATCTATGAAAGTATGTTTTGGGATACCCTTGTTCCAAAGATAATGCTAGCGGCAAATAACCAATTGAAAATTTCATATAATGACAAGTCATCATATACCCATATCAGGCTGAATATTTATCCTGATGGTGGATTAAGTCGGTTTAAAGTTTGGGGAAAATTTAATGAATGGTAAAATGCTTGAGGTTCAAGATGTGTCAACAACTAAATTTCAGAAATATGGTTGGCTGATAGATAAAAATTACTTGATTCCTCAATTAATCAATGATGGTACATGTTTTAAATTTGATTTAAATATTAATTATTCTCCATCTGCAGAAACGGCCAATTATCAACCTAAAATTTATGCTTCTAAAAATCGATCATTTCCTCTTTTAATTAGCCACTTAGAGCGCCATCCTCATGGAATACAGTTTTTTTTCCCTTTTTGTGGTACTGCTTTCATATCTGTAGTGGCACCCATCTCTGTAGATATTGATCCGGATTCAGTTGAAGCCTTTTTTATTCCGAAAAACGTTGGTATTGTTATTAACAGAGACGTATGGCACCACTCATTAATTTCAATTAATGACAATTCACAGTTTTTTGTGATTGAAAATGAAGTTCCAAATAACTGTAAAATTCAGTCTATTTCGCAGAAATTAGTTATTCGTGATTACAATTGTCGATAGGAGTGTCTAATATTATGTATCTCTCTTTTGTGGTTAACTTCGAAGAAGGATCCGAAATAAGCTTTTTAAATGGTGATATTGTTAATAACGCCATTTACGATGGGCACGATAATATCGACGGTAGGGATTACTGTTTGAGTTCCCACTTTGAATATTCTTTATATGAAGGGATAGACAGAATACTTGATTTATTTAACCGGCACAGAACAAAAGCAACCTTTAGCTGTTGCGGATTATCGGCTTATAAACATCCAGAAATAATAAAAAAAATATATGCTCATTCTCATGAAATTTCCGCGCACGGCTGGAGATGGCAGAATCATGTTTTTATGAGTTTAGATGAAGAGACAGTTGACATAAATAATACCAAACAAATTATATATGAACTTACCGGAAAATTTCCTGTCGGATGGCACACGAGGAGTTCTAGGTCTCCTCAAACTCGGCAATTACTATACGATGCTGGTTTTGTATATGATAGCGATGATTATTCACGTGATTCTGCTTATCTATGTAATGATTTTTCAACACCTTATGCTATTATTCCGTATTCATTTGATACAAATGATATGCAGTTCTTAGGGCGGGGAAATTTTTTACAAGGGAATGACTTTTTCTTATATATAAAGTCTGCTATTGAATGGATTCTGTATGAGGAGTCACTTACAGATTTAAATTCATATAAGATAGTAACTGTTGGTCTTCATCCTCGAATTATTGGTAGGGCAGGTAGAATAGGCGGATTAAAAGAGTTGCTTAATTGGATTGATGGAAATGAAAAAATTAATATAAGCACGAGAGAGGGTATTGCACGTGATTTAATTAGTGCCTGACCGAAAATATGATTGCCTTTCATAAACAGTGTGTTATAATGTTTCTGGCCTTATGAAGAGGACGATTCTGTGATGCGACGATTCTCTGTTTTATGCCTTTTTTTGGCTTCTGAGGCGATTACCCATTGAAACCATGGGTGTTTTTTAACGCAATATCCAAACTTACGGAAAATCTTCGTTATGAGAAAAGTGATTAACGCGCAAATGGTTTTTGGAGAAACCGATATTTCTGCTATCCAGCTTGATCTCAAGTCGCGGGATGATATTCCGCGCCTCTTGCGCGGCCTTCAACACATTTATATGCAACCGGAACTCCGGGAATAGGTATTTACCATCCTGGAGGATATGCGCCCCGTACAAGTCGATGGCAAAACCCGGGTCAGCGCCGAAAAAGGCCGTCCTGGATGGCACTCTGGAGAATATTGGTGCTGGGGGTGTTGCGGCTGGGTCTCAACGCAGATTACGATCGCATCCACGATTTAGCCAATCATCATCGCGTCATCCGGGAAATGCTGGGACATGGGGGATGGGAAGAAAATACCGATCAACGGTACCCTCTGCAAACCATCAAAGATAACCTGAAATTATTTACCCCGGAAATATTGGATCGGATCAATCAGGAAGTGGTGCAGGCGGGGCATGTTCTACTCAAAAAAAAGCCCGAAGAAGGGCTCAGCGTGCGGTGTGATTCTTTCGTCGTAGAAACGCGGGTGCATTATCCGACCGATATTAACCTGCTGCTGGATGCGATTCGGAAGTAACCGGTAACTGAGCGGCGTATCTTGCGGGCTACTTCAGAATATTATATAGATCCGAGCGCAGGGGGTTGGCGGCGAAGTGCTGTTTCCAGAGCCTGGGCGTCAGTTCGGCGACGCGGGAACTGGGATGCTGGGCGACCCGCTGCAGGACATCGACCAGATACTCGTAGGGATTGATGTCGTGAAGGCGGCAGGTGGTCAGCAGGCTTTGCACGATGCCCACCTGTTTAGCCCCCAGTTCCGTCCAGCAGAACAGCCAGTTCCTTCTCCCCATGGGGATTACCCGTAATCCGCGTTCCAGATGGTTGGTGTCCATGGGCACATCCGGATCACTGAGGAAGACTTCCAGTCCCGCCCGGCGTTTGTGGGCATAGGCGAGGGCTTTGCTCAGAGGGTTGCTGGGCAGCAGTCCGGTATCGGCGGCGGTATCCGCCACCCAGGTGAAGAACGCTTCGACCAAAGGCTGGGTTTTCGTCAGCCGGACCTCGTGCTTTTGCACGCCTTTCAGCCCCAGATCCCGAATTTCGGCTTCCACCGCATACATCTGGCCAATCATTTCCAGCGCGACGGCGGCCCGCTGCGGATCGGCGTCCTGGCTTTCGTAGAATTCCCGACGGGTATGCGCCCAGCACTGGGCATGGGTGAGTCCTTCCGTTTTTTGGGCATAACGGCTGTAGGCCGCATAACCATCCGTAATCAGTATCGACCCGGGAGGGGCGGTCAGACCCAAGAGCTGATCCACATGCTCTGCCCGGCGGCTTTCGCAGTAGGGGAAGCAGATTTCATCCTGTTCGCCATACACCGGCCAGAAATACCCTTGTTTCATTTTGCCCGGTCCTTTCAGGCCCGCCTTGATGGGGGTTTCATCCATGGCCTTCACCCGGGAGGCGCGGATGGAGGCAAACTGGGCGTCATGGATGGGTTCCAGAAGCCCCACAATCTGTTGCATCAATTGGGTCAGCCACGGCCGGCTCAGAGTAAAGCCGCCATCCTGCAAGCGCTGATGAATCCGGTAGAGCGGCAGATGGTAGAGGAACTTGTCGACGATCATCCCGGCGACGAAGCTGACGTCGGCGCGACTGCCCTCAAGGACCCCTACGGGGGCAGCGGGGCAATGGATGACCTGGGTGTCGAGACGCTTGATCACCGGGCGGACATATTTGATCACCACATAACTGCCGGGCTGCTGGGCCAGACGGTAGGTTTCCTTGGTCCCGATGACGGTGTATTGCTCCGGCGTCAGGCCCGCGATTTCGGGGTTGGGAACTTCAATGGTGGTAACCGGGACTTGATCGGCATCGAAGAAGGGGACCGCTTCGGCCCGCTCTTCGGCTTGGCTGCGGGTGCTTTTGCGGGTATGGGCCGGAATGCGGCGGGTGGGTACTTCTGCCGGGGGCACCGGGGTGGCTATGCCCAGCGCCTCGGCGAGGGTCAGCTGCTGGGTCGGGGCTTCGGGAATCCGCTTTTCGCTCTTCTGGCCGAAGGTCTGGCGCTTGAACCAGTCGAGCTGATGTTTGAGCGCATCGATCTGTTCCTGGAAAGCCGCGAGTTTTTGTTCGGTATGCAGCCATCCCTGCACGGCCAGGAGGACGATTTGCGGGGACAGGGTAGCGGCCTCTTCAAGGCTTAAGGGGGTCGGAAACAGGGCCGCTGCCGTTACGTTTTTCATGTGTAGAATCATGGCAATAATCACTGATCCTGTCCATAAAAAAGGCCTGAAAAAGTCATAAAAAAGCGCGTTATTCCGCTGTTTCCGGCGCTTGATAACGCTTGCGCTGCGCGCCCGGCACAATCCCTTCGAGCATCAGCTTGAGATCCGTCCAATCCATCTCCCGGGTCACCACTTTCTGCCAGTCCGGGAGAAAGCGACCGCGCTCCAGACGCTTGGCCCAGAGGCAGAATCCGGTGCGATCCCAATATAACACCTTCATCTGGGTGGCCCGCCGGTTGATGAACACAAAGAGATGTCCAGACAGGGGATTCTGGCGCAAGACACTGCAGGTCAGCGCATACAGCCCGTCATAGGACTTACGCATATCCACCGGCTGGCCGCAGAGATGCACCCGTACCCGACCTTCCGGGAAAAACATCAGCCCCGCACCAGATGCAGAATCAGGCCAC